>NZ_JAYFQK010000024.1:0-124041 GCF_034927245.1 Desulfitobacterium sp.
CACAAATCCCATTTTTGCAACTTATTTCCACTATATTTTGGAAATGGGTAGGTTTTTTATTGCCTTTTTTAGGTTAACTAGCATCCTGAAAAGATTGACCGAAATTTTTAAGGTCTTGACATATTACCGAAGGACTCATACCCTCATTCGAGAGTGATTCCCAACTGTTTTAAATAGTGTAAATTAAGCTCGAAACGAACCGTCTTCAGCGGGTCAACGACCTGGCAAACTTGCAAATTACCCGCAAGGCTAAGCAAATTGATCGCATCATATTCGTTGAACGTGCCATGAGTCATCGTTGTCAGTAGATCCACGAGATTACGAGTAGCATCCAAAACCGCTTCATCCAGCGTATTTGCTGACGCGATCACGTACACAGAAAAAGCGGTTTTAGCTAAAGGCAATGGCAGTTGACAGTCTTTGAGCACTGAAACGGTGACCGTAACCTCACCTTGGACTTCCAACCCACAGACTGAAACTTCCCCATCGCCCATCACAGCATGCAAATCGCCCATCGCTAACAAGGCCCCTGGAACATTAACCGGCAAATAAAGTGTGGTGCCTTCTCCGATTATCGTGCAATCCATATTCCCGCCATGTTCACCGGGTGTGCCGCAGGATACGGGATCACCTGCAGGAGCCGTTCCGATAACCCCAATCATTGGTTTAAGAGGGAGTTCAACCTTTCCTTCATATACTGCCTTACTGTCCCGAATGGGGATAAGACGAATCGCATTTTGGGTTAGCCTGTCTCCAATCATCCCTACATCAGGCCCAGTCATCATGACACCATGATCGGCTATGCCGATTTTCTCGATTGTAACCTTCAAAATATCACCCGGTTGGGCCCCTTGAACATAAACCGGACCGGTAGCGGGATTAATCCTATTCCAATCAAGGGTCTCAAAATCCGTATCAGTCGACTTGATCTGATTTTCAAAGCAGTCACAAGTCTCAAAAAGGACGGTTGCTCCATCTTCCACCCGTTGTACAGGTTGGTTCAATGCTGACATAGCATAGATAATTTGATTGCGTTTAATACGATACATTTCAAACTCCTCTCCGAATCCCCGGTAATTCCGGTGTATTCTCCCAAAATAAACGTTTAAATATTTTATGATAACTTAAATTGGTCATCTCGCATTTCACCCTTAGAGCGAGGGCCAAACTCAAGAGTGAAGCCGAAATGCCAAAATATTACTTGTTTAATAAAGATCAAGATACTCTTTATACTCCCAGTCGGTGACTGCAGCCTCATACCTTTCCCATTCCGTCCGACGCATCAAGATGTAGTAACGAATATACTCTTCACCCAATGTCTCCCGAAAGAAATCATCGTCCTCCAAAGCGGCTAAGGCTTGGGGCATTGAGCGCGGCAAACGCGGAAATTCCCGAGCATAGGCGTCTTGCCTAGCCAATGCGGGAGGCGGTTCAATGTGTTGTCTAATACCATCTAAACCGGCAGCCAGCATGGCTGCCAAAGAAATATACGGATTGGTATCCGCGCCAGGCAAGCGGTTTTCCAAGCGGGTGTTTTCTCCCCGCTGTTGAGGAATGCGGAGCATCGCTCCTCGGTGTTCGTAGCCCCAGGTCACCGTTGTAGGAGCAAACGTATAGGGTTGCAGCCGTTTATAGCTATTGATGGTCGGATTGCACAAAGCGCATAAAGCCTTGGCATGCTTGATCTGTCCACCAATAAACCAGCGGCAAAGCTTCGATAAACCATCCGGTTGATGCAGGTCAAAAAAAACATTGTGGCCATTCTTATCAAACAAGGAGAGATGGGTATGTGCCCCACTTCCACTCGCCGAGGTGACAGGCTTACTCATAAATGTGGCCTTATACCCCTTGTGTTCAAGAATTTCTTTAATAATCGTTCGATAGTAGAAAGCCATGTCGGCAATTTCTAAACCCCAAAATGGCGAATTCGTCACTTCAAATTGCCCCGACCCATATTCCGTATTGGCAACTTCCGGTCCCGCGCCCATTTCTGTTAAGGCAAACAGAACGGAAGTAATGATATCTTCTACTTTCGCCTGTGTAACCTCGGAAAAACATTGCAATCCGGTCCATACCGGTTCTAAAGATTGAAAATCTGTACGTTGTCCATCCGCCCGAAAAACATAGAATTCATACTCAAAGGCACCATAAACTCGATAGCCATCCTGAGCAAAATTATTTAAAACTCGCCGTAAGATGTGACGGGGCGAAATGGGTACGGGTTGACCATCGGGTAAAAATATATCGGAAATAACATGAGCCATCCCAGGCGACGTCGGCAGGATTCCAAAGGTCGCCAGATCGGGTTTTAACACCCAGCTTGGATATCCACCATCAAAGCCCTCTCCTGCTTCCGGCAGCAGCTTGGCAGAAGTATCCATCGAGAACATGGCTGAAGGATAGGATAAAGAACCTTGCATCACCTGTTCCAGGAAATACCTTGTAGGGACATAACGCGCACGCTGGATATTTGAAGGATCATGAAAAGTCACCCGAATTGTATGAATCTGTTTTTCATGAAGCATTTGAGTAATATGACTGCTTAAATCCGATGTAGCCAAGGTTCACACCCCCTTTCGTGTAAAGTTTAAAATAAAAAGTATCGATGCATAACTTGAAATTTTACATAATTTCTTCTCGGTGTGTTATAAAATATATGCAATTTCTGTACCACAGTATTAGTACACGTACCACGCACAGAATAACCGGATCCTAAGACAGATGTCTTTCCTCAATAGACATCCGGCAACTAATGGTTTAAAATAGAACCAGGTGATGATAATGTTGAACCAAGAAATAATAGCCCAAAGCCAAGAATTTGCTTCCCTTCTTGACCGCGCACAGCGTATTGCACTGTTTCCTTCCACTGTCTTACTAGAAGGAGAAACAGGAGCCGGCAAAGAGGTTGTCGCGAATTGGATTTACCGTCATAGTCCCCGTGCTTCTTTCCCCTTTATAAAGATTAATTGTGGAGCGATACCGGAAACCCTTTTAGAATCGGAGCTTTTTGGTTATGAGAAGGGCGCCTTTACGGGAGCGAAAAACGAAGGAAATCCAGGTCTCTTTGAGCTAGCGGATAAAGGTACGCTTCTTCTCGATGAAGTCGGTGAGCTCTCTCTTGCTATGCAGGTTAAATTATTACGTGTCCTGCACGACCGAGAAATTCGTCGTGTCGGTGGGAGTTGGTCCAGAACCGTCGATGTGAGGGTAATCGCCTGCACGAATAAGAATCTTCAAACCATGGTTGAACAACACCTGTTTCGGGAGGATCTCTTTTATCGTTTAAACGTCGCCTATCTCTATGTTCCACCCTTACGTGAACGAAGAGAGGATATTCTCCCTTTACTGAATCACTTTCTAAATGAAATCATGGAAGAATTCAAAATCAATCGGCGGTTCAGTAATGAAGCATTGAATTTCATTCTTAATTATGACTACCCCGGAAATGTCCGTGAGTTGCGCAACCTTGTTGAAGGGCTATGTGTAAGCGCAGAGTCAGAGCTTATTACTCTTGATTCTGTTGTAAACCGTTTACGGCCCAGTTCTTGCAGTCCATTGACGAACCACGTGAGTAGTAATCTTCAAGCACAATTAGATGCTGCGGAAAAAACGATTATCCAACAGGCCCTACTGAAAAGCCCAAGCATTCGCCAAGCGGCCAAGATTTTAGGTATTAGCCACGCTACATTGTTGCGTCGTATGCAAAAATACGACCTGAAATCCAAGTCAGTTTAGAAAGCATTAGAAATACACCGTGCTCATTTCATTGAGCACGGTGTATTTTTTTCGCTTACATTCGGCAAGAATAGCCGTAATCTTTATTGGGCGAGAGCCGAACAACTTGCCGCTCGCTGATCACCCCGTAATAGCGAGCATTCTAAATATTCTTATACATTCGAACTTATAACAAGAAAAGAAAAGAAAAAAGCTAGATGATATTGCCCTTAATAAGCATGCCATCTAGCTTTTTTCTATACCTATTGATTTGTATACTTTAAATCCATATTTTCGATCTGTCCATTCCATTCTATTTTCGCCTTTATAACTAAATCTTTATTTGGATAAGGGCCTTTACTGGAAGTATTCGTTAATTCAATATACCCTCTTGGGGGGAGGTCAATACTGCCATTTACCCCTACATATGGACTGGCTTCAAAGGCATATTTAACGAGTCCTACAGACTCTACATCAGTTCCCTTGTAGCTTATTTTACCTATATTTGTTTGAGATTGACCTTGTGAAATTGAATAATTCGCTATCCAATGCTCACTTTCACCTATAAAGTTCATGCTTCGTGAACCAGAGGAATTATTACAACCTGTAATTGCAAATAAAAAGATTAAAGTAAATAAGAATCCCAAAGAACGTGATAGCTTCGTCATTATTACACCACCATCCAAATAAGAATTAAACTTAAATTGCTATTTCTAATATAACTAAAATTTATCTATTATTGGGGGGATTTAAAAGACTATCTTTTTATTAATTTTATTATTCCTATTACTACAGCAAGCATTACTATTCCCCACAAAAAGAAAATCCACAAAGGCAAAGAGCCAAAACCTATTTCCATAAGTCCACCTCCCCCCTATCGGCATGTTATCCATCGTCATACCTCCATTTAATTTCATGATAGGCTGTTTTTTTCCTGTCTTCGGTGTACGAAATTTCTTATTGCATGGTCTAATTCTCGTTTTCTCAGCTTCATTGAGTAAGGATATATATGTAAATTTAGACAGTGAAGAACATATCACCTTCTTTTTGTAGAAATATTCGGAAGGGAAAAGAGAAACCGGACAATATCACCCTTGACGGAATATCATCCAGTTTTTTATATCACTAATGTGATGGTAATTGCGATTCAATGCAGATCCGTTATAATAAATAACATAGAAGGCGCAGGAGGGTAGCCCTATGAGCAATAAACCGAGCCCAATAAGCGTAATAGTAATTTTCGCGATCATGACCGTTCTGGTCATTTCAATCGTACAAGCACGTACGAAACCTATACCCGGGCCGCTTTACCCGGCGGAGGACAAAGCTGCCGAAGAAGATCTAACGGAAATTAAAGCCTTAGCCGACACCTGGGCCAATGCTTATAGCGAGAGAGACGGAGATACTTTATACCGTCTGTGTAAGAATAATGACTTATTTACGGCGATAGGCGGCTACAGCTTTGAAGATGGCAGGCATGGCTTTGGCATGTCCAGTCCCTGGCCCTGGGACAAAGATCATAAAATCGTTCTGGGTAATGGAATTATCGACATTTATTATTATTTCCGCGCCTCCGACCCTCATATTTGGGTACACAAAGAAACCTTGACCTATGAAAAACTGGACAGTGTCTACCAGGTAGCCGACGAAACAATGATAATGCTGGAGCCGTCAGCGAAGAAAGTCTTTATCGATGCCTACCAATACGGTCTTCCTGATTTTGCAGGGTTTTCAACGGCATATCAACTGCACGCGGATTCCGATCCTACCCAAGCCGAGATATATTGTGATCCGGCAAATGCGGCTCAGAACCAACTGAACATCAGCCACGCTACCGCTCAGGTTGAGTATTTGAACGAACCCGGAACCGCACGCGTCACCTTCGTTTGGCCCGATGGTAGCGTGAAGGTTTTGATGCGACAACCGAAAGTACATGGCGATTCGGGGATCTGGGTAGTCGAACAGGTGCTGGATCAATTTCCAAGTTCAGAAAAGGAGCCATAAAAAACCGTTTGGGCTATATCTAAGCGTTTATGATGATTTGGACTTGGCAAGGAATCGTTGCTCGGATACCCAAGTAATAGTAATACCACAGGTTCAATGTTTTGTGGAATTTGAAAAGTTTCTCCATAAGCGAAACTTCCATTATCGAATTGCTAATTGACTTTACCTGATAAATTGTATATGTTAGAACACGAAATACATGACCCCAATGTCATCGGCAAGCACATAGAAAGGGAGGTGAATTATCATGTATGCAACTATAGAATCTGGCTGCATTGGTTGTGGCTCCTGCGAAGCCTTATGCCCGGAAATCTTTCGGTTGAATGATGACGGACTGGCTGAAGCTTATGTTAATCCTGTTCCGTCGGAACTGGAAGAGAAGGCTAAAGAAGCAGCCAATATGTGCCCTGTAAATGTAATCATTTTGGAGTAACATAAGTTTTTAATAATGGTTAAACTGTAAATCAAAATATAAAGGCTCGGAAATGGTGATTATTTCTGGAGCCTTTATATTTTTCTATAGGGTTGAAGTCTTAGCAATCACCTTCCCTACTAAATTGATGACAGAAAAATAGACAACCCCTGAAACACTATCGTCATTATGTGGATCAACATTAGAGAACGTCCCGGTTACGCCGATACTTAAATCCGCTCCGGTATTTCTGAAACCCACTTTAGCCATAGCCTCTGCACATTCGCGGCTATAAATGCCGTATTCCTCAAAGGATATCTGTAGTTGTTTTATGGGGAAAACATGGAGTACCTTCTCGAAGGACTGATGCAAAAAGCAAACTTTTTAATAGATTGATTTAAATTTAGAAATTCCCGCCCCATGGTAATAAAAAATTCTTAATATCCTATTTGTTACCTAACTCCTATAAGAATTTTCAATCATCGTTATTCGTTAAAACATACTCTAGAATATCACCCGGCTGGCAGTTGAGATTTTTACAAATTGCATCAAGTGTAGAAAAACGAATTGCTCTTACTTTACCTGTTTTGAGATTTGAAAGATTAACAGTAGAAATACCCACTTTTTCAGCTAATTCATTTAGTTTAACTTTTCGTTCGACTAAAATTCTATCTAATCTTATTATTATAGCCACTCATTTCACATCCTCATAAAGTGGTGTCATATTCATTTTGTAGAAAAACTCCATATTGGAATATATCCGCCACGATAAATATGAGTCCCCCAACTATTACTCCACTCCAATGAATACTCAGTAAATCTATGGTGAATATTTTGGTTACAAATGCTGAGCATAAAATAGCGGCTAAGATTTCTGTTGATACCGAATAGATAGCTATAGTATAAGCAATCTTTTTTAAGCTTTTTGCATTGTTCATAATAAACGGAGTTTCTTCCTTTTTAGTGAATTTTAGAATATTGGCTACCTGTTTAATGCCATAAATAATCAGAGAGTAACTTAAAAGAGACGAGCCCAAATAGGTAATAAAAGCATATTTAGCACTAAAGCTATTACTATCTAAAGGTTGTATAACTTTAAATGGAATATAAATGGAAAAATAAGAATTATTATTGACATAATAGCGAATAGACCAATTTGAATTACCTTTAACTGCTGAAAATTTATCAGGTGAATCAAAAAGAAAAAAATGAAAGCAATTGTTCCAATGGTCAAGAGTATTAACCCGAGAATCAATATAAATATTATAAGTTTGTGTGTAATATTTGTTCTCTTTTTTAATGATAAAATACTTGCTTGAATTATAATCATCCCCTTCTTAGTTATGGCAGATAATAAAACTATTGTAATAGAATTATATTCGTTATTCAATAATAAATTAACGATTATCATTATATTGGGCTAATTTCGTCAATTCTTGGGATACATTATCGGTCCAAATTCTAACGACATAGATGACATTGAGATTGACATTGGGGTCGTACCTCATTATTCGTAACGAACTTTCACCGTCAAGTTAATCGCCATGCGTGGCGCACAAAGCAAAAGAGCGACATGGTTTAATCACCATATCGCTCCCTTTTAGGACTTTCTCTTCATATCTGCCAGTATTTCATATATTGTTTTAGGCGATAAAAAATCTCGAGTTGCAATTTCGTCAACCGAAGCACCGCCTTGATACTGAAAAAAATCATCTGGTTGCGTTCTTGAATATATTTCCTACTGTTTTTCAGCTCTCCCTTTTTGTTCTTTGCTTTTCGAGGGATATAAATATATTCACCATCAATATGCTTTTGTATCGCTTCTAGCAAATCAGCGGGAAAGACGCTCACTGCGTTTTTGTAACCCATTATGCCATAATAGCATGGAGTGATAGGTCAACTTCCTTTTTTAACAGTTTTATCTTCCGCGATGATTCCCTTTGGCAAACTTTCGGGCATTTTTCATGCCTCCAACGCCGCCAAACATTTCATTTAGCTTCATAGTTTCAATTTGCTTAAAATCAAGGCCGTTGTATTTAGCCTCTTTCTTAATCTTCTGATAGCTCAAAAGTCTTTCAACAGACAGTTTTCCGGCGCAAATTGCTTTTTGCACTGCGCAACCCGGTTCCTTAGCATGTGTGCAATCACGAAATTTACACATAGACGCAAGTTCGTCAATATCCGAAAAAGCTTTTGATAAATTAGCACTTTCTATGCCAAGCTCTCTCATCCCCGGAGTATCAATGACTATGCCACCATTTTTGAGCAGCACGAGTTCGCGTCTTGTGGTTGTATGTCTGCCCTTATCATCATTTCTTAGCCCATTGGTGTCTAGCCTTTCCCCCCCAATTAAACGATTGATGAGGGTGGATTTGCCAGCACCCGATGAACCAATAAACGCTATTGTGCGTCCATCCTTGATATAAGGCATTATCTGAGAATAGCCATCCTCGCTCATGGCGGTAGTAACAAGAACGTCAGCGCCAAGAGCGACAGAATTCGCTTCACGGAGCTGCTGTTCTAACTCGTCGGATAAATCCGATTTGGTCAGAACAACAACAGGGACCGCTCCACTAACCCAAGCAATGGATAGGTAACGTTCCAATCTACGCAAATTAAAGTCGTTATTCAGCGACATGCAGATAAAAATCGTGTCAATATTACTCGCCACAACCTGCTCATCATTCGACGTTCCTGCCGCTTTTCTGATAAAGGCGCTTTTTCTTGAAAGCACATGATGGATGATGGCATTTCCGGTTGCACTCACGTCCCGGTCAAGCATGACAAAATCGCCAACTGCCGGAAAATCAGACAGCGTTTTCGCTTCAAATCGAAATTTCCCGGTGACTTCTGCCATCAATTCTCCGCCTTCGGACATCACTTTATATAAGTCTTTAGCTTGTGAAAAAACACGTCCAACATAAAGGCCGTTGTATAAAGTTGATTCCGCTGCTAACCTATCGGTAAAACCTAATGTTTTCATATTAATACTATTCATTTTTAATCCTCCTGAAAGTTATTGTTATAACTTATGGGAGGTTTTTGTAGAAACTAGTTTACGCAAACCTCCCGGTTTGCCACACTCTCCGATGTACCATATTTAAACATAAAAAACATCTCCTTTAGTATGAATTTTGCGCTGCTTTTATTTTATTCCCCCTCATTATTTAATAGAGCGTTATAGATCGACTCAATAACCTCTAACACTCTTTTCAGCACGACTTCAGTCACGAACTGTTTTTGCTTAGACCTTTCCATAAGTATCGGTACATTTATTTTGCCGGCTATTGCCTGCTCGGCATGAAATATGACAGAAAAATAGACAACCCCTGAAACGCTATCGTCATTATGTGGATCAACATTAGAGAATGTCCCAGTTACGCCGATGCTTAAATCCGCCCCGGTATTTCTAAAACCCGCTTTGGCCATAGCTTCTGCACATTCGCTGCTATAAACGCCGTATTCCTCAATAATTTTGTCCGAAACACCGATAGCCCGCTTTTGCTGATTCGAGTAGGTAACATATCCCCCCGGGGTGATATCCGAAGCCCCTTCAACATCTGTAATGGTCGAAATGATATACCCACCGGTACAGCTCTCAACGGTCGTTATCGTTAAACCCAACTTTTTAAGTAACTCTACAAGTTTCTCTGCAGTCTCCAAAATCTTCCCTCCCATTTACATTCCCTCATTAATCATAGCAAAAGCCCTCACAGTAAGCGAGAGCTTTTAAAGTCTAACTCAAAACTTTGTTTAAAGAGGAAAAAAGAGGGTATTAGCGAATTAAAAAGTAACCTAAAGTGACTCAAACATAACATTGTCTAAGGAGCAATCACCTTGATCAAAAAAATAATGGCTTACACCCTGCTTATACTCGCTTGCATTACCATAATCGTCTTGGGCATCAGGATATTTCAAGCAAATCGAGTGACGACACCTAAGGGTTCGCCATCCGCCTCTGAATTATCCCAAAAATTAGCGGATACGGCTTGCCCTCTGAAAGTCCTTATCTTGGGGGATTCCATAGCCAAAGGGACCGGTGACGATCAGGGCCAAGGATTTTCAGAATATCTCCCCGATGAGCTTAAAAAGAGCACCTCAAAAGACATTATCGTAAAAAACGAAGGAATTGACGGATTAACGAGCAAAGGCCTTCTCGAACAGCTTCAAAGCAAACGCCTGAACCCGGCGATAACCGATGCCGATATTATTCTCGTCTCAATCGGGGGCAATGATCTTCTGAAGTCACTTCCCTCAAATCTGCTGGGGCAAAATGATGCTTTTCAGGGAGAACTCGCCGGTTATACCGATAATCTACGACAAACCCTAGGGCTGCTGCGAAATGTCTACCCCGATTCTACAATTATCCTGCTCGGACTTTATAACCCTTACGAAATATTAACCAGTGCCGAAAATCAACATCTTCTCAATGAGGTAAACGATCAGAGCCGCAAAATTATTGAAAGCGATGGCAATGCCATCTTTATACCCACCTATGATCTCATGAAATATAATTCTGCCCGCTACATCTCCAAAGATGGTTTACATCCGAGCGCTTTGGGCTATCAGGCGATTTCTAAACGAATCAGTCAAGCACTTAAATAAAAACTCTCGTTCCCACAGCCTAAGCTGCAGGGACGAGAGTTTTTCCCGCGGGTTCGTCGAGTCTCTAATAACTTATTGACTAAACGAAGTATCGACTAAATCGTTAACCAAAGATTCAACATCGACTTGCGGTTTGATAAATCCATTTTCTTGAAGGAAATGAGCCGATTCCTTGAGATTGCGGACCATCTCGGAATCAATTTTCGTTTGAAAAGCAAACTTCGGATACATTGCCTGAACAGCCTTAGGATCGAGATTCAGCTGTTTGCTTGCTATGTCGTAAAAGCTGTCTTTATTTTCCTCCGCCCACCGGACATTATCGTCATTCAATTTTAAAAACTGTTGGATTATCTCAGGATGACTGTTTACAAATTCGGACCGGGCAACGATGAAGGTCTGCCCGGTAATAAACCCTTCAGCCGTCATAACTAAACTGCCTTTCCCGGAGCTAATCACCTTAGATAATAGCGGCTCCGGCAAAATAGCGGCATCAACCTGTCCCGCCATAAGAGCGGCTACAGCATCAGGCGATTCCATGGAGACCATCTCAACATCGGATACCTTGAGATTTTCCTTTTTCAACGCTTTAACCAAAAATTCATGAAGCATCGTTCCTTGCTGCAAGGCAATCGTTTTATTTTTAAGTCCGGTCATTGATGTCACATTAAGATCCTTGCGAGCCACAATGCCAATTCCCTTTGGAAACTGGGCATACCCTCCGACAACTTTTATATCGTTGCCATTGGCTTTAGCCAGCAAGGCTGACACGTAATTCATAGATGTGCTGATATCGATACTTTTGGACGCCAGAGCTTCCAATTGAGATGGTCCGGCTGCGATTTCCGCCCATTCGAATTCAGTCCCGTTTTTTTGGAATTCTTTTTCAAAGTTATGTTGTTCCAAAGCAACAATTGCGGGAACATTGATCGGACGTGTGGAATAAGAAGCCTTCACTTGAATCGGGTTTTGGGCGTTAGTTTGTGTTTGCGAAGATGGAGATTTCATCGGCGTATTACACCCTGTTAGAGCTAATAATGTAAAAATCAAAGTGATAACGATCAATTTCCGGCGTCTATCCATAATCTTAACCCCCCATTGTTCTTAATTTCAAGATCATTTAAGATCTGATCTTTGATCAGTGCACGTTGTTCGACTGTGCTCTTCATAAGATTAAACTCTGAAATGATATGCCCCGGTGCGGCTGACAAGGTGATCACCCGTTGCCCTAAGCGGAGGGCTTCATCGATATCATGTGTAACCATAATCATTGTTTTTCCCGTCTGCTGCCACACCTTCTGTATCTCCGCCTGCAGATGCTTTCGTGTGATCGCATCAAGAGCGGAAAACGGCTCATCCAAGAGAAGAATTTCCGGGTTTACTGCCAGCGCTCGCGCGATGGATACCCTTTGGGCCATCCCCCCTGATAATTCGTCAGGATAAGCCTGTAAAAATTGATGATCAAATCCAATCCACTCTAAACACTCAGCGGCAATTTTGTGACATTCCTTCCTATCCATCTTATCCTGTATCCCTATGGCAATATTTTCTTCAACCGTAAGCCACGGAAAAAGCCGCGGTTCCTGAAACACGAAAGCGCGATGATGATTTGGCTTTCCGGCTTGAACTCCTTGAATCAAGATAATCCCTTCACTTTGCCTTTCTAAACCGGCAATCAATCGAAGCATCGTTGTTTTCCCACAGCCGCTGGGTCCTAAAATACAGACGAATTCTCCCTGCCGGACGGACAGATTGATATCCTGAAGTGCGGTGACTTTCATTCTCGAACTATGAAACGTTTTATGAACATGCTTCAATTCAAGTATTGGCATCGTTATTTCTCCTGCACTTGACCCCATGGAATGAGTCTTTTTTCCAGTGTTTTTACCCCATAGTCCATCATTGTCCCTAATAATCCGATGATAAAAATAGAAATGAAGATTTGTTCAGGTTGAGCCAAATTTCTTCCTTCCATAAGGAGATATCCAATACCGCGCGAAGAGTTGATGATTTCAGCGGCAACAAGGGCACGCCAACCATTGCTCAAGCCAAGGCGAAAACCTACAAAAAAATAAGGCGCGGCGGATGGAAGAAAAACCCGCAAGATTTTCGTTTTAAAACGGAGGCCGAAGATATTTGACACTTCTTTAAGTTTGGGATCTAGGGATTGAATCCCGAAAAACGTATTGATAAAGACCGGGAAAAAAGAAGCGTAAATCAGCACCGCAATTTTTGAGCTTTCCCCAATTCCAAACCATAATATAAAAACGGGAATCCAGGCTATAGCCGGAATCTGCTGCAGAAAAGTCAATGTGGGAGTGAGCAGCTTCTCAATGCGGGGAAACCCTCCTAATACTATGCCCATAGGAAAAGCAATTAGAACGGTTATTGTCATACCCAGCCCAAGACGATAGAGGCTGGTTAGCACTTGTTCCCCAATCTTCCCATTATAAAGCAGGTCAAGAAACGACTTAAAAATTTGCGTCGGCGAGGGTAAAATATAGGGATTCAAACGTCCGGATACCGCGAGATACTGCCAAATGAGAATGATTGAAATAGGAAACAGGAGACCTTGACCCCATTTGACCGCAACCTTTACATTTTTCATTTTTTTCACCCAGCTTAAAAAGTAAACCGCCAGATTAAACCAGCGGTTTTAACCTATCCCTATTTCAAATTTGTTTTAGTACTCAGTTTTCCTTTTGTTCGTATAGTGGGTATGCAATAACTCATGGGCCTTTTCGCCGTAGAATTCACCCAAGAAATCATGGTATAGCTTGAGGACATCTTCATTCTTATGCGATTTTCTTTTTACCATTTCTCTATCTTCACGATACAAGGCCTGGGCTCTTTTCTTGATAATCTCTGAGTCTCCGTGGTGATAGGGTTGTCCGGCCCCGCCAATACATCCGCCCGGGCAAGCCATGACTTCAATTAAAGCATAGTCACTTTTTCCCTTGCGAATATCTTCTAGCAATTTACGCGCATTTCCTAATCCATTCGCTATCGCAATTTTCACCTCTTCCCCGTTAATGGGTATGGAAGCTTCGCGGATCCCTTTAAAACCCCTTAATTCCGTCATTTCCAAATTCTCCAGAACGTCTCCCGTTAACCATTCGTAAGCTGTGCGCAAAGCAGCTTCCATCACGCCGCCTGTAGCTCCAAAAATGAGGGCAACCCCTGTTGATTCACCTAACGGACTGTCAAATTCACCATCATCCAGTCCGCTAAAATCCATTCCTGTTTCATTAATCATTATAGCGAGTTCCCGTGTTGTTAGAACATAATCAACATTCTGCACCTGATTCTGCGATAATTCAGATCGGCTGGCCTCGTATTTCTTGGCAACACACGGCATAACCGATACCACCACGATCTGTTCCGGAGCAATATTCATCTTATGAGCGTAATACGTCTTAATTACCGCACCCAGCATTTCATGAGGTGATTTACAGGTCGATGGGTTATCTAAGAGATCCGGGAATTG
Organism: Desulfitobacterium sp.; assembly: GCF_034927245.1. Lineage (GTDB taxonomy): Bacteria > Bacillota > Desulfitobacteriia > Desulfitobacteriales > Desulfitobacteriaceae > Desulfitobacterium_A. Next base: position 14,220 of record NZ_JAYFQK010000024.1, read on the forward strand.
ATATTCAAGAAAGTTAATCCAAGCCGGGCAGCAGCTTGTGAGCATGGGAAGTTTTCCCCCCTGTTGAAGCCGATGGACAAATTCCGAGGCCTCTTCGACAATCGTAAGATCGGCCGCAAAATCTGTATCAAATACCTTTTTGAACCCTAAATTTCTCAAGGCAGTCACCATTTTGCCTGTGACATTACTTCCGGCTTCCAACCCAAATTCTTCCCCCAAGGCGACTCTGACCGCCGGGGCCGTTTGGACAACCACATATTTGTTAGGATTATGAATAGCATCCCACACTTCATTGACGTTATTCGCTTCTGTTAAGGCCCCCGTCGGGCATACGGCGACACATTGTCCGCAAAATGTACACATCGTTTCGGCCAAAGGCAGACCAAAGGTTGGCTTTACAACCGTTTTAAACCCACGATCTACCGCGGAAAGAATCCCACAGGTCTGAACTTCATTACACATCGTCTCACATCGTCTGCATAGGATACACTTTTCCGGGTCCCTTATGATCGACTTGCTCGACAAATCCTTCGGATACTTAGACTTCTCCCCTTGATAATGCAGTTGACCCCTTATTCCCAAGTCTGCCGCTATCTTCTGGAGATCACACTTTTGGTTCTTAGCGCACACTAAGCAATCTGAAGGATGATCTGAGAGAAGTAATTCTACAGATGTTCTTCTTGCCTTCATGGCCCGATCGGTATTCGTTCGAATGACCATTCCTTCCGAGACAACGGTGGAACATGCCGGCGCCAAATTTCGTTTTCCTTCAACCTCAACCATGCATACCCGACAGGATGCAACATGGTTCGTTACATTCATATCCTTAAGCTTCATATGACAAAGTGATGGAATATTGATTTTGGCAAGATGGGCCGCTTCTAAAACGGTATACCCTGAAGGTACTCCGAGTTCAACGTCATTGATTTTAATATTTACATCCATTTTTAGTCCTCCTCCACTAACGTCTTACGATGGCCTTGAATTTGCACGTTGCAAAGCAAGTTCCGCATTTGAGGCATTTGCTTTGATCAATCATATGCGTCCCTTTAACTTCTCCCGTAATACATTGTGAAGGACAGGCTCTGGCACAAGCGGTACACCCTATGCACTTATCTTCCACGATATGGTACTCCAATAAATTCACACATACATGTGACGGACACTTCTTGTCCCTTACGTGGGCTAAATATTCGTCTTCAAAATACTCTAAGGTGCTTAAAACCGGATTTGGAGCCGTCTGGCCCAACCCGCAAAGCGCCGTATCTTTAATATAATGACCCAGTTCCTTCAAGGTTTCGAGGTCTTTTTCCGTACCCTGACCATCGGTAACCTTCGTCAGAATTTCAAGCAAGCGCTTATTTCCGATCCGGCACGGTGTGCATTTACCGCATGACTCTTCACACATAAATTCAAGATAAAACTTGGCGAAGTTAACCATACAGTCATCATCGTTCATAACAATCATGCCGCCGGAACCCATCATCGTTCCGATCTTTATTAAGTGCTCATAGTCGATTGGCATATCTAAGTGTGCTTCTGTAATACACCCTCCGGAAGGACCACCTGTTTGAACGGCTTTAAACTTTTTGTTGTCCTTTGTCCCGCCGCCGATATCATAAATAATTTGTCGGAGTGTTGTCCCCATAACCACTTCGATCAGGCCAACTCTATTAACACTTCCCGCTAAAGCAAAAACCTTGGTCCCCTTGCTTTTTTCGGTTCCGATGGACGCAAACCATTCCGGTCCTCTTAGAAAAATGGGAGGTATATTGGCGAAGGTTTCGACATTATTCACCGAAGTAGGTTTGCCCCATAATCCTTTTTCCGCCGGATAAGGAGGTTTATTGGTCGGCTCGCCGCGGCTTCCCTGAATAGAATTAATTAATGAGGTTTCTTCACCGCAGACGAAAGCCCCGGCCCCATAACGCAGGGAAATATCGAAAGAAAATGATGAACCCAAGATATTATTGCCCAAGAGCCCGCATTCCCTGGCTTGGCTTAAGGCCACTTCCAGTCGGGCAATCGCCAGAGGATATTCAGCACGAATATAGATATATCCGGTATGGGCCCCGATAGCATACCCTGCAATCGCCATGGCCTCAAGAACACTATGCGGGTCCCCTTCAAGGACGCTGCGATCCATGAAAGCTCCCGGATCGCCTTCATCCGCATTGCAAATAATGTATTTTATATCAGAAGGGCTGTTGTGAGTAGACTGCCACTTGATTCCTGTTGGGAATCCGCCGCCTCCTCTGCCCCGAAGTCCGCTCAATTTCACCGTTTCTATGACCTGTTCGGGAGTCAGTTCCTGAATAACCTTGCCTAACGCCTGATACCCGTCCCGAGCAATGTAGTCATTTATATTCTCAGGATCGATGACCCCGCAATTACGCAACGCAATTCTGTACTGATTTTTAATTTCTAAAATATCATCTAAGAGCTCTCCCTTAGTGAGGTGACGATTAATAATCTCGCGTGCTTTATCCTGATCTACATTTCCGTAAAGAACGGCTTTTTGTCCCGGAATTGCAACCTCAACCGTTGGCTCCGCAAAACACATGCCGATACATCCCGTTTTTACGAATGTTATATTATTAATCTTAAGTCGTTTTGCCTCTTCAACCATAACATCTAAGGCTTCCTTGGCACCTGCTGCTATACCGCATGTTCCCATACCCACCCGAATAATAATTTGATTGCTGTCGGGTTTAGCTTGAATCGCTTTCAGTTGGGCTACGGAATTAATTCTATCCATCTTACTACCTCCAAATCACAGAACCTATATGTTTCTAGCTAATCTGTAATAACTTTCTCACTTTCTTTCGTTCTACGCGACCATGGACCTTTCCATCGATCATCACAACCGGTGACAGGCCGCAGGCCCCGATACAGCGAAGCGTATCAATACTGTATTTTCCGTCAGGCGTTGTCTGTCCCGCCGAAATACCCAGCTGTTCTTCTACTTCATGCAAAATTCCCATGGAACCTTTAACAAAGCACGCTGTTCCGAGACATACATTAACGACATGCTCACCACGCGGGGCTTCATTAAAATAGGAGTAAAATGTTACAACCCCATAAATTTTAGCTTCGGGTATATTCGTTTTTTGTGCCACGTGGGACTGAACGATCCTCGGAAGATATCCAAAGATATCCTGTGCTTTATGCAAAATCGCAATCAAGCTGCCCTCCTTGACCTCAAGCGATTCAATATATTCGTCGAGTTCTCTAAACTTGGAGTCATTAAAGTCATTGGTACACATTGAAACCTCCACCCCTTCACTATTAGATATAATTAGATATTATTCGACATAATCCGACAACTCTTATTATTATACAATATATAATCAGTTATTGTTGCAAAATATTTCATTTTTCGCACGAGATTACCTACTCTGAATGTTGCAATAATGCAGAAGAAAAAAGAAAATGATTTTTGTACTGTTCAGATAGAGGGTTGTGTTGTAACATTTAGGTACGCACCTTTTTGTTGGGAATTATGGTGGATATTGAGTTGAGGAAGGTTATAGATATGGTTACAGATTTAATGCCCTTTTACGATAAGAAATTAACTTGCCCCTATTGCGGCCAAAGTTTTACAACAAAAAAAATTCGTTCCCATTTTTCTGCTCCGTATAAAACAGATCCGGATTTTTGTCCTCATTATAAAGACAACCTGTATAACTCACTTTATTATCATGTCAGTGTCTGCCCATCCTGTGGTTTTGCCTTTAATAGTGAGTTTTCCAAAGATTTTACATCCAGTGCTAAATATATGATTCAAAAAAACATCGCTGAAAAATGGAAAAGCCGGGATTTTGGTAAGTTGAGAGATGTGAATACTGCAATTGAAACCTTTAAGCTTGCCATTTATTCCGCATCATTAAAAGAAGAACGCCATTTTGTTCTTGGTGGATTATGCTTGCGCTTGGCATGGATTTACCGGCAGGAAAACCAACCTGAAGATGAACAGCGCTTTCTCAAACTTGCCGTCAAGGAATACGATGCTTCTTATCTTTATTCTGACTTTGTGAACTCATGGTCTCCCCTTAGGCATTTATATATGCTGGGGGAACTTAATCGCCAAATCGGTGAATACAAGCAGGCCATCAGCTACTTTTCCAAGATTGTGAATGATCCTGATCGGAATCGTGATCGCCTTATTCTGAACCGAACCCGGGAACAATGGTCACTGGCGACTGAGGAATATCGAAATCAAAATCCTGATGATAATCCTCAGTAATTGAAGATACTCTACTCATTAATAACGAAGGGAACTGTTACAAAATAATTGCGGCAGTTCCCTTCGTTTTCTATCTTACTATTCTTATTATAATTATGACCGATCCACAGATTTTCGGATAATCTCAAGAACACTTCGCACATCTTCTATCATCATCTGCCCCGGTGCCGAACTGTTTTCCCCAACGGCAAAGGTCACGGCCGATCCGAAAACACCGCCGATCATGCGGGTTATTGTTCCATACTGTCCCATGGCTAAACTAATAAGGGGGATATTTACTGTTTCCTTCGCTTCTAAAGTTAAATTAAGAAGATTTAAAACATCCTTAAGGTTTTGCGGCATAACGGCGATTTTAACCACATCAGCCTTTAACCGCTTCGCCTCCTTAATCTTTTCGAACAAGCTCTCAGCATCGGGTGTATACGAAAAATTATGGTATGAAGCAATGATCTTTGTCCGGCCGGCTGAGGCGGCTTGGCGCAGTTCTTCAAACGCTTCTTCCGGGTTGTTTAATTCAAAATCGACATATTCTATGTCTGTCTTCTGACAAATCGCCTTGAGCAGCTTTAATGCTTCCTTATCATCAAGGGGTACGGGCTGACCTCCTTCGCGAACCGATCGCTGCGTAAAGATAATGGGAATATCCCCGGCATCCTTTTTTATGGCTTGAGCGAGCTTGAGGACTTCGCCCGTATTCTCAATTCCTTCGAAGAAATCGACCCGCCACTCAATCAAGTCCGGGCACTTCTCCAGAACATGATGTAATTCTAAAAGGATAGCCTCCCGTTGTTTGCCTACTAAGGGAGTACAGATCAACGGCTGATTTCCCTCACCAATCATATGTCGTTTCATCCCCAGTCCCCCCTTGCCGGATCAAGCCTGTAGTGGCGGTTAGTCATCGGATAATTTCTAAGGTCTGCAACCCGCGGACTTCGCCGCCGGGTCGCAGACCCCCTTGTTTTTATTATTCTTCTTTGTTTTCGAAACCGTATTTGTTTTCGAAAATGTGCTTTTTACATACTATAAAAATTAATTAGGCAACCCTTTAAGATAATATCTTTCTCATCCGGAGTTAAATCCCTTAATTCCAGTGTTAGTTCGCGGACTCCATTCGGACCTATAACTTGAGCGATCATCGTTTCCTCGCCGTTGATAATCCGTTGGCGAATTCCGGGAACATACACATAATCCTCAGTCGTCAACTGAACCTCTAAAGGCCTGCTGAGCGTAAAGGGCAGCATTCCCCAGTTAATGAGATTGCTCCGATATCGTTTCGTTGCGTACTCTTGAGCAATATTCGCCCAACCTCCAAGAACCTTTTGACAGGAAGCCGCTTGCTCCCGAGCGGAACCGTCTCCCGGTTTAACCGCATAAACAACCGTTCCAATCCCGGTCGTGTTCATAATCTCTGTGAGACCGGCGGCAGTATCCACTTGCAGAACATGTTCCAATGCCTCTTTCAACGCTGCGGAAGGCTGGGAAGTTTGTGCCGTCTGCAACAGATTTTCACGTTCCTTCTCCAACGTCTGAACGTGTTTGGCTCTTCCCACATACTGCGGATCTTTTCGGGAGAGGGTGAATTCCGCTAAACGAAGCGGATTGGACCGATAGGATGAGGTTTCACCCGAAGGAATCAGCTCATCTGTCGTCGTAACGGGGTCATTGATGACCGAAGCCACTTTCAGCAGAAGGTTTTCCGGCAAAGCAATCATTTCCGGCCAATCGGTAATATTGGGACCGAGCTTTAACCCTTGGTCGGGTTTCGGATTGCCAAAGCCATTATAAACCCGTTTTTCGTAAATCCCGGTATCAAAGTGATAGGCGTGCGAAGGCACCGTAAATTCAATCTCTGTCGCCGAAGTTAAACGTCCGCCATTGGTCACGGTTGCGGCAACAGATCGGGCATCCATCAGAGCAACAGAAGAAATTTGCCCTTCACCCGGCTTCGATCCTTCCCGATTCGGGAAGTTCCGGGTCGTATGACGGATACTGAACTGGCCGTTAGCCGGGACATCCCCTGCTCCAAAGCAAGGTCCGCAGAAGGCCGTTTTTAGATTTGCTCCGGCAGACATTAAATCAGCGGTTGCTCCGTTTTTCATCAATTCCAGATAAATGGGCTGACTGGCCGGATAAACACTGAAGGAGAGATATTGATTTCCGACAGACTTTCCTTTAACAATGGCGGCAACATCCATCAAGTTCTCAAAAGATCCGCCGGCACAACCGGCGACAATCCCTTGATCAACCCTTATTTGGCCATCCACAATGTGATTCGTTAGGTTAAAGGAAATAAACGGATTGTTGATTTGCTTTTTCCCCTCTTCTTCTACTTTGTGCAGAATGTCATAGGGGTTTTGCTTCAGTTCTTCAATCGTATAAACATTGCTGGGGTGGAAGGGCAGCGCAATCATCGGTACGATCTTGTCAAGATCGATAATCACCATACCGTCATAATAAGCGACTTCACCCGGCTCAAGTTGCGCATAAGCTTCCGGTCTTCCATGAATCCTCAAGTACTCCTGAACTTTCTCATCGGTTATCCAAATTGAACTTAAACAGGTCGTCTCTGTAGTCATGACATCAACGCCAATACGGAAATCAACGGATAAGTTCTCTACGCCGGGGCCGACAAATTCGAGAACCTTATTCTTGACAAAGCCATTGGCAAAAACAGCGCGGACTAAGGCCAACGCCACATCCTGGGGACCCACTCCGACCTGCGGTTTACCCTTAAGGTAGACCGCAATCACTCCGGGGTATTGGATATCGTAAGTTTTTTTCAGAAGCTGTTTAACCAGCTCCGGACCGCCTTCCCCAACCGCCATCGTTCCTAAAGCTCCATAACGGGTATGACTGTCGGATCCGAGAATCATCTTGCCGCAGCCTGCCATCATTTCCCGCATATACTGATGAATGACGGCTTGATGGGCAGGAACATAGATTCCGCCATATTTTTGGGCGGCTGAGAGTCCGAAAACGTGATCGTCCTCATTGATCGTCCCGCCTACGGCATTGAGGCTATTATGGCAATTGGTTAACACGTAGGGAATCGGGAATTCTTTCAGACCGCTGGCACGTGCGGTTTGAGTAATCCCTACATAGGTAATGTCATGAGAAGCCATCGCATCAAAACGGATCTTTAATTGATCAGGATTTCCGGATGTATTGTGCTTGCTCAGAATTCCATGCGCAATTGTCTTTTGACGAGCCGTTTGCTTTTCAACGGCTCCAAGCTCGACAGGAAGGTCCTCGCGATTCACGGCAGAACCATTTAAATCAAAAAGGGTATTTTGATCCTTCGCTTCAAGAACCTTCTGCCCTTTAATAAGATATACACCATTATTGATCAGACGAACCATTTGTTTTCCTCCATATCGCAATAATCTATCACCCATTATAACATGCTTTAAATGTACCTATAATTCGAGATTCTATCAACTGTTTTCGAACATGTATACAATATTTGTGCCAGGTTATATCATTTTGGCGGAAAATTCTACTTTACAGCTGCCCGTCATTTTTTCCCGCCATTTGAGGACTAATTCATCATGGGGGGCAAGCGGCCCAACCCCCGCGGGGGTTCCCGTAAAAAGGATATCCCCTGCGTCCAACCCAAAATGCTTAGCGGAGAACTCCAGCAGTGTGGGTAAATCAAAAATCATATCCTTAATATTACCCCGTTGAACTTCTTGGCCATTTTTCTCCAAGGCAAAATCGTATTCTGCCATCTTCTCCAATCCTTCAAAAGGGAGCCAAGCAGAGAGCACTGCTGAATTCGGGAAACCTTTCGCCAACAACCAGGGATAGGCTTTCTTTTTTAATTCATCCTGAACATCCCTAAGCGTCAAATCCAAACCGATGGTCATTTGATCAATAAGAGCTTCTAAGGGGAGGTTAGGATCATAAGGCCTTGCCATATGAACAACGAGTTCTGCTTCATAATGAATGGCGCCTCGATCTCCGGGAAGTTGAATCACTTGCCCCTTTGCTTCAACTAAGGCATGAGTCGGTTTGCTGAACAAAAAGGGAGACGTGGGAATAGCATTATTTAACTCCCGGGCATGCTGCCGATAATTTCGTCCGACACAGTAAATATTTTTGATTTCCAAAGCAACGTTTCTCCTTTTTAACCTTCAATATTAAGCGGTTCCTTAGGAAGCCAAACACAAAAGGTGCTGCCTTCCCCAACGGTACTTTCGACGTATATCTTCCCGCCATGAAGCTCCACAAGGGATTGAGTAATCGCTAGTCCAAGACCTGAGCCGCCGTATTTACGCGTACGTGAGGATTCAACCCGATAAAACCGTTCAAACAAATGGTTAAGATGTTCCTCAGATATTCCGTGCCCGCTGTCCTTCACCTTGAGCTCTATTCCGGCCTCTGCCGGGCCCACCGAAATTTCGATTTCTCCGCTTTCCGGATCAGTATGCTGAACTGCATTATTAAAAAGATTCAGGATAACCTGCTTGATCTTGTCTGCATTAAACCAGCACTTCGAGGGTGAATTGAGGTTAAAACTCACCTTGCGATGACCTGCGAGCAAGCGAAGCTGATTCTCCATTTCCAGGACCAATTCATTTAAATCTCTTTCAATACATTCCAGCTTAGGCAAACGATCCAGCTTGGCCAGTAAAAGCAAATCCTCAATCAGCTTTTTCATCCGCTCTGATTCAGTATACATACTCTTTAAGGAACGATAAAGCCGTTCCGGCTGATTCATTGCTCCGCGAAGAAGAACCTCGGTAAACCCATGAATCGAAGTTAAAGGTGTACGGAGCTCATGTGAGGCATCCGCCACAAAGCGGCGCATCTGTTCTTTAGCCTCTTTCTCAGCTTTGAATGAGGTTTCCAGGCGCTCCAGCATTCCGTTAAAGGAAACAGCCAGACGATTGATCTCAATTTGTCCCTCGTCCACGGGCAGACGTTCCGAGAGATTTCCGGCATCGATTTTTTCCACTTGTTTAACCATATTGGATAAAGGAATGAGAATCCTGCGCAGAACAGGAATAAAGGCTAACAACCCCATGATTAAAGCAATCACGGCCAGCAGTATAAACGTCAGAAGTTGTTTAATCAGCATATCTTTCATATAATTCGTGCCGACGCTGACTTGAACCACCCCGAGCCACCGGCCGCGATTTTCTACGCTTTGAAGGACAACCATTTGCTCCTGACCTTCGGCGGATTCAACGATGCGGTAATTCAGACTGTTTTTGTCTTGCAGGGCATTGATATAATCCTGTGCGCTCAGTTGCGGTACGCTTTTGACATTGGATGAATTAGTGACTACGGTCAAATTCCCCAACGAATCGATAACCGCAATCGTCGAATCCGGCAATAAGTTAAACGTCAGGCGATAATTTCGGCCATCGGAGTAATAACCTCCCGAAGCGATTTGCTCCCAAATTTCCGGGGAAACCGCCGAAATCTGCTTTTGGATACTTAAAGCATTATTTGCGTAGATAAACTTCAGCATATAAAAATACTGAACAAAACCGATAACCGCAAGGAGAATAGCCATAATCACCAACGTTCGGGAAAGAAGCTGAAACCGAAGCGAATTGGGAACCACTAATTTATTAACCTTCTTTTTTAAATCCTCAAAAAAATCCAAGTTCATTATAATTCCAGCCTTATATGCTTTACTGTCCTTCTTAAGAAAGATCCATGCGATATCCCGCTCCGCGCAATGTTCGAATCAATTGATGATCCTTATCCTTTAATTTGTCACGTAAGGAACGAATATAAACTTCCACGATATTTTCATCTCCGACAAAATCATAACCCCATACTTTATCAAGAATCATCGTTTTGCTTAAGACTATACCCCGATTAAGAATCAGGAATTTCAGCAGTTCATACTCCGTGGGAGATAGTTCAAGAACGTGATCGTTATAAACAATCTCCCGCCGTCGATCATCTACCCGAAAGGGACCGCTCACAACTTCCCCCAGTAAATTCGGGAATTGGTTGCGAATGCGTGCCTGAATCCGCGCCAGCAATTCATCGAAACTGAACGGTTTCGACATATAATCATCGGCTCCCAGATTAAGCCCTTTGACTCGATCCTCCACTTCATCCTTTGCCGTAAGCATAATAATCGCGACATTTCCCTGCTTTTTTAACATCCTGCACACTTCAAAACCATCCATGCCGGGCATCATGACATCCAAAACAACGATATGCGGTTCGAATTGGCCGGCTATGGTTACTGCTGTCATTCCATCCAGTGCCGTCCGGACCCTATACCCTTCGTTTAAAAGTCCCATTTCTAAAAACTCTAAGATATTTGGCTCATCATCGACAAGCAATATCTTGATTCCCCTTGATGTTTGCATAGAGCAACCTCCTCGTATAATATGATTTGTTCCTAGCTCCACGAGTCCTTTTTAAATGGAACGTGGAGTTTTAATTTAGCCAAGTTATAACTGGAAATTTCTTTGAGCAATAGGGTGCGCGCAGTATAACGCATACCCCATGCAGCCGTCGAAGGTGTGCGGGGCGTGCCGTTGTGGAAAAGATCTTTTAATACAGCCCCAAATGGCTTTTCCACATTAAGGCACACACGCATGCCTTAACTAAAATTCTAAAAAAGTATTTAATTTTGCTGGTCTTACAGGCACAATGAAACCGTAAGGTTACATCCTGGGAAGGTATCCTCCTCCTTGAGGCTTGACCTCTTATAGAGTCTGACCCCCAGCCCACAACTTGAGCTTTTAACTCGAAGGTTGCGCAACTTGATGATTCTCCTTTTGATAGTAGCAGGTCTTAAGGGTTACAGTACCAACAAGAAAGTGCTGATTCGGCGAGGTTGTTGACCGGTTGTGGTGCCTGGTGCCCAGCAGTAATTTTTACATTACTCCTAAATAGAGAGTGAGGTGATTTTTATGAGTTTATTTGTAGGCATTGATGTGAGTTCTAAGGATTTCAAGGTTAAGGTCATGAATGATCGGGGGGATGAAGCTGCTAAGCGCTTTCAGGCTTCTAATGATCGTTTAGGTGTGGAATCTCTGGCTTTATACTTGGTTAATGCCTGTAAAAACAATGCAGAGAATCGGCTTGTGGTTGGGATGGAGGCTACTTCCGTATATAGCTGGCATATCCAGATGTTTTTGGCCGAAGAGCCCAGCTTAGCTCCTTTTAGCCCTCAAGTCTATTCGTTTAATCCTAAAATCGTAGAAAAGTTTAAAGAATCCTATTTGGATCTTCCTAAGAATGACTGGATTGATGCATGGGTTATTGCTGATCGTTTAAGGTTTGGGCGTCTTCCCGAGAATTGCCAAGTCGATTTTCGTTTCCTGCCCCTTCAGCGTTTAACCCGCTTTCGCTGCCATTTAGTTGAAACCATTACCCGTGAGAAGAATTACTTTTTAACAAACTTATTTTTAAAGTTCAGTACTTTGGCTCAAGGAGACGTCTTTAGCAATACTTTTGGGGCTACATCCGAATCACTTATTCTTGAGTTTTTCTCTCCTGAGGAAGTTGCGGCTCGACCGCTTGATGAATTAATTGACTTCCTCGTGGACAAAGGGAAAAGCAAGTTTAAAGACCCTGAAGGTACTGCTGCTGAAATTAAGGAAGCAGCCCGTAAAGCGCATCGTCTACGTGGTAACTTACTCCAACCCGTTAATCTGATTTTAGCTACAAGCTTTGAAACCATTAGAACGTTACAATTACAACTTAAGAAAATTGATAAAGCGATTGAAGCTGAGCTTGAACATTTTCCTAACACACTCTCTTCCATTCCAGGAATAGGTCCGGTATTTACCGCCGGAATTATTGCTGAAATTGCTGACATTCGACGTTTTCCCAATGAAGCTGCTTTAGCTAAATACGCAGGGCTAACTTGGAAAACACATCAATCGGGTAATTTTACAGCCGATGATACTCCTTTAAGCAGATCGGGCAACCGTTATTTGCGCACTTATTTTGTTCAAGCAGCTAATCTGGTTAGGTTACACGAGCCGGAGTACAAAGCTTTTTACTCTCGTAAGTTTAAAGAGAGTAAAACCCATCATCATCGCCGTGCCTTAGTACTAACTGCACGTAAACTCGTACGTATGGTTGATGCTCTGCTACGCACTAACCAAATCTACCAGCCGAAAGGCAACTGGGGGTAATAGCTATTAAATAATCCAAAAGCACAAATCCCATTTTTGCAACTTATTTCCACTATATTTTGGAAATGGGTAGGTTTTTTATTGCCTTTTTTAGGTTAACTAGCATCCTGAAAAGATTGACCGAAATTTTTAAGGTCTTGACATATTACCGAAGGACTCCTAACAACCGACTTTGTCAAGAACCTTCTCCAAACGTTCACGTCCGCTAATATGAGCTTTCAAGGCCAGTTTGGGCTTGTCAAGTCCTAATGCTAAGCCGACAAGTTGGGCAATATGGATAATAGGCGTTTGATAATCCCCATCCTGGCGATAATTCAGTTGTTGCTGAACACGATCCAGCTGACTGTGGCAATAGGGACATTGCACAACCAGAAGATCCGGATCCGCTTCCTTCACCGAATCTAATTTGTGCTGCGTGTGCTCCAGGGATAGATCTTTGCCATTGATGATCTGGGTAAAGCCTGTTCCGCAGCATTCGCGGTTCGCCGTATAGGGGACAACGGTACCCCCCATGATCTCGATCAACTCTTCCAAATAAGTCGGCATTTGGGGATCATCAATAGCCGTATATTTTCCCCCGGCCAGATAATGGCACCCATAATGCGTCGCAATTTTAATTCCCTTGAGCGGACGTTTGACATTTTTGCCAATCTCGTCTTTGAGGCGGTAAAACATTTCCGCAATATGATAGACATTACTCGTCCCTTTATATTCCCGTCCCATCATATTCATCATCATATTGATACTGGACTTTATTTCATCGTTATGATTCATAAAGTGTCCGAATTCACTGAGGAACGTCCAGCACCCGTTGCATAGAACACACGTATCTAAGCCCTTTTCCTCGGCCAGCGATAGATTCCGCGCAACCGCCGGCATGGAAGATGTCGGAGCCGCGACATTGGCAAAGGTCACAAACCCGCCACAGCACGTTTGTTCATCAGATTCAACCGGTTCGACGCCAAGAATTCGGAGGGCATCTCGCCCGCACACTTCGATCCCCGGATACTTATTACTGGCGACGCAGCTTTTAAAGAAAAAGATTTCTTTCGGTTTCGGGATCTTGGCAACAATATCTTGTCTAGGCATGTTTTTTCCCTCCCGGCTCTCCATAATTATAGAAACGATGATGCGTCTTAATTTTATCCACGCGCGATGGCATTGGCTTATTCTTGCACTTTTTCTCTTGTTCCGAGGTACACGTCCGGCAATCCAAAAGCTCCACTCCGCCGATTTTCTTCATAAAAGAAGTCATTCCCGTTAAATCGGACAGCATGTTAATTTCGGCTATCGCCCGGTCGCTGACTTGACGTTTACGGGGCAACCCCGCCGCCTCACGAATCGCGCCAATATCACCCCGGGTATCCGTAACAAAGGGATTTCTTTCCGCAGCTGAAACCGTAATACCATCCCTTAAATAATCTTTTTCAGCATAGCTTTCCAACTGCTTTACATCTTCCCAGCCATACCCTTCATTCATAGCCGCTAAACGCAGCATGAAAACAAAAAATTGAAAGTTAATGTCCATTGGGCATGTTGCATAACATCCCCCGCAAAAGAAGCACTGCCATAGTTCAACACTGGATAGAACCCGTTGAATATTACCGTTTACCAAATCCCGGATGATCTTGCGGGGGTTATAGCTGGGTGTGACAGCGGCCGCCGGACACTGTCCTGTACATTTCCCACACTGCAGACATTTCTCGGCTTCATTGACGAAACCCATGGCAATGGGCTTCCACCTTTCGTAGAAATCATCGCTCCAGTCTTTTGTTCGTTCGAGCACGGTATTCCCCCCTTACTCCTCTTTTTTGCCCGTAAAGGCTTGCTTGACCATCGGCATCATTTGGGGCATGAAATTCAACAAATCTTCGCGCGTGTCTTTCCCTGCCATCATGAATTTAACCATGCCCGGCATCATTTTCATCATCCGGGACAACGGCATTTCCATACTGAAAAGTTCACTAAAGTAATTGAGAGTACGTTCACCGACTTCCTGGCTGGTTTCCTTACCATACTCTTCAAGGTAATTATCCGCCATTAAAAATCACCTCCCCTTATGGAACTTCATGTAGTTATCATATTCACAAGAATTAGTAATCCTTCATACATTGGCCCCGGCATCCGATATTAAGAATTTCTTCCGGATTCATAGGATTAAGAATAGGTTTATAAAATTCGCAGGATTGAGCACAATACTTTAAATTGATAGCATAATTGATACCATGGCATCTTGGACATGAGATCTCTTTCACATTTGGCGGTAATGGATCAATTTTCTCTAATACCATAAAGAACTTCGGTCGGAATTCCTCAATCCTTTGACCACAATGAGAACACTCAAGCAAATTACGCACCCCCCTCCCCTGTGGGTATGGGTATCTTTGATTAAAATATAACTCTTATATATCTCTGCGTCAATCCAAAAATTATACAAAATTCTACTATCTTTCGACATATCCCAACTTAAGCGAATAGACTAATTGGCAAATATAAAAGGGGCTTCACTTAAGAAGCCCCTTTTATGTATTATTTCTACTATCTTTATTTAATCATTGAGTTTCATCAGCGTTTCAACCGCTTTATTCAGTACTTCCCTTTTATCGTCACCCTTTTCCAGCGCTTCGACCAAGCAAATATTTGTATAATGCTGGGCAACAACCACTGAAACCTTTTGAACTGCGGATTTAATAGCAACCAATTGAAGCAAGACTTCCTCACAACCTTTGCCTTCTTCAACCATCCGTTCTACCGCTGCGACATGACCTTTAACGGTTTTGAGACGAGTGATAATTTTTTTCCTATCCTCCGGATCAATCGTACTTAACATTTCTTCATTCATTTATTTCCCTGCCCTCTTTGAACATTGCTGGGAATTACCATTAAGTCCCATAAAGTTCTTTATATTTTCCATAGAACTTTAAAACACGTTCCACATATTGACGTGTTTCCTGAAAAGGAATATCATCGACATCCAAATTATTGGGATCTATCTGCTGTGAGCTGATCCATTCGTTAACATGCCCTCGTCCGCCGTTATAGGCGGCAATAGTCAAAGTAAGATTATTAAATTCCTTCTGTAGGTTGGCAAGATACCAGGTTCCATACTGAATATTTGTTTCCGGATCCTTTAATTTCTCTGGGGTAAAGCTATTATCACCAATCTTCTTAGCAATTTCACCGGCAGTATTAGGCATGACCTGCATTAATCCCAGAGCTCCTTTATGCGACTCTGATTGCGGCATAAAGGAACTTTCCGCGCGGATCACGGCGATCACTAAAAAAGGATCAACCCCGTACTCCTGCGCATACTTTTCGACCGTTGGACGATAAGGATAGGGGTAGAAAAACTTCTGGGCCGACGGCATCCGCACCAGTAATCCTATCCCAATAATAACAATTAGGAACACAATTAATCTTATCTTTAATTTTCGAAGCTTTAACCGTCTTATTCGCAATTCAAACTTCCTATCTATTTTATCAGTAGAACACCCTAAGGAGAAGTCTTTTAATATTTATTAGGATACTCTATTTTTTATTCTAACCAAAAGGTCCTCCATTTGAACCACTGTGTCCTCCCAGGTCCCTGAGTTATTGATCAAAACATCCGCTAATTTCTTTTTGTCTTTTAAAGGCCACTGCGCCGCGATTCGCAGTTCTGCCTCATCACGTGTAAAAGAATCACGCATCATCACCCGCTCGACTTGAATTTCAGGGGTAACCCATACTACCCAGATTTCGTTCATCAAAGCAGCAAAACCCGCTTCAAAAAGAAGGGGTACATCCCAAATACATAACTTTACCCCGGCTGCTTCCAGTGCCATTTGATCTGCAATCATCTTTCCTTTGACAAGTGGATGAAGTATTTCCTCCAGACGCGTTCGCGCTTCCTTATTATTAAAAACCTTTGCTCCCAGAACTTGGCGATTGATCTTCCCTTGCATGTCCAAAATATCTTTTCCAAAAGTTTGGGCCACGCGGCAAATCGTCGTCGGGTCGTCGGCAAGCAACCGGTGCACCGTTTGATCCGCATCCAAAACAGCAATATCATGCTCCTTAAGCCACTGTGCGACTGAGGATTTCCCACTGCCTATTCCTCCGGTCAGACCGATAGTCCACATATATTCACCTTCATATCATCTTTCCTATTCCAATCAAAATAAGTAAGATCCCCGGCAAATAGCCAATGCGTGTTAAAATTCTTCTCGGCACTATCCCTGTTACAACTTGACCTAAACGCAGCATCAGAACCTGGGTAAAGGCAACCAGAGAAATGACCGGCAGGGAGTGTATGATTCCGGCCGAGAACCCAAGGGCAAGTCCGGAAGCAAGCGCATCTAAAGATAAAGCTGTTCCAAGTAAGGCACTTTCCTTGATCGTAATCACGCCTGAACCATCCAAGTCGGCCTGTTCGGGATAGCGGAGAACTTGAACGACAATTCCCAGTACTTCGAACTGAAATTTGATAACGGGTTCTCTTACTGCTGCTCCAATGGTTGAAACCGGCAAAGCTTCTTCCTCCAAATTGTCTTTGGGTACAAAAGCGCGAAAGAGTTGGTAAGCCCCTAAGCTAAGTAAGATTATGGCTCCAAGCGTATTGGGCGAGAGGAATTGAATCCACTGAGCAAACCAGCCTCCAAATAATACAGCCGAACTCATCGCTGCTACTGTACAGAAGGCAATCATCAGCATTGAAGCCCAAGGAATGCGAATTCTTCTTAATCCATAAGACATTCCCACTCCAAATCCATCCAGGCTTAAAGCAATGGCAAGTAAAATTGCAGTCCCCATAATCATCCCCCTTTTTACGGTCAGGATAATATATGGGCTATTACGCCTTAGGGTGCTTTTCCTTGCACTATCGTTAACTTAACTCCTCTGAAAGCCCCAGCCATTCCATCATGATCGAATCAAGGTTCTCTTTCACCGTGTCATATTCCTGCTGCAATTCCATTGCCCGTTGATAATTTGAAGCGGTTTGGGCAAGCTGATTTTCCATTTCCCGAAGCTGATCCTCTTGTTCGGCTATCTGTTTTTCAAGAATCTGGACACGTTTTTGCCTTTTTTGGGTTTCCCGATCTCGTGTTCCCCTTTCAGAGGTTGATCTGTTTCCTGAAGGAGAACGGCCATTTTCCGCGGTCACCGAAGCCTCTTCCTCTTGAACTTGTGCCTTATAATCACTATAGTCGCCTTCATAAATTTTCAGCCCGGTTGGCGTGAGATGCACAATTTTATTGACCACGTGATCCAAAAAATAGCGATCATGGGATACGATAAGCAAAGTGCCTTCATAATCAGCGAGCGCTTCTTCCAAAACGTCACGCATCTTCGTGTCCAAGTGATTGGTCGGCTCGTCGAGAAGCAATAAATTGCCCTGCTTTAAAAAAAGCTTGGCAAGGGCCAACCGGCTCTTCTCACCACCGCTTAAAACGCTTACCGATTTAAAAACATCCTCACCGGTAAAGCCAAAGCGAGCTAAGAGGCTGCGAATCTCAGGATCTTTGAGTGCTGTGTCCCCACGAATTTCATCCATAATGGTTCCCAGCAAATGCAGATCTTCATGCTCCTGTGAGTAATAGCCAAGCTGGACATTGGCTCCGAGACGAATCTCCCCTTGATAGGAAAGTTTATGGGAAATCGCCTTAAGCAAACTTGTTTTGCCAACGCCATTTTTACCTAACAAAGCGACCCGATCTCCGCGGCGTAATTCAAAGTTAATATTGCGGAAAAGCGTTCTTTCCGGAAAAACGATTCCTACCTTCTCAAGCATAAGAACCTTGTCCCCGCTTCGCTTGCCTGCATGTAAATTAAAATGGACCTCTGTTGCTGAGTTTGCAGTTTGGATAGGCTTGAGCTTGTTTAACTGAATCTCGCGCCCCCGTGCTTGTCGGGCATTTACACCTGCTTTATTCCGGCGGATATATTCTTGAAGGCGGTTGATCTTTTTACTAAGCTTCTCCGCTTCCCTGGCCAGTGTCGTTTCTTCAACAACCCGTTGTAGTTCATACTCGGAATAATTCCCCGGATAAGCCTTCAGTGATCCATTTTCAAGATGAAGAATTTTTTGAGCTATGCGATCTAAAAAATAGCGATCATGGGAGACGACAAGGATTGCACCTGCATACCCATGTAAAAAGCCTTCCAGCCATTCAAGAGCTTCCATATCAAGATGGTTTGTCGGTTCATCCAGTATTAAAAGTTCCGGCGCACTCAGTAAAAGTTTACTTAAAGCCAGGCGTGTTTTCTGACCCCCGCTTAGCCGAGCGATAGGCGTATGAGTTTCTTTATCAAGACCTAATCCCGCGAGTATTTTACGAATTTGGGTCTCTAACGCATACCCTCCGGAACGTTCATAACTCTCCGTAAGAGTGCTGTATTGCTCAAATACCTTTTCATCAGTTGCTTGAGCCATTCGATGTTCCAGTATTCTCAGCTGCTCACGCATTTCAATGATTTCGGCCCGTTCTTCCAACATACTCTCCCACACGGTTCCCGTTTCTGCGATAAGCGGCTTCTGTGGAAGGTAGCCATACGTCCCCATAATTTGAACCTGTCCGACTTCTAAGCGAAGTTCCCCAAGACAGGCCCGAAGCAAAGTTGTCTTACCGGCACCATTGGGTCCCACAAGGCCAACTTTTTCACCCGGTTCTATGCCAAACGTCACTTGCCGAAAAAGAGCCTCCCCGGAAATATCTACTCCGCAATTTCGGCAGTAAAGTATACTCATTCTTAACTAAACTCCTTGCTTCTTTTAAATAATATACGCTTACTTTTGACAATGTAAACAATAAACAGTCGTTCTGCCTCCCAGCCGCAGCTTGATAAGGGGCCTTCCGCAGCGGTAACAATTTTCTCCGCCGCGTCCATAGACCTGCAAAGCCTTCTGAAAGCTTCCTTTTTCCCCATTGGCATCCCGGTAGTCACGAAAGGAGGTCCCTTGAGCATCAATGCCGGCTTGCAACAGCGTACGAATCGAATCATGCAATGCAGAAAGCTCCTTACGGGACAGGGAATTGGCTGCCCGCAGCGGAGAAATTCCCGCCCGGAACAGCGATTCATCCGCATAAATATTACCCAACCCTGCAACAACCTTTTGATCAAGCAACGCAATTTTTAAGGCTGCGTTTCTTCTCTTCAAGCGTTCCCCCAAAATCTTGGGCGTAAAATCATCTTCTAACGGTTCCGGTCCGAGGATGCATAACGAAGGGTGATTGGAGCATTCCCCAGTCGGGACAAGCAAAATTCTTCCGAATTTACGTGTATCGGTAAAATGCAGTTCCCCATTCGATAACGTAAAAACGGCATGGGTATGCTTTTCCGGCTCCCGATGCTCATCATAAAAATTAAACCGCCCCGTCATCCTCATATGAGCAAGGAGAGACCAATCTCCCTCCAAATGAATCAAGAGATACTTCCCTCGCCGATCGACACTTAAGATTCGACGTCCTTTGACCTCCTGCTCAAATGGGAAGATGTCCCAGCCCTTGACCGCTCCGGGCCAGCGAATAAGAACGTCTTCAATCGTTTGTCGGAGAATATGCTGACAAAGTGTTCGACGAATCGTTTCAACTTCAGGTAATTCAGGCATAACATATCGCCTCACTTGTTGTAAAGAAAATTAAACATTGTTATTCCAAAACCAAAGGCTGCATATCATACCAATTCGGTCCTGTTTTACATTCTACGGTTAAAGGTACGGAAAGAGGAAATGCATTTTCCATTTCTTCCTTGACGATTTTGGCTACCTGTTCGAGTTCCGCTGGGGCAACCTGAACCACAAGCTCATCGTGAACCTGTAATAAAGCATCCGCTTGGTAGGGCTCCAACGCTTGTACCACGTTAAGCATCGCCAGTTTCATAATATCCGCGGCTGTTCCCTGAATCGGAGTATTCATCGCGATTCGCTCCCCAAACTGCCGCTGGTTCCGATTGGGATGACGCAGCTCGGGAATTCGCCTAAGCCGATTCATGAGCGTTCGGACTTCTCCTTGTTCTTTGGCTTGCAAGACAATTTCAGCTAAATAACGCTTTACTCCGGCATAGCGATCAAAATATTTTTCAATATAATACTTGGCTTCTTTTCGCGGAATCCCCAGATCCCGTGAAAGCCCAAATTCCGTCAACCCATAGACTAAACCAAAATTAACTGCCTTAGCTTTCCGGCGCATATCTTTTGTAACTTGATCCATCGGTACCCCAAAAACTTCCGAAGCTGTCCGTGTATGCACATCCTGATTCAGTGCAAACGATTCCGAAAGGACTTCGTCCTTGGAATAATGGGCTAAAATGCGAAGCTCAATCTGGGAATAGTCGGCCGACAGCAGAACCCAATCCTTGTGAGGCGCACGGAAAACTTTACGCAGCAAACGTCCTTGCTCTAAACGAATTGGGATATTCTGCAAATTAGGTTCCGTACTTGATAATCGTCCTGTTGCCGTCACCGTCTGTTGGAAAGTGGTATGAATTTTCCCCTCCCGAATTTGTCCAAGCAAACCGTTGACATAAGTGGACATCAGTTTGCTCAATTGACGATAATTCAAAACGCTGTCAACGATCGGATGAGCAGCTTGCAATTCCTCAAGGGTTTCCGCATCCGTAGAATAACCCGTCTTTGTCTTTTTAGCCGGAGGCAGCCCGAGAACTTCAAAAAGAATATGACCTAATTGCTGCGGAGAATTTAGGTTAAACGTTTCGCCGGCCATCATATAGATTGCCTGCTCCAAGCCCTCAAGTTCCTTGGACAACTCCTGCCCAAACACTTCCAGCCGGTCTGCATCAACACCGATACCGGTTCTCTCCATTTGAGCCAAGACAGCGCTTAACGGCTCTTCTACTTGGTGAAGGAGTGCTGTTAAGCCCAGTTGTTCGAGTGTTTCTGTATAACGGTTCGCCACTTGAGCAAGGGCCGAAGCTTCTTCCGCAACATTCTTAATATCCGGATATCCCGGTACATATTCGCGAACCAATTCGACTGACTCAAACTTAGACCGTGTCGGGTTAATTAAATAAGCGGCCAAACTTAAATCCAGGTTGACTCCTCTTAACTCAATCCCTTCATTGAGTAGAACGCTGTAAAGATTTTTTCCTTCTCCTACCGTCTTCGGTGATTCCTGATCTTCTAAAAAAGATGTCCAAGCGTGTCTTAATGAAGGCTCCGCCTCATGCCAGTTAAAGCTGAACGCTTCACCTTGAAAAGCCATTCCCCATTCAAGAACTTGACTCCAATGAGGATTTCCCGGAGCTATCCTGTACGCAACAGTTACATTGGCCTTTGCTTTTCGCCAAGTCTCGATCAGTTGAGTTCCATCATGAGCATCTAAGGTTCGGACCGGCCAATTCTTTATTTCCCCCTGTACTGCCTCGGGCATTGAGGTTTGGGAATTCGGGTCTTCCGCATGATGCAGCCTCCAGATTTTCGCTACATTTTTTAACGTATATTTATCAAGTGCTGCTGCAAAGGTTGTCTCATCCGGTCGTTGATAGATAAATGTGTCTAAATTGATCTCCAGCGGAACCTCATGCAGCATTGTCGCCAGCTTCTTGCTTAAAAGGGCTTGTTCCGTGTAAGTACTAAGTTTTTCTTGGAGCTTTTTCCCAGAGACTTTATCGATGTTGGATAACACAGCTTCAACCGTTTCAAATTCGTCAAGGAGCTTCAGCGCTGTTTTTTCCCCTACTCCGGGCACCCCCGGAATATTATCGGAAGCATCCCCCATCAGTCCTTTAAGATCAATAATTTGAGCAGGACGAAGTTTATACTTCTCATAAAGCGCCTTTTCATCATAAGCATCCACTTCACTGATACCCTTACGTGTTAAATAAACGGTCGTCTTGGGAGAAACTAATTGAAGCGCATCCCGATCCCCGGTATAGATCTGAACCTCCCAGTCACGTGCTTCCGCTAGGGTCGTTACCGCAGCGATCAGATCATCCGCTTCATACCCTGCACATTCAATAAATGGTACGCCAAAAGCAGTAAGCAATTCTTTTAAATAGTCAAACTGAGGTCTCAACGCCTCGGGTGTTTCTTTCCGATTTCCCTTATAATCTGCATACTGCTCAATCCGGACGGTAGCTTTGGTCTTATCAAAAGCTACAACCCAATAATCCGGTTTTTGCTCGGTAAGAAGTCTGAGCAGCATCGTCATGAAGCCGTGTAAGACATTCGTTGGCTTGCCTTCAGTCGAGGTTAGCAAAGGCAACGCATAAAAAGCCCGGTTAGCCAGGCTGTTTCCATCGAGAACTAGGATTTTCGGCATAAAAAAACCCCTTTCTATCCGACATTACTATACCATATTGATATAGTTAGTGCCAAATAAAGAAAACCCGGCTTCGCCGAGCCTCAGCGAAGGCAAAGCCGCTGGTTGCACTTATGCTATCTGCCCAAAACTTATACTTTCTGTTAGTATAAAGAAAGGGCTGTTCACTTTCTAAATTAATGTTTAATTACATTCACGGGCTGACCGGTAAGAAATTTTTCGAAATTATCGACGGCGATGCCCATCAATCGTTGCCTTGTCTCTACTGCTGCCCACGCGATATGAGGAGTGATATAACAATTTTTAGCCGTCAGCAACGGATTATCGGCCCGGATAGGTTCATTAGAAACAACATCTAAAGCTGCCCCTCTTACCTTTCCAAGATTCAATGCTTCCGCTAAATCCTCCTCGACAATCAAAGGGCCTCTGGAGGTATTGATAAGCATTACACCGTCTTTCATCTTGGCAATTGTTTGTTTATTGATTATCCCCTTTGTCTCCTCATTAAGCGGGCAGTGAAGGGAAATCACATCAGAATTTGCAAATACGATGTCAAGGTCTGCATATTTCATTATTTCGTTTTCTAACTCCTTACGGGGGCGGTGATTATAGGCAATGACCTTCATCCCGAGGGCTTGAGCGATCCGGCCTGTTGCTTGACCAATCTTTCCATAGCCGATAATCCCCATGGTTTTGCCCGTAAGCTCGATCATTGGAGTGCTCCAGTAACACCAATCCGCATTATTGGTCCATTCTCCACGTTTTACAGATTCACTATGTACCCCAACATGATTGCACATTTCCAACAATAAGGCGATTGTCATCTGTCCCACGGAATCTGTACCATATGCAGGAATATTAGTGACTACAACGCCTTTTTCTTGGGCCGCTTCAATATCGACAACATTATATCCTGTTGCAAGAACACCAATGTACCTTAGGTGGGGCAGTTGCGCCAGAACTTCTCTGGATATGGGGGTTTTATTTGTGAAAAGAGCCTCCGCTTCCTTTGCTCTTTCAACGATTAAGGACTCCCCGCTTCGGTCAAAGGTTGTGCGATCATAAACGATTAGATTACCGAGTCTTTCCAAGCCCTTCCAAGATAAATCACCGGGATTGAGAGTATAGCCATCAAGAACAACAATCTTCATTCTTTCACATCCTCTTCTATGCTAAATTTATAGAAATCGCCGCTCCCCTTTTCGGCCCTTTCCCGTAAATGAATAAACGCATTTCTAAAATTGTACATGCCTATTCGCTATTCCTTAAAAAGACTCCTAAGTAAAGCGATTTCCTTAGCATAGCCTGCGATATCGTTGGGGGTTTCCAGGAAGAAGGGTAAATGACGAAGTTTGGGATGATTGATGATTCGGGTGATGGCTTCCAGACCAATAGAACCCTCGCCAATCTTAGCATGGCGGTCTTTATGACTGCCCATTGGATTCATGTCGTCGTTGAGATGAATAGCCCGAAGCTTGTCCAAACCGATGACCTGATCAAACTTTTCAAGAACACCTTCAAGGTCGTGGACAATATCATAGCCGCCATCATAGACGTGACAAGTATCGAGACAAACCCCCACCTTTTCGGATAGAGTTATACCGTCGATAATCCGCTTTAATTCTTCAAAAGTACGCCCTACTTCCGTCCCTTTGCCAGCCATCGTTTCCAGCAAAACCGTGGTCGTCTGTTCAGACTTTAGCAGCGCATTGAGCAGCGCGGTGATTTGCTCGATACCTGCATCCGCACCTTGACCGACATGACTGCCCGGATGGAAGTTATAAAAATTGTTAGGTAAATACTCCATTCGCTCCAGATCATCTGCCATAACTTGGGCCGCAAACTCCCGCGTCTTTTCATCAGCTGAACAGGGGTTGAGGGTGTAGGGAGCATGGGCCAAAAGAACTGCAAATTTATTTTCCTTAACGAGTTCTTGCAACTCAAGGGCATCTTTAGGGTCGATTGCCTTCGCTTTACTTCCTCTGGGGTTTCTCGTAAAAAACTGAAACGTATTGGCATTGATTTTCAAGGCCTCTTTTCCCATAGCTGCAAAGCCTTTAGAAACGGATAGATGACAGCCTATATTTAACATAAAAAATTTCCTCACTTTCTTTCTGCCAGACCACGATTTTCCTCGAGATAATCCTCAATTGTTTTACCGCCGATATAAACCCGTTCCATGACTGCCTTTCCGTTATGGATTCTAACCGTGATATAAACATCATCGATTCTATTGATAAAACGAGTATTAAGGACTTTCTCAGCTTCTATAGCCTGATTCTCCGGCATGTAATAACGATTAAAGGGAATTTGGAGAATAACATTTCCGGACGGTGAATTAGAACCCTCTGTATAGGCAATTTTCGTTTTAAAATAAGCTTGATTTGGCGGACGATTAAAGCTTAGTCCCGAAATATGCGCATATCCTTGAGCATCATTTTCAAGTACCGCATAAACAGTTTTGCCTGGCTGATAAATGGAGCTATCTTCTACGGCTTTACGCTGTTCTTCAATACTGATATTGAGGTATCGCCCCATAAAGGCATCATACGGATCTACAGGCGCAGCCTTGAATTTAAACTGCTGACCTTGATTAAGCGTTGCCTGATGGTCCTGAATCATAAAAACCGGTACAGCCAATTGAAGAATGACCATTCCAAGGAAAATCAGCAGTTTAACGTTTTTCTTCATTGTCCAACCCCTTTCTGCCGTCTAACCAATCGGTAATTGGCCAGCAAAAAGCCTGAGCCTACAAGAATAAAAGCGATTCCCTTTTCAAGAAAACCCAGATCGCTGTCGAAGAACCGTAAGACGATAAGAAAGGCAAGAATAAGCATCCCCGCATTCGTCAAGGCTAAGCTATAATTTTTCAGCCCCCGCACGACAATAAAGATTCCGATAATCAGTAAATACGCATCAAATAATAAATCGGAAATGCCGGGCCCTATGAAAGATGCCAGAAGGTAGCCTAAAATTGCAATTACGGGCAACGCAGAAAAAATCAGACCGAGCGTATTTTTCTGTTTGAAGAATTTATAATGCAAATAGCTTAGGCAAATCAATAAAAAGGTTACTAAAATATAATCTTGAACTGCATTTGCCCAATTATGATTAAAGCCGTTAGCATAATATTTCCAGCCAATTTCTTTCCATACTCCCTTATAGGAAAGAATAATTGAAAGGATCAGTGACCCCATGGCCCCGATTATCAACACCGATTTTTTCCATCTAAGCTCACCTTGCCCCCAATTCATCCAGCCCAGTAAAAAGAGAATCGTAAAATAACAGCTGTATACGATAATCCAAAGGCCGGGTAAAGCCTGTTCCATTACTATTCCAAAGGAAATACACAAGCTAAGCGTCAAAGCCCACAGTAAGAAAGATGAACGATTGGAATTCGGTGAGGTTTTAAACATCTTAAAAAGATAACCGCTGATTAACGCCAGCAGTAACCAGTAAAAGAAAGTATATTCCCCTTCTCCCCGGGTTGCACCCGCCCAAGCAACTATGCCAAAAATATAGGCGATTGCGGGAACTGTCGCCTCTAAAAGATAAATAGCCGGAAGGGCAAGAAGCATCCACGTCAAAATAAATTGAGGCGCATTTCCCGGAATATGATAGGTTTGACCTATTAAGGAAATCGAAGCACCGATCGTTAAAAAGAGAAAAACGGCTGTTCCTTCTCTCCACGCCGGAGAATCTTTTTCTTTATAGATAACCCAGCCTGTAAGCAATTGAGCAAGAATCAAGGGGAGCAATGACAAAACGGTTCGTACGGAGAGTGAGAAACTTTCCCAGTTCTTTGCAAAAAGGAGAATAATTCCACTCCCGATCAAAACGGTTCCGATGGTCCCAAAAATGGCAAGAGCCATCCTTAGCCCATTTTTTTCTTCAGTCTCATCGTAATAACTCTGAATTCTAGCCGCAGTCTCCTCATTAACCACATCCTTGGCAACCCACTTCGGTAATTCTTCCAGGAGCCATTTGATATTCCGGTCTCTCACAAAAGTCCCCCCTTCAAACGTTTGCCTGATGCCTTATTCCAACATGAAATAAACGAATCCGCCGCCCAGAGTTGTCGTCTCAAACCAAAGCGCTAAATCAATTCTTTTAATTTGACCTTCATCTAAAATACTGGCAAAGGCACAAGAATCATCCTCAGAGTAATCGAGTGAAATAAGAGTTACCCAATGCCACCGATCAAGATTTTCAACTTTACCGTTGCATAAATTAAGAAATGCAACCGGACTATCATTAGTGAGTGCTTCTACAATAAAATCTAAGATTTCCCGGAACCCGGGACGTTGCGACTTATCTACAGCCACGTTACAAAAACGATAGTCCGCTTCTAATCCCTTCGCTTGCAAAAAGGTCTGCAGAGATTCGTAAAACCGTTCGGTTGTATTGACTCCCCGCTTTGTTGGGGTAACATACTCCCACATTTCTTCCATCAGGGATATCCAGTTTTCCTTGGTATTGGTTTTCTCTTCCAATTCAAGTGGGGCTTGATTATGACAGAGATAAAAGAAAAGATTGGTGGCCACTGTCGGTCCGCATCCTGAAAGACGCTGCCACTGTTTAGGATACCATAACTGCTGACAGCCATAATAAGTCTCTGCTTTCGTTTTATCCACAATCTTAAATAGATTGAGATTGCCGATGGCTACTGCCTTCATCGCCCGCACTCCTTCCCCGCAGCATAACCTGAAGACCAGGCCCACTGTAAATTATAGCCTCCACAGTCGCCGTCAATATCCATGATTTCGCCGGCAAAGAAGAGTCCGGGAACTAACGTTGATTCCATCGTATGCGGATTAATATCTCGGACATCGATTCCTCCCGCGGTTACTTGGGCAGCCGTCCAGGTGTTAGTGCCGGTGACCTCAAAGCGCCAGTCCTGCAAAATAGTGATGATTCTTTCCTTTTCTTGAATTGTCAACTGCTTAACCGGCTTGTTTATGTCATTGAGCCCCGCTTGTTTGAGCAAAACGGGTACAAGTTGTTTATTAAGAAAACCCACAAAGCTGAAAGAAATATTTTTTTCGGGACTGTCCTGCCAGCGTTTGTCCAGATAGCTGCCCAGTTCCTCCTTCGCTAAGTGATGGACGATCTTGACCTTGACCCAAACCTTCTGCTTCTTTTTTAATTGCTCGGCCGCTGTCCGACTCAACTGAAAAATCGGAGGACCGGAAATGCCATATTCCGTAAACAGAAGTTCGCCTTGTGCTTTAACCAGGGATTTTTCATGAACGATTATCTCCGCTTCACCCTCGAATTTAATGCCTTTGATTTGCTTAAGAAAGGGCTCAGCCAGCTTAAGCTGGACAAGCGCCGGGAAAGGCTCAACAAGGCGATGCCCTAACTTTTCCGCTAAAACATAACCGCTGCCATCTGAACCCAAATTAGGAGCCGCTTTTCCGCCGGTTGCAAGTATCACTCGGTGCGCAAATATTTTTGTTCCATCTTTTACTGTAAGCTCAAAGCCCTTTGCTATTTTTCGAATCTCTTTTACTTCCGACTCAACCCGTGTTTCGATCCCTAGGCGTTCTGCTTCATAGCGCAGGACGTCAAGGACACTTGACGCTTGATTTGAAAAGGGAAACACTTTGCCCTCATCTTCTACCTTATGAGAAATCCCTAAGTGTTCAAAGAAATCGATGGCCTTAATATTATCAAATTGATGCAAAGCACTATAGGAGAATTTTGGATATAAACCATGGAAATGAGAAATGTGCATATCCATATTGGTTAAATTACACCGTCCATTCCCCGTGGCCAGTATCTTCTTGCCGACACGCTGGTTTTTCTCTAAAATCGTAACCTGAGCTCCTTGCCGAGCAGCGATTACCGCCGCAAATAAACCCGCTGCTCCTCCTCCAACTACGGCAATCTTGTTACGTTCGTCTTTCGCCATTATTATCCCCCTATGCCAAAACCAATCTCTCTAGCCATCTGTTTAATATTATATAATCAAGTTGATTTTTATCCAAATATAGTCATTTATTTACAAATCAAATAGGATTACTCAATAAAATCATTATACCATACGTTTTCTGTGTAAAATAAAAAGCACCTGCCTACGTTCGCAGATGCTCAAATTCTTTAGATTTACATAAGGAAGCTGATAAATAAGCCAATGGCCATGAGTAACCCAAAGAACGTATTCGTTTGAGCTGTTGCTTTCATAGCCGGCATCATTGTTATGGGTTCGGTTTTTCCTATAAACCCTTTGGTCGCGGCAACAGCTTTAGGTATGCTTAGGAGAGCTAAGAGTACCCAGGGAGTTGCCGTATTAGTAATAACGAGTCCAACTAACCAAAGATAAACAACAGCAAACATAATCCCCATGAAACGGATCGCCCTTTTCGGTCCGAGAACAATAGGAAGCGTTTTGCGCCCATTGGCTTTATCTCCATCATGGTCACGAAGATTGTTGCTTAGATTGATTAAACTGACTAAAATCCAGCTCGGTACACCAACAAGCATAACTGTAT
The DNA here is from genome assembly GCF_034927245.1 of Desulfitobacterium sp. Classification (GTDB taxonomy): domain Bacteria; phylum Bacillota; class Desulfitobacteriia; order Desulfitobacteriales; family Desulfitobacteriaceae; genus Desulfitobacterium_A. The sequence continues at coordinate 43,339 of NZ_JAYFQK010000024.1, forward strand.
TTGAAACATACCCTGTTTGAATAAAAAAGGAAATAAGGATAACTAAATAGCCCAAAAACAGACCGGATAAAAGCTCCCCAAAGGGAGTTCTGGAAATCGGCAACGGACCACCGGTATAGAGGTAACCCACCAGCATACATCCCGCTCCCAGTAAAGCAAGCCACCAGGAAGATGATGCACAAATATAGACTCCCAGAATTACTGAGATTCCATACAAACTAAGGGCAAGCTTCATAATTAATTGCGGAGTCATTCCGAAGCGGACAATTCCTCCGCCTATACCCACAGATTCCTCGGTATCTAGTCCGCGTTTAAAATCGTAGTATTCGTTAAAGAGGTTCGTTGCGATTTGAATAAGGATACTAGCCACCATCATCGCTGCAAAAATCAATCCATCAAACTTTCCGTCAAGAAGAGCTAAAACCGTTCCCAGAAGAACAGGAACAATAGAGGCAGTTAAGGTATGCGGCCGTATTAATTCCCACCAAACTTTCCAATTCCGCGTTTGGGAGAGTGACTGAGACTGATTTTTGTATTGTACTTGCATTTTTTCTCCTCTAATCTTTAAAAATAGACTTAGTTTTGTAACAATATTATATTTTCTTATCAGTAGTATGTCTGCTCTATTTAATATTTTACCCAAGAGAAGCGATATTGTATAGTAGGATTAATTTCCCTACCTTTTGCATTTTTTAGTATTAAAGAAGAGCCCTTTCAGGCCCTTTTAAAATTCATATATGGAGAATATCTGCCCATCTATGCTGATTATCTCATCAATGGGGATCACTGTGCCATTAGCCATAGCGACAACCCGCTCATATCTGTCTATCTTTTTTACCGTACCGATAGCAGTAACATAGGCGCCGCCGTTCTTCTTCGCATCCGGCTGAAAGTAGGTGATTGTGATTTCGGGATGCTCTTTAATCCGATCTGCTATGATTTGCAGCCTATCGTTCAATGCGTCCTTTATATATTCGTCCAATTCTACTCTCTTGTCAGCCAATCTTGCGGTTTCTTTGATGGCGGCATCAAAGCCGGTCAATGCGGCGAAGGGGGAAAACTGAGCCGCCCGGTCAATAACCGTCATATGAGGGTGTGTCGTGGAAACAGGGTGCGGTAGATTAATGATGTCATCATATGTCCTCGTCATTCCTTGTGCCCTCCAATCCGCTTGTTCCGGGCTACTGTGGTAGCGCCTTCCTCCAGATTCATACCCTTTAGAATGGCGTTCTTGCCGTGTTTCTTTTTTATCTCCAGCATTGCTTTCTGCACCTTTTTTTCCCGTGCAAGCTCGGCTTCTTCATCCTCTTTTTTCGCCTGCGCAGCCGCGTAATCCGTAAAGAGATCAAGCTGTTCATAGGTGTCCGTCTTTTGAACAGTTGCCTCATCAACAGCATGATTTGCCGTGATGTTGACTCTTCTGATTAGGAGATTTTTGTCAACGATGCGTTCAAATAACTCTGTGACGGCATCCATGATTAGTTTTGTAGAGGAGGTCTGTCTGCCAAGATTTACTGAACCATGCGCGGATTTCGGAACGGCGCGTCCATAGTGGTCAGTGGTGATCGCCCCGTGATATGATTTCTTTATCTCAGGGTTTGTTAGATTATCGATATCATATCCGACTGTCAAAACAAGCTGGTCGGTCACAAGCCTTTTATCTACCAGATCAAGTACCAGCAAATCAGTCATTTCCCGCACGATCAGCTTCGCTTTGTCAAAAGTATAGGCACAGTGCAGCACCTGCCCTGATCCAATACTGTTTGTGCTTGGCTTATACGCTTTAATATCCGCAATTGTGCATGGCTCCCACCCCCACGCATGGTCGATCAACAACTCAGCGTTGATGCCGAACAGTTTATACAGTAAATCCTCGTTGTAGTAATCGGAAGGTTTACCGAGGGAGCATCTTGCAATATCTCCCATCGTAAAGAGGCCTTGTTCCTCCAGTTTCTTGACATATCCTTTTCCAACGCGCCAAAAGTCTGTTAAAGGCCGATGTGACCACAGCAAGCGACGGTAGCTCATTTCATCCAGCTCGGCGATCCGCATACCATTGTTATCAGCAGGTATGTGCTTTGCCTGAATATCCATAGCGATCTTGCTAAGGTATAGGTTTGTGCCAATTCCTGCCGTTGCTGTAATGCCGGTTGTTTTGAGTACATCCAGAATCATTTTCGTGGTAAGCTCACGGGCTGAAAGACTGTAGGTGTTCAGATAATCGGTGGCGTCAAGGAATACCTCGTCGATGGAGTAGACATGAATATCTTCGGGCGCGATGTACTTCAAATAGATTTTGTAAATCCGCGTGCTGTACTCTATATAATACGCCATCCTCGGTGGAGCAGCAATGTAGTCCAACGAAAGACCCGGTGAGGATTTTAATTCAGTATCGTTGCAAGAAACGCCGGAAAAGGCTCGTCCCGGTGCTTTGCGCAGCCGTGCCGCGTTTACTTCCTTGACCTTCTGTACGACTTCAAACAGCCTTGCCCTACCGGGAATGCCGTATGCTTTAAGGGAGGGAGAAACGGCGAGACAGATCGTTTTTTCGGTGCGGCTTGCATCGGCGACAACAAGGTTGGTGGTCAGCGGATCAAGCCCCCGTTCAATACACTCGACCGAAGCATAGAAGGACTTTAAATCGATTGCGATATAGGTTCTGTTCTTCATTTTATTCTCCGGTCACCTCCTTCGAAAATTATCTGCCAGGCAAATTCGGAGCTTACTGCGTTCGTTTCGATATTTCTGTGCGAAGTGATAGTCTTTAAATCCAGAATACCACAGTTTCAGACTAAAATAAAAAATTTACTCACTTTTAAAATGTAAAAAAGCTTGAACGCCTTGTAAACGCAAGACTTTCAAGCTTTTTCTATTCTGCAACTGTTAAAAACAAGAGCCCTCTCAGGCTCTTTTAAAATTCATATATGGTGCGAGTGATCGGACTTGAACCGATACGGGCTTTCACCCAATGGTTTTTGAGACCATCGCGTCTGCCGATTCCGCCACACTCGCAAAGGTTACAACGCATAGTAATCAGGTGACGAAAGTTATATTATCATTTCTCAAGAAATTAGTCAAGCCTTTTCTGGGCTACCGGATTGCTCAGACAATTCCTGACCGGCTCGCTCCTCGAAGCGTCCGATTGCTCTCAGCTTTTCATAACGTTGCTGCTTTAATGCTTCAGGAGATTGTTTCCTGAGTTTCATGAGATGTTTGGCAATTCCTTTGGCAATCCCATCGGCCGTTTTGTTAACATCCTTATGGGCTCCCCCTAAAGGCTCCTGCAAAATCCCATCGGCTACACCTAAAGCGAAAAGGTCATCGGCAGTAAATTTTAAAGAAGCCGCAGCCTCTTTCGCTTTGCCGGTATCCTTCCATAGAATCGAAGCACAACTCTCCGGAGCAATCACCGAATAAAAAGAATTCTCCAGCATTAAAACGATATTGCCGACACCAAGAGCCAGCGCACCGCCGCTGCCCCCTTCCCCGATAACCGTGCTGATAATCGGAACACGATACCCTGCCATTGCCTGTAAGCATCGGGCAATCGCTTCACCCTGACCTCGCTCTTCAGCTGCGAGATCACAAGCCGCTCCGGGAGTATCAATAAAGGTTAAAATCGGGCGATTGAATTTATCCGCTTGATCCATTAACCGCAAGGCCTTACGATAGCCTTCCGGATGGGGCATACCAAAATTGCGCCGGATGTTTTCCTTTGTATCTTTTCCTTTGACATGAGCCACTACTGTCACAGGAATTCCTTGAAAGCTTGCAATACCGCCGACAATTGCATGATCATCCGCAAACAGGCGATCTCCTTTTAACTCAATAAAGTCGTCAAAGAGCAACGGAGCATAGTCATAAATATTAGGACGTTCCGAATAACGCGCGATCTGCACTTTTTGCCAAGGTTCAAGATTTCCGTAAATCTCTTTTTTCTTACGAATAAGTTTATGCTGCAATTTCGAAATTTCCTGAGTTAAATCTACTTCTTTTTCTTTCGAAAATCCTTGAAGCTCCGCTATTTTCTGTTCGATTTCAACGATTGGCTTTTCAAATTCAAAGTGATGTGTCATATGATGCCCCTTCCTGATGATAGCGCAACAAACGAGCTAAAACATAACGCATCTGCGCTCGATCAACCACAAGGTCAATCATTCCATGCTCTTGGTTAAATTCAGCAGTCTGCGCTCCAAGAGGAAGTTCCTGACGCATAGTTTGTTTAATGACGCGAGGACCGGTAAATCCAATCAGCGCCCCCGGTTCAGCGATAGAAATATCGCCTAAAGAAGCATAACTGGCCGTAACTCCTCCAAAGGTAGGGTCTGTCATTACAGAAATATATAGCAAGTGATTTTCGGACAAATGCTCAAGCGCAGCACTTGTTTTTGCCATTTGATAGAGGGATAAAATGCCCTCCTGCATTCGTGCTCCACCCGACGTCGAAAAAATGATCACCGGTAAACGTAATTCAATAGCACGTTCAATCGCCCGCGTGATTTTTTCACCGGTTACCGACCCCATACTCCCCATCATGAAGTTTCCCTCATTGATTGCCAATACAATCGGCAAACCCTCAATCGTCGCTCTTCCTGTAAGGACGGATTCGGTTTGATCTGAGTTTTCTTTAGCTTTCGCTAATTTTTCCTCATAGCCGGGAAAATCCAAAGGATTTATGGTACAGAGTCCGGTATCCCATTCCTCAAAACTTCCGGGGTCAGCAATTAATGCTAATCGCTCACGTGATGTAACTCGGAAATGATGGTTGCAGAGTGGGCATACCTTGAGATTCTCTTCAATATCCTTCTTAAAAAGAGCTTCTCCGCAGCCGGGGCATTTCACCCATAGACCGTCCGGAATTTCTCTGCGCTCCAAAGCCGCTGTTGTTTTCTGCTGTTGCCGCGGAGCAAGCCCGGTTGGTGTTAATGTTGCATATTTCGGTTTACGAAAGATATCTTTAAACATACCCAACTAGCTCCCCATCAAGCTAGTAATAATTTCATGGGCTTCTTCTGCTTCCGATTCCGGAACGAGAATTTCAACAGAAGCATGCTCTCCCAAATGGGCTGAACCAATGGGTCTGAGTTGAACCAGCATTCCTTCATCCGTCAAGTTTTTCTTATACTTTTCAGCAATAGCTTTATTTGGTGCAATGTAAATAACGGTCCACATAACACTGATTCCTCCTTGTTCAAAAAGAGAAACATACCCCGCTTGAACGGATATGTTCTAACCGTTACTAGTTTATAATTTGTGACCAGCTAACAAAATAAATAGTATAGCTGCCATGAGCTTTTTTGATTTATAATATCATGTCCCCAACAATTCTGCAACAGACGGGCGGACCGGATCAACTTTGATGGTATTTTTCTAATAGTGCCTTCTCAACGTGTGGCGGCACAAACTCAGAAATTTTGCCTTCCAGGCTGGCCGCCCAACGGATTGCACTTGAACTTATATATGAGTAGTCACTTTTGGTCATCAGAAAGATCGTTTCGATATCCGGCGCAAGTTTTTTATTCATCAATGCAAGCTGTAATTCGAATTCGAAATCACCCGAAACTCTCAATCCTCGAATAACGGCGTTTACGCCATACTGCCTTGCAAATTCAACGGTGAGCCCCTTAAATCCTTTAACCGTTACCCCTTCGATATCTTTCGTAGCTTCTTCCAGCATGGCCACTCGTTCCTTAATAGAAAACAGTGTCTCTTTTTGACTATCTGAGGCAACCGCAACAATAATTTCATCGAAAAGCCCCGATGCTCGCTTAATAATATCTAAGTGACCATTAGTTACGGGATCAAATGTTCCCGGATAAATTGCCGTTTTCACACACATACCTCACTTTAACTCAATTAACCTTCCACGCGACATTCTCTTTACCTAAAATGTGATCAAGAGTCTGAATCAGTGCGTCAAAATCTTTAACCCAATAATCTTGTCGACTTTGAATGAGTTTTTTGGTTTCTTCATAATAAAAGTAAACTGGATAGGGACCCGCATATTTCTGTAATACGGGAAGAACTTGCTCTAAAAGGGGAGTTCCCTCCTGTGAAAATCTCAGATATAGTTTTCGATTTGAACGCTTGCTTCTATGCGTTGAAGTGAAATTGCTTGGGTAACCCTTGTTCTGTTCTATCCTATACTCCGGTAAGTGGTCCAAATCGTAAATTTTTTCAGCAAATAGCTTCTTTTCATCGTCACGGACATTGAACTTCCCCTCAATGATCAAGATTTGATCATTGTCTAATCCTGATATTTGCGCAAAAACACGCGGGAAAACGAGAACTTCGATCGTATCTGTTAAGTCTTCAAGAACAAAACTGGCCATCATCTCCCCTTTCTTCGTTATCGTTGTTCGGTATCCGGTAACTAATCCGCCCAGGATAACCCTCTGATCTTCCTCTGCTTCAAGACAAGTCATAATATCCATGGAAACAGCCGTTTTAAGCTTATCCAGAACGCTTGAAAGAGGGTGTCCGGAAAGATAAAGTCCTAAATACTCTTTTTCCATATTGAGCAATTCTCGTTCCGGAAATTCGGCGACCTCCGGTAAAGTCACACCTTCATCTGCTGACTCACTCAAGTCAAAGAACGAAATCTGTCCGCTTTCTCTATCTTTCTGCCGCTGTTGAGCCATTTCCAGAACCTGGTCTAACCCCAAAAGTCCTTGGGCCCTGCCGCAAAGTGTACTGAAAGCCCCGGCTTTTAATAAGCTTTCTAAAACACGTTTATTAAGAACCTTGCTATCCACTCGAATGCAGAAATCATAAAGCGAAGTAAAAGGACCGTCCTGACGGGCTTCAATAATCTTTTCTACGACATTTACTCCTACATTGCGAATAGCTCCCAGGCCAAATCGAATTCCGTCCCCTTCGATCGTAAAATCAACACCGCTTTTTTGTACATCCGGCGGCAGGACTTGAATTCCTAACGATTTTGCATCTTGGATATAGAAGGAAACTTTATCTGAAGAATTCATAACTGTACTGAGCAGTGCAGCTGTAAATTCCTGAGGATAATGAGCTTTTAGATACGCAGTTTGATACGAAATTACTGCATAAGCTGTCGCATGTCCCTTATTAAAGCCATATTCCGCAAATTTAGCCATCAAATCGAATATATCTCCGGCTTCTTTTTCGGTAGTTCCTAAACGTATGGCTCCTGGGATTTCCCAATCTCCGTCTTCGTTTTGAGACCCATAGATAAAATTCTGCCGTTCCTCAACCATGATTTCTTTTTTCTTTTTTCCCATTGCCCGCCGCAGTAAATCGGCTCGGCCTAAAGAGTAACCTGCTAAATTTCGAGCAATCTGCATAACCTGCTCTTGATAGACAATAATTCCATAAGTTGAGCGCAATATCGGTTCGAGTTCCGGATGAAGATAGGTGATTTCACCCCCATGTTTACGACGGATAAATTCAGGGATTTGATCCATCGGACCGGGACGGTAAAGTGCTAACACTGCGATAATATCTTCAAAGCACGTTGGTTTTAATTCTTTAAGTACAGCTCGCATTCCTCCGCTTTCCAACTGAAACACTCCGGTAGTATTACCTGAAGAAAGCAACGTATAAGTCATTGGGTCATCAAGCGCGAGATTGCGTAAATCTAAAGTAATTCCATGCGTTTCTTCAATCAATCTTACAGCAACTTGGATAATCGTCAAATTTCGTAATCCCAGGAAATCCATTTTTAAAAGTCCAATTTCCTCTACCGTTTTCATCGGAAACTGGGTCATGAGAAAACTCCCGTCTGACGTCTTTTGAAGAGGGAGATAATTCATTAATGGTTCCTTTGCAATAACAACCCCTGCGGCATGTGTTGAAGCATGACGCGGCATTCCTTCTACGGCTTGTGCCAGCTCATAAAGGCGTTTTATTTCGGGATCTTCTTCAATCATCTTATTTAAATCGGGAGATACCGTTAATGCCTTTTCAAGCGTCATCCCGGGATCATTGGGAATCGCCTTTGCTACTTTATCTACTCGGATCAGGGGTAATGCTAAAACACGTCCGACATCTCGGATAGCGGCCTTCGCCCCCATCGTTCCGAAGGTAATGATTTGGCAGACCTTATCCGCCCCATATTTTTCTGTCACGTATTGGATAACGCGCTCTCGTCCTTCGGGGTCAAAATCAATATCGATATCCGGCATACTGATCCGTTCCGGATTAAGAAAACGTTCAAAAAGGAGATCATGTTGTAACGGTTCGACCGTGGTAATCCCTAGGAGGTAAGCTATCATACTTGCAGCAGCAGACCCCCGCCCCGGTCCCACCGCCACGCCATGTGTCCGCGCATAATGACAAAAATCAGCAACAATCAGAAAATACCCTGAAAACCCCGTTTGGGAGATTACCCCAAGTTCGTACTCCAAGCGTTCTTTTTGTTCTTCTGTCTGCTCGGGATAAAGTGTGGGAAAAGCCTCCATACATTGTTGACGTAAAAAGGTATCCAGTGTATACCCTTCCGGCACTTGAAAAACCGGCAAATAGTGCTCCCCAAACGTAAAGTCCACTTGGCAGCGTTCAGCAATCCGTGACGTATTTTCGAGTGCCTCCGGATATTCTCCAAAAAGCAGCTTCATTTCTTCCTCGGATTTTAAGTAAAACTCTTGACTGGAAAAGCTCATGCGCGAAGCATCTGTTAATGTTTTTCCCGTTTGAATGCATAGCAGCACATCCTGAACAAATGCATCATCCCGTTTAATATAGTGAACATCATTGGTCGCTATCAGGGGTATGCCAGTCTGCTCATGTATTTTGAACATGCCGGAATTCACGCGGCGCTGTTCCTCTAGTCCGTGATCTTGGATTTCAAGAAAAAAATTTCCCTTTCCAAAAATCTCTTGATACTCCAAGGCCGCTTTACACGCACTTTCAAACTGATTTCCTAAAAGATACTCTGAAACTTCCCCTGCCAAGCATGCACTGAGCGCGATCAGTCCTTGGCTATACCCGCGCAGCAATGTCTTATCTACCCGCGGCTTATAATAAAATCCCTCCACTTGGGCTAGTGTGACTAAACGAACCAGATTATGATAGCCTTCTTCATTTTCCGCTAGTAAGACCAAATGACGGCTCTTCTCATCTCTTCCCGGAATTCGTTCCTTTCGCCCATGTGGAGCCACATAGACCTCGCATCCGATAATCGGCTTAATCCCCGCCTTTTGACAGGCTTTATAAAAATCTACCACCCCGTACATCACACCATGATCAGTGATGGCCAATGATTTCATACCAAGTTCAGCCGCTTGTTTCACAACCTGCTCAATCCGAGCTGCGCCGTCAAGCAAACTATATTCAGTATGGACATGAAGGTGAACAAATCCCATAAAATAGCCATCTCCTTTCTTGTACAATGCACCTCTAACTCTAAACATTGTAACAGTGATATCCATAACTTGTCTATTCTAAAAAGTGAAATAACAGCGAGTCAAAGGCTCGCTGTTATTATTCATTATTTAACTTTTTTAAAACTAAGTAAGTTTCTTATTGCCCATACGCGCTGCCATCAAGCCTTTAGCCACGAGTGTATCCTCTGCATAAACATCGATTTCAATGTTGCAATGTTTTTTGGTAACCAGGAGGAGTTTTGCCGTAATTCGCACCTGTGTTCCTACTGCGATCGGCTGCAATTGATAAAGCGTAAAATTCTCCGTTATTGCATCCAGACGATGTTGCTTACGCAATGCAATATATCCGGCCATATTCATCACCGTGACTAACACACCACAGCTCGCTGAGCCGAACTCGTTGATCATGAATTGGGTTATTTCCCCTTCGATCGTTACGTTTTCCGGATCCTCTGCATAGCGGAAGCCGCTTAAGATTAAGTTATCCATAGTTTCACCGAATTGAGGCTGCTGCTGAACCTGCTGATAGGCTTCCAGTACATCTTGGAGGCTGATAATTCCAATAAGTTTGCCCTGCTCGGCAACCGCAGCTATTTCCCAGCCTTCCCAGACCATAATACGGGAAACATGAGTAACTGAATCGTCACGCCCTACGACATATGGCTTCGGATTCATCACATCAACCACCGAAGTATTCATCTCGGCCCCTGCAAGATCTACGGCGGTGATAATACCCACCACCATCATGTCCTCATCAACAACAGGGAAACGGCTGTGATTCGTTTTTTGGGAAAGTTCATACCAATCCTTAACCGTCGCCTTAGTCGTTAAATATTGAACATCTTTAACCATAATATCCTCGGCGAGTACGATTTCCTTCTCAATCAAGCGATCATAAAGAGCTCGGTTGATCATTGTTGTTACCGCAAATGTATCATAAGGAGATTGAATAATTGCCAAATTCTTTTGACGAGCTAAATCAAGGACATCTTGCTCAGGGTCAAACCCCCCTGTAATAAGCAAAGGTAAACCGTGATTTAAAACATAAAGTTGGGCATCATGACGATTTCCTACGATGCAAAGTCCTTCTTCTTCAAGATAGCGCTCCATGGCATCTATTTCCATCGCCGCAATAACAAATCGATTGGGGGTATGATCCAGACCTTCCGCACCGCAAAGGACAACTCCTTCTACGATTTGAGAAACTTCACGTAACGTTAAGTCTTCAATCTGTCGTTCTTTAACTCCTTCAATACGTATCGTACCGACCTTAGGTATTGAGCGAACAAAGCCTTTATTTTCGGCCTCTTTAATTGCCCTGTAAGCGGTCCCTTCACTTACATCCAATTCCCGTGCGATAAAACGCACAGAAACCTTGCTCCCCACAGCAAGGTTCTCAATAAAGCTTAAAATCTGTTGATGTTTTGTTTGGCTCAAATGTATACGCTCCCCACTTATCTACAAACAACTTTAGTATTTATTTAACTGTATTATAACATAAGAATTGATTTTCAACCATTACAGCTTACGGATATTATTTAATGTTTTTCTTGCGCTGGGTCATAATTCCACCGATTTTACCGGCATCCTTCGCACTAAGAGAATGCCAGCCTTTATCCCGTACTTGATCCAGCAAGCCTAATTCCGCGGCTATTTCGAGTTTTAAAGCTTCGTACGGATCTGTTCGCTTTACTTTCGGGTTATTCCCTTTTTTCATGATTAAAGTCCCCCCCTACTTATCCCATGTTCTAGATAATGTGGACAAATGGGGGTCTTCTGCCCATGCCTATGTTCTAAGCGGCAACGTCCATCAATGAGGAAAAAGCAGTTTGCTGTACAATTTTTTTGCGTCATACTCCTCAACTCCTTATTCTCATTTTTGCCGAAATTACGAAAAAAATACCCCTTCTTTGATAATAGCCAGCGTTAGCTGTACACAAAAAGCAGAAAAGAGCTGCCATTTACCTTGGCAGCTCTTTTCATAACGTTTTTTATTAACCCTAATCAATTCTCAATATTTCTCCGGGTTTTAGCGCAATTCCCTGGCTTTCCGGGAATTTTCGCCTTAGCATTTCATTAAACTCATTCGGATCTTGTTTTATGTTGGAAAAGGTATTATAGTGCATCGGAATCACACGTTTGGCACGCAAAAGCGTTGCCGCATAGGCTGCTTCTTCCTGACCCATGACAAAATTATCCCCAATCGGAAGCATCGCCAGCTCTAGGGGATGACGGCGTCCAATCAGTTCCATATCTCCAAACAAGCCCGTGTCACCGGCATGGTAAAGCCATTTTCCCTCCATTTGCAGAAGGAAGCCGCACGCCAAACCTGCATATTCAAAATTATTTTCACTTCCCGGGACTTCGAAAAACGACCCATGCAAAGCCTGGGTTAAACGAACCGTACCAAAGGTGAACTCATGCTTTCCGCCAATATGCATCGCATGCGCCCTAGCCCCGCAACGCTCACAAAACAAGGCCATTTCATAAACCCCGATTATGGGTGCACCCGTTCGTTTCGAAATCTCAATAGCATCCCCCAGATGATCCGCATGGCCGTGGGAGACGAGTATCCCATCCAGTTGTTGAATATCCTCAGCTTTTATATCTGCTTTCGGATTACCCGTTAAAAACGGATCAATCAAGACCCTGCCCCCATACCCGGAAATCTCAAAACAAGAATGTCCATGATAACGAATTTCCACTAATGATGCCTCCCCTGTAAGCCAAGCCTCCACTTGGTTTACATTTGCTTATATGTCTGCAGCGTTGTCCATAATTCCGGATAACTAAGATTTAATTGCCAAAGGGCTGCACCGCGAATTCCCCGTTGAATGGCCAGATCTAATTTCTCTTTCAAGCTCCGCACGTCTTCAAAGTAAACGGTATGACGTTTTCCTTCACTTTCATAATTGAAAAAGGTGGAATGTTGTTGAGTATCCCATTGCAGCGGCGCCCCCATCCGCCGTGCCAACTCCGTCGCACGCCGGTAACTTATCACTTTTGCCCCATTGCCGAGAACCCAGTCATACCCATATAAAGGAACACCTATCATTATTTTTTGAGCGGGAATCGTGGTCAAGGCGTAATTAAGGACTTGATTTACCCATGGCAAAGAAGCTACAGAACCCGGTGAACTACCCGGCCAATGCTCTTCATAGGTCATCAAGATGATCTCATCGACAATTTGCCCCAGAGCCGGATAATCAAACGCTCCCCTCCAGATATCAGTTGTATCTTCCCCTGTTTTTGCAGGAACATCCATTGTTACTCGATAATTATCCTGTTTAAATTGGCGGGTCCAATTATAGATAAGTTGAGTGAAGAGATTTCGATCCCGTACGTCTACTTTTTCAAGGTCAAAATTGACACCATCCAAACGATATGTACTTAACATATTACGAATATTTTGGTATACCCGATTAGAAAATGCCGGGTCGCGGACTAGCCTAGACATAAGTTCCGCCGAAAATTGCCCTTTCGAATTTAGATTTGAAATCACTAACAGCGTTTTAATTCCCTTCTGACGAGCCTCATTGACCAGTTTACGGCTGGGTTTTGCTGACAGTTCCCCGTTTTCCTGAATTGAAACCTCGAAGAAGGCGATTTCATCGAGAAGATACCCGTAGCGCTGAAAATAGGAATACGCTCTTTCCTGTTCGGTTAACCCGGTATAAAACCCCAAAATACTTAGAGGCATAGATCATCCCCCCTTTCAAGCAGTTTATGCTACAGAAAGGGGGGAGTTTACATTAAAGGCATCTTATCATCAATTTTATAATTTACTTACTGTGCTTTCGAGCCAATCCCGTCAGCGCCCGGTTACGACGGAGCATGATCGTTAGTATGAAGGTAAAATCCGCAATCAACAACAGTGCTGCCCAAATCCATAAATTAAGTGTTCCTAACACCGCGGCAATTCCAAAACAGGCACTCATCGCATAGAGCACAAGAACTGCCTGTCTCTGGGAGAGTCCTGCGTCAAGCAAGCGGTGATGCAGATGTCCCCTATCGGCTTGTCCTATCGACTGTCCATGAATTTTGCGGCGGATAATCGCGAAGGTTAGGTCCGTAAGCGGCATCCCCAGAACGATCAGGGGAAAAACCAAACCAAGAACCGTAGCTGTTTTTAATAACCCCATGATTGAAATTCCGCCAATGATATATCCTAGGAACATGCTTCCCGTATCCCCCATGAATACCTTTGCCGGATGAAAATTATAGAAAAGAAATCCAAGAGCCGAACCCGCTAAGGCTATCGTCAGATGCGCCGGACCAACCTGGTCGATTCGGTTAGCCGACCAAAATAAGAGGATTGCAGCCATAAAACATATCCCTGCCGCTAATCCGTCAAGACCATCTGAGATGTTTACAGTATTGACAAGCCCGATAACCCAAAAGATAGCAAGCAGACCGCCAAACCATCCCAAACGTATTGTTTCAAAATAAGGGAGAGTGATTTGATCCACCGAGAAGCCGAACAATAAGAGTACCGAGGCAGCGGCAATCTGCCAGAAAAGTTTTGTCCACGGTCGCATATCTTTAATATCATCCCAAAGACCAACCCCAACTATGACTGTGCTTCCAATAAATAAACCCGTTAGCTCAAAGTCCCACTTTTGTGTAAACACAACAGCCAGCCAGAAAGCGGCATAGATTGCCAGTCCGCCAATTCGAGGGACCGGTCTTTTATGAACATGTCTGCCTCCCGGTATGGCAATGGCACCCCAACGATGGCCCAAAACCATCGAAATAGGCGTGGCCACGACAGCAATCAAAAGGGCAAGGATAAATGTCCAGATATAACTCATGATTCCTCCTCCGAAATCCGCTTGATTATTGATGCTTTAGACAAGACCGGGATATCCCCACTGACGCAAGGCCTCATACGCGATTATAGCAACAGAATTTGATAAATTTAAGCAGCGAGCATTTGGGAGCATCGGTAAACGAATCGCTGTATCCGGATATTTGGCAATAATTTCGGGAGCCAGCCCCTTTGTTTCCTTACCAAATAAGAAGTAACAATTTTGTTCAAATCGGACATCCGTATGTGTACGGGATCCTTTGGTTGTTGCTAAATAGCGGGTTCCTAAAGGATTCATTTCTTCAAATTGAGCAAAGTTTTCGTAAATATGAAGATCGAGCTGATCCCAATAATCTAATCCTGCACGTTTTAAATATTTATCCGTAATTTCAAAGCCTAATGGTTTTACAAGATGAAGGACCGCACCGGTAACCGCACAAAGACGGGCAACATTCCCAGTATTCGGGGGAATCTCCGGTTCGACCATAACGATGTTTAACATTAACTCCTACATTCCCTTCTTAGATTAACCGTGACAGCCTGAGCAATTTCCGCCGCAGTGACTTGAACATCCTCCTGTTGCGCTTGTCCCGGCTATTCCCGGACTTGCAAACCCGGAGATTTGGCGTGTAAGCCCAACACGATTACATTCAGAACAGATCAATTCCTGTCCCGATTCACCCATTTTGCACAATTTTGTCAACTTTGTTCCACATTCCGGACATTTAAACTCATAGATTGGCATTCATTTCCAGCCCCCATTGTAGAAGTAATCACCTTCATCGATATATTATAACCCATAATTGCTTGAATGCCCAATTTTGTTTACTTTTTCTTGTAGTAGAACAGTCGAAATGATATTATACAATTATATAATTAGAATTCAGTTTATATTGAGAGGAGGAGCCGCATTTGTTTTCCAAAGAAGACCATAACTTACTTGAACTTATTTCTCAGGATAGCCGATTAACACCTGAAGAACTTTCCATTCAAACCGGATTAGCACCGGAATATATTAAAGAACGTATCCAACAGTGGGTTGAAGACCGCGTCCTGGTTTACCGTCCGCTTGTGAATTGGGAACGAACGGGAGCTCAGACTGTTTCTGCACTGATTGAGGTTAAAGTTACTCCACAACGCGGGTTTGGCTTTGATAAAATTGCCAAACGTCTGCAAAAATACCCGGAAATACAAGCGGTTTATCTAATGTCCGGGGGATTTGATCTGACCCTTATGATTGAAGGCAAAACAATGCAGGAGGTTGCACTTTTCGTCGCCGAAAAGCTTGCACCGCTCGAACATATTCAAAGCACAGGTACTCATTTTGTTCTTCGCCGCTATAAACAAGACGGAGTTGAACTAATGGGAGAAGAAGAAGCCCTTGCTCGGCTTGTGATTTCACCGTGAAGCAATATCTTTCACCGATAGCAAGAGAGCTTCCCCCCTCCGGAATTCGTAAATTCTTTGATTTAGTCTCGACAATGAAAGACGTGATTTCCCTCGGTGTTGGCGAACCGGATTTTGTAACCCCTTGGACTGTAAGGGAAAGCGGTATTTTCTCGCTTGAGCAGGGTCAAACCATGTATACGAGCAATGCCGGTCTAATCGAACTTCGTCAGGAGCTTTCCTATTGTATGGCTCGTGATATGGGGGTAGAGTATGATCCTAAGCATCAGATTCTCATCACAGTCGGAGCCAGCGAAGCTGTCGATTTAGCCATGCGTGCCCTGCTCGGTCCTGGTGATGCTGTTCTGGTTCCGGACCCCGCTTACGTATCCTATGCTCCTTGCGCTGCTCTAGCCGGCGCTGAGGTGAATTATATCACCACTCACGCCGAAGACGGTTTCCGTTTAAAAGTCGGGGACTTAGAGAAAGCCTATACCCCCAACTGTAAAGTGTTGGTTCTTTCCTACCCCAATAACCCCACAGGAGCAATCATGACGCGCGAGGATTATTTACCTATCGCTCGTTTCGTCATTGAGCATGATTTAATCGTTTTATCCGATGAAATTTATTCCGATTTGACTTATGAAGGAACCCATACGGCTTTTGCCAGCATGCCTGATATGAGAAACCGTACCATTCATATCAGCGGCTTCTCAAAATCCTATGCCATGACTGGATGGCGTATCGGCTATGCCGCGGGGCATCCGGATTTTATTAAAGCAATGACGCGAATTCACCAATACACAATGCTTTGTGCACCCATTACCGCTCAAATTGCGGCTCTTGAAGCTTTACATTCTGCCGGAAAAGCTAAAGAGGCAATGGTATCGACCTATGACCGGCGGCGGCGATTAATGGTGCATGGTTTCCGTAAAATGGGACTGACGTGTTTCGAACCTCTCGGGGCTTTTTATACCTTCCCCAATATCTCCGCAACCGGCCTAAACTCAAACGATTTCGCCGAACAGCTTCTTCGCGAGGAAAAAGTAGCCGTTGTTCCCGGTACGGCTTTTGGACCCTCGGGTGAAGGCCATATCCGTTGTTCCTATGCTTATTCAACCGAACAGCTTGAAGAGGCCCTAAAACGCATCGAACAGTTTGTCCAAAAAAGGATTTAGGGTTAAGCATTAAATAAAACTTAAGGAACCGTTGCCAACTGATTAAAGTTTAATGGCAACGGTTCCTATTTTTTTAACTTATTCTCTTTAAGCCAGGAAATTCGGCGCTCATCCTGAAGATTTTCCATGATCCGGTAAGCATTTCTTTGCAAAATCCCTTTACCGCGCCATCCTGCGGCAGTCTTCCGGAAGCGTTCATTAAACTCCGCTTTCGTCATAATGAGTACTTGATAAGGATCTACGCCTCGGCTCATGACCTCTGCTTTCGTCCTTGTCTCTTCTTCTCGCCTAATCACGCCTTGATTATGAGGGCATACTTCCTGGCACGTATCACACCCGAAAAGGCGCCGGCCTAAACTTTCCGCTTGTTTGCCTGTTAATCTTTCTTTAGTCTGTGTAAGATAAGATAAACACTGGGAAGCATTGAAATATTTTTTTCCTAATAGTCGAGCAGGGCAAGCCCGGATACAATTTTGACATGTCCCGCATAAATTAGCGATCGGTTCATCCTGAGGAAGCTCTTGATCCAACAGCAATAATGCAAGAGCAACAAATGAACCCACACCGGGGATAATCAGTTGTTGATTATTCCCGAGCCATCCCACCCCGGAACGGAGCGCAAACCCCCGTTCATTTAATGGACCGGTATCAACTTGAAGACGGATATTATTGGAAGGCCAGCCCGCTTCAAGCAACTTCTGACTCAGTTCTTCTAACTTTATCCGCAATACGCGGTGATAATCCTCGCCTACTGCCGAACGGGATAGTACCCCTTCGTTGGCTTGAGGCTGCGCTGTCAAAGGTAAAGGATAGGCCAGAACAGCAACTGTTTTGCATTCTGGCCAAACCGCTTGGGGATTTGTTCGCAGCGTAATGTCTGTTTGCACAAACGGGGTAACATACCCCTCGTTTATTGACTCTCCAAGATAAAGGGCAAGTTCCTTTAAAGGTTGAGCTCCTGTAAACCCAACCTTGATAAAACCCAAGCTCTCCGCCAATTCACGAAAACGTGCCTTCCATAAGAATTGTTTATTTTGTTGCTCGGAAATAAGCATATGTCATTGGTTCTCCTTCATTGAGAAGCTCCGCATGAACAACATCGGCTAAAAATAAGGTATGGGTTCCCGCGTCAAGCTGCCCAATCACTCGCGCTTCGAGCGTAGCACTGACATCATCTAGCAGCATCACTCCGGTTTGCCCGCGATGGGTGTAAACTCCCTCAAATTTATTGATGCCCCGGCCTGAACGGTATCCAAATTTTCGGGCAAAATCATGACCTTTTTGGTCAAGGATCGATACCCCAAAATACCCGCTCTTCGAGATCAGCTCATGAGTATAGTTATTCTTATTAATCCCTATTGCGATTCGAGCCGGATCTGAAGTGATCTGGAAGCAGGTATTTGCACACTGTCCGTTATCTTTGCCGTCATATTGCGCTGTAATAATATAGAGCCCATAAGAAATCTTGTAGAGAGCATGACGAATCTCTTCTTCGGGTGTCAAGTTTTTGATGTTTAATTGTTCCGAAGTGTGAGGAGTCTTGACTTGTGCTTCGGTTCCAGATGATTGAGCCTGAGATTGTGCTTCCGATTGTGAACTGCTGATCTCTTCAAAAAGACTTGCATCAACCCCACACACAGGACAAGTTTCCGGGGGATTATCACCCGTATGTACATAACCGCATACAGTACAACGCCATTGTTTTTCCAAAGTTTCCACATCCTCACCTAAAGTTCTTTTATTATTCAATTTTAGATTTTATAACCATAGTTTAGCGGTTATTCAACCTATTGACAAGTTTGAATTTCTGATACTCCTTTTCAAGAAAGCCTAGGTTATCCGGTTGGTACCTTTCATTGAGCATAACCGCCGTAAGAACCGTTTCTTTAAACTCACCAATCTCTTTGCCCATGAGCTGTTTTCCACGCACAAAGGGTTCCAGCTGCGTCCAATCCAATTCCCGCTTACGCTCTTCTAAATCCTCAGCAGTAACCCTAATCTTTGCTTGCAGTTTATTGAAAATTTCCTCGTCCTGCGGTTCACGTTGTTTCCCGCCGAAAAAATCGGCTCGCCAAAGATCCAGTAGGTTTAATACGCGTTCTTTGCGGTATTCTCGGCCATTCCATCCTTTTTCCCAAGCAAAGCGCCGCACTTTATCCTGAACGTAAGCAGGGTTTCCTTCGCCTCTTAACTCTGACATAAAGGCTAACGTTCCGCTCATATGGTTTTCAATGACCCAAAGCAATTCTTTCTCTCCAAACGGATCGGAGCCAAGGATCATAGAAAAGCGAAAGCGTTGTAAAATCTGACGAACCAATCGGGCACTCTCCCTTTCATGACCAAGAAAGTGCCGCTTGCCATCAACCACCCATTCGAACCCGATTTTTCTCCCGGTTACTTTACGGATATGTTTAACTTGGATTTTGCGCGGGTAAAAATCCAGCCGTGCACCGTGAACTTCCACGTACTGTCCGCGATAGCGCATAAGCTGCTTTCCCATAATTTGAAACTCGTTGATATAAAACTCCTTTTCCGAGCCCTCTAATTTTCCCCATACATAACATTCGCGGCTGGCGGTTTCCCATTTTCCAATGTCATGAAAAAGCCCCGCTAAGCGCAAGAAGATTTGAGGAGGAGTATTTTTCACAACATACAGCGTGTGTTCCCAAGCATCTTTCGCATGATACTTGTTTTGGACTAATCCCTTTAAACGTGCAAGCTCCGGAACATAAACCTGCCAGTAGCCGATTTCGTCTAAAAGGCGCAGGGCTTCTTCTACAGAATTAAGAACCATAATCCGCCCCAGTTCTTCTGTGACCCTTTCACTGGCAACCCCTGTTAAACGATCCATCAAAACACCGGCAGCCTTTTTCGTTTCTTCCTCAAGTTCCAGCTGATATTTAACCTTAAATCGAACCATCCGCAAGATTCGAATAGGGTCTTCCATGATCCGCTCAGAAGGATCTCCGCAAGCACAAAGTCTCTTTTCCTGTAAATCCTTTTGACCTCCTAAAGGATCCAGATATTCTCCGCTTTGGATATCCTGATATATCGCATTGATGGTAAAATCACGACGAAGTGCATCTGCTTTTAAATTTTGTGTAAGCTGGGTAAAATCAATACGCTCACCACCCAAAAAGAGACTTAGCGTTAAAAATTGAGCACCTATCCTAAGAGGACGGTAGCCCCAGCCTTCTAACGTCTGCTGAAGCTTCTCTAAGTCTAGTTCAGTTACAACATCGATATCTTTTGCTGTAAATCCCAAAAGCTGATCGCGCACCGCTCCACCGACGAGATAGGCACGGGTAACTTTACTTAGTTTGGTCAAAAGCTCTTTCTGAGAAGGAGTCATTGAAATCCTCCCTTGCGTTTATTTCAGCATAACACTTTAATTTTAGGGCCTACCTTAATTTCCCATGGGCTGTTTGGTCCCCATTCACCATCAAGATCCGAACTTGACTCACGATCACAAGTGATCCGTAAATACTCCGTCTGAAACTGAACAACCTTTTCGCTTTTCATTTTTCCCCTGCCGACAGCCTTTAACAACAGCCGCATTGTTTCAGGCCAGCCGCTCAGTTTGACTATGAGGAAATCCAGTTTGCCATCACTGAGGGAGGCCATTGGCACAAGTTGTTTAAATCCCCCTACTGATAAACCATTTACCGCAAGAATTAGTAAGGCATCTTCAGAATACAGGTGCCCATCATGTTCAAATTCCACGTGAAAAGGACGAAAACTCGGAAGCGTCTCCAGTCCCTTTAAGTAATACGCTAATTGGCCGAGACTGTTTTTCATGTGAATGTCGACCAAAGGGGAAACATCGGTAAGTAATCCCGCACTGGCTACATTTACAAAATAGCGTTCATTGACCATTCCCAGATCCATTTCAAGAATCTTGTCCCGGTTAATCACCTTACATGCCTCTGCCCGCGCTTTTGGCAATTTTAAGGCATAAGCAAGGTCATTTGCTGTTCCTACGGGTAGAATACCCAAAACAGGCCGTTTTTGCTCATCAATTTTCATTAAACCATTGACCGCCTGATGAACACTTCCATCTCCCCCTGCAATCACAAGCGTATCCACATCCTGCGACTGTGCGGCAGTCTGTTCGATATCTTTCGGAGACTCTGTCCGATGAATACAGACTTCATATCCACCCTCTTGAAAGATGCGGATCACGTCATCCAGCTCGCCGGCCAATCTTCGCCGACCTGCAAAAGGGTTATAGATCAATCGTAATTTCTTTTGACTCATCGTCTACTCCTTAGAATTAGTAACCGTTTTCAAGGTTAATATGATTAATCATGGTGCTTGTATTCGGATATTCCCGAATATTCTTAAGAAAAACGTCATACATTCGTTTCGTATATTGTGGGGATCTTCCCGCAATATGCGGAGTAAGAAAAACATTATCCATTGTCCAGAAGGGACTTGTTTCCGGTAAAGGTTCAGTTGTAAAGACATCCAGCGCAGCCCCTTGAACTTTCCCCGTTTGCAAAGCTTGGACAAGGGCTTCCTCATCCACGACAGGTCCCCGAGCTACATTGATAAAATAGGCGCCTTCCTTCATTTGATTAAAACGTTCGGCATTGAAGAAGCGGTTCGTTTTAGGGGTTAAGGGAAGAAGCGCAACCACAATATCGCTCTCCTTTAAAAACCCTTCAATATCCTCCAGCCTTCCGACACGATCAAAGCCCGGATGGCTTTTCCCGCTTTGGGATATTCCCCAAACCTTCATGCCAAAGGCGTGGCATTTTTCGGCTACTGTAATTCCAATGGTTCCTGCTCCAACGATACAAACCGTTTTCCCATTCATTTCATTAATCTTGAGCTTGGCGCTCCAAACCTTTTGATCTTGTTGGTGCATAACTGTTCTTCCCTGTCTTAAGAGGTTCAAAATACTCCAAATCACATGTTCAGCCATCTGAATAGAGTGGGCTCCTCTAACATTCGTCAATAAAATTTCTTTTGCCGCAAAAGCTTTGAGGGGAAGTTGATCCACGCCGGCAGCCATCGCCTGAATCCATTTTAAGTTTGGGTAAAGCTCCAACGTCTGCTCGGTTATATCCCAGCCATAAGTCAATAATGCTTCTGCCTGCTCATCCGGCTCTGTGAATTGTTTTGCAACTTCTATACTCAAATCCGGACGAACAGCTTTCGCCTGCTCTATCTGTTCCGGTTTTAGTGACATTGTGCTGATGATTTTCAAAAAATATACTCCCCTCTACTATTTAAGATTTTCCGGATTAAGTCCTTCCAGCTCAGGGATTACAAACCGGCCGTCCTTTCGAATTAAAACATCGTCAAAATAGATTTCTCCACCGCCGTACTCGGGACGTTGGATGCATACTAAGTCCCAGTGGATCGCTGATTTATTCCCGTTTGAGCAGTCATCATAACAGGATCCGGGTGTAAAATGAAAGCTTCCATCAATCTTCTCATCGAATAAAGTATCTTTCATCGGTGTGAGAATGTATGGGTTAACACCTATTGCAAACTCACCTATATAACGTGCACCTTCATCCGTGTTAAACACATCTTCGATCCGCTCAGTATCATTTGCGGTCGCTTTCACGATTTTTCCGTTTTGGAACTCTAAAACGATTGAATCAAAGGTAAAGCCTTGATAAACCGCCTGAGTGTTGTAAGAAATCCGGCCATTGACGGAATCCTTTACCGGCGCGGTATACACTTCCCCATCGGGTATATTCAGGTGCCCATCACATTTTATTGCATTTAATCCTTTAATCGAGAAGGTTAAGTCCGTTCCCGGCCCCACTATTCGCACCCTGTCGGTACGATCCATTAAAGCTTTCAGCGGGTCCATCGCCTGAGACATTTTTTGATAATCTAAGTTACAGACTTTAAAATAGAAATCTTCAAATCCTTCAATGCTCAAATTTGCGGATTGTGCCATTGCCGCATTCGGATAACGCATGACAACCCAGCGTGTATGCGGCACACGCTGATCAGAATGGACCGGCTTTGAATAATATTTTTGATAAATTCTCATTTTATCCGCAGGCACATCGGCATATTCATTGGCATTTTCCCCGGCCCGAATACCCACATAAGCTTGCATCTCTTTCATTTGGGCCAGATCCCAACTCGCCATGGCCTGAGCTTGCTCTTGAGAAATTCCTTTGAGAATTTCCCGAAGTAAGGTATGATTATGAACAGTAAGGAAAGGGACTCCGCCGGCTTGGTAGGCATATTTGACTAAAGCTTGGGCCAGCGGAATTTCCAATCCATTGACTTCAATTAGAATTTTCTCGCCCGGTTTTAAGCCGATGGAGTAGTTAATAATGCTATCTGCTAATTGATCTATGCGTAAATCTTTCATTTGAATTCCTTCCTTCTTATATCCGGCTTAAACGAATGTTTGTTTTTTCTATATATTTCACTTTATATTTCTCTTTAACCTACAAATTTTCCTGCTTTAAAGGAGCTGCCATGATAAAAGACGATCTTTGGGAATATACGCTGCAAGTTCAAGACAATGGTAAAAAATATCTGGATATTCTTGCTCACAAATTTCATTTTTCACGGAATCTACTGCAAAAGCTTAAGCAAGGTGAACACGCATGGGCTAACGGGAAATTTACTTACCTTTCTTCCCGCGGGCACACCGGCGATATTCTTACGCTTCAGCTTCAGATGGAAGAACCGCCAAATATCCCAGGTGAGCTTCTCCCCCTGGATATTCTTTTTGAAGATGATTTTTTGCTCATTATCAATAAACCGCCCGGTCAAGTCGTTCATCCTAATTCTCGGTATCCTAAAGGAACATTAGGCAATGCTGTCGTTGGATATTGGAATTCTAAAGGCACCCCCCATCCCTTCCGTCCTGTCCACCGTATTGATCGAAATACCTCAGGAATTGTGGTTATTGCCAAAAATCGTTTTGCTCATCAACAATTAGCTTATCAACTGGAGCATAAACTCATCCAAAAGGAATACATCGGTATCGTTCACGGACAAGTCCAAGAAAGCCAGGGCATTATCAATCAACCCATCGGCTTAGCTCCGGGAAGCTTTGTCCAACGCATTGTTTCCCCGGATGGTTTGCCTGCACTGACTCGTTATCAAGTGCTGGCACGTTATCCTCAGGCAACTTTAATGAAATTCGTGCTGGATACGGGACGGACACACCAAATTCGTGCACACTGCCAATTTCTCGGTCACCCGCTGATCGGAGATGATTTATACGGAGGGGAGCGCCGTATTTTACAACGGCAGGCCCTTCATTCCTTTCTCTATGGTTTTTATCATCCGGCAACCGAGGCTTGGGTATCTTTCCGTGCCCCCTGGCCCCGGGACCTAATTGACCTCGTTCTTAGACTTAACCCAAAGCATATCATATTTTAAAGGTGTTGGACACTAATTTAAGCAAAAGGCAGGAGCTTTCTCCTGCCTTTTGCTTATTATTGTTTTCTTAGCTTGCAATCATGGCAATAGCCGTAAATCTCAAGATTATGACCGGTAACATCGAAATCCATCTTGTCATGCAATTCTTTTTCAAACCCTTCAAGAGGACAATCGGCAAGTGGAATCATTTTATGGCAAGTCACACAAACAAAACAATGTTTATGCTCATTATGTCTGAGTTCATAACGTGCTTTATCCTCACCCATAATCATTATCTTTCGAACGATCTCCCTCTCGGTCAACATTTCCAGCGTTCGATAAATAGTAGACAGCCAAATCGAGGTATTGTTCTCTTTTAAAAGAAGGAAAATCTCATCGGCCGTTAAAGCTGTCTCCGATTGTTCAAGAATTTCCAGAATCGCTTTTCGATGTTTGGTCCGTTTAACTCCTTCTTTTGCCAGAAGCTCATCAATATCGCCGTTGTTATTGTCCTGCATAAAAATCATTCCTATTCCGCAAGATGTTTGATAAATTCTTAGAAATCAAAACTCCAATAAGCGTTATAACCCCAACTAAAACAATCGTGCCCCCAGGTTTAAGGTTAGCATAGTATGAAATATAAAGTCCAGTTGTTGTAAAAAACAACGCGAAAATAATGGCTAAGACAACAGTCTGCTTATAGCTTTTAGAAATCTGCATTGCACACGCTACCGGCAATACCATTAACGAGGAAATCACCAGCGTTCCAACCGTCCGCGCAGAAACTGAAACCGTTACCGCGGTCAGCAGAGTAAAAATAAAATTAACAACCTTTATGGGGACCCCCGCCAGACGAGCGGATTCTTCATCAAAGGTCGTATAAAACAGCTCTTTAAATAAAAGGATAAAGGCTAACATCACGATAATGCTTAAGGCAATCACCAGGTAAAGCTCGAAATCACTAATCGCGACGATACTTCCAAAAAGAAAACTGTTAAAATTGGCGCTATTTTTTACAAAACCGGAGAGAATACCGGCCAGCCCAATTCCAGTTGACATAATGATGGCTATAGCAATATCGGCATATCTGGGAAAAGCTTTGCGGACTTCTTCTATTCCAAAAGCCGCCAAAATCGAAAATACAACCGCACCAAGGATTGGGTTTATCCCTAAGACCAACCCCGCCGCGATACCAGCCAGAGAATTATGGGAAAGTGCATCTCCCGTCATCGAGAGCCTTCTGAGCACAACGATAACACCGATGCATGGTGTAATTATAGCAATCAGAATTCCTGTGATAAAAGCCCGCCGCATAAAATCATATTGAAAAATATCTAGCATTGAGATACCTCTTTGTAACAGTTCTTACAATTGTGGTTATGGAGATTGACACTATACCCGTATAATTCTGTAGCAAACTCCTTCGTTATTCCCTCTCTGGGATCATGAATAAACATCCCATTCTCACCTAAACAAACGAGTTTATTGGCATGAACTGTAATCGCGCTGATATCATGGGTGACCATCACAATTGTCAGTCCCAGTTCCCGATTGAGCCTCCCCAGTAAACCATAGACTGCTTCTTCGGATCGGGCATCGATTCCCACCGTCGGCTCATCCAAAAACATGATTTCGGGATCATTGGCAAGGACGCGGGCAATAAAAACCCTCTGCTGCTGTCCCCCGGAAAGATTACCGATTAATCGTTTACCGTAATTCTGCATTCCCACAAGTTCAAGGGCTTCATAGACCTTTTTCATATGTGACTTGTTCGGGAATCTGAACAGACCAATCTTGGAATAAAGATTAGCCGCAACAACTTCCTCGACCGTAGCCGGGAAACTTGAATTAAAAGAATTGGCCTTTTGAGATACATATCCCACCTTATCCCACCGTTTAAAGGTTTTTACATTCTCGCCCAAGATCTTAACTTCCCCGCTCAGCGGGTCCATAATCTTAAGCAGGAGCTTGATCAACGTGCTTTTTCCTGTCCCATTCGCCCCAATAATTCCTAAGTAATCCCCTTTTTCTACGGAAAACGAGATATCCTTCAGAATTAAATTATTGTTATATCCAAAATTCAAATGATTAACTTCAATTACCATCGTCATCTTTCTTCCTTACTGCAGGGCTTGCTTTAAAACTTTAAGATTATCCCGCATAACTGAAAAATAATCTTTGCCAGCCTGCTGACCACTATCCGTTGAGCCCTCAAAAGGATTCAAGACCGCTGTAGCTGCTCCTGTTTCCTGAGCGATCGTTTGGGCAACCTTCGGACTCACTAATTCTTCAAAGAAAATATATTTAAGCTGCTTTTCCCGGGCAAACTCTACGATTTCCGCCATTCTGGCCGGTGACGGTTCTGAATCGGCTGAAATTCCTTCGATTGCGACTTGATTCAAGCCATAAGCATTGCATAAATAGCTAAAGGCTTGGTGAGCAACAACGATATCTTTTTTGCTAAACTGAGCGACAGCACTTTTATATTCCTGATCTAATTGATCCAGCTGTGCGGCATTATCCTCATAATTCTTTTCATAATAATCTTTATTGGCAGGGTCAATACTGACCAAAGCGTCCTTAATGGCACCCATTTCCACTTTGGCAGACATAGGATCTAACCAAACATGCGGATCTGTCCCTTTATTTTTTGCTCCATCTGTATTATTTAAAAGCTTAACTTCCTTTGACGCCTCGACCGTTTTCAGTTTTTCAGGGTTGATGGAATTGAGTACTTTATCCAACCACGGTTCCATCCCCGCACCATTATAGATGAGTACATCAGCCTTCTCCAGATCTGCGATATCACTGGGCGTTGGCTCCCATTCATGAGGTTCCGTACCCGCCGGAACAAGATTTTTCAGTATGATCTTATCACCTGCGATTTTCTGGGTAAAATCATACATGGGATAGACGCTGGTATAGACTGTAAGCTTATGATCAGTGTCTGAAGCCGAGCCGGTGCCTAAGGAATTTGTTGTACTGTTTATTGCCCCGCAGCCCGTAATAACTAAGGCACTTAAAAGCAAACCAATAATTAAACCCACTTTTATTCTTTTCATCGATAACCATCCTTAACGGTATTTGCAAATCATTCGCATTCGCATTGCACTAAATTATTATAATAGTCTTGCCGAAAATATGCAATATAAAACAAATGAAATAAAGAAAACTTGCTTGCGCCAAGCCTTAGCGCGAGCGGCCGCTTCTCGCCGTCCATGGCTTCAGCGGCACTTGGCCGTCCATGGCCTTCGGAAGCTTAGTTGCACTTAGAGTTTATCTTCCCAAAACTTATACTTTCCGTTAGTATAAAAAAAGCAGCTGGTCCACAAAGTGACCAGCTCTCTTTCATTTTGCAACTTACTATTCACTTAACTCAATGTGTATGGCTTCCTTTTCGTTGAGCTTTGTAGAACGTGTGAAGTAACCCACCTTCTTCACCTTAGAAATATCTTCTTCAGTGGCATTTTGGAATGTACAGGTTATAGTGATTTCCCCTGTTTCTCGGTTGTAGTATGAATTCTGATAGACGTCAAAGTCAAATTGTTCACCCTTTTCATCCAGAAATATTAAATTGGGTTCTGCTATAGGCACCGCCCCCACTTGATGGAAAGTGGCCACTGCTTTTTCGGTCGTTATCTCCAGCTTATCCATCACAAATCCACCCAGCTCACCCTGGGGCATTGGAATGGGATCGTTGCCGATGTCTACCGTTACTAACTTCGGTGCCGGCAAACCATCATCGTCATCCCCAGTAACAATGGGAATAAGAGTAAGCTCCTTCATATCTGTTCTGCCGCCAAGAAATTCAAAGCTATTTGTAGCCTTTGTAAAAAAGTTACCGCCATAAGTTGCAGCCGGGATCATGGTCAGATATTCGCCCCGGTCATCTTTAAGGACAAATTGGTAGAAAGTATTTTTTGCTCGTTCACTGATAACTATCTGGTTGCCAAAGGGTGAAATGGATACCTTTTCTACCGTTATGTCATGCTTGTATTCCCCATTCCAGCCTGAAGTTACTTGAGCTTTAAGCTTTGGCGTAACAGTTAAGCTTTCCACTGCAACTTTGCTTTTATCAACGCTAAGCGGAATATGCCATTGACCTTCTTTGCCAAAAATACCGTCGGTATACAATTCCAGGTTCATTCGATCTTCTAATGTACCCATCACAGCAAAACGCTGCATTCCTTTAAGAGTGTACGCATCCTCTAAGTAAGCCTCTACTTCATTTTGGGCAGGGGGTTCAATGTAGCGGCCATCCTCTTTAAACCAGAAGATCGGTGCGGTCCAATTCAGACGCCACTGCTTTAGATCGTTCTCATCTCCAAGCAATTGGATAGGCTCTTCACTTTTGATAGTATAGAACACATTGATATAATTATCATCTACCGCTAAATTATCGATTGTTACAGTAATTCCTTGGTCAGTAGCAGAAACTCCGACTTGGCTGTTATATTGCTCATAGATGGCCTGCTGGGATAGGTATTTGAAATCCCGAGGTGCGTTAAAATAGCTAATCACTCCACTGGTCATATCCGATACAACAGGAGAAGCAACCGCAGTCGATGCAAAGACGATAAAACCGGCTGCAATCAAGAATATTTTCCTGGGGACTTTCCTTAATCGCGGTGGGTTGTCAGATAAATTTTTCATTAAGGAATCTATCCTTTCCGAAAATTCTGGGGGAACACTGAAAGGTTCATTCATTGCTTTGCTCTTTAAAAGATTATCAAATCTTCGATCATCCATTTATTCCATGCCCCCACTCTTCAATTAACAAGACTTTTAACTTTTGCCTGGCCCGGGCTAAACGGGATTTTACCGTACCTGAAGGCAAACCCAGAGTTTTACTAATCTCCTTGATACTCATATCTTCATAATAAAAAAGTACGGTTATGGTGCGAAATTCTTCATCGAGATGACTAACTACACTCCACAATTCCCTCAAGTCACTGCACGCCTTTTCTTCGGGAATCTCCATATCTTCTATGTACAACACTTTCTTTCGCTGATTGGCTAAACTATAAGCCTCGTTAATAAGGATTTTCATTATCCAGGGTTTAAAGCTAGCATAGGATCGGAGACTGTCCAAATTTTTGTAAGCCTTCAAAATAGCCTCGCCAGTCGCATCCTCAGCATCATCATCATTGCGAAGAATACTTTTGGCCAAACGAAACATATTTATTTTATAGTCGTTTATAAAAGTACAGAACTTTTCTTTCCTCCCCTTAACCGACTGATCAAAGCCAAGATTAAAGTGAACATTTCTAACCACTATGGGTACCCCCTCGGTTCCTGCCCTTTCCAAAACCGCCTCACCTCAGTTGAATTATTTCGTCTAGACACCTGATAGATGATTTGGCAAGGGAAAAGGTTCCCAACATTTAAAATTTGTTAGCTTTATCATATCAGGCTTTCCTGCTGCATTGAGGTCATCCTGAGCATATGCCAAAGATCTTTTTTCAGGGCAAAAAAAGCTTGTAATAAAAAAGAAGCGGGCCATTGGCCCGCCTCACTTGGATCATTCTTGAACAACTTCAAATTCTGCTTTTGTGACACCACACAAAGGACAAACCCAATCATCCGGAATATCCTCAAATGCTGTTCCCGGGGCAATTCCTCCCTCGGGATCGCCTTGAGCGGGGTCGTAAATATACCCGCAACCTGTACATAAATACCGTTTTGTTTTTGTTACTTCTTTGTTCTCATCAATAACTTCAAATTCAGCTTTTGTTACCCCACATAAGGGACAAACCCAATCATCCGGAATGTCCTCGAACGCTGTTCCCGGGGCAATGCCCCCCTCGGGATCGCCCAGGGCGGGATCGTAGACATACCCACAACCGGGGCATAAATACTTGTTCATGTTACATCCTCCTCATGTCCTTAACTAACTGCTGTATGATCAACTTTGTTCCCTATTCTACAAATCCCTTTTAATTCCTGCTCAATTCGCTTAGTTTTCAAATAATTCTCTAAGTTCAGTCACTCCACTCGATTCCTGCCTTTTCTTTTAGCTGCATAAAGGGCCTTGTCCGTGCATTCAATTAAATCTATCAAGGTATCACCCTCAGAGGGAATAATACTGCATATACCAAAGCTTGCGGTAACTTTTATCACGTGCGTACCGCAAATAAACGTTTTACCTTCAATCTGTTTACGCATCTGTTCGGCGATTTCATGAGTCTTTTCTAAACCGGCACCGGGAAGACAAATTAGGAACTCTTCGCCCCCAAACCGTGCTACCCAGTCACTTTCCCTATGAATACAGCTTAACAGTATTTCCGCAAAGGATTTTAAAACGCCATCCCCTGCCGCGTGGCCAAAAGTATCATTAACATTTTTAAAGAAATCAATGTCAGCCATTATTACGGATAGATTTTGCCCCAATTTCTTGGCCGCATCAAGATTAACCGGCAATCTTTCGTTAATAAAACGCCGATTATACAATCCCGTCAGTGAGTCATGCAAAGCGATGTAGTTCAAGTCATCAATAAGACCGCGCAGAATTGTGAATTGGGTCTTATTACTTTCATTTTCAAAAATCATACCTTTAGTAGCATCTTTAAACATTTCGAGGACGAATTTTTGATTTTTCCACTGGATAGGAGTTGCCATGATTAAAAATATCTTTGTGGGAGTATGGCCGATCTTAAAAATGCTCTCATTCTCGTTGATGGCACGCATCGAAATACAATTTTTGCAACATTTTTCGTTTTCCCATATCCCATAACATTCCGTTCCGGGATTCAAGTGGTATTCTCCCCGTTCCACAATAACCTGATGGGTAATCGGTTCGACGATCCGAATGTATTCATACATCTTCTCAACGACACTGAACGTATCTAATAGGTTCTCGAGTTGGTCTTTAATATCTTCTAAGCATTGCTTATCTTCCGACATAAACCTTCCCCCTACCCACCCCTATTACATTTACACTTCTTATTTTACATCAATTGATGAATTTGTTAATTATTAAATTCACATTTACTTTACAATAAAGTATGAAGGCAAATTACGTTCTCCGTAGGGGCTTGAAGGGTTATTCACCCGCTTTTGCTGATAATAAAGTACCGAGGAGGCACCCCCATCAAGATTCGCCACATTATAAGCACCGTACTTAAGCATGATCTCTTGAACATCCTTGAGTGTTGCACCAACCGAACCGGCCTGGCGCCCATCAATAACCAGCATCAGGACTGTCCCATCTTTGGTTTGTCCAATGGCTGTCCGCGGCGCTATTCCCCAACCCCCATCCCCTTCAGTAATGGCCCGTTTGCCATTAACAACGAGAAAAGGGTCAAATGAAACTGCATCCCGAATACCCATTTTCTGAATTTGGGCCAGCGAATAATGACCTAAGATGAGTTTATCATTTCGATCAAAGCCAATCAGATCATACTTACTGACATTTTCTTTGTAAAGAATCTTTCCCCCTGAAATGAGAATACCGCGAGGCTGTCCGCCGTTCCCGTTCCCCTCCGGGTCACTGAAAGCCCCTCCATTAATAACCGCAACAGCATTCGATTCCTTAGCTATCTCTGCCGCCTTTTCTCCCCGCTTACCAAGATAGCTTGTCCCTGCAACCTTGACTCGGGATGGATCTTTTATCTTCAGCAAATATCCTTTAAACCCTTTTTGACTAATATCAATCAGCTGAATTTCTTTATCGTTTTTTGCTCCTAAGATGTTGATGGCGGAAGGGTTTGAATTTCCTAGATCAACCGCTTTATTCTTATCTAATATTTTTTGAATTTCATCATTACTAAAAAACCAAGTCGCCAAGTATTGGTGGTTTAACGTTGTCATAGCCGTGGTTACCCATAGATTGCGCAATCCTTCAAAAGGTTGAAAAGGTGCAAAGCGAAATCCTGCAAGTAATAGGCAGCAAAGAGAAATAAAAAGAACAATCCTGGTCCAATGTTTCTTCCTCCTTCTCTTCTTGCGGCTATAATGATATACTCCTGCAGGTTCTCCGTGGACTCGCCTCGATTGCATTGTCTGTCGTGTTGATCCGGGAATACCTGTAGTCCCCATATATACTTCCTCTCCTCGTAAATATTCTATAATTCCCTATAATATTACACCAAAATATCCAAATAAAAAAATGGTATTTATAACCTTAAATCATCTTGTCGCATTGATCAATTTATAGTATGCTTACAAATATACCCCCATTAGGTATACAACCGTTAAATAGATTGGAGTGGGAGTTGTGAGTAAAGCAGCCTATGTTGATCCCCTTAAATGTGATCGTTCACCGATGTGTCCTTCCAGACGTTCTTGCCCTGAGAAAGCAATCTCACAAGAAAAGCTAGGTTTCTTAAGTCGAGGACCGGCGTTTGTCAACTCTGAACTGTGCATCGCCTGCGGGGTTTGTATCAAAAGTTGCCCCCATGGCGCTATTAGCTTTAAGGGATCAGAATCGGGACAGAAAAACAAAAAGAAAAAGAAAAAATAGCCAGATTTACTCACTTAAAGCAAACGTACCAATCACCCCTCCTTGGAATATAATACCATCAGAAAAGGAGGGGTGATTTATGGCCTCTTTTGAGAACAAAAGAGTTGAAGATATGAATTATTTTGAATTACTGGCGTGGCTTGGTATCGGTAGTTCTCATCCCGGAGGCTTTCCTGCTACTAAGCTGAATTTAGAGGCGATCCAGATTAAACCTGAAGACTACGTGCTTGACGCCGGATGCGGCAGTGGCCTTACAAGCTGTCACCTCGCCAAAATGATTGGTTGTAAGATTATAGGGATTGATATCAATCCCCAGATGATTGAAAAAGCCGCCCAAAGAGCTGAAAAAGAGGGAATATCACATCTTGTAGAGTTCAAATTAGCAGATGTTAATCAATTGCCCTTCGCCGAAAACACCTTTGATTGGGTCATTGCCGAATCAGTAACAGTATTTCTGGATAAGATTCAAGTATACCGTGAATTCTACCGTGTGCTTAAACCCGAAGGTCAAGTTGCCGATCTTGAGATGGCCCTACTTCATGCTTTACCTCCTCCTCTCAAAAAGCAATTGGCAGATTGCTTTGGTCCGAACACAAACCCCGTATCCTTTGAAGAGTGGTCTCAATCAATCAGCCAGGCAGGATTCCAAGATGTTGAAATCAAAAATCCGCAACCGTTAAAAAACAATGGCAGTCTCATCGCTAATAAACTAAAAAAAGATTGGCTCTTGATTAAAGATCTTGCCGATAAAGTAACCAAACAGCCCGGGTTAATATCCAGACTGCAGAAGAATGTAAGTTTCACAAGGAGGACTCAAGGCTACTTTGGTTTTGGCTTGGTCTATGGACGAAAACCCCTCCCTCCTGCTCGCCCCAAAGCCGGCCTCAAACAGTGGCTGTTAAACGCACTGCAAATTATCCACCATTAATGCTGTTCAAAGAACTAGGAAAATGCATCTTGTTGTGTTAAAATTTAATGATATATTTTTAATATCGTTAAGAAAGTGTTGTTAAAATGAATAACATCTATGATGTCAGAGGCGGTCGCGGCGGTGATGCCTATTTAATCGTCGGCGATCAAAAGACCGCCTTAATCGACTGCGGTATGGCCTATTGTGCGCAAACTTTAATTGAGAACATTAAAAATGTAATTCCGAATCGTCCTTTAGATTATATTCTCCTTACCCACGCTCATTATGATCATATCGGTGCTGTCCCCTACTTAAAAACAGAATGGCCTAACCTTATCGTTTTAGGTTCTGAGTATGATCAAGCTATACTTAAACGGCCTAACGCCTTAGCCACTATTCGTGATTTGGGCCGCCAGGCCGCCGGTATATACGCGGAAGGATTAATTGAGAATTACAACGATGATCTTATGAAAATCGACTCCTCAATTGCTGAAGGCGCTATGGTTACTTTGGGCAATATCAGTATTAAAGTCATAGAGACTCCCGGACACACCCGTTGCACCCTTTCCTTCTTGATCAATGACGAAATTTTATTTGTCAGCGAATCATGCGGGGTATTAAGTCAATCGGGGACCATCTATCCGGGCTTCTTGGTCAGCTATTATGAAGCCATTAAATCCATAGGAAAGTGTCAAATGCTTCATCCGCGGTTTATATATTCTTCTCATTATGGACTGATCGACCCTCACTATATGCCGCACTTCTGGCAGGATTGTATTAAGGCTGCGGAAGAAAGCCGGAGTTTTATACTCAAACGTGCTGAATTAGGGTACAGTGAGGCCGAAATTTTATCTGCTTTTGAAGAAGTTTTTCGGGACGAGGAAAGTCGCTCCGAACAACCCTTCAATGCTTTTCGGATCAATACACAGGCAATGATTCAAAACCTTCTGAGCACCAATCCCGCGTAACACAGATGATTAAAGATTACTTTAGCCCTACACAATTATTTATGTTGACGCTAAAATCCTCACCTTTTTTCTTTTCAATATGCCCTGATACGTAAGGATTTCCTTCTATTGTTAAGTAAACTTTAGCTGCACCGTAATATCCCCCTACTGTATTGACCAAACTCCGCAAAATCATGCCTTCATAACCTGAGCCTGCATTCATTTCACTTACGAATTCTTTATTTAAATCAATATAGACACGATTATCTTTATTGAGATAGAGACTATTGATTTTTGCATTTGGCCCCAAGACTTTACCGAGATTAGCTTGCGGGGAATTTTTAAATTCCTTCTCAAAAATCTGTCTTGTAATGTCATTGGTATTAAAGGAAAGTTTCTTATCCATATAATAAAGCTTTTCATCATTAACATTGGGGTAATAAAATCTTACCGTTTGTTCAAAAGGAACATTTTTCTCAATCTTATTTAACATAGAAGAAACTTCTATTCCGTTTGATTGATAGACTGTTTTAATCAAGCCAACATTCGGTCCATAGTAATCCACTGTCTTACCCTCGTTACCTTCCGTGGTTACTTCCACCGCCTTGTAATGACCCTCAGGGTTTGATAAACTGACGTCGATATTGGTGATTGTCCTTTTCCGATTGTCTGGGAGTGTCCATGTCGTACCTATGGCAATCGGCTCCTTCAAGAGTACTTCGCCTTTATTTGCTCCCTCAGTACTTTTTAGGAGCGCGCTTTGGGTAAAATCTTCCCGAAAATAAGTTTCACCCCGAGCAAGAAGCTGAATTAGCTCCCCATTACTATTTTCGATAACCTTAACGATTTCTGTCCCCCCGTTATTCGACCTAAGCTGCACACGATTTCCCTTGATATAATCAACATTAGTGGTGAATGAAGCATACTCATTTCCCTGTCCCACGTAAGTATACCGTGTATTTTCCTGATCATTAAGAAAATCGTTAACAGAGAGAACAGCTGTATTTGGGCTTGTATTCGTGGTATCTTGTGGGACAGAATCTTTATGAGCGCAACTGCTTAATATAAAAAGTGAGATAAGAAGAACAGCGGTTAAATAAAGCTTTTTCACTTAATAACCTCCCTTAAAGCCTTTGCTATCAATTCTATCCTCAGTCTTGGATGGATGTTCCATAATTATACCTAACTTTTATTATCTTTTAATAAGTCACTTTGGAGGATCATATGATAAATTGGATTATTAAAGCTTTTATTAAAAATTACGAGGATATTAATAACAAAAAAGTTCGTGAAGCTTACGGAGTTCTCGGCGGGGTCCTAGGCATCGTCTGTAATCTCTCTCTTTTTATCCTCAAATTGACTATTGGGATGCTTAGCAACAGCATTGCAGTTATTTCTGATGCATTTAATAACCTTTCAGACTTGGGATCCTCCTTAATCTCAATCATCGGTGCCAAGATGAGCAATCGCCCTGCTGATCCGGAACATCCTTTTGGTCACGGAAGGTTTGAATATATTTCTTCCCTTATCGTGGCTTTTCTTATTTTCGCCGTAGGTTTTCAATTGCTTAAGAGTTCAATAGCCAAAATCCTCGCTCCGGAAAAAGTCATTTTTAGTGCCACCCTGCTTATTATTTTGATATTTTCCATAATCGTTAAGCTTTGGATGTTTTCCTATAATCGATATATCGGCAAGAAAATAAACTCCAGTATCCAAATGGCTACTGCCGTCGATAGTCTTAATGACGTCTTAGCAACAAGTGCAGTCTTAGTAACAACCCTGATCAGCCATTATTTTAACTTATCCATTGATGGAATTGTCGGTCTGGCTATCTCCGTATTAATCCTGTATACAGGCTTACAAATTGCGAAAGAAACCATCAACTTATTACTGGGCAGTGCCCCTGATCCTAATCTGGTTCAAGATATCCGGGCCAAGGTTAGCCACGGACAATATATTGTCGGTACTCACGATCTAAAGGTTCACGACTATGGCCCAGGCAGAATCCTTGCCTCGATCCATGCCGAATTTCCGGATACGGTTAGTACGATCAAGGCTCATTCGATTGTTGACGATCTTGAGGAGCAAATTTCCAATGAACTGGGCATTAATATGGTTCTTCACATTGATCCTTTAACTACAAATCCGGAGAAACTTGCTCAGGTCAATGCATTTATTCACCAAGAAATCCGGGAAATTGGCCATTCAATTGACGTGGAAAATGTTCGAATGACCGAGGGTTTACATCATATCAACATCATCTTTAGTGTTATTGTCCCACCTAGCATCAAAGAATCGGAGTATAAAGAAATACGTCAAACTGTCGCCAAAACGCTTATGGCCAAAAACAATCAAGTCAAGATTGTCGTAGATTCAGTTGTACCCCGGGCCCGAAAGGAGTAAGAAAGCCGATGTTTTACGAAGGTTCAATCTACCGTCCGCCTAGCGAGGCCTCAAGTCTTATCCTTCAGGTTACTGTGGGCTGTAAGCATAATCAATGTACGTTTTGCAATATGTATAAAGGCAAACGATATCGTGAAAAAAGTTACAGTGAAATAAAAGAAATTATCAAAGAAGGGGCCTCATTATACCCTTCCGCCGAACGCATCTTTCTCGCCGATGGAGATGCACTTACTTTAGACACCGATCTCTTAGTAACTATTCTTCGCGAACTTTATGCAACCTTTCCACACCTCCAACGGGTCGGCATTTATGGCGGACCTTTAGATATCTTAGCGAAATCACCGGAGGAACTCAATCGACTCCGTCAGCATGGTTTACACATTGTTTATTTAGGTATTGAAAGCGGAAGTGCAGAGATCCTTAAACAGATCAAGAAAGGTGTAACACCACAAGATTTAATTACAGCCGGTCAACGAATTGTTGCCAGTGGTATCCTATTATCCTGCACTGTTATATCCGGTCTTGGGGGTAAGGAATATTCGAAAGAGCATGCCTTAGAAACCGCAAAGGTTGTGAGTGCCATAGATCCGCATTATTTGGGGACTCTAACCTTAATGCTTGAACCTGAAGCCCCTCTGCTAAGACAAGTGAAGGCCGGAACTTTCAAGCTGCTAAACCCCTGGGAAATTCTCCAAGAGCTGGAGTTGATGATTAAACATTTAGAGGTCAGCAACTGCATCTTTCGAAGCAACCATGCTTCGAATTACTTAACCCTCAAAGCTCATCTTCCCGAAGAAAAGGAAACCTTGCTTACGGCTTTGTCAGACGTAATAGAACAAAACCGACAGGACCTCTTAAGACCTGAAACATGGCGCGGATTATAGATAGTTAAGTGAAATTTCCGTATATCATTGAGTAAAATAATGAAAAATATCATAACCGACATTACAGCATAAACGCCGAAGGAGATGCACTTGATGACTAAAAGCAAGCTGTCCCAACCGCTGGAAAACTTTAACGAATTAAAAATGCGTTTTAAAAATGTCAGTGCCGAATATGAACTTCTAAGCAATTCCTTAAATTGCTTGGAAGATTGTTATTACTCACTCGTTGATGCAACAGGAAAAATTATTACTATCTCAACTGAATTTGAAAAAATAGATGGCTACAAAACTGAAGATATCTTAGGAAAAAATGTATTGGAGGTTTACCGTTTACATAAAGAAAACAGTGTCCATATGAAAGCAATCACCGAAAAACGGGTTATGAAAAATGAGAAATTTAGATATCCTTCTGCCTATGGTCAGCCCGTTGATCTCGTAATGGATATCTATCCCGTTTTTTCAGGATCCGAAGTGATCGGTTCCTTTGCCATAAGCCGCGATACAAGCAAATTACAAGCCTTAACAGATAAAGTATTTGAACTTCAAAAAGCGCTTTTTCAACAGTCCCAAAAAGGCAATAGCAATGGAACCCAATTTTCGTTCGACGACATCATCGGTTCCGGAGAAGCCATGCAAAGTGTCATCAATACCGCTAAAAGAATGGCCCGTTCGGAATCACGGATCATGATTCTCGGGGAAACAGGAACAGGTAAAGAGCTCTTTGCCCAAAGTATTCATAACGATAGTTCCAGAGCAAAAGAGCCTTTTATCGCCATTAACTGCTCAGCCATTCCGGATAATTTACTGGAAAGCATCCTGTTTGGAACAGCTAAAGGTGCATTTACCGGGGCGGGAGATAAGCCTGGATTGTTTGAAGCGGCGAAGGATGGCACGCTTTTTCTCGACGAAATCAATTCTATGAATATTGCTCTCCAGTCAAAGCTCTTACGAGCCCTAGAAACAAATCGTATTCGAAGGTTGGGAAGCAACAAGGAAATCCCTATAAATCCTCGAATTATCAGCGCCATGAATATCAATCCTCAAGAAGCCATTGAAACTGAAAAACTACGCAGTGATTTTTATTATAGGCTTGCTGTTGTCACTTTAGAATGTCCACCCTTGCGAAATAGAAAAGAGGATATTATTGCCTTATCTTGGTTTTATGTCGGGAAATATAGTAAGATTCTGGGAAGAAAGATTAACAATATATCGGATGAAGTCATACACATCCTGAAAAAACATGACTGGCCGGGAAATGTTCGTGAGTTAAGTCACTGTATCGAGCATGCAATGAATATGGTTGACCCCACCGATACTTCCCTTTTAGTGAAGCACTTACCTGCCTTTCTTCTAGACAAAACACTTAAGAATAATATTCTGCCGATCATCATCCCCAAACAAAATGATTATAGACAAACGATGCTGCAAGTTGGAAGAGAAATATTGACACAAGCCTTAAAAAGGAATAACGGCAATATCAATAAAACCGCTAAAGAATTGGATCTCTCCAGGCAGTGTTTATTTTATAAACTAAAACGATTAGATATTGATATTCAGCACGAGATCTCTATCGAATAGAGTTATGAATTACCGCTGAGGTTAGAATAAGCAACAAGAATAACGGCCGCTACAACCAATGCGCAGCCCAAGGATATAGACCAGGTTAGTGGTTCATGTAAAATGATGATCCCGGCTATCAGGCTAACAACCGGTTCGAGGGTACTCAGTATGGAAGCATTGGAAGCCCCCACGATTTGTACCCCCTTGATGAAGAAGATCAGGGCCAAGGCAGTACAGAAAAAACTTAACAAAGCGATATAGAACAGACCTTTCAGCGTAAGCATCAAGGGCCAATTCCCCTGAGCCATGACCGCTGCCAGACAGATGATGGATGTAATCACGCAGGAATAAAAAGCCAGGACCAGGCTGTCCATCTTTTTTAGCTGGGGATGGTCAATTAAAAACACATAGATGGCAAAAAATACGGCCGAACCTATGGCTAGGATAACTCCCCGGAAAGAAAAACTACTTCCCCTCGGATTTGCAATCAGGTAGATGCCACCCAAAGATGTCAACAGAGCCATCCATTTGTAAAGCGGTAGTTTCTCATGATCGATAAAATAGCTGAGCAGCATAACCAGCACCGGAAACAGGTAATGTAGCGATGTGGCTGCACCGGCACTGATATATGTATATGATAGGTACAACGTTAGAATAGTCGCTGAATAACCCAAAGTACCCGACAATAACATCGGACCAATCTGTTGCCTCTCGATATGAAAATCAATCTTACGATAGAGTATATATACTCCTAACATAGCGGCAGCCATACCCGAACGCAGGAAGGCGACCTCGAAGGCAGTAAGTCCTGTTGAATAGGCGAGTTTAGCCCATATCGGCATAAAACCAAAAAATGTAGCAGCAGCAATTATTAAGATAAGTCCCCGAAGCTTATACATTCGTTCCCTCCTTTCTTTCGATTTATTATATCAAATTTCTTAAATGTTTTTATCTTAGTTGCACTTCGCCATGCGTGACGCACTACTACAAGGGACTGTTGCTATGCAACAGTCCCTGCAATTATATCTAGCCTCATATAATAGTTGTCTAATAGTTGTCCAACAACCTCTTGTAAAATATCAGCCCTCTTCTTTAAGCTTGTATCT
The DNA here is from genome assembly GCF_034927245.1 of Desulfitobacterium sp. GTDB lineage: Bacteria > Bacillota > Desulfitobacteriia > Desulfitobacteriales > Desulfitobacteriaceae > Desulfitobacterium_A. The sequence goes on from NZ_JAYFQK010000024.1 coordinate 83,690, forward strand.
CTTAAAATCCACCGAACTTGATTCAGCTAACGTCAAACCTTTTGTCTCAGGAGCCATAGCTATTGACACAACCAGTCCAAGAACCGAGATGGCTACCCCAACAAGCATTGTGGGCCCGATCCCATGAGAGCTCATGTAAATGGGTAAGGCATAAGTCGATAAAACTGTCCCAATGCGGCTGAAAGCCATAGCCGCCCCCACTGCCGAAGCCCGAATCTCGGTTGGGAAAAGTTCATTCGGATAAAGCCATTGCAAAATACCGGGGCCACCGGAAAAGAATGCATAAGTTCCAAAGGCGGCAACAACAATCCAGATATTAGCGTTTGGAAAAATTCCCAAAACGGCTAAGGCAATACTCATGATTGTAAAGCTTCCTATAATCAAGGGGCGGCGGCCTATCGAATTCAACCAAAACATTGCCGGAATACAGCCGATTAAGAAAAACATACTAATAATTATATCACCTAAAATCGCTTGCTTTCCGGCCCCAAAGCCAAATGCACTCATGATCTGCGGACCAAATGTATATAGACCAAACATGGGGACAACCTGACATGCCCATATGGTACCCACAAACAGCATTCTGCTAAAGTATCCTTTTTTAAAAATCTTGCTATATTGTGTTTTTACAACCTCTTCAGGTTCTAATTCTACATCTGCCCCAAATAACTGATGTACAATTGCACGAGCCTCATCAACACGCCCTTTACGAGCCAACCACCGGGGTGATTCCGGAGTGCCCCACCGTCCAACAAAGAGAATGACACAAGGAATAAAAGCACTGCCCAGCATCCATCGCCAACCGCTATTTACATCGCTCAAAAGATATCCCACAATATCCGCTGCAGTTGCACCTACATACCAAACAGCTGCGATAAATCCGATCGAAAGAGCCCTGTACTTTCGCGGTGTAAATTCTGTCACCAGGGAAGTGGCGATCGGATAGTCCGCCCCAATAACAATTCCTATCAAAAACCTCATAACAACAAGCTGCATAGGGGTTGTAATAAACATCGTTCCAAGGGAAATGATTGCAATTGCCATAATATCGATGGTAAACATCAACTGACGTCCCACCAGATCAGTTATATATCCGAATAAAGCAGTGCCTAAAAAAATTCCTGCCAAAGCGGCAGCCCCAACCAACGCGCTCCAGTGTGCATCTAAATTGAGTTGAGGCCCCAATTGGGCAAGTGCAACACCTATAATAACTAGGACATAGCCATCCAAGAAGGGACCGCCACTCGCAAAAAGTATCATTTTCTTAAGAAAAGGGGTTAGTTCAAAATCATCGAGCGTTTTTTGGGGCTGCATACTTTTCATCTCCCTTTTTTGGTAGATCAGCAAATCAAGGACACTCGATTAAGACTGTTTTAAATTATTTCCATTCAATTATTCCAAAGTTTAGATAGGGTTTCGCTTGGGTATAAGCATCAATAACTCTAAAATGAACCTTGTTTTCGCCCATTTTCCACATTTGAGTCTTAATGGTTGCTCCTGGGAGAAGTGAAGCCGTGATTCGAGTTTTGAAACGTGTCAAGCGCTCAGGTTCTCCGGGAATAATTGTTTTAATGAAATGGCGGCAAGCTACTCCTGCGAAACTCACTGCATGAAGAATTGGCTTTGCATGACCATTTGCTTTAGCATATTCCCAATCAATATGCTGAGGGTGAAAATCCCCTGACAATCTGTAAATGAGTGCCTGATTCTCAGGAATCCGCTCTTCAACCTCAAAGTCGGGTTCTCTTTCCGGAATTTCCACGATATCCTTCGGGGGTTTCGGACCTCCAAAACCTCCATCATAGATTAAGCAATCCCAGCTCTCGTTGGTAAATATTTTTTCACCGGTTTCATCATAGGTGTCTCCCACATGTTGGGCTAACAAACCTTTATCAGGTCCGCGGTCATATAACCCCTTAAGCAGTACATGCGTGCTTAATTTACCGGACAATTTTGTCAGCGGCTTATGAAATTGCAAATCGAATCCCCAATGGAGCGACCCTGCATAATTATAGCCATAATCAATGGTTTTAGTGACTTCACTGTCCACAATGGGCATTGCCGCAAACATCGGCAGAATTTTTAAATCCTTTTCGTAAACATATTCCAAATCGGTTTTGCCATCAAAGCCGGCACCACAGCCGAGCGCAAAAAGAATTAAATCTTTAAAATTATAGTCGCGTTCAAACGGTCCAAATGTTTGTCCAACCATTTCCATTTTAATTGTCATTTCTAATCATCCTTTCTTGTCAATACATGATTCACGATAAGGGAGCCATAAATTACGAAGGGTTTAACATCGTCTTAAATTAACCACCCCCTTTATGACAGTAATTTTTTTTGTACTTTACCTGTGCAAGTTTTAGGAAGAGAGGTCCTTATTTCTATTAAGGACGGCACTTTAAATTCAGCCATACGACCTCGGCAATAGTCCAAGGTCTCCTCAGAACTAAGCTCTTCCCCCTCTTTAAATATAATAAAAGCCTTCACTGCCTGGTCACGAATAGGATCAGGTACACCGATCACCGCTGCTTCCGCAATTTTAGGATGGCACATGAGAATATTTTCAATTTCAGTAGTCGATACGTTTTCTCCCGACCTTTTAATCATATTTACCTTTCGGTCAATAAAGTAAAACCAATCTGACTCATCCACATAGCCCTTATCCCCTGTATGAAACCATCCTCCGGGTTCCAAAACCTTTGCCGTCGCTTCCGGATCATTATAATATTCCTTCATCAATGTTCGGCCGGGTACCCCCTTAATACAGATTTCACCGACAGCATTAGGGGGAAGTTCATTGCCTTCCTCATCAATAATTTTCGCCTCATACGACAGTCCCGGTCTGCCTATAGAAGGCCAATTTCTCTCGTAGTACGGCGAGTCGCCAATGACTCCGACGAGAGTCTCGGTCGAACCGTAGGAAGTAAATAATCGCAAGTTAAAACGCTCTTCAAAAGCCTTCTTTTCTTGATTCGTAAACGGAAGATAAAAGCACATTTCACGAACACAATGGTCTTTTTCCCATTCCTGCTCCGGCTGCAGCATCATGGTACGGGCCATCATGGGTATAGCCTCTGTGACCGTTGCCTTATGGTCGCAGATCTGCTTCCAAAACATTCTTGCGCTGTACTTTTCCACGCCGATCAGAGTTGCACCGGCAATAAGCACAGGCATTAAGGCATTGAGTTGAAAATCAACATGAAAAGCAGGCATCGTCGTTAAATAACGATCCTCATGCCGGAGCGAAAACTGCCAGGCGGTAAAAATACCGGCATACAAAATATTACAATGGGTAAGAACAACACCCTTTGGCTTTGATGTCGTACCTGACGTAAACAAAATTTCTGCAACATCATCACTATTTAATGGCCCGTGCTCCTTTAATTCCCCCGGCTGTTTTCGAATATTTTCCCCAAAATTTATAGTACCGGGAAACTTATTGCCGCTTCTTGCCGATATAATGTTTTTGATGCATAAAGCATCGTTTGATTGACTTCTATCATAAATGGGTAAAAACTCTTCTTCAGTAACTACGGTTGCAATATCACACTTTTTAGTGATATATCCACATTCCTCTTGTGTACATTGTGTGTTTAGAGGGACTGTAACCGCTCCTATTTTGGCAAGCCCAAACAAACACATCAAAAGCTCAGGGCAGTTATGAAGCTGAATTGCAACCTTTTCATCCTTTTTTATGCCTAAGTCGAGAAATAGATTTGCCGCCTTATTTATTTCTTCATTAAATTGTGAATAGCTAAATTCACTTATACTTCCATTGCGATCCACGAAGATGAAGGCCGTTTTTTCGCCGTTAATCAGGGCAAGCTCATCCCACATATCCCGCAAAGTCTTGTTTCCTACTATATCCATTTCCTGCGCCCCTTAACCATATCGGAACTCAACACCCATTGTACTTTCAGGAAACTCCCACTTCTTAACAACTGTGCCCAAGCATAAAATTCGGCACGTACCGCATTCTAAACAGCCGGCATAATCAAAAGATAAGGTTTCATTTTCATTGAGCTTGTACAAGCCGGCCGGGCAAGCGATGACAAGCTTCATCTTCTCCTTCAAATCAGGATAGGAAGGGTCTATCTCGATATGGGCATTCCCTTCATCTACAAAAAACTTATTAACTCCCAATTTTTCCTCAATGGTCATACTCATACAGATTTCACCCCGTTCAGTGCGTCCTTGGCCAGATTTAATAGACCGACAGCCTTTAAATGCTTCATCGCCTTTTTCCGTAATGGCAGTGCAGGCTTGCCGTCAATAATAAACATATCTGCCATAATACCGGATAACATACTTGGATATTGGTTGAAAATTCGTGGATTATCCATGAAGGCAGGGAAATTCTTATAAACTGAAAGATCATTCATGATGAAGCTGTTATCCAGCATCTCCTTGTAGCTTTGAAGAGAGGAAGAACTAAAATCGCCCTTTTCTTTAGCCTTGAGGACGGCCTTTGCCGCCAACTCTCCGGAGGTAATCGCCAGATCCATCCCTCTTACCATATAACCGATATTCAGACAAAAGCCTGCCGCATCGCCGCAAATCAGAAATCCATCACCATACAAGGTGGATACCATCGACAAGCCTGCCTCTGGGACAACGTGGCCGCTTCTTTCAAGCAGCTTGCCGTCCTTGATTAAAGGAGCTATTTCGGGATGGTTAGTAAAGCCGACCATCATTTCCTCTAGGGTTTTCCCGCTTTCCGTTATATGCTCAAGACCCAGAACCAAACCAATCGAGATGCTTTCCTTATTGGTGTACAGGAAGCCTCCGCCAACTTGTCCGCTGCTGGGGGAGCCTGCAAATAACCATGCGGTTCCTTCATCCCCCGTTAAGCTAAACCGATCCTCAATAACCTTTGCCGGCAGTTCATAGGTTTCCTTGGCACCCACGGCAACATGAGAAGGCTGAACTCTTTTTCTTAAACCGGCTTTTTCGGCTAATAAAGAATTCACCCCATCCGCCAGAATTACAACGTCGGCCTTCATTTCCTCACCGCCGCAGATAACACCTGTGACCCGATTATCTTCCACCATTAATTGGTCTACTTTAATACCCGCCGTAACCATTGCTCCCGCCTCTTCAGCCTTGTCAAAGAGCCAACGGTCAAACTTACCACGCAACACCACATAAGAATCACTGCCTGTCTCAGCCAAGCGGGGAGAATGATAACTCATCGTTACCGCATCTTTTTCAGTCATCATGCTGATCCGCTCATTGACAACTTTTCTTTCTACCGGTGCTTCTTCAGCAAAGTTGGGAATTATTTTTTCTAAGCTATGAGCATAGAGACGGCCTCCGGTCATATTTTTAGAACCCGCGTAATTCCCTCTTTCAATCAGGAGAACTTCCAAGCCCTGCTGGGCCAGAATATAAGCCGCAGTTGAGCCGGCAAGACCTCCCCCTACGACAATCACGTCAAATTTTTCCTCGTCCAATACTTTCACCCCTACCAATCAGCCTCTGGATATTTAAAAACCTCTAGTTCTGTGCCTTAATTTTCTCGGCGATTTTCGGCAAAACCTTATACAGATCCCCAACCAGACCGATATCAACCTGTTTGAAAATTGGTGCATTTTTATCCTTGTTAATCGCTACCAGTGTTTTGGCATGGTTTACCCCTACCATGTGCTGAATTTGGCCGGATATACCCAGGGCGATATAAATATCAGGCTTCAAAACAACACCGGATACTCCTACATAGCGCTCCTTGCTCATCCACTTCTCACCTTCGGCGATGGGTCGGCTGCACGCCATCTCAGCTCCGACTAAAGCTGTAAACTCTTCAGCCATTTTCAGATCTTCTTGCGCTGCAAAACCCCTTCCGACACCGACAACTCGTTTGGCAGCACTTAGATTAACTAATTCACCCTGCTTGGGGCGAGTTTCCAGAATACGAATTCCGGCATTGTCGACATTAGGATTAATTTCGTTCACCTTACCCTGTCTTGCCGCATCCTTAGGCATTGCTTCAAACACACCTGATCCTACAGTTACAACAACTGTATCTGTCAAGGCTTTTTCAGTTCGTATCGCCGCACCGCCGTAAACCATGTGTTTCACAATAATGCTGCCATCGTCTACAGTGAGCTCTGAAACATTCGACAATACACTTATTCCTAATTGAGTTGCAATCCGTCCGGCGATCAGTTTACCGCGTATAGATGAATAGACCAGAACTAAATCCGCCTTTTCGGCACGCAGCAATTCCGCAATCGATTTTGAGTAATCTTCAATCATTACCGATTCCCCGGCCTGTCCAAACAAATAGACTTGGTCAGCCCCTGAGGAAATAGCTTCTTGCGCTCGATTCTGATCACTAAATAAGATAACAGACACCTGCTTGCCAAGTTGGCGTCCTCCGTCGCAGAGCTCCCCGACAGCGTTTTGATCATCCGTTATTACCCATATATTATTTACAGTCATAAATTTTCACCTCTTTTTCCGATTACTTCAATTCAGCACTAAGCAGTTTCACAAACGCATCGATAACTTCGTCGGATTCACCTTCGAGGATATTTAACCGCCGATCTACTTGCTCAGGTGCCATCGTACTCAATATCTCACTGCTGCTGTTTGGCAGATTATCCGCATTGATCTCGGACAGGGTAAATTTGCTCACCGATTTCTTATTGGCCGCAATAATATCTTTCATCCCTGCAATCCGGGGAACATTTATTTCAGATGTAACAGAGAAGACCGCCGGTAAGGAGATTTCCAGGACTTGAATTGCATTTTCCACCGTGCGTTCAACAATGATTTTGTCTCCCTCAGGCGTAATTTTATTGACAGCATTGACTACCGGCAGGCCCAGTAATTCGCCTAACTGGTTCCCAACCTGCTGGGCATACAAATCAGATGAACCTGCTCCGCACAAAACCAGATCAAAGTCCCCCATTTTTTGAATGGCAGCTTCCAAAACTTTAGCCGACTGATAGGTGTCTGCCTGTTCCATCTTTTCATCCATCACCACATATAGGTCATCAAGACCTCTGGAAAGAATATCTTTTCTGAGTTTTGAATTATCCAGGATTTTACCCCCGGCGCACAAACCGGATAATTGGCCCCCTACAGCCTCGACAATTTGTTTTCCCGCTTCAACGGCATTAAGATCATATTGACCGAATTTCCATTCCGCTTTTTCAATAGATATCTGTCTGTCTTTGGTAACGACAATATCCTGTGCTTCAGGCACCGCCTTACAACATGTGATTACTCTCATCTTTCCACCCCTTAACCGCTTAGTCATTAATAATTCGTTCTTAGTTCAGGGATGAGGTGCATTTATACGCTCGATCCTACACCTCATCCCTATTAGACTGATGCTTTATTTGCTCTCGGCTTTTTTGATAATGCCTTTGTCACTGAGTTCCTGTATGCGCTCGCTTGAATAACCTAAATCACTTAAGATATCTTCGGTATCCATTCCCAGCGTGGGCATCGGACGCCAGATTTGACCCGGATTGTTTTTAAATTTAGGGAAGATATTGGGGCCTTTGACTTTTTTGCCCTCAATCGTTTCCCATTCAATAAACGCTTCACGCGCCAAGAAATGGGGATGCTTAGGCAATTCCTCAAAAGTGAGCATTTTATTGGCCGCAATTTTGCAATTTGAAAAGTCCTCTTCTACTTCGTCAACAGACTTTGTCAAAAGGTATTCCTCAATTTTTTGTTGGATAAGGTCTGCTTTGGGACTATTAAGCCAAAGTGCGGTTGTCCCTTCCGGATATTCATCCGTCCCCCAAAGATAACCCAGTCCAATCTTTTCAAGAATTGCCTTGTTCTGAGGAGCCCCATAAAGACAGAGACTAAGGAAGCCATCTTTACATTTATAGACCCCGATCCCACATAAGTTCTGCTGTCTGGCACCTGCACGGGGATAGGTTATTCCTGCGTTGAGGTAATCCATCATATAATAGGCCCCCATGCGAAGCATGACTTCATACATGGCAACATCTATGCTCTCTCCCACGCCTGTTTTCTGAGCTTTATAAAGCGCAGCCAAAGATGAGCTAGCTACCATCAGTGCAGACATATAATCACCGGTATACGGAGCAGCGATCATAGGTTGTTCTTCTGCCCCATTCTGACATAAATATCCACTAAAGGCCTGGGCTGTTTGGTCGTATGCCGCCCGGTTTATTCTTTCCTGTACCCCATACTGGCCATATCCGGAAACATGGACGATAACCAGGGATTTATTGTGTTCCCACAACAATTCATCCGTAAGGCCTCGCTTTTCGTAAACAGGCCCTTTACTGGATTCGATGAAAATATCGGCTGTCTCAATAAGCTTTAAAAATACTTCTTTTCCTTCTTCTTTGAAGATGTTCAGGGATAAGCTCCGTTGATTCCGACGTTCAAGTTCTTTGACATACGCCGTGTCCCTCATCGAATCCCCGTTAAACGTATTTTCAATCCAGGTAACATCTGCGCCCCATTCTGCCATCAACTGAGCTGACTCCGGAGCAGCAATTTCAACTGCAGCGTAAACGACTTTTAGTCCCTGTAAGTTACCGAAAGCCGGTATTTTGTTTCCTTTAGACATAATTTGTTGCAGCCCCCTCTCGTTCGCTTGCTTTTAATAATTATCTATACTTTTTGAGCGCCTCTCTGCCGGCGGTAAGAATCTGCATTTCATCGGTTCCTCCGGAGACTCTATCCACACGAAGATCCCGCCAGAACCGACAGATGCGATGATCGCCTGCAACGCCATACCCGCCTAAGACCTGCATCGCATCATCGACGACTTCAAAAGCTGCATTGGCGCAATAATATTTACACATCGCCGCATTACCGGTTATTCTCTGTCCGTTATCATACTTCCAGGCGGTTTCATAGATCATATTCCGCATATTGGTCAGCTTAATGGACATATTGCAAAACTTCTCTTGAATCAATTGATACCTTCCAATTTTTTGGCCAAATTGCTCTCTTTGGTTGGCATATTTAGCCGCGTCTTCGAAAGCGCAGAAAGCTGTGCCGTAATTGCAGCAGGCGACCAGGAAGCGTTCAAAATCAAATTCTTCCTTGACCCGGTTAAAACCGTTGCCTTCTGTCCCGAACATATCCTTTTCTTCTAATTCGACATTATCAAAATAGATTTCACAGCAGCTATCCATCTTCAAACCCAGCTTCGTAAGCTTTTCTTTTTTAATACCGGGTTTGCTCATATCCACAAACCACTCTGTATACTTTGTACCGGTTTCGGCATCTTTGGACATAACCACCAAGTAAGGAACATAGGCCGAACTCGTGATAAAGGTTTTATGCCCATTTAAATAGACTTTGCCGTCTTTGCGGACATACGTCGTTTGCAGACTGCCGACATCCGATCCCGCGCCGGGTTCCGTAATCGCGGAATTCCACATTTGCTTGCCGGTCCCGTGTAAAGCCATAATCTTCTTGATTTGCTCTTCGGTTCCATACTTCAAGATCGTATTAAATCCGGTCAGCTGATACAGAACATAGGTCGGTGCACCCAATCTGCCGAGTTCCTCCCAGGCAGCTGCCACAGCTACCGCACCTGCATTAAAACCGTCATATTCTTCAGGCAATAAAAGACTGTCGATGCCGAGATCCGCCAATTCCTTGACAAATCTTTCCGGATACCGGCTGTTGGCATCACATTCTGCAAAATAACTTTCCCAATTTTCCCTCGCCATTAGCTCACTAATTCCCTTAACTAATAATTCCTGCTCGTCATTAAGTCTAAAATCCATCAAATTATCCTCCAATATCTTAAATTTACTTTTAGCCGCAATTATTCAGCATCTTTATTTGATGGTGCTTTCATTACCCAGCCGGTTTTATTCACTTCTTTAAAGAAGGAAATCGGGATAATAATACAAACAATCATCATCGGTAAGCCGCCTAATACTGAGGCCGTTTGTAAAGGCTTAAGTCCTCCTAACATGAGAAGCGATATTGCTAATGTTCCAAGAAGCACCGCCCATACCACCCGATTTAATCTTGAGGGTTCATCATTCTCTGTGATTCCTTTGGTCGTAACCATCGCCAAAGTATAAGCGACACCGTTAATGAATGTGGCTGTAGAAATGAAGGCGTAAAGAAGAAGAACCGGTAAAACCACTGTACTTAAGGGAAGGGTAGCCCAAATCTCAACAATCGCCCGAGCCGCACCCGATTGTTCCATGATCTTGCCAATATCCAATAGTCCTTGATAATGTACATACATCGCATGATTAGTAAATACAGCGAAGAAAACCATTTCTCCCAGAACAATAGCTCCCAATACCGCCGAAGCAAATTGGCGAACCGTTCTCCCTTTGGAAATCCGTACAAGATAGATGGAGTAGGTAATAACACAGTTCAGGAACCAAGCCCAATAGAAAATCGTCCAGCCTTGCGGGAACCCTGATTTTCCATAAGGATCAGTGTAGAGAGTCATTCGGGTAATATTATGGAGCATCGTTCCAAGGGCATCTGTAAAACCGTTGAGAATGAATGCCGTAGGACCAAACACGGCGACAAATATAATGACTCCAAAAGCTAAATAAACCCTGATATCGCTGAGAACTTTAATCCCTTTCTGTAATCCCAAATAGACGCTTGTCGAGAATAAAACAATCCAAGCAATGAGAATCCAACCATCAAGGGATAACGTATGTTGAACTCCAAAAATCTTAGAAAGCAGTTCGGCTACAAGAGGAGTTCCTAAACCTAACGATGTTCCTACTCCCGCAACCATTCCGACGATATAAAGAATATCGATAATCTTACCTGTAAGTCCGTCCTTATGCTTGCCTAAAATTCCGCACACACTACTGGGTTTGACAACATCTCTTTTTTTAACAAAGAAGTTATAACCAATCGCCACACCTACAACAACGTACATTGCAGTTGGAATAAGTCCCCAGTGGTACATACCGTAACAGGACGCCCACTGTGCCGCTTCAACCGAAAATGGCTGAGCCCCAAAAGGCGGGGATTGCATGTAATAGAACCATTCAATGGTTGCCCAATAGATAAGGGCTGCACTTGAGGTTGAAGTAAAGATCATTCCCAACCATGTACTCGTTTTAAATTCCGGTTCGCCCTCGCCAAACTTCTTATCTTTTAACTTGCCGAAGATAAGATACATAGCAATCAAGAAAAGAATAACGACATACCATTCAAAAGCCCACCCCAGTTTGTCTGTGGTCCAGCTCAGGGCGCTATTCGATATCTCGTTCGCTCTCTTAGGATCCTTAATGATTAATGCGCAAAGAATAGATATTAGTAATAATGGCGGCCAAAAGATGACATGATCAATTTTCATTTTTTTCTTTTCCAAGACTTAGTTCCCCCTTAATTAAGTGGATTTGACAGGCTTTGATTCGTTCTTTTCCGTTCCCCCTTATCTTGTGATGATATTAAAACTTGGAATCATTTACGCCTTTTATATAAGCAATTTCTATGCCAATAATATTCTTTTCCTATTTGAGGTTTTTATTCAAATTAGCATTTACGGTTATCAGACAAGTACTTGTCTGTACAAGTTTAATCCTTATATATCCTTTTCTTACACAAGATGGATTATTTAAATAATAAGCATGTAAGCAGGTCGTCAAATATTTTTTACAAGTAAAATAATTTTGTCATGCATTTTTGCTTGTCTCCAATGGATATAGGGTATGTGTAAAATTTCTTTAACTACTTCTGTAAAAAAACACGCTTCCTAAGTAAAACAAAGGGACAGATTCATCAATTTTTAATAAAATGATTGAATCTGTCCCTTACTCATATTTGAATTTATTTTACTTCATTAGATTTTTAACTTGAAATGAATCACATTAGCCTTGACCAATGCATTATAGAAAATAAGCAGCAACGGGAAAAGGATAATTCCGGCTATACCCATGACTTTGAAGCCGACCCAAATACTAATGAGCGTTGCTAATGCATTCAAGCCAATTCTCTCTCCCAGAATCTTTGGTTCGATAGCACGGCGCAAAACGGTAATCACAAGGTATAAAACAATCAATCCAACCCCAAGAAATATTTTTCCCCGAACAATCGAAAACAGTCCCCACGGGACAAGTACAGTGCCAGTCCCTAAAACCGGTAAAATATCTACCATAATAATCAGAAGCGCTATAGCTGCCGAATAACGTACATGTAGAATAAGCAGCCCACATAAACTCACCACATAGGTAATCGAACTTAAAATGACCTGAGCTTGTAGAAAGCCAATCGTAGCATTACGTAAGTCAGTGAGAACAACTTCTACTTTTTGTCTTGTGCTATCCTTAAATAATGAGAAAAAAGCACTCTTAATTTTATTAAGATCCAAGCTTATCATATAAAGGGCCACAAAAAAGATAATCAGCATGATAAAAAAGTTCGGGATCGCTGCCGTTATGTTAAAGGTATAGGTTCCTAAGTTAGAAATGAGGTTCAAGTTCGATAATTGACCCATTAAATTAGAATAAATCTGTTCAATCTGTGTTTCCATTCCGGGAGGAAGGAAAAGGCTAAAATTATTGATCTGCTGAAACATATCAGAAATCCAATTTTGGATTTGTGGAATATTCCTTTGAATATATTTGATTAAGTCATACGTTTCTTGAATAATTTTTGTTGAAAGGACATAAGTGAGGAGGGCGATTACGCCTAAGAAAAGAAAATAAGAAATATTTGCCGCTAGCGACCATTTAATTTTCAATTTCTTCATCAACCATAAATTAAAGGGTTCCAAAAGAATCGCCATAAGAAATGCAAAGATAAAGGGTAAAAAATGAGGGAATATATAATAGAAAAATAAGGGAACTAAAATAAAAGCGAGAATCACCAAAAGGGTAACCACAACTTTTTTAATATATTCTTGCACTCTTAATCCTCACCATTCTTTCAAATAATCGCTATATACCCAATTCTAGGGTATTTTCAACACTTTGTAAATTATTCTATAGACCTCGAAACGCTAAACGACCTGTGTAAAAGATTCAGTGTCATCTTTCACACAGGTCATATTTAACTCCTTATTTATTCTCGGCAATGTAATCGATAAGCTTTTCCGTGTCCTCCCAACCTAAACAGGCATCTGTAATAGATTTCCCATAGATATTTTCACCGATACCCTGGCTTCCTTCGACAAGGTAACTCTCAATCATTAAGCCCTTGACCATCTGCTGAAGCTTCGTATCATACTTTCTGCTCATCAGAACCTCCCTGGCAATTCTCGGCTGCTCATAATAACATTTCATGGAATTAGCATGATTGGTATCCACAATGATTGCCGGGTTTTTTAGCTCTTGTTTTTCGTATTCTTTGGCCAGATAAATTAAATTTTCGTAATGATAATTAGGAATATTTCTCCCATTCCGATCAACTGCTCCTCTTAAAATAGCATGTGTAAACGGATTGCCCGTAGATTTTACTTCCCAGCCATTATAGATGTAAGTGTGACCATGTTGGGCAGCGAAGATCGAGTTTAACATAACAGATAAGTCCCCGCTCGTCGGATTTTTCATGCCGACGGGTGTATCTACGCCGCTAACCGTCAGCCGATGTTGTTGATTTTCAACAGAACGTGCACCTATTGCAATATATCCTAAGACATCCGCCAGATAACTATAATTTTCGGGGTAAAGCATTTCATCGGCCGCAGGCATATGGGATTCGGCTAAGGCTCTTAAATGTAAATTACGAATGGCCTTAATTCCTTCATATAAATCCGGTCCTTTTTCCGGATCAGGCTGATGCATCATCCCCTTATAGCCCTCCCCTGTCGTGCGAGGTTTATTCGTATAAATTCTGGGAATGATTAGAACCTCTTTCTTTACCTTTTCTTGGATAACTGCCAACTTGCTGATATATTCGCACACTGAATCTTCGTTGTCTGCCGAACACGGACCGATAATCAGAAGAAAACGATCATCTTGGTTCGTTAAGATATTTCTAATTTCTTGGTCTCGTTTCTGCTTAATCTTCTCAAGATGTTTTGGCAAAGGTATCCGCGTTAAAACCTCTTCATACGTTGGTATTCTTTTAATAAATTTCATACTCATCCTTCATCCTCCTAATCAAACGCCAAACCAAGATAACCGCTTGCTTCAGGTCTAAATTCGCTCTTATTATTTCGGCACGTCCAAAACATCCCAAAGGGATGAACTGAACCGCCTAAATTCTTTCCTCTAAATATAGGTGTACGTACAATATATTCCTGGGCGGGCAAGCATAAAGCAATCGCTTGGAGGGCAGAGGGCAGAAGTTGATCAGCAATCAGCAATTCTTTAACCAGTACTTTATCTGAACTCAAACGTTCGATCGCCGCACAGCCCCGGACTTCGCCACTGTCCATTGCGTAAATATCGGCCCCCGACAATTGAGAAATCTTCTTCTGATAAACAATTTCATCCTCTTCATAGGCCACGTAGAGATTTCCCTTAAGCTGTTGATCGCGCCGTTGATTATACTTTTTCGGGATGATCGGTGTAATTTTACAGGAGCAGCTTCTTTGATCAGCCATATGATCAATTTCCTTAGCCTGAAGAAGAGTTTCACGAATATAGAAGCCCTCCTGATAGCCCAATTTATGATAAAATTCAAAAAGCGGCTTTTCCGCCGGGACAAGAACAGAAAGTTCTTTATCAGCTTTACTCAGATACGCATTGCTGAACTCAATAATTTGGGTAGCAAAGCCCCTGTGCCGGTCTTGAGGGTGTGTTGCAATTGCATAAAACATTGCAGAATTCAAGCTTCGTTGCTCAGGAGTTACCACCCGGATCGGAATCTGAGTCAACATCGCCGAAATTTTGCCTTTATCAAGCAATACGATTGTATTTTCTGCCTTGTAGCGGTTCTCAAAATAAAAGTCAATAAACGTATCTGCATCTCCAAAGCAAAGCTTCCATATTTCCTTTTGACGGATAACCTCACCGTTATGAGCCGGTCTGATTTCAGTCAGTGGATGAATTTCGCCCAAAACTTTTCCTCCATTTTAACGGGATGGTAAGATAACTTCGCTTTCCTCAGCCCTTCGTAACCCATATCTTCCTCACGATTAACATAAATGATTTCGGGGTGTCTTTCTTTGATAAGAACCGCGAACTCACGGTTAATCATCTGATATGCTCCTTGTATCTCACCAAAGGCTTTTTCAATATGTATATCATAAGTATTTGAGTTAAGCTTATCTCCCATCGTAAAGGCAATGATTCTGCCATCTAAGCGCAGAAGTCCGCCCTCTAGGCCCAAGGATATAAAATTGTTAAAGCATCGGCGCACAGCGCATAATTCTTCAACAAGCTGTTCATCCTCTTCGTATCGGTTGGCTTTACACCATGCTTTATTCATTTCCCAGCATTCGGCTAAGTTCTCTAACGTGATCGGCTCAAAGCTCCAATCCGGATTTTCTTTAAAACGATTAATATGATTTCGTTTGGAGTGAAGTTTATTACCTGAAAGAGTAATGAGCTTATCGAGTAAATAAACATAATCAAAACTGTCGCGATTTTCCTGGTACTCAAAGCCGTCGGGATATAAAATTCGCAGCTCAGCCATATTCTCAGGGGATAAACCCGCTAAAATTAAATCATGCCCGCAGTCCTCGGCATCTTGTTTTATCACCTCTAAAACAGCCCTGACATCTCCGGAACCCGCAGGCCAGAAATAAGCCGGTTCATCGACAATATGGCCACTTTTGACCACTAGGAAATCATTAACCTTGGCTACCCGGTACTTATATGTTTCTGCCCAGGCAAATATATTGGTAAAGTTCTGATGGCAGCCGCTCAAGTCAGCCTTAACCAGCAGCGGCTGTATCCATTCTTTGTCATTTAATTCTACGTTTTTAAAGTTAATCATGATGTCCTTTCACCTTACACTTTTACTTTTCTCTCACTTGAAGAGTTACCTTGATTCGATCCCCGGGCTGCTTACCGATCTTTGCTCGAATATCTTTGCGAATTCCGATAATATGGCAAGGCGTTTTCATCTTAACAAGGCTTCCCTCATATACTTCACCATCAAACGTCGCTATAACAGGTACTCGCCCTTTACCGAATTCTGCCTTAACATCAAAGGGAATTTCGACATATGCACCGTCAATATCCGGCACTTTCTTAATTTCCGCTTCAAATGTATAGACCTTACTCATGATGTATTAACCTCTTTTAAATTTATGAAATACATAATTAATAATTCTTATATTATATCATACTATTTTTAGAGCTACCACGAAATATAGAAAACCCGGCTTTCGCCACGTCAGTCCATAGTATGGACTGACGCACTTGTTGCCTTAGCGAGAGCGAAAGCCGCTGGTTGCACTTATACTATCAACCGATAAAAACTTATATATTCTGATAAGTATAACAAAATGCGCTGTAATAATGAGGTACAATAATTATACTAAAGATCTCCAAGAATACAATAACTGAGAGGTGATTGCAGATGTGGTTCGCCAAATCCCAAGAAGAAGCTCTTAAAGAACTTAACGTTAACCCCGTCCTAGGGCTTACTTCATCGGAAGCTCAAGCAAGGCTGCAAAAATACGGTGAAAACAAGCTTCGGGGAAAAACAAAGAAAAGCCTGCTTTCCTTATTCTTTGGGCAATTCAAAGATATGCTCATTTATGTTTTGCTTGGGGCATCCATCATTACCTTGATTATCGGCGAATATGCCGATACCCTCATCATTCTCTTTGTCGTTATATTAAATGCGGTGATCGGAGTCCTCCAGGAATATAAAGCCGAAAAAGCGATTGAAGCCCTGCAGCAAATGGCAACACCGCGTTCACTGGTTCGACGCGACGGAAAGGTGAAGGAAACCCGCTCCGAAGAAATCGTCCCCGGGGATATTGTTGTTCTCGATGCCGGCCGCTACATACCGGCTGATCTGAGACTCATCGAAAGCGCTAATCTGCAAATCGAGGAATCCGCTTTAACCGGGGAATCCGTACCCTCTGAAAAAGAAGCTAACGCTTTGCATGAAGATCCGCAAACTCCCCTTGGGGATAGGTCTAATATGGCCTTTATGTCTACACTGGTGACCAACGGTCGGGGTGAAGGGGTTGTCGTTGCGACAGCCATGAATACCGAAATGGGCAAAATCGCTAAGATACTCGATGAAGATCTTGAGGAAATGACCCCCCTTCAAAAAAGGCTTGATGAACTCGGCCGCATTTTAGGATATCTCGCTATCGCCATCTGTCTTATCATGTTTACCATTGGTTTCATTCAAAAACGTGATTTATTTGAAATGTTCTTAACCGCGATCAGTTTAGCCGTCGCTGCCATTCCCGAAGGCCTTCCGGCCATTGTGGCGATTGTCCTAGCCCTAGGCGTAACGAGAATGTCCAAAATCAATGCCATCGTTAAGAAACTCCCTGCAGTTGAGACATTAGGTTCTGTTAATATCATCTGTTCCGATAAAACCGGAACACTGACCCAAAACAAAATGACCGTTGTCAAGCATTACACTTTCGGTAATCTTAAAGATGTTCCTGCCGAAGATTCCCCATCTTCGCTTGACAAGGATACTCAAGAATTGCTGAAAACTTTAGTTTTATGTTCTGATGCAACTTATGAAAATGGGCAAGGGACAGGCGATCCCACTGAAATTGCCCTTGTGGTTCTCGGGGATCGCTACAAATTATCTAAACAAATATTGTCTGCCGAATATAAACGCGTAGGGGAAAACCCCTTCGACTCGGACCGCAAACTCATGTCAACACTTAATGAAGAAGGAAAAGGATATCGCGTCCATACGAAGGGAGCAATCGATAATCTTCTGAAAATCTCCAAATATGCTTTAATCCAAGGGGAAATCGTCCCTTTAACTGAGGAGATTAAAAATCAATTCTTAATGATCGCCGAAGAAATGTCTGATCATGCTTTGCGGGTCCTTGGCGCAGCCTTTAGAGATACAGATCGATTACCGGCGCCGGAGGAGATGGAACAGGATTTAACGGTTCTCGGACTCGTCGGAATGATTGACCCGCCTCGTTTAGAGGTCAAAGACTCTATTAAAGAAGCAAAGGATGCAGGAATTACACCTGTGATGATTACAGGCGACCATAAAAATACTGCTGCAGCGATTGCCAAAGAATTAGGCATTGCCGACTCCCTTGATCAAGCCTTAACCGGTGCTGAAATTAACTCCTTCTCCGATGAAGAATTTGCCCGTCGCATCAATAATTATCGTGTATTTGCCCGAGTATCCCCCGAACACAAGGTGAAAATCGTTAAGGCCTTTAAGGCTCAGGGAAATATCGTTTCAATGACGGGGGATGGGGTCAATGATGCTCCTTCCCTTAAAACCGCGGATATCGGAGTAGCTATGGGAATTACCGGTACTGATGTTGCCAAGGGTGCCAGTGATATGATCTTAACCGATGATAATTTTGCCACGATTGTTCATGCCATTAGAGAAGGAAGGAATATCTATAGCAATATTAAGAAATCAGTCATTTTCCTTTTTTCCTGTAATTTGGGTGAAATTATCGCAATTTTTCTTTCCGTTCTCTTCTTCTGGCCTGTTCCTCTCCTGCCCACCCAAATTCTATGGATTAACTTGCTGACTGACACGCTCCCTGCTATTGCCTTGGGGGTTGATCCCGGTGATAAAGATATTATGAAAGCGAAACCGCGTGACCCGAAAGAAGGCTTTTTTGCACAGGGTGCCGGAAAACGAGCGATCACGGGAGGAACGCTGATCGGTCTTCTGACCTTGATTGCCTTTTACTTTGGCCTGAGTGAATACGGTTTTAGTTTAAGTTCCCGGAATATCCCGGATGAGGTCTTAATTTATGCCCGTACGATGGCTTTCGTTGTTCTAGCCGCTTCTCAGCTCTTCTACGCCTTAAGCATGCGTAATGATCGTAAATCAATCTTGAGCATTGGCCTTTTTACTAATAAATATCTAATTGGGGCGATTATCACCGGTTTAGTCTTGCAGTTAGGGATAATCTCCATCCCTGCTCTGGCGAATGCCTTTAAGCTTCAATGGCTTTCAGGAAGGGATTGGCTTATGGTTATAGCCTTTGCCCTCATTCCCGTCGTTATTAATGAACTAATCAAGTTCATTAAACACAGGATTTAACCTATTATGAGTAATAAATAAAACTTTTTTTACCAAAAGTATGTACTTATCCCTCAATGTGTTGCTATAATAGGGCGTATACAATATTCACTAAACTTCAAAAAGGAGCAGAATATTTTATGAACAGCAGCGCTCAGCCAATCGGGGTAAGCGAAACCTTTGCATCCAATGAAATACATTATAACTTATCCGTTTCTGAATTAGTCGAAACAGCGCTCGCACGCGGAGAGGGCATTCTCTCTTCGACAGGAGCATTTCGTGTCAGCACAGGAAAATATACGGGCCGTTCGCCGAAGGATAAATTTATTGTCGATGAACCGTCCGTACATAATAAGATTGCATGGGGTTCAGTAAATCGCCCTATTTCTTCCGAACGTTTTGAAAGTCTCTACGAGCAAGTTCAAGTCTACCTAAAAGAACGTGAACTCTTTATATTTGATGGATTCGCCGGTGCTCATGAGAAATATCGTTTACCGATTCGGGTTATCAATGAATATGCTTGGCAAAATCTCTTCGTTCATCAGCTTTTTATTCGGCCGAGCGAAAAGGATTTAAAAAAACATAAGCCGGGTTTTACAATCATTGCGGTCCCCGGATTTAAAGCGAATCCGCAAATTGATGGCACCCATTCAGAGGCCTTTATCATCTGTTCTTTTGAGAAGCGTGTTATTTTAATCGGGGGAACTCAATATGCAGGGGAAATGAAGAAATCCATCTTCAGCGTCCTGAATTATTATCTTCCTCTTCAAAACACCCTCTCCATGCATTGCTCCGCCAATATCGGAACAAAAGGAGATGTTGCTCTTTTCTTTGGATTATCCGGTACAGGCAAAACAACACTCTCAGCGGACCCTGCACGGCGCTTAATCGGTGATGATGAACATGGTTGGTGTGAGGATGGAGTTTTCAATATTGAAGGCGGATGTTATGCCAAATGCATCGATCTCTCCGAAGAAAAAGAACCTCAAATTTGGAAGGCGATTCGCTTTGGGACGGTACTGGAAAATGTAATTCTCAACCCGGAGACTCATCAGGCTGATTATACCGATAAAACACTAACCGAAAACACCCGTGCCGCATATCCTATTGAACATATAGATAATGCGGTTATTCCCGGTACAGCGGGACATCCCAAAGTTATCTTTTTCTTAACTGCCGATGCTTTCGGGGTACTGCCCCCCATTTCGGAGTTATCGAAAGAGCAAGCCATGTATCATTTTCTTTCAGGCTATACTTCAAAACTTGCGGGCACAGAGCGCGGTATTACTGAACCTATGGCAACTTTTTCAACATGTTTTGGCGCCCCCTTCCTTCCGCTTGAACCTCGAATTTATGCAGAGATGCTCGGCGAAAGAATTGCAAAGTATGATACCAAAGTATACCTTGTGAATACAGGTTGGTCCGGCGGTTCATATGGTACAGGTAAGCGCATTAAGTTAGCCTATACGCGGGCAATGATTACCGCGGCACTCAATGGCTCAATCGAGCGGGCAAATTTCAGCGCAGACCCGATATTTGGATTATTCGTGCCTGACCATGTCGAGGGGGTTCCGAGTGAAATTCTTAACCCACGAAATACGTGGGCCAATAAAGACGAATTTGATGCTGTCGCCAAGGATTTAGCGTTACGCTTTGCGAAAAATTACGAGCGTGTTAATCCCCTGCGCTAAATTGTATGATATAATTAGTGATATGAATTTATGATCGAACTTCCATGAGGGAGTAGTTTGCACGCATTTGCCGTGTGGTAAGTCAACATACTGGCCGTTTCTGGTCTGGCTTACCTTAATGAATGAGACTCATGTGTAGCAGGTTCTGCTATGCATGTGCCTTTGCCGAAAAATCAAAGACTCAAGTGTAGCTTAAGCTGGACTTGAGTCTTTTCTTATTGGGTAAACTCATTAATAGCATATGGGTAAAAAAGGAGTTTGGATAGAAGAATGGGTTTTTTTGAATTATTGACGATTGCGATTGGATTATCAATGGACGCTTTTGCTGTTTCTATCAGTAAAGGATTATCCCTTAAGCGGATGAGCTACAAACACGCTGTCATTGTCGGTCTCTACTTTGGTATATTTCAGGCCTTGATGCCTGTCATTGGGTATTTTCTCGGTACCCAATTTAAAGAAAGCATTACCACTCTTGACCACTGGATTGCATTTTTCCTGCTGTCCGTTATAGGGTTAAATATGATCCGCGAATCAAGGGATGAATCTGAAGAAGTTGACGATTCCTTCAACCTTAAAAGTATGGTCATACTTTCCGTTGCAACGAGCATTGATGCTTTAGCTGTTGGTGTTACTTTTGCCTTTTTACAAGTTCATATTTTTTCGGCAGTTACGATTATTGGTATTACAACCTTTTTATTTTCTTTTGTTGGCGTTAAAATCGGGAATGGATTCGGAACAAAATTTAAATCCAAGGCCGAGCTTGCAGGCGGTATCATTTTGATCGGTATGGGGATAAAAATCCTGCTTGAACATCTGGGCATACTATAACGCCCTAAAACGATCGTCTTAGATGAATAGTTCCGGCTCGCAGCGCTTTGCACACTCTATTTCTAATTCCAACTTATGCTTTAAATAACCGGGGTCATCATAATACTTCGCCTGAACCGGACATTTTTTAACACATGCTCCGCATTTAATACAAATTCCTTTGAGCTGGGTAACATCTTCATAATCAATGGATCCCATCGGACAAACCTCAGCACAAATTTTGCAATCTGTACAATTCGTATTCGTTTTCGGCGTAACCTTTCTGATATCAACAGGGTTGCCCTGATTATCTTTAGGCATATAGTAATTTCGATAAGGCTTATTGCCAGGAACTTTAACCCCGGTTATTTCATCGGAAGATGTTATTTTCGTAGAGATTAACTTCGCAAATTCATCAACAATCTGCCGATCTTTTTCATCCGGTCTGCCTTGAGCAAGTGTTTTCGAAAAGGCATGCTCACCAATGAATGCACCTGCGGCCATAACTTTAAAACCGTCAAATTCTAAAATATCTTTTAACTCGATTAAAGCATCATCATAATTTCTATTCCCATAGACAACAATGGCGATCGCTAAGGCCCCGTTGCCTTTAATTGAATTTAAATACTTTAATAGCACATTGGGCACTCTTCCGGCATAAACCGGAACTCCGACAATGACAATGTCGTCTTTCTCAAAGGATACCGGATTTTTTCTTGCTCCTGGTAATGTAAAATCGAAATGTTGAATAGAATTTGCCGGTTCTCTTGGATCTAGGATTTTCTGTGCTAATTCGACTACGATCTTTTGAGTTGTACCTGTCGCACTAAAATACAGTGTATTCAGACTTTTCCTCACTCAATACCCCTCCCCCAATACGATTTAATATTTCTTTAGCATACATTACCCTTATTGTCCATGACTTTATAATATTTTAAGAATCCATCGGTAGAGTCCAGCTTAATACTCCCTATTTCAGTCAAATATTCAACATAAGACCTTACCATTCTTTCGATCATGGCATACTTCCATACGGTTTTAATACTAATATTAAACTTTTTACAAGCTGCTTTAATAATCTCTTCTAGGGTTATCTTATTCTTAATGACGGAATAAACACCCGCCGCTCTGCTCTTATAAAATTTTATATTATCCGCAATCAGTTTGGTTATTTCCTGATCACTATAAACCCCTTTGTGGGCCACTATATATTGGCTGCATTCCAATGTGTAAAGTTTTTCCTTACTTTTTAAATCCTCACTGAGAATAAAAGCGTAAGGCATTTTAGCCCCCCACATAACCTCGTAACTAATAAGAGCATCACCGATATAAGCCACATTGTCGGGAGTAATAGTACAAATATGGGCCGGGCTATGCCCCGGTGTATGAAGAATCCTAAATTCTATACCACACATATTGATCCTGTCTTGGTTATTCTGAATCCGAATATCTGTTTCACAAACCATATGGTTATAATGTTCTTTTATGTCTGTATAGCTTGCATTGCTATAGTAAGTTTTAAGATTAACCGCTGAACGACAAATATAGGCTTCCATATCCCCCATAGCTATCGCGCATTTATATCTTTCTCTGAAATATTTATTATTTCCGACATGATCAACATGAGCATGGGAATTAATGATGCCCGATACTTTGAAGTTATTTTCCATGAGAAGGTCCACAATTCCTTCTCTCTCTTTTCTCCACCCGGTATCTAATAAAATTATTTCTTCATTGTTGATTTTATAAAAAGGAATATAGGTCATACCTGTGTCCAATATATACGTATTTCCTTTAACTTGCAATATTTCCATTTTCGTTTTCCCCTTTAAACTAATATCCTTAAAGTAATAATTTTACAACAATATCGTATTAAGATAAAGAACTTTTTAATTTCAAACTCTTTCGATTGAGAAGGTATGACTGTGCAGTGACAACCTTCCTTTTGTTAAAGGTGTGGCAGTATGGGCTAGGATTATCTGCTTTTTTGTATGCTATTCCCTTATGCTCCCTTTTTTTCAAGAGAGAGACCGAATTATCAGACCTATCCCCTTTTGACCTGTAACACCTATCAGGGGTATAATGAATAAGTAACAACTTTATATTTATATCTAAGTTGCCACGTGCTTTTCTGTACTCATGGAGAGGAGGTCTCTATCTATGGGAGTAAAAATAGAAGTAAAGAATTTAATCAAGATCTTTAGCTTTCAACCCCAAAAAGCATTGCAGCTGCTTAATCAAGGCTTAAATAAGGAACAAATTCTAAAAGAAACCGGACTTACTGTCGGCATCAATAATATGAATTTTACGGTTAACGAAGGTGAAATTTTTGTTATTATGGGGCTATCAGGAAGTGGTAAGTCAACCATCCTTCGCTGTCTAAATCGGTTAATTGAACCAAGTTCAGGCTCAGTGATCATTGACGGGAAAGATATTACCCGGCTTAAGGCCCAAGAACTCAGGGAACTGCGCCAAAAAAAATTGGCTATGGTATTTCAGCAGTTTGCCCTTTTACCCCATCGAACTGTTTTGCAAAACACGGTTTATGGTTTAGAGGTTCAAGGGGTAAGCAAATCAGAACGTGAAAAGCGGGCACTCCAGTGTCTTGAGATGGTAGGGCTTGCCGGTTGGGAAAATTCTTATCCCGATGAATTAAGCGGCGGAATGAAACAACGGGTTGGCTTGGCTCGCGCTTTAGCCAATGATCCGGATATTCTGCTCATGGATGAGGCTTTTAGCGCCTTGGATCCTCTCATTCGTGAAGAAATGCAGGATGAGTTGCTTAATCTGCAGCAGAAAATGAACAAAACGATTGTATTTATTACCCATGATCTTAATGAAGCATTAAAAATCGGTGATCGTATTGCCTTCATCAGAGACGGTTCTCTTATTCAAGTCGGTACACCTGAAGAAATTATCGGGCATCCCGCAGATGACTATGTCGCGAAATTTGCCCGCGGTGTGGATCGCAGTAAAATCTTAACCTTGAAAGATGTCATGAATCGCCCCCATCCTGTCATGCAACTGCGTGACGGGCCTAATGTTGCCTTACAGCTCATGAGGGAAAACGGGATTTCAAGCGTATTCGTTGTGGATCGGGCGAAACACTTACAAGGTCTTATTTCCGCTGATCTCGCCCTTAAAGCACACGAAGGAAATATCGAAGATCTTCATAATATTGATTTAGTAAAGGTACCCATGTATAAGGAAACGGTCCTTGTGCGAGATATCATACCTGTTATTGCAAAGAGCAAGTTTCCTTTAGCGGTGATTGATGAAGAACAACGGCTAATCGGTATTGTTATACGGGGGGCTGTGCTTGCCGCACTAGCCAACACGGGGGGTGAAGTTAATGATGTATCGTCTACCCTTAGGATTGTGGGTTAATAATGGAGTAGATTGGCTATTATACCATTTCGGAAATGCGTTTGAATCCTTCACAAAATCCGTAACGGTCTTCACGGAATCAGTACGTAACGGCTTAGCATTGGTTCCGTGGTTTGTGGTTATTCTTATCTTTGCCTTATTGGCCTGGCGCGCCAAAGGATGGCGTCTTGCTCTGGGAACAACGGTAGGGCTTTTGCTCATCCACAACCTGGAATTATGGTCTCCCTTTCTTGATACGCTCGTTCTCGTCATCATCGCTTCCCTTGTATCCCTCATTATCGGTATTCCCTTAGGTATCTTGGCTGCACGAAGTGATCGCTTTCACAAAATCCTCTCCCCGGTATTGGATTTCATGCAAACGATGCCCTCCTTTGTCTATCTCATTCCGGCGCTGATGTTCTTCAGCCTCGGTACCGTTTCTGCAATCTTTGCAACCGTTATCTTCTCTATGCCCCCGGTTATTCGCTTAACAGATCTGGGAATTCGCCAAGTCCCCGCAGACCTCGTCGAAGTCGGAGAAGCCTTTGGTTCCAATTCCCGGCAAATGCTCTGGAAAATACAGCTTCCCTTGGCCCTTCCCACAATCATGGCAGGTATCAACCAAACAATGATGCTTTCTCTTTCGATGGTCGTTATTTCGGCGATGATCGGGGCTCAAGGATTAGGCGCCGGCGTTCTTGCCGGAATTTCACAGATGGACATTGGTAAGGGCTTCGAATATGGTTTAGCTGTCGTTATTTTAGCTATGATTCTGGACCGTCTCAGCCAAGGAGTGGTTCGAAATTCACGAGGTGCAACGACCAAATCGTGATCGTAAGGAGGACTGATTAAATGAAATTGTTTAAAAAGCAATGGAAACATCTCTTTATATGGGCTTTGGTTGCTCTGCTCACCGCCGGACTGGTATCCGGTTGTGGAACTAACCCAACTCAACAAGAATCCCCATCTGCCGGGGCGAACAAAACGGTTAACATCGGTTATGTTAACTGGGCTGAAGATATAGCCGTCAGCAATCTTTGGAAAGTGATTCTTGAGGAACAAGGATACACGGTTAATCTCACGAGCCTTGACTTGGCACCCCTCTTTGTCGGATTAAACCAAGGGGATATCGATATCTTCGTGGATGCTTGGCTTCCGGTTACTATCCAAGCCTACTGGGATAAATATAAAGATAATCTTGATGACTATGGAATCTGGTATGAGAGCGAAGCTAGGATCGGACTTGTCGTTCCGAAATACGTCGATATTAACTCCATCGAGGAATTGAACACGAACAAAGATAAATTCAAGGGTAAAATTATCGGGATCGATCCCGGTTCCGGAATTATGAAAGCTTCAAACCGAGCGGCTCAAGAGTATGGTTTAGATTACGAAATCATTCAAAGTTCGGAAGCTGCCATGCTGACTTCTCTGGATAAAGCTTACCGTAATCAAGAATGGATTGCCGTAACCGCTTGGAATCCTCACTGGATGTTTACAAAGTATGATCTCAAATATCTCGAAGATCCCAAAAAGGTTTATGGAGATG
This sequence comes from Desulfitobacterium sp., assembly GCF_034927245.1. Taxonomy (GTDB): domain Bacteria; phylum Bacillota; class Desulfitobacteriia; order Desulfitobacteriales; family Desulfitobacteriaceae; genus Desulfitobacterium_A. The sequence continues at coordinate 110,147 of NZ_JAYFQK010000024.1, forward strand.
CGGAAAGGCTGCATACTCTGGCCAACAAGAAATTTACCCAGAATAATCCGGAAGTTGCCGATATGCTGAAATCCTTCAAACTCAGCGACCAACAACTCGGCACTCTGGAAAGTCTTATCAATGAAGGGATGAAACCGGAGGAAGCCTCCAAGAAGTGGATTGCCGATAATCGTGAATTAGTGGATAGTTGGCTGAAATAAGTAAAAGGGACTGGTTGCAAAATGCAACAGTCCCTTTTACTTATGTGTTCTAGAGGTATAACAAATACACAAAAGACCCAATAGCGTAGCTTTACGCACAGGAGTGCACGATTTTGCGGAGGGGCGTTAGAGCACACGATGCTTACGTGGGTAGCGGAGCCAGTGGTTCACATCAGGTATTTCCCAGAGGTTTGGCGTAGCTCTCATGGAAGCAAGTGTGCAAGCCCCGGAGCACCTGAGTAAACGGATGTGCGAAAAGCTACACGACCCTATACATAAGTTGCGAGCTTACTTAACCTCATCGATCAATGCCTTAAAGCCCGGCAATGATTTCTTAATCGTTTCGTAAGCAACACAATAGGCAATTCTCATATATCCGGGGCAGGAGAAGGCTGTTCCCGGTACAACAAGTATATTTTTCTTTTTAGCCAAATTACAAAATTCAATATCATCCTCGATCGGCGTTTTAACAAACAGGTAGAAAGCGCCTTCAGGTTTAATACATCCATAACCATACGTTGAGAGCTCATTATAAAGCAGCTCACGATTTCTGTTATATGTCTCTAAATCCACCTTCGCATCCAAACACTTCGCTATAACCCGTTGGAATAAAGACGGAGCGTTAACAAAACCTAAGATACGCGTGGCAATATTTGCCGCTGCAATGATATCCTCGTGATCTGTAGCCTGATCAGGAATCACAAGATAACCTATTCTTTCTCCCGGCAGTGATAAGGATTTACTGAAAGAGTAACCGACGATGGTATTATCATAGTATTTTGTGAGGTAGGGGACTTCTGCCTGTTCATATGCGAGTTCGCGATAGGGTTCATCAGAAATAATGTAAATCTCTGTTCCAAATTCCTTCTGCTTTTCCCTAAGTATTTCTGAGAGCTTGGTAATCGTTTCTTCCGAATAAATAACCCCGGTTGGATTATTGGGTGAATTAATAATGACTGCCTTCGTTTTAGGCGTGATTTTCGCTTTAAATTCCGCCAGATTGGGCTGAAAGTCAACAATATTAGGCGCTACAACAATGAGTTTACCCTCATAATTTTTAACATAGCTTCTGTATTCTCCAAAAAAGGGAGCGAAAACAATAACCTCATCCTGGGGGTTTAACAGCGTTTTAAAAATGACATTTAAGCCGCCTGCCGCCCCGACAGTCATCACAATATTATTGTGAGTAAAATCAGTCCCGAATTTATTGTTAATTGACGCGGCAATTGCCGTCCTTACATCTTCATATCCGGAGTTATTCATATATCCATGAATACTGATTGCGTTTTCCTGATTAACAATCTCTATTATTGCCTTTCTTACTTCTTCAGGAGGTTCAACACTGGGGTTTCCCAGACTGAAGTCGTAGACATTTTCGGCCCCGTATATTTTTGCCAGTCGTTTCCCTTCCTCAAACATAGCCCGAATAATTGAACTGTTCTTGACCTGCTCTTGCATATTTGTCGAAATCATCTGTTTTCCTGCCTTTCATCGCATATCTTGTTGTGTATAATAAGCAATTCCGAGTGCTCCGGGACCAACATGAAGTCCGATAACAGGACCTATATCCATAATGTCAATATTGACTTTAAGCTTTTCTTTAATCGCCTCTGCCAGTTCCTTCGCTTCATGCTTACAATTAATATGGTGAACAACAATCTCACCCAAACCGTGCTGGGTAATGTCTTTCACAGCCTCATCCACCATCGTACGCAAAGCGAGTCCTTTTGTCCTCACCTTCATTAAAACAGAAGTTTTTCCATCTTCTACCGTCAATATCGGAATAATTTTAAATAGATTGCCCAGCAAGGCGCCCGCTCCGCCGATTCGTCCGCCCTTTTTAAGGTAATTCAAATTAGCAGGTATAAATAAGAATCGACTTCTTTTTATATTCTGAAGTGCCGAATTCATGACCTGCTCCAAATTCATTCCCTCTTTTGCAGCTCTGGCCGCTTGAATGACCGAAAAGCCAAGCTGCATACAGTTGGATCTGGAATCAATAATTGCGATCTTTGCATTCTCGTATTTTTCCAATAACATCTTCTTAACAAGTTGAGCCGTTGCAAAAGTTCCGCTCATTTCCGAGGACAAAAAAATACAACAAAGATGAATCCCCTTTTCGACCATGCTTCGCATTTCATTTTCCAAATCCCCGACAGAAGGTTGTGAAGAAGTCGGAATTCCCTTTTGAGACATCATTTCATAGAAGGTTTCGTTATCAATCTCCGTTTCTTTGAAACTTTCATTTCCAAAGGATAAACCTAAGGGTACGACTCTAATATCCAGCTCTTTTCGTATCTCCTCATTTATATAGCTTGTACTGTCTGTTAAAATTCGAATACTCATTTATTTTCCTCTCCTCATGCCTCTCGGCAATGATCGATTACAATAGCCATGAGAATAGTATATAAACAAATATTGCAATAAGCAAGGTTGAAGAGGCGTCCGCGGTTCAAACACACCCCAGATTCAAGGTGTTTTTTAGAGAAATGTAAAAAGGGCCCGTAAAACTTTTGTGAGCCCTTTTTGAGTTTAACTTTTATCCATTTGATCCAAGAAGATTATTTAACAGGCACTGTTACTTCTGCTTTATTTTGATAAGCTTTCTTCAGTGCCCCAATGTAATCACCATGCCCGTCTTTAAGACTTATTGTTGAACCGGAAGTAACATCAGATTCTAATGCTTTTTTCTCATCAGCCGTAAGCTTAGCATATTTCGCAACATCCTCAGGCTTGCTTGATTTTTCGGTTAATGGGCGTCCATTAAGATCGGACGTATATTTAGCAAACCATTGCTCAATTTCAGCTACCGTTTTACCTTTCATGAATTTCTGGTAATTATTGATCTGTTCGGACCAATTTAGGCCATAGTTTTTATCACCCCGTTCACGCTTTGATTTCCAATTTTCAAGCTCCTTAATTGCCGTTTCATTTGTATTTGCTGCTGCCGTTAAATAGGCCGCTTGACCGGGCCAGCCGGAAAATTTAGGTACACCGACATGCTCTGTATCATTCGGTGACATGACCTCCAGAGCATCAAAATAAATATCAATGATTTTCCCGTCTTGATCGAATAAGGCACTCGCAGTCACATAGTTAATGCTAAACAGCTCTCCGGGTCCAACCCGGAAATTAGCAGTCTGACCTACCCCTTTGTAAATCTTGACTTCTGAAACTTTTTGAGACGCTGCCGCAGGTGTTTGTGTCCCCGGGGCCTGATCCGTCTTAGATGCGCCACACCCCCCTATGAGCAATGCCGTTGTTAAAACCAGTACCGTAGTAATCGCCTTTACTTTTTTCATAATTAACCCTCCCTTATTTGCACTTTATTCAAATATATTAAGTTAATGTTCAAATAAGCACTTATTATAAACATAAAAAAGCTCATGATGTGCCAACATCCAAGGCATCACCATGAGCTATCCCATTCAATAGGACCCTATACCCAATGTCCCTTTTCTACCAACCATACCAAAGAGGTGAGAACCATAAAGCTCAGTACCACAAGTCCATCCCTTTTAGTGATATTAAAGCTGTAATAAAATAACTCTTCGGGATTAACTTTTTCAACAAAGCTTTCAATCTTATCTAATTTTCCAAACGAATCAACGATCAAAGAAACAATAATCTGTGAAATTCCTTTGAGATTTATTTTAAACCTTTTTCCCTTTTCCCCCATAGCTGTACGCATACTGTCTCCCAGGCTCTTCTTGACTTCTGTTCCCATTGACTTAAGCTCAATCACAACACACATGACAACTTTCAAATAATCTTCAATGGGAACCCCAAACGATTTTAAGGGAGTCAGAAGTTGATCCAGCATACCAATAACCGTTTCTATCGGAGTGGTATGAAAATAAAGGATACTTACATACCAAATGATAAATAAGCGATATAATCTTAAGAAGCTTTCATAAAACCCCTGCTGATTTGCAAACATCATATTATTTGAAAATGTATAGACAAGGGTATTGATTAAAAATCCAAAAAGATAAGGAATCAGCACGATTATCCCATATGAACCAGCACTTATAAGCAGCGTCTTGGGTTTAATTTTCGAGACTAGCGTAATAATGACTAACGCTGCAGACAATATGACTATACTTATCCAATTGTGAACCCAAAAGGGAAGAATTGTTAATAGTATAGCAAGGATAAACTTTATTAGTCCATCCATATCCGACACCTCAACAATGGGGAGGTATTTCATCCTTAAATACCTCTTTTTTCTGAATCTCGTTGATAGCCATTTCGCCGATGCTGCCGGTAATTAAGCCTGTAACGACAGCGGCAATTAAAAGAACAGGAAGATAATACAGAACAACAACTTGCCCCAATATTAGCAATGCCACGCAGATTTGAGTCGTATTATGGGTAATAGCTCCCGCAACACTTATCCCTTTTATGCTCAAAAACCTTGACAACTTTTTATATAGCAGAAGCATAACGATAGCACTCAAAATGCCGCCGCTTAAACTAAAGGCAAGCATCATCACGCCCCTCGTCAAAATCGCTACCACAAAACTGCGTACGATTACGATAAAAAGAACATCTTTCCAGCTTAAAAAGACAATAGCAATCATTGTAATAATATTTCCAAGTCCCAGCTTTATGCCCGGCACAGGAATGGGAATCGGGATAAATGATTCCAGGAATGAGATCAAAATTGCGTTTGTCACGAGAATAATAATTAATGCATACCTTTTATTTTTATTCATAAAAAATCCTCGTTTTATTTAATATATTGAAAAGTGTTGCTTTCATCGTGGAATTTAAAATTATCTTTCAGTCCCTCAGTGACGTAGATTTTTTTATCCCTGGTAACAAAGACAGCCTCAATTCCTTCCTGTTTCTGAATCAATTCCCTTCCTTTTTCTAAGCCTAAGATATATATTGCCGTATCTAAAGCATCAGCTACAAAAGAAGAATCCGTAATTAGGGTAACGCTCATTAAATCGGAATCAGCAGGATATCCTGTATGAGCATCAATAATGTGGTGATATCGTTTGCCGTCTTTTTCAAAGTAACGTTGGTCATCCCCAGCCGTAACTACTGCTTTATCAGTAACGGTAACGGTCCCCAGAATGGGTTGGCCGCCGGTCGGGTTCGTATCTGGGCGAGGGTTTCGTATGCCTACTGTCCAAGGGCTTCCGTCAGGCTTATTGCCAAGTGTAACAACATTCCCGCCGAGATTGATAAAAGCGGATTTAATACCGTTCTTCTTATAAATGTCTCTCGCTGCATCACCTGCATAGCCCTTGGCAATCCCCCCCAGGTCAACCATTTGACCTGTTCTTTTTAAAAATGCTGAAGTTTCATTGACTTCCAAGTCCTTATAATTAACAAGCGGAAGCAAAGCTTGCAATTCCTCCGGTGCGGGAATCCGTTCTTGGTCGGTTCCTATGCCCCAGCTCTTGACTACCGGACCTACCGTAACATCAAAAGCCCCATCACTTAACTCTGAAACTTTCTGAGCTTCCTTCAATATTTCTATTGTTTCAGGACTTAGTTCAACCCTTCCTTTTCCTGCATTTTCATTAAGTTTATAAATATCCCCTTCCGGAGCATTAAAAGTTAAAAGCACTTCCAAATCCGTTATTTTATCCATTGCCTCACTCATTGCAGCTTGCCCATTCGGACCATAGACCTTTTGGGAAATGACCGTTCCCATTGCAAAACCATCCGCTGTAAACGCCTCATTTTGGTCTGCCTTAGGGTTCGCGTTTGTATTGGCACTGCATGCGGTTACTAGTCCGGATGCCATAATCATCAGCAGGATTGAAGCTAACCTTTTCATGGTATGCTTTTTAAAATTCAGCAGCAAAGTACGACCCCTTTCTGTTACCCAGTCTTGATTTCCCGATTGCTCATTAAATAACAATGTCTATCCCATCTTCTTTTTCATTATCCTTTTCTTTTTCACTTCCTTTAATCGTAATTATGATCTGATTAGGCATACAAACTATGGATTGATACGTTTGACTGATCCATCCGGTGTTTGAACAAATGGAATTTGGGCATAGGTCTTTGCTCATTTCAAGCAGTCTCACGCGCCCATCTTTAGACTCTATATAGGCCGTATTGCCGTTAAAGTTAAAATCATATGTTTTAATTTCACTCGAATAATTCAAAGGTATTTCCCTAACCACCTTATTGTTAACTTGAATAACAATAGTGCTATTATGGCTATTGGATCTTGAAACCGTCATTATTCCCAGGGAGGCTATGCTCAATAATAATATAATCCCAATAATTACTTTTTCTATTTTTTTCATTATAACCTCTTCACCACTTCTTTTCATTCCACTTGGCAATGCCCGCTAATTCAGAAATGCTTATTACATTATACCAAAAAATTCTATTAAGAAAGGCTTATCAAATTATTTCTCATATTTCTCTCTTTTACGACATAAGAAAAAGGGGCTATCGCCAAAAACCTATGGTCGTTTGCGACAGTCCCTCCGTTAATTCTCTTCGTTTAGCGTATCGTGTCCAGTGTCTTCTTAATTTCCAGGAGAAATCCTTCTGTATTCACAATTTTCTTGTTAGGAATATCGGCAATAAGCGCCAAATCTTTCGTCATAATACCTGCTTCGATGGTCTTTAATGAAGCTTCCTCTAATTGATTGGCAAACTCAACTAATTCATTTAGCCCATCCAGTTCTCCGCGTTTTCTCAGCGCACCTGTCCAGGCAAAAATTGTGGCCATCGAATTGGTTGAGGTTTCTTCACCCTTGAGGTGCTTATAATAGTGACGCGTCACGGTTCCATGCGCTGCCTCAAACTCATAATTTCCCTCAGGTGAAACTAACACAGATGTCATCATGGCTAAACTTCCGAAGGCAGTCGCCACCATATCTGACATAACATCACCATCGTAGTTTTTACACGCCCAAATGTATCCCCCTTCGGATCGTATCACGCGGGCAACGGCGTCATCAATTAAAGTATAGAAATACTCAATATTAGCCTGTTCAAATTTCTCTTTATATTCTTGATCGAAGATTTCCTGAAAAATATCCTTAAAGGTATGATCGTATATTTTAGAAATCGTATCTTTCGTGGAGAACCAGAGATCCTGCTTCACGTCAAGTGCATAATTGAAACAAGACCGTGCGAAGCTTTCAATAGAATGATCAAGATTGTGCATTCCCAAGAGGACACCTTTACCTTGAAAATCAAAAATGGTCTGACGCGTTTCTTCTCCTTTTTCATTGGTAAAAACAAGCTCGGCCTTACCCGGTTCACCCACTCTGTACTCAACATTTCTATAAATATCGCCATAAGCGTGACGGGCAACTATTATTGGTTTTTTCCATGTCGGAATCAAGGGTTGAATCCCTTTTACAATAATGGGGGCCCGAAAAACGGTTCCATCAAGGATCGCCCGTATTGTTCCATTTGGGCTTTTCCACATCTGCTTAAGATGGTACTCTTCCATCCGCTGAGCATTAGGCGTAATCGTTGCACATTTAACCGCTACTCCATATTTTTTAGTCGCCATTGAGGCATCCACTGTAATTTTGTCCTCAGTTTCATCTCGTTTCGGAAGTTCAAGATCATAGTACTCTGTTTTTAAATCGATATAAGGTTGAAGCAAGATTTCCTTAATGGATTTCCAGATGATTCTTGTCATTTCATCCCCATCCATCTCAACTAAGGGAACCTTCATTTGAATCTTATGCATTTTTTCCTCCTTAACTTCTACTTCATTAATTACGAATTTTATTATAGTCATTGTATATTATTACAGAAGATGAATTCAAGTGTTCTTGCAATATTAGAAAAATCAATGAATCGGCTTTCTCTCAAAACTTCTTTGCCTTCATACATTATGAGAATCGTCGGCACGGTAAAAACTAAAGATTGTCCCGCAATTTCCATTTGCTCATCTACATTTATCTTTGCAACCGGAATTGAATAATCATTAACCAACATCATCAGCTTCGGAAAGACTGCCTGACAAACATTACAGTTAAGAGAACTAAAATATAAAATGACGGGGTCCTTTTCCATGATTAATCGTTCATATTGTTCCTTATTTTTAATCGTAATTGTTGTTTTTTCCTCCATTGTATAATCCTCCTCATTTAATCATTTTTAAATGTATTTTCTCTTCCTCACTCATGTTCTGGCTTACGTGGGTCTAAATAGACACGTATATTCTCATTGTCATCGATCGTCGCTAAAACGACATCACTGATTTTCGTGACCGGACCGATTTTTCCCTGAAGCCAAAGCTGATCTTTGCCGATTTCTTTTAAAAGGGAGTTGTTAATTTTCCCTTCCTGGATAATCGGTTTTATGAGGGTGAACGGTTGAGTCGCTATATTTAAATCAGCGGGTGTGATGGGCTGATATTGGGAGTTCATAAAAATCGATATTGTTCCTCCGGGTTCCCAAATCGCAAGAGCGACTTTTTGAATATCATTTACTTCCCCCTTACGAAGCTCCGAAAATAAAAAGTCAAGAGAAATCTTGGCTCTCAATAAATTTTGATACATTATTTCACCGCTTTTTATAAGCTCAATCGGAGGCGGATCGACAAAGCGCCTGAACAACGATGATTTTAAGCTCAACCACGTTGCCGTAATATATAACATAACCAGAACCGATGTTGTAATCATTGAACCTTGTAATCCCAGCCGCTCATCTGAAAGCGGATGAGCTATAATATTTCCGAGAACTAAAGCTATAACAAAATCAAGAAACCTTAACTGAGAGATGGAGCGCTGCCCCATAGATTTGGCGATAAGCAATAAGAATGCGAAGCTGACAATACTTCTCAAGATCCATTCAAGGGCTGTCAACGATTCATGACTTTCAAAGAAATTCAATCTATTCACATCCCCGTAATTTTGGTTTGAAAAACTAAGTCTGTTAGTATGAAAAAGCACCTGCCCGCGGGTGCTTCTGCGTATCACTATATTATTATTTCCAAAAACTTTCAAGACGTTTCACTGACTACTTTTTCGAATCTTTACCTTCACAGGGGTAATATCCCTTTCCCAATCTCAATTCGCCTTTCGTAAAAAAACATGAATTTACCCCTTTCTCAACTCCCAAAAATAACTTACAATATCTTCTATGGGAGGGACATCGTTGATAAAATATTATAATCGAAAGAAAAAATCCTACGAAACAGAACAGGTTGCCGGGGAACGGATTCTTACATGGACATACTCCTCCGCGACAGGCATGAAGCTTTTAGAAGCCGTTATTAAGAAAAGAGCGTTTTCCAGCTTTTATGGCTGGTATTTGAACAGAAGAATTAGTAAGAAAAAAGTTGATCCGTTTATTCATAAATTTAATATTGATATCTCAACCGCCGAAAAAGATATCGATGAATTTACGTCTTTCAATGACTTTTTTCATCGAAAATTAAAATCAAATGCGCGTAAAATTGATACTGACAGCCTTTCCCTTATTTCATGCGGTGATGGCAGGCTTTTTGCATATGAAAATATCGATATGGACAGTTTGGTCCAAGTCAAAGGCTTCACATACAGCCTTCGAGAACTGATTAGGAATGACGCGATCGCCGAAAAATACAGCAAAGGGACTTGTTTAATCCTAAGACTATGTCCTACAGATTATCACCGCTTTCATTTTATCGATGACGGAATATGCGAGAGTACACAAAAGATAAAAGGAGCTTACTACTCCGTTAATCCGGTTGCCCTTCAGAAGGTCGAGAAAGTTTTTTGTGAGAATAAAAGAGAATGGAGTACTTTTCATTCTGATCATTTTGGTGAGGTCTTATACGTTGAAGTCGGAGCGACATGTGTCGGTTCAATTATCCAGACATATACTCCCCACCAACGTGTTAAGCGCGGAGATGAAAAAGGCTATTTCAAATTTGGCGGCTCAACTGTAATCCTTTTCTTCGAATCATGTAAAGTGAGAATTGACAAGGATATTATTGAACAGACCAAACTTGGCTATGAAAGTTATGTGTTAATGGGCGAAACAATCGGAACTTCTGCTGAAATTAACAAACCGGGATCTGCTCAGCTAAAAGCTAAAAGCTAAAGAAGAACACCCTCAGGAATCTTATTTTCTGAGGGTGTTTTCTTTAACTTTTATATGATTTTAATTTAGTTTTTCCAAATTTTATAATTATATAGATAAATCACCATTAAATGGATTATAATGAATGTAATAATAATTATCATTTTCACATAGACAAATCTTACTATTTATGCTAAATTATTAAATGTAAGCAATATTTACTATAAATTGGAGGGCTGAATATGAAAAAAGTTCTTTCACTAGTCCTTGCTGTAGGCTTAATGGGAAGCCTTGCCGGTTGTGGAAACCAACCAACGGCTGCACCCGCTAATACAGGACCCGCTCAACAAGCGGCAGCTGAACCCATAAAAATGGGACGTGTTGACTGGGCTGCTCATGGGACCAAAGCTGTCGCAATTGGTACTGTTGCCGCTGTCCAAGGAGATAAGATTGTTGGTGCTTCAATTGACGATTATCAATTCATGAGTACAGACGTTGCCAAAGGAGTTCCTAACTCCGATAAGGACTTCGCTCAGGGCTTTGCCGATCCCAAAAACGTTCTCGCTTCAAAAAGAGTCAATGCAGAATACTATGGCGGCAATATGAAGACAAAAGCAGGTTCTACTATTCCCTATGAAAAGAACTTAGATGCTATTGAAGATTTTGCAACAGGAAAAACAATCTCCGAACTTGAAAAAATTCTTAAAGATACACCTAAAGAAAAGTTGCCTGTAGACACCGTAACCGGTTCCACCCTAACCGATACCCAAGGCTATCTTACTGCAATTCTTGAAGCCGCTAAAGCCGCAAAATAATACTTACAAAATATAAGATGCGAGACAAACGGGGCTGTTGTAAAACAGCCCCGTTTTCGTGCGCACATAATTGTGGACTATTGCAATAGCCCCTGGTTTTAGCTTTTATCCACCCAACCACAAATCCTGCTCCTTCACCCAATTCCTGGGCTGCAAAGGTACTAAAAGAGCCCACAATCACACACATTCATCACAGACGAACCGGACGGAGAATGTTGTACCCGTTGGGCTGCTGTCAATATCAATTATTGCATTATGACGCGTGGCAATATTGATGCAACTGGCTAGTCCCAGTCCGGTCCCGTTATCTTTTGTACTAAAGAACGGTTTACCCAGCTTATCCAGATTTTCAACGGGTATGCCATATCCCTCGTCCTTGACACCCAAAACAACATTCTGTCCCTCAACGAAAGTTTTTATTGTAATACACCCGCCTTCGTTCATGGCTTCCAACCCATTACGGCATAGATTAAGAATCAGTTGATGAATTTCTGTCGCATTCAAATGGATATTGGGTATTTTTCCGGGTTCAAAGATAATCTCCATATTCTTCGTAAATGCATCAGCTTGAAGGAGCGGAAATAATTTTGCAATGATATCGTTTAAATTACACGATTTTGTTTCTGCCGGCTTCGTTTTGGCGAGTGATAAAAACTGGGTAATTATTTCATTCGCTCTATCGATTTCTTCGATCATCAATTGGAATTGGCTTTTAAAATCTTGGATTTCCTTCCTATTTTGCAGCAATTGAAGATAACCCCGTATAGTCGTCATCGGATTACGAATTTCATGAGCTATACCGGCCGCCATTTCTCCAATGAGCTTTAATTGATCAAAACGCTGGATCTCCCTTTCTAAATGCTTCTTCTCTGTAATATCGATATCCATGCTTATCAATTCATTTTTACCATCTGGGAAATTAATAGGAAACAAGGTCGATGAAATCGTTTTTTCACTTCCATCCTTGCCTCTGAAAAGCCATTCCTTTTCTTTAATCACCTTTCCCGTTTGATGAATCCTTTTTAAATTTGAAAAATCGGAGCCCAGTTTTTTATCATAAATCATAGGCCTCTTGCTCTCGCTCTTTTGGGGATCGTCTTCCCACTCAAACATTTTTTCTGATGCCTTATTACAATATTGGAGATTACCGTTAAAATCATAGCTTTGAATTGCAATATAAGGAGTATTTTTAATAATCGTCATCAATCGCGTTTCACTTTCCGATTGTAAAAGCCGAAGATGATCTAACCCATTTTGGGCCATTGTTTCTATTAGCTGACGAATATTGAGCATAACGGAGTCCAATTCTGCCTTGGCATAAATCGGCACCTTAGCAAGGGCTTCAAGGTATTCTTTTTCATCAAATCCATACTTTTTAGCCTGCTTCCGGAATTTCTCCAGGTCAGGCTCTTCAAATAAAAACTGACCGTGGATAGCAGTTGCCACATGTTCTCCATTAACCAAAATTGGGGTTGCCGCATCAATTAACCCATTCTCACAGGTAAAACATTTATAGGGTTCATCGCTGTTAAGATAGTTTTTCATATACCTTTCACTTTTTCTGCATATTGATGCCGTTTTACAATTTGCCTGATGATATTTTTTACATATTTCTTGACAACCAAATGAAAGCAGAATCTTACCATCAGTATCAAGTATTTTCAAAACGGGATTTGAGATGGCAAATAAACTTACTAAACAGTTTTTAAAACAAGATAGATCGACTAATTCAGTAAACTTGTATTCCATATTAATCCGCTCCCGGTAATTTCCTCGTTATATTTTATATTTCTACTTATTTCCGCATTTTCCTCCTTAAATTCCCAAAATAGTTATATTATATTGAAGATGATTTATCTTCAAAAAATACGTTAAAACAATATAGTGAACCGTTTAATAGTGATTAAAAAAACTTTCCTAAGGAGGAATAAATTTCTTCATCCTTCTTGAGGAAAGCACGTTTCTATACAATCTAATTTTTAATAATTCCTTCTCTTACCTGCAAAAAGGATTGTACTATTTGGGGATCAAACTGACTGCCACTACAGTTTCTTAATTCTCGGTATGCATCTCCTTCATTTATAGATTTAGAATAAGACCGATCAGAAGTCATAGCATCAAAGGAATCAGCAACAGTTAAAATTCGTCCTCCCAGGCTGATTTCGCTTCCTTTTTTGCCCGCCGGATATCCTGAGCCGTCCCAACGCTCGTGATGATCCATTATCATTGGAATTACATCGTTATATCTATCCGTTTTCTGCAAGATATTCACGCCATATTCTACATGCCTTTTAATTTGCGCAAACTCCTCCTCTGTTAGCTCGCTTGGCTTATGCAAAATACTATCCGGCACAACGATCTTACCCATATCATGCAATAAACCGGCAGTATATACTGTATCGACAAAGTTTTGAGATAGTCCCATCTCCTTTGCAATCTCTTCGGCATAATTAGCAACCCGCATGGAATGCCCTCTATTATATTCATCTTTGTATTCAATAGCTGTGGAAAGAACATGGATGAGTTGATTATTCGTTTGTGATTTGGCGTGCGATTTTATCGATTGCATCAACGTTCCTGCGAAAAAACCATGTATTGTATTTAAATTTATCATTCTCTAACCTCACTTTTATCTTATAACGAATAGGCTTGCTGTACTGCTCCAAGATTAGAATTACTAAATCTATTATGTACTAGCATCATTTAAAATTCAATTTGTTTCTTTAACAATCATCACCACCCGTCCAACGGGTGGTTTGGGATAAGGCTATAAGCCTTTGTTACTGACCAGCGCCTAAAGACGCTGGCTTTCACATACGTTCAAGCTACTTGTCTTTGCCACCTTTGCCACCCCTAAAGGGGTATTTGT
>NZ_JAYFQK010000074.1:0-4132 GCF_034927245.1 Desulfitobacterium sp.
CAAGAATATATTTGGGACACACGTCTCTCTCCCCCTTATCCCTCAAATCTCATCCAGTTCAATCCCTGCCAGTTTAATAAGATAGAGCGCGTTTCTTGTCGTCGAGATTCCCGGCCGCAATTTATAATCAAAATGGATTTCCTGATTTTCGTAATACTCGCGGAAGTTGTAATTCTTAACCCGGCCTTGACTTTCCTTTTCCAGATCGCCAAGCTCCAAATCATGGGTCGAAATAAGCCCGAGCGCTCCATCCTTTTGCAATTGGTTAATGAGTGCCTTAGCCCCGTAATGGCGGTCGTGGGAATTGGTCCCTTTAAAGATTTCGTCGAGAAGGAAGAACACGGGTTTATCTGTTTTAGCGGCTTCCACAATCTGCTTGATGCGCAGAATTTCCGCATAAAAAGAGGAGATGCTTTGCTCCAAATTATCACTGACCCGCATACAGGTCCAAATGTTCATCATTGAACAGCTGAATTCTTCGGCACAGACGGGGGCGCCTGCGTAGGCAAGAACGAGATTGCTCCCTATCGTCCGCAAAAAGGTACTCTTTCCCGACATATTCGATCCCGTGATAAGAATAACACCTGAGGGTGATTTCATCGCAAAATCATTCGTTACCCTTTTCCGGGTGAGCAAAGGATGACCCATTTTTAGAGAGGAGAGGGCATCGGCGGAACCGTGTATAACAGGTATGGCCCAGTCCGGATTATCAAAGCGAATATTAGAGAGGCTGGAGAGAGCTTCAACCTCGGCAAGAACCTCCAGCCAATTTTTCAATAACTTACCCGATTTCTTTTTCCACTCTTCCAGGGCGATCATGCATTGATAATCCCACAGCGTTAGAATGTTAACGATTATGAAGATAGCGTTTTCCCGGCTGGAAATCCAATCGGCGATTTTAGAGAGCCTTTTTATTTGTTGATATGCGGGTTGTTCGGCCTGATCACAAAGCTTTTTCTGGCGTATTTTAAGCCACTCACTATTAAAATTCTGATTTTCAAAGTGTTTCAGCATTTCCGTATAGGTCTTTAGACTTGCTTCAAAGCGATAAACGGTCGATAGGGCTTGAGAACGTTCCGCTCCATAGACCTTTAGCAGGAGAAATTGGGCAGCGGCTAAGAGAATAGGGATTTGCCAAGGAACGAGATGAAAGGCATAGAGCACGATCATGATCAGAGTTACAGCGGGGAAAACACGCATGCCCAGCTTGACCATCGGCTGAAGATAGGCTTCATCCGTTTCTTCTGCCCAGCGGATCAGCGAGTCAGTAGGATTTAGCTGGCCCGAGATCAGAATTCCTTCAGATTCGAAGCGCTGCCGCCAAGACAGTTTTTGTCCCAGCTCTGTTATGGCGGTTTGTCTATGGGTAATTTCCGAAGTGTTTTTAAGCGGTTCTTTCAGGATATTGGCTAAAGTTTCACGCCCTTGAGGAGTTTGAGCAGAGTTGATCCATTGGAAGATCGAACCTTGGCCAAATAGATCCAGATCAGATGCATAGGGATGGTTTTCGTCCTTGAATTCACTTCCTAAATCCGGGAATTTTACCCAGTCCCCCAGCAAGCGGTCCTCTCCTTGACGATTAAGTCCGATTAAGATTTCAGAATACCGAAGCTGAGTCCGAACATGCTTATGCTGAATTGCCAAATAGCTGAAAAGGGCTACAGCGGAAAGACCAATGGCGATACCTAAGTAATGATTGAATGTTTGGTAGAAAAAGAAAGCCAGAGCCAATCCTAAGATAGAAGTCATTAAACGATAGTTGCTTAAACGATTGGCGGTTTGCTGCTGCTTGGCATGGAGCTTTTCGAAAGCCTGTTTTCGGCGTTCATAGATTTTTTGGGGTTCTCTCATCTTTACCTCCAGATTAATCTAATCTAAATCCAATTTTATGGCATATATAACCAAAAGGGAAGAGAAGATTGAATTTAGTTATGTTTTTCGCGGGTAATATCTGTTTGGGGATCAAAATAGATTGTTCTGCTGGGAAAGGCCAGGGAGACTCCTTCATCCTCGATGATTTCCATAATCTTGAGATTGATATCTTCTTTGATCAGCAAATATTCATCAAAATTTGTTGTCTTCGTAAAGAAGCTGAGAAAAATATCAAGGCTGCTTTCACCATATTGATCAAAAGTAACATTGATTGATTCAGGGTGTATATCCTGATGATTTTTTAATACATCTTTGATTCGTTGGACTACACTTTCCAACTTATTTTTAGGGGTACTATAGGTTAGGCCTAAACGGAAGCTGATTTGCCGTTTACCCATTTTACTCCAGTTTGTAATGGCTTGATTAGCTAAAGTCGCATTAGGAACGGTGACGAGCGCTTGCATAGAGGTTCTTACTTTAGTGCTGCGGAAGGTTATCTCTTCAACCGTTCCGTCTACACTTGGGGTCATAATATGATCCCCCAGTGAAAAGGGCTTTTCCGTAATAATAACAATTCCGCCAAATAAATTAGCTAGAGCGTCTTTAGCGGCTAAAGCAAAAGCAAGACCTCCCAAACCCAGTCCGGCTATAAACCCGTTAACATCGTAATTAAATTCTTGAGCAATGATGCTAATGCTAATGGCGATGATGATAAACTGTAATGCTTTTGAAAGAAATGGGATGAGAATTTGATCAATCTCTAGGTTAAAATGTTTATCAAGCTTCGAAAATAATAGGGAAGATGTGGATGAAAGGATAAAAAGCCCCCATGAAATAAGAACTATGATCGAAGCTCTAAAGAGCTTTAAAATTAGGGGATTGGTTTTATCGATAAAAGGGAAATAATGAAGTGCAACAAATAGTCCTATGATCACAAAGAACCAGCGAGCGGGACGTTCAAAGGAAAGACAGACAAAATATAGTAAGTCGGTAGGTGTTTTTTTACTCAACCTCAAAATGAGCTGGAAAATATATTTAACAAAAAATCGATTAAAAAAGAGGAAGAGCAGAAATATCCCTAAAGAAATTCCCAAGCTTTTAAGGGTTTCATAAGAAGTGATGTACTCCCAAGACATAAAATTTTTCTCCTTTGGCTTTATTTTCGTTCTATAATAACATATATTCTTTAGGATGATAATTCCAAGGGCTTCTTATAATTCTCCTCTTAATGGTAAATAATACTACCATTAAAAAAGGAGTGAAGCATGAGTGGAAAATACTGAACCCTTTAAGCTTATAGGAATTCATAATCAACATCCGACAATTCTTTTTGTCCAGTTTTCTCTAGGAGATCGCTATTTTATTTATGAACTCAATAGATTCTTAAAGTCGGAGCAGATTTGCGAGCAATGCTTTACGGAACGTTATTCGGAAGTCAGGATTGATCCTCAGGATGAAGAATATTTGATCGCTAAACTTAAATTTTTCCCTAAGACCAAACGGATTATCAGTGAATACCGTTTCCAA
Source organism: Desulfitobacterium sp. (assembly GCF_034927245.1). Classification (GTDB taxonomy): domain Bacteria; phylum Bacillota; class Desulfitobacteriia; order Desulfitobacteriales; family Desulfitobacteriaceae; genus Desulfitobacterium_A. The sequence goes on from NZ_JAYFQK010000074.1 coordinate 3,400, forward strand.
GCCAATTAATTTACTTCCTATGCTTTATTCTACCGACTTTAAAGCTTCCACCATATCAATGCGTTTGAGCCTATGGTGGATAATTAGCATAACAACACAAGAAATAGCGAAGGTGAATACCGCAGCGTAAATATAGGTGGTCGCCTTAAGTGTAGGGTCAAACAGTACGTTTGGAGGGGCCATCGTCGTAATGATAAAGCGATGGAGAATAAACCCAAAAACATAGCCGACTAAAATTCCGATTGTTGTAAGAATCATCGTTTCACGATAGACATAGGCTGTCACTTCACCGGGATAAAAGCCGAGTACCGAAATGGTGGAAAGCTCCCGTGTTCTCTCCGAGACGTTAATATTGGTTAGGTTATACAGTACAACAATGGCCAGCAAGGAAGAAATCAGAACAATAACCAACATCACAATGTTTAATGATTGGGTCAGATCACTGATCGCTCCACTGGCGGTGTTGGTATTCGCAATACTCAGGACAACGTCATTGACCAACATGCTTCTGGAGAAAAGGCTGACACTTTCCTGACTATGGTCCCCGAGCAAAATATAATCTGAATAAAAGGCAAAAAAATCAACTCCAAGCCTCGTTAAATTCATTATAAGATATTGTATCATATCCTAAGCATGCAGTAGAAGCCAGGGAATTCAAGACTTTTTACAGGAATACGGAAGATTGAATCTAAAACGATTGCCTATAATTGCGGAAATTTAGCGGCAATGCTAT
>NZ_JAYFQK010000063.1:0-20946 GCF_034927245.1 Desulfitobacterium sp.
AAGCACAAATCCCATTTTTGCAACTTATTTCCACTATATTTTGGAAATGGGTAGGTTTTTTATTGCCTTTTTTAGGTTAACTAGCATCCTGAAAAGATTGACCGAAATTTTTAAGGTCTTGACATATTACCGAAGGACTCAGTAAATCATTTACTTGCAGCTATCTTCAACTTCATTGACTTCAAGACTAATTTTGTGCAATAGTTCTTGCTTTAAGTCATAAAGCTTAGAAGATAAATCGACAATGTATTTATGAGGGTAGGTTAAGCGTTTAACTTCATCCCAGAGCGTATCCATTTCTTTTCGGGTATAATCCTGAATCTCCTGTAATGGGGGAAGATCATAAACGCATTTTCCCTTACGGAAGATCGGCTTCAACAGTTCTTTGGTTGTAAAGTGGGTTAACGTCTTCTTTTTCCAAGTCTGAACCGGATCAAAGATCGTTAACGGGGCTTCAAACTGTTCATCTTCAAGGGCAATCAAGTCGGCCATAGCCTTACCCCTGCGGTCATAGAAGCGGACGACCTTTTTAATCCCAGGATTCGTGATTTTCGAAATATTTTCGGATACTTTCAAGCGCGGTTCAAAAACTCCGTCTTTACCTTCTGCACAGAGTTTATACACCCCGCCAAGCGCAGGGGTATCCTTAGAAGTAATCAGGTGGGTCCCTACTCCCCATGCATCGATCGGAGCCCCTTGGGCACGGATTGCCCAAATGGTATGTTCATCAAGATCATTTGAACCTACGATCTTGGCATCGTAAAGACCCGCCTCATCAAGCATCCGACGCGATTCACGGGAAAGATAAGTCAGATCTCCGCTATCGATTCGAATCCCTAAAAAGTGATGGCCTTCTGCCTCGAGTTCATGGCCCACCTTAATCGCATTCGGGACTCCCGATTTTAAAACATTATAGGTATCGACCAAAAGCAAACATTGATCCGGGAAAGACTTGGCATAAGCTCGGAAAGCCTCTATCTCACTCGGAAAGCATTGAATCCAACTGTGGGCTTGCGTTCCGGATACAGGTATCCCATATCTTTGACCTGCCAAAAGATTTGATGTGGATTGACACCCTCCAATAAAGGCTGCTCTTGCCCCTAAAACACCGGCATCCGGTCCCTGTGCCCTGCGCAAACCGAACTCCGCGACAGATCCGCCGCCTGTTGCAGTTATGACTCGGAAAGCTTTTGTCGCGATCAACGTTTCAAAATTAACCAGATTAAGAAGTGTAGTTTCGACTAACTGAGCCTCAAAAATCGGAGCCTTAACACGTACTAAGGGTTCATAGGGGAACACCGGCGTTCCTTCAGGAATAGCGTCAATATCGCCGGTGAAGCGAAAATCGCTGAGCGCCTTAAGGAACTGCGCATCAAACAGATTCAGCCCTTTTAAATAATCAATGTCCTCTTCGGTAAAATGCAAATTCTCGATATACTCGACGACTTGCTCCAAACCCGCAGCGATTGCGTATCCGCCTTCGTTAGGGATTGTCCGAAAATAAAGATCAAAGACCGCCTCTTTATCTCCATAACCATGCTGTAAATACCCTTGCATCATCGTCAATTGATAAAGGTCTGTTAATAACTCGAGATTTTTCATGTCATCCTCCCAACCTAACTTCCAAAGGAATCGAAACTCCATCTGAGTAAGCTTCCTCTTTGTCTATTGTCGAAGTCTGTAATATTAAGGATATGATATTTTCAAGTTAGACACAACCCTTTTCAGGTTATCCAGAGTTTTTCCACGGATTATTTTAGATATTCCGATGTTATCCACAAAGTTATCCACATTATGCACAGGCTGTATATAACTTTTGTGGATAAACTATCTTTGTAACTGTGAATTACCAGAGCTATCTAGTTTTCAGTATACCCCTTACCGGTAATATTTTCATTAAATTTTATGCATAATGTATATCTTATGTGTTCGGTAGTATCCGCATAACTTAGACTATTTTCTCCAATTCTTGTCGTGAAAGCTCGATTGTCCGTGTCACAGCTTCCGGTGCTGGCCCACCCGTTAGCTTCCGTTCACGAACACAGTACTCAATCCCAATCGATGTAAATAAATCTTCGGAAAATACATCCGAAAACTGCTTGTACTCCTCAAGTTTAAGATCTTCAAGTCCGCAGCCTTTTTTAGTACAGTAGAGCACAATTCTGCCGACGATCTCATGAGCCTCACGGAAAGGTACATTTTTCTTGGCTAAATAGTCCGCTAAATCGGTCGCATTCGTAAATCCTCCTTTAGCCCCATGTGCCATTACCTCACGGTTGACTTTCATGGTTCGTATCATCGGTTCAACAACCAACAGCGATTTATGAATCGTATCAATCGCATCAAAGACTTGCTCTTTATCCTCTTGCATATCCTTATTATAAGCAAGCGGCAATCCTTTCATAACGGTTAATAAAGCAATGAGATCACCATAGACCCGGCCCGTTTTGCCTCTCACGAGTTCTGCGACATCCGGGTTCTTTTTCTGGGGCATAATACTTGATCCCGTAGAATAACCATCATCCATCGTTACAAATTGGAATTCACTGCTTGACCAAAGGACTAATTCCTCGCAAAGGCGGCTGAGGTGCATCATAGCAATCGAAACGGCACTCAAAAATTCCAAAGCGAAGTCCCGGTCACTGACCCCATCCAGACTGTTTAACGTTACGCCATCAAAGCCTAATTCTTTGGCTACGGATTCACGATCCAAATGGAAGGTTGTTCCCGCCATAGCACCCGAACCCAATGGCGAAATATTAAGACGTTTCCGTGTATCATTAAATCTTCCCATATCCCGTAAAAACATTTGTACGTAAGCCAGCAAATGATGGGCAAAAGTAATGGGCTGAGCCTTTTGCAGATGGGTATACCCCGGCATCCAGGTTTCCTTATGTTCTTCTGCAAGATCAAGCAGTGTACGAATCAAAGTCGCCATTAAACCCTTTGTCTTATCGATTTCCGCTCTTAAATACAAACGCAGATCGAGAGCGACTTGATCATTACGGCTTCTTCCGGTATGTACTTTTTTACCGACATCACCGATACGCTCTGTCAAAAGCTTTTCAACGTTCATGTGGATATCCTCGGCACCGACTTCGAACTCGACTTTTCCCGCTTGAATATCCTCGATAATCCCTTGCAACCCCATAATAATTTGATCTGCCTCAGCTTGAGATATTACCCCAACTTGTCCGAGCATCCGCGCATGGGCAATGCTGCCTTGAATATCCTGCTTATAGAGGCGCTTATCGAACGAAATTGAAGAATGAAAATCTTCTACTAAAGCATCTGTTGTTTTCTCAAAACGTCCACCCCATAATTTCATGGGTAATTCATCCTTTCTCCAAAAAACTTTGTTATTATTTTACTCTTTTCTTAAGGCCAGTGCAAAGCCTTTCCGACAGTATAAAAAGACGAGTCCAAAGAACTCGTCTTTTTATTAACAGAAGTTTAACAGCAATTAAGGCGTTATTTTTTCAGTCCGGATTTTTTCTCCATTAAGGCTCTGACTTTAAGAGGAAGTCCGAATAAGTTAATAAACCCTTCGGCATCCTTTTGATTGTATACGCCGTCTCTGCCGAACGTTGCAAATTCTTCACTATAAAGAGAATACGGAGATTTCGTTCCGGCTAAGCTGCAGTTTCCTTTATAAAGCTTTAAGCGAACTGTTCCGGTCACGTTTTTCTGAGTAACGTTGACGAACGCATCTAAGGCTTCACGCAAGGGGGAATACCATACTCCGTCATAGACCAGCTCAGCATATTTTAACGCGATTTGTTCCTTATAATGAAGGGTTAGGCGATCGAGGGTAAGGTGCTCTAAAGCTTGGTGGGCGGTATAGAGAATCGTTCCGCCGGGAGTCTCATAGACACCGCGGGATTTCATTCCGATTAAACGATTTTCAACCATATCGACAATCCCAATGCCATGCTTGCCGCCTAATTTATTGAGCGTTTCCAGGAACTTAACGGGATTAAGCTTTTCTCCGTTTAAGCTGACCGGAATCCCTTCCTCGAACCCTAATTCTAAATATTCGGGTTTGTCGGGAGCATCTTCAGGAGAAACACCTAAAAGATAGAGATCCCGCTTCGGCTCATTCCATGGATCTTCCAAATCTCCGCCCTCATGACTCAGATGCCAAAGATTACGATCCATACTATAAGGGCGATCCTTGGTTACCGGAACCGGAATTCCCCGCGCTTGTGCATAGTCGATAGCATCTTCACGGGATTTAATATTCCACAAACGCCAAGGAGCAATGATTTCTAAATCCGGATTAAGCGCCTTAACCCCCAGTTCAAAACGGACCTGATCATTTCCTTTTCCCGTTGCACCATGGGCAATTGCCACTGCCCCTTCTTTTTCGGCAATCTCAACAAGACGGCGTGCAATGAGCGGACGGGCAAAAGATGTTCCTAACAGGTATTTTCCTTCGTAAACGGCGCCTGCCTTTAATGTGGGATAAATAAAATCAGTCACGAATTCTTCTTGTAAATCTTCAATATAAAGCTTACTTGCCCCGCTTTTAATGGCCTTTTCATTGAGGGGTTCAAGTTCCTCTCCCTGTCCCAGATCGGCAGCCATCGCAATGACTTCATAGCCGTAATTTTCTTTTAACCAGGGGATAATGATTGAAGTATCCAATCCACCGGAATATGCTAGAACAACCTTTTTCATTTGATTTCTTCCTTTCTATAAACAATAATCACAAAAATCTAATGGTATGCTTTTTCTTATTTTACATCAGTAAAGCAAGAATCGCCTTATGGGCATGGAGTCGATTTTCCGCTTCGTCAAAAACGACCGATTGAGGACCTTCCAGTACTTCTTCGGTGATTTCCTCGCCGCGATGAGCGGGTAAACAATGCAAAACAATGGCCTTCGGATTTGCCGCCTTTAGGGTTTCAGCATTGACTTGATAACCCGCAAAGGCTTTCGCCCGAATGGCTGCTTCTTCTTCCTGACCCATGCTTGCCCAAACATCGGTATAAAGAACATCGGCATCCTTAGCGGCAACCATAGGATCCTCGACAATCTCAACCAAGCCTCCACCCTTTTTGGCCTTGGTTTGTGCTTCGGCAACGATTCCCGGATCAGGCTGATAACCGTTGGGGCTTGCGATAACGATGTGCATCCCTAACTTGGCCGCATTCATCAATGAGTGAGCCATATTATTGCCATCCCCGATAAATCCGAGTTTGAGGCCGGCGATCTGATGTTTATGCTCTTGAATGGTGAGCAGATCCGCTAAAACCTGTGTCGGATGAAAGGTATCGGTTAGACCGTTGATGACCGGAACGTCGGCGTATTCCGCCAGGTCAACAACATCTTGATGACTAAATGTCCGTATCATAATTCCATCGACCATTCGAGCCAGAACACGTGCCGTATCTTTTATCGGTTCGCCGCGGCCGATTTGAATATCCCGATCACTCAGAAATAGAGCGTGTCCGCCGAGCTGTTCCATTCCCACTTCAAAGGAAACTCGAGTACGTGTAGAGGATTTAGTAAAAATCATCGCTAAATTTTTACCCTGAAGAATAGGGTGGGCCACTCCTGCTTTCGTTTCTTCTTTTAATCCCTTTGCCACATGGAGCATGTATAAGATTTCATCTGGTGTATAATCCTTAAGGGAGAGATAATCCCGTCCTTGAAATTCTTTCTTATTGACCAGTATCATCACGCCAGCCTCCTTCGATACGAATTATTATACTTTTTAATGTATAATAATTCAATAGCTTTCCGAAACTTTCTTTTTTAAATCCTATATTTAGCGCAATCTCCCTATTTTCCTTCTCTTTTCCCTATCTATCCTTTCTTCTTTTCTTTATCGCTATTCTCCTGCTTTCGGGGATTGAAAGAAGTCTATATAGAGATCCTTCTATCCTTGTTTACAGAAAATGCAAGAAGTGATATCATAGTAATATCAAAGTAATTTCATGTTCTAATTAAAAGGAGGTTCATCTTATGAAAGAAAAGAAAGCCTGGGCGCTGAATGGTTTTATCGCTTTAATTCTGGTCCTTGCCTTGTTTGGAGCCGGAACAGCCCTATTTATCCAATTGAATATTATACCGGGGATCGTTCTGCTCGTTATCGGTTTCATTCTTATCACAGGGATAACGATTGTTCAACCGAATAAAGCATATGTTGTGACGTTTTTCGGAAGCTATATCGGCACAATCCGTGAACCCGGATTTTGGTTCACTCTCCCCTTATCCGCACGCAAGAGCGTATCCCTTAGAGTTCGCAACTTTAACAGTAAAACTTTAAAAGTAAATGATATTGAAGGAAACCCCATCGAAATTGCGGCAGTCATTGTTTTTAAGGTTGTCGATACGGCAAAAGCCATTTTTGATGTTGATAAATATGAGCAATTCGTAGAAATCCAAAGTGAAACCGCCCTTCGCCATGTGGCAAGCCAGTATCCCTATGATACCTTTGAAAACACAGTGGGTTATTCCTTGAGAGCAAATGGCGAGGAAATAGCGAAGGAACTCGCGCAGGAACTTCAACAACGGCTCACGCTTGCCGGCGTAGAGGTATCAGAGGCCCGCTTAACCCATCTTGCCTATTCCACAGAAATAGCCGGAGCCATGCTGCAGCGTCAGCAAGCCAACGCCATCCTCGCCGCTCGGCAAATTATTGTGGAAGGAGCGGTAGGATTGGTGGAGATGGCCATTAGTCGTCTGGAAAAGGAAAATGTCGTCACCCTGGATGAAGAACGTAAAGCCGCTATGATCAATAACTTACTTGTTGCGATTGTCTCAGATCGATCAGCCCAACCTGTGATCAATACCGGCTCTCTATATTAGCTTAGTTAGGTGTTGAGACAAATGGCCAAGAAACAATATGCGCTGCGACTCGATCCTAAACTATACGATGCCCTCGAAAAATGGTCGGCTGACGAATTTCGAAGTGTGAATTCCCATATTGAATTTCTGCTTCGAGAAGCGGTTTATCATGCAGGTCGTCTTAAGATTGAAGATTCGGCCGAGGGCGCCCATAACTCCGATTCTCCAAATAAAAAGTAGCTTTGGAGCTTAACCTAAGGAGTGATTATTCATGCTTGATCTTCTCGAAGAGTTATTACTCCTTGCTGTTGATGAGGAAAAAGGAACGATTCCCCTTGGAGTCTCCGGTAGAATTGATTTTTGCCTTTCCGGGGCTCTCCTCATCGAACTCGAATTGAGAAATCGCATTAAAGTTGATAAGAAGACCCTAAAAATTATAGATCGTTCATCGACAGGTCATTCCCGTTGTGATACGCTTCTCGATCTTATCGATCGTTCAAAACGTGTCCGCTCCCCAGGTTATTGGATTACAACAACAAAAAAGGCATTTAAACATCTTCGCCGCAAATATCTCGAAGGACTTGTTGACCAAGGCATTTTGCGTGAAGAAGAACGCCAAATTTTATGGGTTTTCCCTTCTACTGCTTACCCCTTGCGCGATACCCTGCTCAAAAGGGAATTGCGCGACCGTATCCGCCTTGTCATCCTGCGTGAAGAAATACCAAATCCACGAACTACCCGGCTCATCGCCCTGGTGCATGCCTGCGGTCTGACAAATACCCTTTTTGATAAAGATGAACGAAAAATGGCCCGGAAAAAGGTCAAGGCTTTGGCTAAAGAAGATCAATTAGTGCAGGCTATTATGAAAACGATTCAAGCCTCCAATTCAGGAGCATATGCCGGAAGCTTATAAAAAAACTATAATATTCTGCTTTGCTTGCTAATACGTAAAGTCTGGCAATTAAAAAGAGTTGTTCTTCTATCCACTTTATAAAGCGACAGAAGAGCAACTCTTTTTTTAGTTTAGATAATTCTTATTCCAAATTCAGCCGTTTGCTTAAAATATACTGAGTCACAGCGAAGTAAATTGTACAGAAGAGCACTGATAAGGCGATTCCATAAATAACATATTCTTGAATTATCGGCAGCTGTGCTTGAAACTCATCGGCGTTCATCGGCATTCCAGCGAATGGAGCTATCTTGGGAATCTTAATTAAGATCCCAAAGAGGATTTGGGAAAGCGTATTGAGACCGATAAAGGCACCAAAAGAAGCTAACATTCTATGCTTTCTGAAGAGGTGCCCAATAGCCATTGAGGCGTAAATGAGCAAAATACCGGAGGCCAAGGTAAGAAAGCTGCCAATGAGCATCTCCAAAGAAAAAAGGTACGTCCAATTCCCAAATTGATCGAGGACTCGCCGGAGGAAAGGTGCAACCGACGCAACAATGTCACGAAGGTCCCCTCTTTCGAGAGCAAGGATTAGAATCGAAATAAAAGCGACAATACCGCTCACCACTATCCAAAACATCGAGATCAAAAGTTTAGCCACAATATGCTGCCAAGGTTTTACAGGCAGAGTGTGCATCAAATAGCCTTCATCGGCAAGTAGATTTCGATAAAAACGTTGAATCATCGTCACAAAGGTCATAACAAACATTGCCACCATGATAAAACCGTAGATGAGTAAACTAATGGCTACAGGAGTATCCCATTGTTGCTGACCTATCAAAGCGATCAATCGTGTGATTCCGGCAAAAGCCAGCAAAGCGAGAAATAAGGGAAGAAATACTCTGCCGGTGGCCTTAATCTCATATTTTAAAAGCTTACTTAACATTTGAACACCTCCCTGAATAAGTCATCGACAGACTTGCCCTTTTCATCCCGGATCTCATCGACCGTCGAGGTTAAGACGATTTGGCCTTGATTGATAAAAACGACGGAATCCAAGATATTCTCGATATCGGCAATGAGGTGGGTCGAGATGATCACCGTAGCCTTTTCATTATAATTGCTAATGATGGTTTTCAGAATATAATCCCTTGCTGCCGGGTCCACACCGCCTATCGGCTCATCCAAAAAATAAAGTTCGGCTTCCCGGCTCATGACTAGAATCAATTGAACCTTTTCCTTCGTTCCTTTGGACATTGTTTTTAGTCTGTCATCCGCATTAATATTGAGGTTTTTGAGCATGTCGTACGCTTTTTCCGGTTTAAAATCCTGATAGAAATCCGTGAACAGCTCAATGATTTGGTGTACGCGCATCCAATCATTCAGATACGTTCTTTCCGGGAGATACGATACTATTTTTTTCGTTTCAATGCCCGGTTCTTGACCCCCGATGAGGATATTTCCACGGGTGGGCGTCAAAAGTTTATTGGCAAGCTTAATAAGGGTGCTTTTGCCGCTGCCGTTCGGTCCTAAAAGTCCTACAATCTGTCCAAGCTCTATCTTTAAATTAATGTCGGACAATGCGGTCTTGCTTCCAAATGTCTTGGTAAGACCATTGCATTCCAGAATGACACTCATTTTCCCATCTCCTTTACCATGTTATTGAAAATGGTTATGATCTCGTCCTGTTCAAAACCAATCAACTGCATTTTCTCCAGGAATTCTGTAATTTGTTCCCGGGCTAATTGTGTCTTTGCTTTTTGAACCATACCCGCATCCTCCGTTACTGTTCGACCGCTTGTGCGGTGAGTAATGATGAGGCCGTCTTCCTCTAATTTTGCCAGAGCCCGCTGCATTGTGTTGGGATTTACGGCTGCTTCTTGAGCCATATCCCGCACGGACGGCAATTTCGACCCCAGGGGATAAACACTGGAAAATATCTTGAGCTCAATCTGTTCAATCAACTGTGAATATATGGGTCTATCCGACTTTAATTCCCAAGGCATTTAATCACCCCTTGTATTATTGTATTAACTACTTAATACAATAATACATAGATAAGCTTTTGTCAAGCGTCCACCCATAACTGACTGCAAATTATTTCGCTGTGAGTTGCACACCGTGAGTTACACATAAAAAATAGAGAACTGCAAACGTCTTTGAATCGTTAGCAGTTCTCTTGATTTTCTCAGGTGCGGCTTATTTTCTTAGGTGCGGCTTATTAAATTTCTGAATTTAGGCATTCCAGATGGATGCGAATACTTCATCAAGGATCTTGACCGCCTCATCAATTTCCGCAAAGCTCACATTAAGCGGCGGTACAAAGCGGAGTGCTTTTCCCCCCGCAAAATTGATCAGCAAACCTTTTTCACGGCAGCCATTCACGAGTTCCGGACCCCGTTTTGCAACAGGCCAGCCCAGCAGAAATCCTTTTCCTCTTACTGGTTCTCCCGTTTGATATTTATCCGCAAGCTTTTGCAATTCTCCTTTGAAATACTCGGCATGCTTTTGAACATCTTCCAGGAACCCCTCTTCAAGCATGACATTTAGAACCGCACAACCCGCCGCCGTAGCCAAAGGATTGCCCCCAAAAGTAGAAGCATGATCCCCGGGTTTAAACGCTTCAGCCACCGAATCTTTAGCCAGCATGGCTCCGATCGGAACACCGCCGCCTAAAGCTTTAGCCAGTGTCATAATATCGGGTTTTACTCCGGTCCATTCATGAGCAAAGAGCTTGCCCGTCCGGCCGACACCGGTCTGCACTTCATCAAATATCAAAAGTGCTCCCACATCATCACAAAGCTTGCGAACCGCTTGCAAAAATTCGGGTTCGGCAGGGATAATCCCACCCTCGCCTTGGATGGGTTCAAGAATGACGGCTGCGGTTTTACTGCTGATCTTCCCGGTAATATCCGCAATATTATTAAGCATTGCATAAAAGAAGCCTTCCGGCAAGGGCTCATACCCTGCCTGATACTTCGTTTGTCCTGTTGCGGTTAACGTTGCTAAGGTCCGGCCATGGAAAGAATTCTTAAGTGAAATGATTTCATATTTTTCCGGACCATAATGAAGTTTCGCATATTTACGGGCTAGCTTAAGAGCTGCTTCATTGGCCTCAGCCCCGCTGTTGCAAAAAAAGACTTTATCCGCAAAAGAGTGATCGACCAGCAGCTTCGCTAATTCAATCTGCTTCGGAATCCAATACAAGTTCGAAGTATGCAGAATCTCTTCCGTCTGCTTTTGAATCGCTTGGATAACCGCCGGATGTCTGTGGCCTAATGAATTAACGGCTATCCCGCTCACAAAGTCCAGATATTTGTTGCCTTCCATATCCCAAACCCAGGAGCCTTCGCCTTTCACCAAGGCCATCGGCAAGCGGCCATACGTATTCATGACCACGGCTTGACCCTCCCGGATCAACTGTTCTGTCTTAGTTGTCATTACGATTTCCCCCTCCTATTTAAATACCGACTTGTTAAATGCCGACTTGCCCATTAAACGATCATTGTCCCAATCCCGCCATCTGTAAACAGCTCCAGCAAAATCGCATGCAATATTCTTCCATCAAGGATGTGAACACTCCCGACTCCGCCATCAAGGGCTTCTAAAGCACACTCAACCTTCGGTATCATTCCTCCCATGAGAATACCCGTCTCAAGCAGCTTAGGAACTTCCTCCTGTTTGATGACGGAAATCAGCGATTCTGGATCCTTCACATCTTTGAGAACTCCCCGGACATCGGTAAGCAAAAGAAATTTATCAGCTTCTAAGGCTTCCGCTATTTTTCCGGCTGCCGTATCAGCATTGATATTATAGCTTTCACCATCAACTCCCCCTGCCAGAGGGGAAATGACCGGAATATATCCTTGATCAAGCAAAGATTCAATTATACCGGGAGATACCTGTTCAATTTCTCCGACAAATCCCAAGTCAACCTCTTCATATTCACCCTGTTGATTCTGAACCTTCAGCGGTTTCTTGACCGCTTGCAAAAGTTGAGCATCTTTACCCGATAATCCGACCGCTCGCCCCCCAAAATGGTTGAGCAGCGAAACGATTTCTGTATTGAGCTTACCGACTAAAACCATCGCCGCAATCTCCATGGTTTCCTCGTCGGTGACTCTTAAGCCCCGTATAAACTGGCTTTCTTTGCCCACTTTATTCAGCATCGTATTGATTTCCGGTCCTCCGCCATGGACGACAACCGGACGAATTCCCACGGAATGCAGCAGCAAGATATCAAGCATCACAGACTCTTTGAGATCTTGATCCAACATGGCATGACCGCCATACTTAATCACGACCGTCTTGCCCGCGAATTTTTGGATGTAAGGCAAAGCCTCAATCAATACCCTTGCCTTATCAATCCCTTGATCTAACGGTGTCATCGCATTGTCATCTCCTCTTTCAAGCTACACAACCCCAAGCTTTCGAACCTTGAATCAGGTTCGATAATCCCCATTTATCGTCACATACTCATGGGTTAAGTCACAGCCCCAAGCCGTTGCCTTATCTTCCCCATCCTTGAGCATAAGCGTAATTCCGATTTCTTTTTGGGCAAGAACTTCTTTAGCGGCTTCCTCAGAGAAATGTACCCCTTGACCATTCCGAGCAACTAAGCAATCTCCAATGTAAATTGCGGCCTGGGATGGATCAAATTGGGCCTCCGCATAACCTGCGGCTGCGAGGATACGACCCCAGTTTGCATCTTCCCCGTACATTGCGGTTTTGACCAAACTCGATCCACAGATCGACTTCGCCAGTTTCCGAGCATCTCCAAGGGTTTTGGCACCCGTGACTTTAACTTCAAGGAATTTTGTAGCGCCTTCCCCATCCCGTGCAATCTCTTGTGCCAAGCGGATACACAAAGAATTGACCATTTCCTTAAATTGAACCCATTCCTTCCCTGCCGGGGTAATTCCAGATTCCCCATTGGCCAGGAACAAAACCATATCATTCGTACTTGTATCGCCATCCACCGTGACCATATTAAAACTCTGGTCTGCAGCCTGGCGCAGAAGTTCCTGCAGCTGAACGGCCGAAAGCTTGGCATCCGTCGTGATAAACCCGAGCATTGTCCCCATATTGGGATGAATCATTCCGGAACCCTTAGCTATTCCCCCGAGGCGGATAACGCCTCCCTGACAGGGAAGTTCACAAGCGAACTCTTTAACTGCAGTATCCGTTGTCATGATTGCTAAGGCTGCTTGGTGGGCATTATCGCTCTTCTCAAGCGATGTCCAAACGGGTTCCGCTTGACCGTCTTTGATGACTTCGGCAGCATCTTCAATTCCTTTTTTTACGCGTTCAACCGGCATTTCAACACCAATAACCCCGGTTGAAGCAACAAGTACATCTTCAACCTTGATCCCCAGTTTTGAAGCTGCCGTCTCCGCCATTTCCATAGCCGCCCTATCCCCTGCCTCACCGACACAAGCATTGGCATTTCCGCTGTTAGCCACAATCGCTTGCGCAACACCGTTTTCTAAAAACTTCTGCGTTAGGACTAATGGATGAGCCTTCACTTGATTCCGTGTAAATACTCCGGCGGCTTGGGCCGGAACATTCGAATAAATGAGGGCGATATCATATTTATCTTTGTATTTAACTTCTGCTTTTACACCCGTCGCTTGAAATCCTTGGGGTGCACCTACTCCGCCTTCGATCCAAGTCCAGGATTGACTTAATTCATCACACATCAGCTTCACCTCTATTTCTTTTATTCACTCAACTTACCTGACCGATCCTTTATGCTTTTTAGGGCCAAAGTCCGCGGGCCCCTAATCCCATATTCTCCGGCAAACCCAATATTATATTCATATTTTGAATGGCTTGCCCGGCCGCCCCTTTCACAAGGTTATCGATAGCACTGGCAATAATAACCCTTCCTGTACGTTTATCCAGTTTAAGTTGCAGAAAGGCATGATTGCTGCTTAAAGCAAACTTCGTTTGCGGCCAAATTTCCTGAGGAAGTACATGCACAAACTCCTCATTTTGATAGGCCTCTTCCCAGCATGCCCGCAGCGTGTCTTCCGAAACCCCGTCTCCGACTTGGGCATAGATCGTGGCTAAAATACCCCGAATCATCGGTACTAAATGGGGCGTAAAATTCAGTTTAAAGGAATGCCCTGCCGCTAAAGATAATTGCTGCTCAATTTCCGGAGTGTGGCGATGTTGGGCAACTCCATAGGGCTTAAAGTTTTCATTGACTTCGCTGAAATGCGTGCCTAACGAGGCCCCCCGTCCGGCACCGGAAACCCCCGATTTTGCATCAATGATAATAGACTCGGCCACGATAAGATTCTTCTTAAGAAGCGGGGCTAACCCCAAGATCGAAGCGGTTGGAAAACAACCCGGATTCGCAACCAGCGACTTTCCTTTAATCTCTTCCCGATAAAGCTCCGGAATTCCGTAGACCGCTTCCGGAATCAACTCGGGAGCAGGATGTTCAAGTTTATACCAGGTGCGGTAAACCTCCGGATCTTTCAGCCGAAAATCTGCACCTAAATCAATGACTTTAATCCCTCTTTTCAGCCATTCTGCCGTTCGAGCAGCGGTTAACCCGTGAGGAAGTGCGCAAAAAAGAACATCTACATCATCCGGAACCTGTTCATCGTGTAATTTACCTAATTCACTGCCTATAAACTGAGGAAACATCTCTTCATAGGCTGCACCGGCTGAGCTGGAAGAACCTAAGAAAGTAATCTCTGCCTCAGGATGTTGCTGTAAAAGTCGTACAAGCTCTTGACCTGTATATCCTGTCGCACCTAATATTCCAACATTCAAAACCCTAGCCTCCTCGTTTATTATGGGATACCTATTCCTAACGTTTCTATAATTATACGTTTATACGCATAAACATTCAACTCCTAGGAAAGATTTTCTCATAATTAAGTTTAGACTATATAGGCGTTTAAATATTTAGATATAAGATTTAGTTATCGAAATCTAATTGTCATAATATTTCGCAATTTCAGATTTTATAATTGACTTATAATCTTAAATACAATAGACTTAATTTAAAGTGATAAAAAATACAATTTAAGTAAATTATGTATCAAGCTAGGATATTAAATTGAAAGGTGGGGTTTAGAAGTTGAAACAGAGCTACAAATACCGTTTACTCCTCCTATTACTGATCTCATTTTTGGTTGGCATAAGCACACTAGGCGTCTATTCAATATCCATTATTCAAAGCGAAATACTCAAATCAGCGAGTGAAAAGTTGAATTCCGATTTAGCCTTGGGAAGAGAATTTCTAAATTCTCGCATCCCCGGGGAATGGGAAATCAAAGATGGCAGCTTGTATAAAGGAACGACCTTAATCAATAATCATTTTGCCATTGTTGATGAAATAGGCTCCTTAACGCATGATTCCGCAACCAT
The DNA here is from genome assembly GCF_034927245.1 of Desulfitobacterium sp. Classification (GTDB taxonomy): domain Bacteria; phylum Bacillota; class Desulfitobacteriia; order Desulfitobacteriales; family Desulfitobacteriaceae; genus Desulfitobacterium_A. The sequence goes on from NZ_JAYFQK010000063.1 coordinate 15,071, forward strand.
TTTTCAGGGTAATACACGAGTCGCAACTAATGTAACAAATGCAAAAGGAGAAAGAGCTGTAGGCACAACGGTTTCTGAAGTCGTTGAGAAAACAGTTCTTCAAGAAGGAAAAAAATATATGGGTGAGGCCAATGTCGCAGGAACGCTCAGCCAAACGGCTTATGAGCCCATCAAGAATATTCAAGGCGAAATAATTGGAATGTGGTTTGTCGGCATCCCCAATACCCCTTATGTCCAATTATTCCATAACGTTCGTAATAAAATTATCTTCATGATTGCCATTGAACTGGTGGTTGCCCTTTTCTTATTCTGGCTTCTCATTTCTAAAAATGTAAAACCGTTGGAAAAACAATTAGAAGTGATTATTGGGCATGTCGAAGAAGTTGCCAAAGGTAATTTAGATCTTCCCCGAATTCAGTTTAAAGAGAGTGACGAATTAATCCGCTTAAGCACAGCTCTAAACAAAATGACGGATGATCTCAAAGAATTAGCAAAGAAAGTGTTGGAATCCTCTTTACAAGTTTCCAGCTCTGCCCATCAATTAGCTTTAGGAATGGAACAAACGACACAGGCTTTTAACCTTACATCTGATGCAGTTCTTCATATAGCCATGGGAACCGACAATCAAGCTCAAATGATCATCGACACCACCTCATTATTTAAGGAGATGTCCGCCAAGATTCAGCACACCTTTAATAATACAAAACATATTGTCAATGATTCAGAAATGACTGCTCATGCCGCTGAAGAAGGGATTAAAATTATCGAAGAAACAACCCGGCAAATGGAGAGTATCCAAAACACTGTCAATCACTCCGCAACCGTCATCGAAATGCTCGGTGAACGTTCAAAAGCCATTTCCCAAATCGTAGATACCATTTCCGGTATTGCGGATCAAACCAATTTGCTGGCGTTAAATGCAGCGATTGAAGCCGCTCGAGCGGGAGAACAAGGGCGCGGTTTTTCCGTAGTGGCCGAAGAGGTTCGAAAGCTGGCTGAACAATCGCGAGAGGCGGCTAAAGAAATCACTGCCCTGATTTCTGAGATTCAGGAGGATACCGGAAAAGCTGTCGAAACCATGTCTTCCGGAACGGAAGAGGTACGTCTGGGTGCGGAAATTGTCACCGTTGCGGGAAAAAACTTTAATCAAATTGCTGAATTAGTTAACCGAGTCTCGATACAAATCCACGAGATTGCCGATAATATGCTTGAAACTAAGATAGCTAATGAAAAAGTTGATAATGTAATCTCAACAATCAATACGATCAGTTTAGAAATAGCGAGCCAAGCTCAAACCGCATCTGCCTCCGCGGAAGAACAGAGGGCTTCACTCCAAGAGATGACTTCCCTCGGGCAATCCTTAACAAGTATGGCTGAAGAAAGCCAAAATATGGTGAAGTCATTTAGAATTCAGGGATACCGTTAACCCCATAAATCCGTTTCTTGATAAAATTCCTTTTTAATGTGTTTCAGCAGCTTTGGATCATTCAAAAGATCCCAGCCCGTCCCCACCAAAGATTCTATCGCTAATAAAAGCAATTTTTCCCCTGCCGGAGAAAGCACAGCTTCCGTATAGTCTCGGGTGTGGGGAATATTCATTCCTTTACCCAAGGCCAGATAAGGATGAATGGCGGGTACTACCCTGCTTACATTTCCCATATCAACCGAACCCATGGCAACCTGTGGAGAAGAGATTCTTTTAATCCCCAATTCCCGTAAATTTTTCGTAAATACCCCTGCCAGCGTCCGATTTGTCAACATATCATCATAGGAATTTTCGAATTTTCGCCAGGTGACTTTAGCCGAGACCGAGGATGCCGCTTCTTTGGCACAATGGATCACTTTTTTCTGTAATTCATCTAAACCCTTACGCCTTGGTGCTCTTAGATAAAATCGGGCAACAGCTTTATCCGGAACAATGTTCGGCGTAGTTCCGCCTTCCGTAATAATCCCATTAATTCGTGTATCATCCGGAATCTCTTTTTTCAAAGCATTAACATTATTAAAAAAGGTAATCATGGCCTCAAGAGCATTCACACCAAACTGGGCCGCCGCCACGGCATGTGCGGAACGCCCAATAAACGTAAATTCTATTGCATCCAGTGCCAAAGACGAAACTTCGGGGACATTCTGGCTTCCCGGATGAAACATCATAGCCGCATCAACCCTGTCAAAGATACCCTTTTTCACGAGGGTTACTTTTGCTCCGCTCGTTTCCTCGGCAGGAGTTCCAATGACCAAAACCTCACCCAGGAGCTCTTCACTTCTGCTTAAGACCACCCCTGCCCCTGCACTTGCCGCTCCGATTAAATTATGTCCACACCCATGACCTACCTCAGGCAATGCATCATACTCCGCTAAAAAGGCAATTCTTGGCCCCGGCTTTTTTCCCTGGAAACGAGCAAGAAAAGCGGTTTCAAGACCGGCTATAGGGCGTAGCACATCAAAACCATACCGGCTTAAAAAACGGGTTAAAACATCCACCGCAAAAAACTCTTGATAACCTAACTCAGGATTTTCCCCAATCTCACGGGCTAACTCCCATACTTCCGGAAAAAGAATTTGTGCCTGTTCCTTGAAGAACTTTTTCATTCCGTCCATGGAATCCCATCTCTTTCTCTGTGCTCAATCTATTCTGCTTGAGCTTTCTTACCTTAACAGAATTTTATGTTCAGCTTCACCAAATAGAACCCGGACAGCAATAGTCGTTCCCAGCTACTGAAGAAGCTGCTGGATTATATTGTCTGTAGAAAGTCCGGGTGTAAGCTTATATGTTCCTGCTTTAAATCGTTTTTCGAGGTTTTGAGCCTTTACCTTTGTCAGAAATTCTTCTTTGTTTGGAATCCAACCCCCATCTTGAAGAAGTTGGGCAATCTTTTCGGCACTCGCCCCACGCGGAATCTCAAAGCTTTTTTGTGCCTGTGCCTGTACCTGTGCTTGGGTTTGTGTCTGTGCTTGTGTCTGGGTTTCGTCAGAAGAAGAATTTTCTGGCGGTACCTTTTCTTCCGGAACAATGGTATCCGCTGAACTCTTTTGTGGGGTATCAACACCTACCGTGCCCAGACTCTCGGGTGTAGTCATCATAAAAAGCAGTGAAATCAAAGCACTTAAAATCAACCCTGATCCCACTCCGAACAAATACTGGCGTGAGAATTTCATAGTTGGCCACCTCGAGGATAAGTTCTTAAAACCATATTCACCGCATCTTGGCTTATGGCAAGGTGCCCTGCAATTTCCAAGGTAGACCACCCCTGTTCATAAAGCGCTATGACTTTGCGATATTTCTCAGAGAAAACCTGAGGGGCCGGATCCTGGATATATACATCATCATTATTGACTGAATTTGCCATAGGTCGCTTGGCCTTTCGTTGTAAGATCTTCAATAATTCCAATTGTTGCTCTTGATCCGGCAGCATAACCGGCTTTTGGTTTTGATCTTGGTCCCGAACTTGATCTTGATCGCGATCTTGGTCTTGGTCTTGAAGATTCATGATAGGCGGTTCTTCTATTTTCAGACCCAAAGCTTTCCGTTCTTGAAGTTGTTTTTCATGATTCTCCAAGCGTGCACCTGTCTCCTCCAATTCCGAATGAATATACCCAATTTCACGCTTTACCCCGGCAATTCCTTTGAGTGCTGCCAGAAGCTCCGGGCTTGTATTGGGTGGATTGCCTAAACGCCAGGCAATAATTAAAACAATAATTCCCAGCGTGAATAATACTACCGGTAGTGAACCCATGATCTATCCCCCTGCATTTTCCTGTTCTACATATTACTGAATTTTATCTTAAATATTCGGGACATTGTGAGTGTTTCCTTCTTTTTCCGGCACTAAATTCTGGGATGTTCCTAAATAATTCGCAAGTCCTTGGTATACCGCAACCGCAAGCATCTGTTGATAATTGGGATCGTTTAACTTTTGTTCCTCCTCAGAATTTGACAGAAATCCGAGCTCAATCATCACTGCAGCCCGATCTGCTTTTTTCAAGATAAATAATTCTTGGTTTCCCTTAGCAATCCTTTTACCACCGGCGACAAGGTTGAGCTGCGTTTGTATGTTTTGTGCTAAAAGCTTACCTTCTTGGGAGTCGGCATAATAAAAAACCTGCGGTCCGGTTAATTTTTCTTTAGTTGAGCTATTGACATGAATGCTTAAGTAAACATCGGCTTGCCTATCATTAGCCAATTGAATGCGCTGTGCCAAGTCTTCCCGTTTTCTTTTCAGTAAGCCCTGGGCGGTTCCTAAATCAACATCTTCCTCCCTGACCATAACCGGTTTGCCACCGGCCTGTTGTACCAGAACCTTTAGGCGCTTAGAAACAGCTAAAGTAATATCCTTTTCCAAACTGGTTTTTCCCACTGCTCCCGGATCCACTCCACCATGACCGGCATCAATTAATATCGTCTGATTTCCTACCGTCCAGCTCCAGCTTTTCTGTTCATGAGGATAAAGAAACTTCCACCCAATCCCACCCAATAATAGAAGCACACCTATGAAGCCAAAAATAAGCCATCTTTTCAGCTGAGTACGTCTTCCCCGCTTGTACCATTTTATGCGCTTGTGTTTCATGCACATCCTCCCTTTATTCGTGCTCTGTAAAAACTTTATGGAATAAAGGCTTGGAATTATGCATCAATAGACATAAAAAAGGAAGGGATAACATCCCTTCCTTTTGGTAATTGGATTAACGTTTGGAAAATTGCGGTGCTTTACGCGCTTTTTTCAAACCATATTTACGACGCTCTTTCATCCGTGGATCACGAGTTAAGAAACCGGCACGTTTGAGAGCAGGACGTAAGCTGATATCAGCTTTTAGAAGAGCACGGGCAATTCCGAGACGGATTGCTCCGGCTTGTCCTGTCGTACCTCCGCCATTAACGAGGGCGATGACATCATATTTACCCACCGTATCCGTTACATCGAGTGGTTGCTGAACGATCATTTCCAAAGTCTTCTTGCCGAAGTACTCTCCGAGACCTCTTTTATTAATAACAACCTTTCCTTCACCAGGAATTAAACGAACACGGGCAACCGCGTTTTTACGGCGTCCAGTACCTTGATATTGTAATTTTGCAGCCATTAGTTATTCTTCCTCCTTCCCGTTTATTGAATCGTCCATGTTTCGGGTTGTTGAGCTTGATGGGGATGTTCTGAACCCCGATATACCTTAAGTTTGGTATACATTTGCGCGCCCAACTTGTTATGAGGAAGCATACCTTTGACAGCGTGCTCTACAGCCCGTTCAGGGAAGTTTTTCATGATATTCCGATAGGTGACTTCTTTCAAGCCCCCGGGATATCCGGAGTGATGGCGATATAATTTTTGGTCAAGTTTGTGACCGGTTAAGATAACTTGGTTAGCGTTGATTACGATGACATTATCTCCGGTATCAACGTTTGGGGTAAAGGTTGGTTTATGTTTACCTCTAAGGATGCGAGCAGCTTCAGTAGCTAAACGACCCAAAGGGAGGCCTGCAGCGTCAATGACATACCATTTACGCTCCACCTCATTCGCTTTCGCAAAGAACGTGGACATGATATTCCCTCCAAATTTTCCGTATTCTATTGTCTCATCCGCTTTCGTGGGGCTCAATCACTTGGCGTATGCTGCTCCTATGGGGCTCAATCATAAATAGACAGCATAAAGACTCATAATGATATTTTATGTAATTCGCCGATGAATGTCAAGGTTTTCTCCTTTCGTTTTTTAATATCGTTCTAAAGAATTATATAATGTTATGATTTGACTGCTGAAAGCAGTTAAATTTAGTCCTCTATACCTGCTAAAGTGGAAAAATGAGGATAATCCAGATCCAGGTCTTAATGTTCCTACTGAATGACATGTTAGTCGGGGGTATAATCCCCATTTCTTCTTCAT
>NZ_JAYFQK010000061.1:0-17686 GCF_034927245.1 Desulfitobacterium sp.
AAGCACAAATCCCATTTTTGCAACTTATTTCCACTATATTTTGGAAATGGGTAGGTTTTTTATTGCCTTTTTTAGGTTAACTAGCATCCTGAAAAGATTGACCGAAATTTTTAAGGTCTTGACATATTACCGAAGGACTCAAAAGTCGTTTTCTGTAATTCAGGTCATATATTTTGTGAAATTAACCCCCTTATTTCTACCTTCCCCAGAGATTGTCGTTGTTTTCACAAAGCCTGAATTTTCTGATATTTATCTCTATCTTAACGTTCGTTTTCGGTTGTGTCACGGTTATGAATATAAAGAAAGTGAAAAAGAGGTTATGTAAATAAAGAAAAGGGTTGTGTTCACAATCCTTTTAAGCGCATTTCTGTTATTGATCTGTCCTACCCGTTTTTTAATCGCCCTCTCTAAGGCTCTCTTTACCGGACCATATCCGAACCGGACGACCCACTGCCCCATATTTTAGTTGGGATATGAGTGCTCCTTGCTGCTCCAAATATTCGAGATATCGTCTTACCGTTACCCGCGTTAATTTTACGCCCTCCGCTACATCCTCTGCCGAAACAAAATCATCATGATCGATCAAATAATCCGTAATTTGTTTAAGGGTGGCCCTATTCAAACCTTTAGGTAATTCAGCCTGATCCGGATATTCTTGACGATCCGAAAACGGAGCTTGACTTTCAACCCCATCAGTAGACTCTAAGTTAGGCCCTAAGTTTTGAACAATAGGCTCCGGTAATTGCTCCGCCGCAATTTCCGGATTTTCTTCCAAAACATTAGCATGAAGTTCTAAATCCTTTGTAATGTTTTCGAGTCTCTCAATCATTTGGTTGAAAGCTAAAGCTAAATCACCGATCTCTTTAGGTCCGGATATATCCACCTTTTCGGTAATCCGACCGGTCGCCAAATCACGTGTGCCCACTGTAATCTCGCGAAGAGGACGGATAATCACCCTTTCAACAAATAACCAAGCCAGCAATGCTACAATAAGGGTTATTCCTCCCCCTAAGGCAGCGGTATGCCAAAGGGTATTGTAAATCATTTCTTGCGTATAACTCCGTGAAATTCCTACATAAAACATGCCTACAATGTTTCCCTGAGCATCCCGAAGCGGTTCATATGCCGTTTGATAGATTTCTCCGACGACGTTAGCCTCACCTAAAAAAACTTCTCCTTTATTAAGAACCTTTTGTGCAACACTATCCGAAACCCGGGTTCCTATTGCCCTTTCCCCATCGGCACCCCTAATCGTCGTTGCAACACGTGTATCGTTAAGAAATACGGTCACCGAATCCCCTGTCAATTCCGATAAAGAATCCACCAGTTCATTATTGTGGGAAATTTCCTTTTGGCCTTTAAATAATGACCCGTTCTCAGCTTTCCATTCCCCCGGATATTGCAGATCTATAATACTCGAACATGTTGCCATATCCGATTGTGCCTTAATAATTGCCGCAGAAATCGCCCGTTCTTGCATGCTATAACCAAAAATAAGAATAAAGCTAACGGCTAGAAGCACTAACGAAGCAATCATGGAAAACAGTATTTGTTGGCGAAGTGAATGCATAATAAACCAAAGCCCCTTACTTATCCGTACCAATAATATAAGAATATACCAGTATCCCCTGATAATTCATCTTATCATTAAATCTTCCTTTAGCAAAGACTTTGCTAAATCCGTAATATTTGATTTTAATTTTTTCTTTCCCTTCCGAATAACTCCTATTATATGTTATATTTTAACTTACTACATAAAACGATCTAATAATTACAGGATGGAAGGAAAATGATCACTAGAATGATGACACGCCTTCAAAAATTAGATATTCCCCGCCCGATCCTCATCCTCGTTCTCGGTGGTTTTATCCAGTCTATCGGCAACTCTTTAATGTGGCCCTTAAACAGCCTTTTTATGTATAATGTTCTGGGCCGTTCATTGACCGAAGCAGGGATGCTCATGTCTGTTCAAGCTTTAATCACATTGATTGGCCAGTTTGTCAGCGGATTCCTGGCGGACCGCTTTGGGCCCTTAAAAATAATGCATCTGGGCCTTATTATCGCGATCCTCTCTTTAGGGGCTATCGGGGTCTTCCCTGTTTGGGAAGTCTATGCTCCGGGACTTATTTGTTTTGGTCTTGCCATTGCTTTTATTTTTGTTCCAATCAATGCTCTAATCCCGATGCTTTGGCCTAAAGGCGGACGACGCGGTTTTAATCTGCTCTATGTCTTTAATAATGCAGGGGTTGCGGTCGGCACCGCTCTAGGCGGGTTTGTCGCAAATTACTCCTTCCGCTTAGTTTTTCTTTTGAATGCCCTGACCTTTGTGATCTTTTTTATCTTCATCCTCGCAGGACTCCCCGGCAAAGAATGTGTGAATACTGACCCAGACATAAGCACCATCGATACAGTCGATGCCATAAATATAAACTTAAGTCCTCAACATTTCCGTCCAACTTTAAGCCATAATTCTTCCTTTTTTCTTCTTCTCCCCCTCTGTGTTGGCATCCTTATGGTCTGGGCTGCCTATATCCAGCTTACCACGGTTTTGCCGGTCATCATGACTGAGCTCGGGTTTTCCCTTCCGCAATATAGTATTCTGTGGACCCTAAACGGAATTTTCATTGTCACCCTGCAACCCATTATTAACTGGATTGTCACGCATTGGGCCCATAGCTTTACACGCCAATTTTACCTGTCAAGCCTCTTAATCGGAGGAGCGTTTTTCATCTTACTCGCCGAGCTCCCTTATTACTCTTATATGCTTGCTATGCTCATACTCACCCTCGGGGAAATGCTCATTTTTCCTGCTGTTCCGGCGGCAGCCGCTCAGATTGCCCCAGAGAGAAAAACAGCAACCTATCAAGGAATTGCTGCCGGTGCTGCCTCAGGCGGCCGGGTACTCGGTCCCCTTTTCGGAGGCTTTGTTTTTGACTATTGGGGCAGCCAGTCCACCTGGGTACTCGCCCTAGGCTTCCTGGTCATTGCCCTTTTTGCCTTTTTCCTTTACCAACGTGCTGAACACTTCTATAAACCATTACCCGAATAAACAGACCATACCCAAATAAAAGGAAGGAACGATATGTCACATTCAATTATCACCTATAACTTTTGTCCGCAATGCGGAAAACCTTTAATCCAAGCGGAGATTTCCAAGCGGGTTTACCCCTTTTGTCCGGACTGCTCTTTTGTCCATTGGGGGGAATTTTCCCTCGGTGTCGGGGGAGTCGTTTGGCGCGAAAATAAAGTACTCCTCGTTCAAAGAGCAAATAATCCCGGCAAAGGTAACTGGACGATTCCGGGAGGATTTGTCGAACAAAAGGAACGGATAGCTGAAGCCGTCGTCCGCGAGCTGCAGGAGGAAACAGGACTCGAAACAGAACCCGTTTCATTGATCGCCTTGCGTGACCGTCCCGGTAATAAACACGACCTTTATATGGTTTATCTCCTCCGCTATCTCAGCGGGGAATTACAGCCCGAACTTGAAGAAGTGAGTAATATTGGCTTCTTCACGGTGGAGGAATGCCGCAATCTACCGCTCGCTCATCTCAGCCTTAGTATTATCGAAGCAACCCAAACTCAGTTGAACGGTTTTATCCCCCAAAGCGGAATTCAACTGGTCGGGGAAAAATCGGTCCTCTATCAAGCTCTTCCCCCGTATCCCACACCCCCAAATAACTCAATATAACCGTATTATTTAATTGAGTCGGTTGCCAAAACAGGAGATGATCTTAAATAGCATGCAAAACCGAATTAAAATATTTCTGATACGGATCCAAAAAATTCTCACACAATGGATTCAGCAAATCCGCTCCACTCAGTTTTGGAAGAAGCCGAAGTTTTGGAGGGGCGTTTTTTTAGGTTTTCTTATTCTCTTCGTCGTTGGTGCCGGTTCCTTTACCTTCTGGATGATGTCGCTGGATGTGAGTAAACTGCAAAGCCCATTGGCCAGGCCAACCTATATCTATGATAAAAATGGGGATAAGATTTCCGAGCTCTCCTCCTCAAAGATTGACCCCGTTTCGCTCAAAGAAGTTCCTCAGACGCTTCGCGATGCTGTCATCGATACGGAGGATCGGCGTTTTTATGAGCACAAAGGGGTTGATGCTTGGGCCATCTTCCGCGCATTAGTTCGTGATTTACGCGCGGGTGATTTTGCCGAAGGCGGAAGCACAATTACTCAGCAATTGGCCAAAAACCTCTTTCTGCCCTCTGATAAAACCATTCACCGTAAAATTACCGAAGCCGCTTATGCCTTGAAGATCGAGCTGACCCTCGGCAAGGATCAAATTCTTGAAGAATACCTCAATCAAGTTTATTTTGGGGAAGGTCAGTGGGGCATTCAAAATGCGGCGCGTTACTATTTCGGAAAAAATACGAAAGATCTCAATTTGGAAGAATCCGCTCTGCTCGCGGGTCTGCTCCAAGCCCCGAGTGTTTATTCCCCTTTGAATGACAAAGATAAAGCTCTGGAACGGCGCAATCTCGTTCTTTCTCTGATGAAAGAGCAAAGCGATATCAGCGAGGCCGAATATCAAAGGGCTCGTTCCGCGCCAATCGCCCTTCGCCAAGGTAAACTCGATAATCTCTCCGGTAAATATGCTCCTTATATCGATTATGTTATTGAGGAAGCGATTAACCGCTATGGTTTTACGGAAGATCAGCTTTTAACCGGCGGATTGCAAATTTACACGGCAATGGATTCTCAGGTTCAACAAGCGGCCGAAACGGTATATGCTGATGACCGATACTTCCCGCCCGGAAAACCGGATCAAAAAGTTCAAAGCGGTATGGTTATACTTGATCAGCATAGCGGAGGAATTCGCGGACTTGTCGGCTACCGCGGCGAAAGTCCCTTTCGGTCCTTCAACCATGCCACCCAGCTCAAACGTCAACCGGGTTCTGTAATCAAGCCTTTAACTGTTTACGGCCCTGCCTTGGAAAAAGGATATACCCCATTCTCCCTGCTCTACGACGGTCCTCTCAATATTAACGGCTACTCGCCGAACGACTATGATTATCAGAACCGGGGCCAAGTCACAATGGAAGAGGCCCTGCAAAATTCGTGGAATATCCCAGCTGTCTGGCTGTTAAACGAAATCGGCCTCTATACGGGACTGTCCTTTGCCCAAAAAGCAGGCCTCCCTCTGACAGAGAAAGATAAAACGTTGAGCCTTGCCCTCGGCGGAATTTCGGACGGCGTTTCACCCTTGCAGATGGCCCAAGCTTACGGAGCATTTGCCAACCAGGGAACAATGAATAAGGCCTATGCCATTACGAAAATTACCTCCGGAGACGGCTATGTCTTTGCTCAAGTAAAACCCGAGTCACAGCAAGTCACGAGTCCGCAGAATGCTTATACCATGACCCGGCTTTTAGAAAATGTCGTTAAAAACGGAACCGCTAAAAACGCGGATTTAGGGCGACCTACCGCAGGTAAAACAGGCTCTGTCGAACTCCCCAACACACAGGAATTTTCCGGAATCACCAAAGGGGCTAAAGATGTATGGTTTGTCGGATATACCCCTGAGCTTACGGCCGCAGTCTGGATGGGATATGATAAAACAGATCGTAATCATTATCTTACGACCGCCGGAGGGACAGAGCCCGCTAAAATTTTCCGCGCAGTCCTCTCTCAAGCCCTTAAAAATACCCCTGTCACAAACTTTCAAGTTCCAACCGGTTATGAAGATCCTTGGCAGCCCGATCCCTTTGACCTCTTTGATCAATTCAATCAAAAAGGCAATCAAAAAGACCCAAAAGACAATCAAAAGGATAAAGATAATAAGAATTCCGAGAAAACACCTTCTCAGAGCTGGAAAGATAAACTTTATAAACGATTTGGGCTTAGCCTTGATTCCCTCGATTCCCAAAAAGAGTAACCGTTTTCTTTATACTAACGGAAAGTATAAGTTTTGGGCAGATAAACTCGAAGTGCAACTAAGGCTTCTTTATCCAAAAAAGGAAAAGCATGAACCGGGTCATTTCAACTGACCTTGTTCATGCTCTTTTTACTTTTGAGGGTAAGTCAGACTCTGTGCACATTTTCTAACTGAATCCTTAGCGTTTTTATAGCCTGAGCCTTTCTCCATTAACCCTTAACCACTGACGACTTACCGCATAATCCGGACAATATTGGCTGACAACCTCCCAAAAATCCGCAGAATGGTTCATCTGCTTCAAATGGGCTAACTCATGAATGATAAGATAATCGACAATTTGCTCCGGTGCCAGAATAACGCGCCAGTTTAAATTGATGTTTCCTTTGCTTGAGCAGCTTCCCCATCGTGTTTTTTGTTCCTTAAGACGAAAGAAGTTATAGCTTACACCCATCTGTATGCTGAATGTATTAAGCTTCGTTTGGAAAATGTCACGGGCTTTTCGCTTTAACCCTTTCTCTAAGATTTCCCGAATCGCCTCAGTTTGATATTCTGTTGCAAGCCCTTCTGGCAGTCGAATCTCGATTATTTTTTCTTCATGATAAAAACGCAGTGCAATCATTTTTTGATCCGCTTTTAAGATCTTTAGTTTATAGGCCTGCCCTAATACGGATAGAATTTCCCCATCCTGATAGGGCCGGTTTGGAATCTGGCGCTGCATTTCCAGGAGCTTCTTCCAGTGGGCTAAAATCCAATCCTGATTGGCCTTCACAAACTCTCGAATTTCCCGAGCGGTTGCTCTTTTAGGTGCGACTACCGTCACCTTTTCATAGTCCACCCGAAGGCTTAAGTGCTTTGAACGAGGACTTTTACGTTCTATATAAGGTATTATTACCCCCTGAATATTAAGCGATGTCTCTAGCTCCATTTTTCCTCGAAAACAATTTCATCCATACTTTTGCGCGGCCGGGGCCGTCTCTCTTCACTCGCATATCCCAAAGGGGTATACGCGATCACACGGACATCATCCGGAACGTTTAACGCCTTACGAGCCATATCTTCATGGAACAATCCTTCCCAGCAGGTTCCCAGGCCTTGCTCGGTTGCCGCTAAAACAAGATGTTCCATGGCAAGACCTGCATCTAGCATCATATAATCCTTATCCTCCCAGACTTCGGATTCACTTGGAACACCACATAAGACAATGACAACCGGTGCCTGAACAAGCACTTTGCGGCCGGGATTTGTATCCGGCATCGTCTCGGCTAACGCTTGACGCGTCTCCGGGTCTTTAACAACGATAAACCGCCAGCACTGCAAATTCTTCCAGGAGGGAGCCAAACGGGCGCACTCCAGAACATAGTTTAACTTTTCCGGTTCTACCGGAGTGGAAGCATACGAGCGTAAACTTCTTCTCTTTTGTACGATCTCCAAAAAATCCATCTTTATCTCTCCCCCAAAATTTTATATGCCATGCTGGTTCAATTAAATTATGGATTTGGCTTACTCAAAATTCTCTGTTCATGCTCGAAAATCCTTTTGGAACTTTATTATTTCTTAGTTACAACATTAATGAATTCTTTGCATATATTATATCAACAGCAAATATTTGGACAATGGCGTCCCGGTGATTAAGAGCTATCTTTTAATAGCTCTTAATCCGGGGCGTTTTTTGTTTAAGGAGGTACTGAGTATGTGTGGGATTGTAGGCTGGACGGATTATTCCGGAGATCTTTCCAAGGAGACTAATGTGATTGAGAACATGACCCATACGCTTATTCCCCGGGGACCGGATGCAGCAGGCTATTGGTTTTCAGAACATACGGCTTTCGGACATCGCCGTTTGGTCGTTGTCGACCCCCAAGGGGGACAGCAGCCGATGATTCGTCAAATGAGAAACAATACTTACGTCTTGGTTTATAACGGGGAATTGTATAATACCCATGATATCCGTCAAGAATTAATTTCCCTTGGCCATACCTTTGAGGGATGGTCCGATACGGAAGTATTGCTTCATTCGTATATTGAATGGGATGAAAGATGTCTCCGGAAATTCAATGGGATTTTCGCCTTTGCAATCTGGGATGAACAAAAAAATCAATTATTCTTAGCGAGAGACCGGATCGGTGTCAAACCCTTATTCTATAGTCAGCGGGGATCTTCTTTTCTTTTTGCCTCAGAGATCAAAGCCCTTCTGGCTCATCCTCTGGTATCCCCTACCATCGACAGGGAAGGTTTAGCCGAGATTTTTGCCATGGGTCCGGCTCGTACTCCGGGTCATGGTGTATTTTCCCAAATTTCCGAGTTAAAACCGGGTTACAGCCTGATTTTTGATCGCAACGGAATTCATATTCATCAGTATTGGTCTTTAGTCAGCTTGCCGTACCGGGAGCCATTTGAAAAAACAGTCGGTTCTGTCAGAGAACTCGTGTATGATGCCATCAAGCGTCAGCTTGTTTCTGATGTTCCGCTCTGCACTCTTTTGTCAGGGGGGTTGGATTCCAGCATCATCACGGCCATAGCGGCGGATATTTATCAAAAGGAAGGGCTGGAGCCCTTAAGAACTTTTTCAATAGATTACGTGGATAATGATAAATATTTTCGCACCAATGAATTTCAGCCTAATCCCGATGCCCCCTGGGTGAAAATTGTCTCCGAGGCTTTTCAGACCCGGCACAATTCTTGTTTCATCGATACTCCACCATTGACAGAATCCTTATTCCCTGCTGTCTTAGCCCGGGACTTGCCGGGTATGACCGATGTGGATTCTTCATTATATATTTTTAGTGGTGAAATAAAAAAACAAGCGACGGTCGCCTTGTCCGGAGAAGGTGCCGATGAAATTTTCGGAGGCTATCCCTGGTTTTACAACCAGAAATCAGAATTAAACACTTTCCCCTGGGCACGTCGAGCCGGGGAACGCTTTAAGCTTTATTCCGCCGAATTACTTGACCTCATTCATCCCATGGATTACCTGACCGGTCGTTTTCAGGAAGCCCTGGCTGAAACACCCCGTTTAGCCGAAGATAACCCTGATGATTCCAGAATGAGAGAAATGTTCTATCTGAATTTAACCCGCTGGATGCCTACCTTACTGGATCGGAAAGACCGAATGAGCATGGCTGCCGGCTTGGAATTGCGTGTTCCTTATACCGACCATCGTCTGATTGAATACCTCTGGAATATCCCCTGGCAACAAAAATACTACAAGAACAGAGAAAAAGGCCTTTTAAGAAAAGCCATGGAAGGCGTTTTACCGAAAGAAGTTCTCTGGAGAAAAAAGAGTCCCTATCCCAAGACTCATAATCCGGCATACCTGGAAACAGTCCGCCGCTTATTTTTACGAGTTCTGGACGACAAAGACTCTCCTTTGCTCCCCTTTATCAATAAATCCGCTCTTCATGACTTCACCCAAGCCGTAACAACCGATACCGACATCCCCTGGTTCGGACAACTCATGAACGCCCCCCAGCTCTTGGCCTACTTAATCCAAGTGGATTACTGGCTAAGAAAATACAAAGTCATCATTAAAGCCTGAAGAAACTTAACTGTCAGATCTCGACGGCACCCTCAAAGACCTTTTCGGGTTTTCCGGTCATAGTTACCGTCTCATCCGTATATTTAACCGCAAGGTCTCCGCCTTTCAGTTTTACGGTGATAAACTCATTTTTATTACAGTAGCCATTGAGTACTGCCGCTACCGCAGCGGCACAGGCACTGGTTCCCGCTGCCAGGGTTTCCCCGTTACCCCGTTCCCACACCCTCATTTTCAGTGTATTTTTATCAATCACCGTTACAAATTCAACATTTACCCTTGCCGGGAATAATGGTGAGTATTCGAAGGCCGACCCTTCCACATCCATCTTTATGCTTTCCAAACTATCGGTGAACACAACACAATGCGGATTGCCCATAGACACACAGGTTATCCGGTAATCCCGACCATCAATCGTAACCGGCTGATTGACAATCTCCCGACCCGGCAGTTTGACCGGAATGTTCTCGGGCTTAAGTTCGGCGGATCCCATATTTACGGAGACCGAATCCACCTTTTCATCGCGGATATAAAGTTTAAGCTTTTTGATCCCGCTCAAGGTTTCAATAGCAATCTCCTCTTTATCTGTAATCCGGTTGTCATAGAGGTATTTTCCGATGCAGGCCACAGCATTGCCGCTCATCCTGCCTTCGCTGCCATCCAGATTGAACATGTGCATTTTAGCCTCGGCTTTATCCGACGGGCAGATCAGGACGATACCATCTCCGCCGATACCGTAATGCCTGTCGGATAAATACACACTTAAGGACTCCGGGCTGACTACGTTCTGCTCAAAACAATTGAAATAGATATAGTCATTTCCGCAGGACTGCATTTTGGTGAAGTTCAGCTTCAGACGTTCACTTCTCATATGATTGATATCCACCAACTCGATGCTATTCTGTGTATAGCGGCTTTTGAGGCTGTTGGCCAGCGCATTGGCAGTATCCAGCGACGTCAGACAGGGTATGGCTGTTTCCACTGCTTTACGGCGGATTTTCACGCTGTCGCGGCTGGGCAGTCTCCCTCGGGTAGAAGTGGAAATAATATAATTGATTTTGCCGCTTTCCAAGAGGGTTTGAATATTATCGTGATCTTGCTCATGGATCTTTTTGACAGAAGTAACTTGCAAACCCGCCTCTTCCAGGACCTTGGCCGTTCCGCACGTAGCATAAAGGACAAAACCCAATTCAGCGTACTTCTTGGCAATATCCACAATCTCAGGTTTATCGCTGTCCCGCACGGTTATCAGGATTCTGCCCTGCTTAACCATCTTATATCCGGCAGCTACCAATCCCTTATAAAGTGCTTCAGCCAAGGATTTGCCGATGCCTAATACTTCACCCGTGGACTTCATCTCCGGACCTAACTGCACATCGACATCAATGAGCTTCTCAAAGGAAAAGACCGGTACTTTCACGGCAACATAAGGCGGTGTTTTATAAAGTCCTGTGCCGTAACCCATCGCGGTTAACTTTTCACCGAGCATGGCCTTAGTCGCCAAATCGACCATGGGTACGCCGGTTACTTTGCTGATATAGGGAACGGTTCGGGAAGAACGCGGATTAACTTCAATGACGTAAATTTCACCGGCATGAATGACATATTGAATATTGATCAGCCCCTGGGTATTTAAAGCGAGTGCCAGTTTTTTGGAATAATCCATGACCCGCTCGATCAGCTCCCCGCTTAAGTTCCAGGCCGGATATACTGCTATAGAATCACCTGAATGAATACCTGCCCGTTCGATATGCTCCATGATTCCGGGAATTAGAATATCCTCACCGTCGCAAATCGCGTCAACCTCTATTTCAATACCGGCAAGGTATTTATCAATCAAAACCGGATTCTCAATGTTGTGTTCCAAGATGATGTCCATATATTCGCGGATATCATCATCGCTGAAGGCAATAATCATATTCTGGCCGCCAAGGACATAAGAAGGCCGCATCAAGACCGGGTATCCCAAATGATTAGCTGCTTTCAGCGCTTCGTCCTTATTCATTACGGTAGTTCCTTGCGGTCGCTTGATTGCCAAGCTTTCCAGCAAGGCATCAAAACGCTCCCGGTCCTCGGCAGCATCGATGCTGTCGGCAGAGGTACCCAGAATGCGAACTCCCTTAACCTCTAAAAATTTCGTCAGCTTAATGGCAGTCTGTCCGCCAAAAGCCACAACTACCCCATACGGCTTTTCAGTCTTGATGACATTCCAAACATCTTCATTGGTCAGGGGTTCAAAGTATAGGCGGTCTGCCGTATCAAAATCAGTAGAAACGGTTTCCGGGTTGTTATTGACGATCACTACCTCATAGCCTGCATCTCTCAATGCCCACACACAATGAACGGACGCATAATCGAATTCTATGCCTTGACCGATCCGGATAGGTCCCGATCCGAAGACTATAACAGTTTTCTTCCCGCTATTCCCGGATTTGATAAACTGCTCGGCTTCGTTCACCTGATCATAGGTCGAATAAAAATAAGGTGTTTCAGCTTCAAATTCTGCGGCACAGGTATCGACCATTTTATAAGAAGCCCTTAGTGGCTGCGGAATTTTGCAGCCGGAAATCCGCTCAATAACTTTATCCGGATACCCCAGTGTTTTTGCCCTGTGATAAAGTTCTTGCGATAAATGGCCTGTTGCCAGTTCTTTTTCCAGTTTGACCAAATGAGCGAGCTTATTTATAAACCAAAGGTCAATCTTGGTAATGTTATGAATGAACTCAGCGGAAATTCCTCGATGCAGTGCTTCAAATACGACAAAGAGCCTTTCATCATCCGTCACAGCCAGTCGCTCCTCAATCTGAGCATCGGTGAGTTGCTTCAGTTTGGGCATGTTCAGGGTATCCAAAGAAATTTCAGCTCCGCGTACCGCTTTCATGATAGCCTGTTCAAAGCTTATTCCGATCGCCATGACTTCCCCGGTTGCTTTCATCTGAGTCCCCAAGGTACGCTTAGCATAAACAAATTTATCAAAAGGCCATTTCGGCAGTTTGACTACTACATAATCGAGAGCAGGCTCAAAACAGGCATACGTTTTGCCGGTAACTGCGTTCTTGATCTCATCCAGGGTATAACCGACCGCGATCTTAGCTGCCACCTTAGCAATCGGATACCCGGTAGCTTTGGAAGCCAGAGCCGAAGAACGGGATACCCTCGGGTTAACCTCAATCACTGCATACTCGAAACTGTCGGGATGTAAAGCAAATTGGCAGTTGCATCCCCCTTCGACTCCGAGGGCAGTGATAATATTTAAAGCAGCAGAGCGCAGCATTTGATACTCCTTGTCGGAAAGTGTTACCGTAGGGGCAATGACGATGCTGTCTCCGGTATGCACACCGACCGGATCAAAGTTCTCCATGCTGCAAACCGTAATGACATTTCCGATCCGGTCCCGCATCACTTCAAACTCGATTTCTTTCCACCCGGAGATACATTTTTCAATTAAGACCTGGGTAATCGGTGAAAGCCGGAGACCGCCCTCAGCGATTTTCTTTAGTTCCTTTTCACTATAGGCAATACCCCCGCCGGTACCCCCTAAAGTAAAGGCCGGGCGGACGATGACCGGATAGGAAATCTCTTCGGCAAAAGCCAGAGCGGCAGGGACATCGGTCACGACTAACGAAGGAATAACGGGCTCACCAATGGATTCCATAGTATCCTTAAACATCTGTCTGTCCTCAGCCTTATCGATCGTCTCCGGATTTGCTCCTAAGAGCTTAACTCCATGTTTCTCCAGAAACCCTTCTTTAGCTAACTGCATGGAAAGAGTCAGACCGGTCTGTCCTCCGAGCGTAGATAGGACACTATCCGGGCATTCCTGTAGAATAATCCTTTTGACTGTTTCCGCGGTCAATGGTTCAATGTAGATTTGATCAGCCATGGCGTTATCCGTCATGATCGTTGCAGGATTGGAGTTTACTAAAACTACTTCTAAGCCCTCTTCTTTCAAAGCCCTGCAAGCCTGAGTCCCCGCATAATCAAATTCCGCAGCCTGTCCGATGATAATCGGTCCTGAGCCTATCACAAGAACCTTTTTTATTTCTGGGTTTAGCGGCATTTTGAGTTTTCCTCCCTTATAAGGTCAATGAATTGATCAAATAGAAAACCGGTATCCAAAGGTCCTGCCGAGGCCTCCGGATGGAACTGAGTGGAGAAAGCCGGCATATTTAAATATTCAATACCCTCACATGTACCATCATTAGCATTCAAGAGACTTAAACGGGCAGTTTCCGGCAGGCTGTCGGCTTCAACCGCATAACCATGATTTTGGCTGGTAATGTATACCCTGCCGGTTTTCAAATCCTTGACAGGTTGGTTGGCGCCCCGGTGACCGTACTTCAATTTGGCGGTTTTTGCACCCTGGGCCAGAGCCAGCAGCTGATGACCTAAACAGATCCCAAAGATCGGTACCCCCGATTTGGACAGCTTGCTCAGTTCTTCGATGATCTCCTTATTATCGGCCGGATCGCCGGGCCCATTGGAAAGCATGACTCCATCGGGCTTTAAGTTCAAGATTTGTTCCGCGGTGGTATTCGCGGGAACGGTGATAACCTCACAACCGCGTTTATTGAGCTCCCGGCGTATATTTTCTTTGAAACCAAAATCCCATAAAACCACCTTGTATCCGCCCGGCTCTCCTTTGGTAACCGAAATTTCCCTAGAGCTGACAGTTTTCACTGCATCAACAATTTTATAGTTCTTAATTTCAGCCAACATTGTATCCCGCTCATCCAGTGTTGCAGTAATCTTGGCATTCATTACCCCAACCTCCCGGATGATCTTTGTAAGCTCTCTTGTGTCAATTCCGTAAACACCGACAATATTATTTTTCTGTAAAAAAGTATCAAGCTCACCTTCACAACGGAAATTGGATGGAACTTGACACCATTCACGGACAATATACGCTTTTAAATGAAGAGAAGAACTTTCAAAATCGGAGGGAATGATTCCATAGTTGCCGATGAGGGGAAACGTTTGCACCACGATCTGTCCGTAATAGCTGGGGTCTGTCAAGGTTTCCAGATATCCGGTCATTCCGGTGGTAAAAACGATCTCCCCGATTGCTTCTCCTGCCGCTCCAAAAGACTTCCCTGCAAAGACCTGCCCATTTTCCAAAACGATATAGACTTTTTGCTGCATTCACAATCCCTCCGTTATTTCTTGCTGCGCTCCCGAAAATTTATTTGCCTTCGAATTAACACTCATAAGTATTAAGAATACCTTGAGCTACTTTCCTTTTGCTGATCCGTCTGTCCATGGCCTGTTTTTCAATATACCTGTGTGCCTGCGGCTCAGTCAGGTTTAAATATTGAATAAGCGTACATTTCGCTCGGTCTACCAGGCGGATGTCTTCAATCTTCTGTAGTAATTGGACATTTTCATGTTGTAAACCCAGGAGCCTCCTCCTGGCAGCAGCCATCAGCTTCAAAGCCTGAAAGAACATTGAACGGCTAAAGGGTTTAGGCAGTACAAATACTCCGTAATCCTCTACTTTGGCGGAAACATCATCCGCGCTTTCCGATTTTACGATTAAAATTACCCCAGCCATAGAAATATCCGTGACCATCAAAGATAATTCTTCTCCTGATTCATCTCTTAGGGGGGCATTGATGACAACAAGTTCAAAGTCATTATCATTTAAAAGCCTACGGGCTTCTCCACCACTTTTAACGGTAGCGATTTTGGAGAAATCATGTGCTCTTAAAAATTCTGATAAAAAGTCTTGACCCTTATCAGTGCTTGAAACAACCAGCACACTGTCCATAACACCACCGCCTTTCCTTCACTTTTGCATGCCTGAGCCAAGCTCTATATCAATCCTAAGGGCTGCTCCTAAAATGTCTAAAAAGTTGCCCGTTTCTAGACGTTCAGGAAATAAGATGTTCTTTCAAACTGTTCTTTATTCTCTGCCCGGTTATAACGATCCCATTCCGCCTGCTTACTGCTTAGGAATTTATCCAGGGTTTTCTGAGGCAAGACATGTTGGGCAAAAGTGCTTTCCCTTGCAAGTTTTATCGCTGAATTCAGACTTTCAGGAATTAGAGCAAGACCATGAAGTTTATCATGTTCTGCTTCGTAAATGTTGGCATCAAAAGCAGGAAGAGGCTGCATATGCTGACTGATGCCCTCCAATCCCGCCTGAACCACCAAAGCAAAAGCCAGATAAGGATTACAGGAGGGGTCCGGTGAGCGCAGCTCCATCCGGCAGTATTCATCTTCAGCAGCAGGAATACGAATCAACTGGGAACGATTTTGGTGGGACCAGGTGATATATTTGGGTGCTTCAAATTTTCCGAAACGAGTATATGAATTGGGCAACGGATTTAAAAAGGCAGTCATTTCGGGAATCTTAGCCATCACCCCGGCAATAAATTCCTCTGGAATTTGACCATATTCTTTGCCCCGGTTATTAAAAACATTAAGACCGTTCTTAAATAGAGAAATATTAATATGCAGACCGCTGCCGCTTTTCTCGGGAAGGGGTTTGGGCATAAATGAGGCATGCAAACCATTGCGTGCGGCAACCGTCTTGACCACCGATTTAAAAGTCACCAAATTATCGGCAGCCGTCAGGACATCGCTGTACTTAAAGTCAACTTCATTTTGACCGGGTCCCTGTTCATGATGAGAGCTTTCCGGTTTGATGCCCATCTCTTCCAAGGTCAAACAGATTTCTCTCCGGACATTTTCCCCTTTATCCATTGGAGCAATGTCACAATATCCTCCGAAATCATGCGGTACGGTAGTGGGCATACCCTTTTCATCCATTTGGAAAAGATAAAACTCACATTCCGAACCGATCTTGCAATTATAACCCAAAGCCTCGGCCTGCCTGATGACCTTTTTGAGAGTGTACCTGCCATCTCCTTCAAAAGGAGTTCCATCCTGGTGCTTGATGTTGCAGAAGAAGCGTACGACCCGTCCATGACTCGGTCTCCAGGGAAGAACCGAGAGCGTCACAGGATCAGGGACCAAAAACAAGTCTGATTCTTCAACGTTCATAAAGCCACTGATCGCCGAAGCATCAAAGGAAATGCCATACTCGAAAGCTCTGGGCAATTCATCAGGCATAATGGAAATATTCTTTTGGGTTCCGAAAATGTCACAAAAAGCCAGCCTGATAAACTTTACATCGTTTTCCTTTATGAATTTCAGTACCTCGTTCATGGTATAATTCATTAAATTTCACCTCTCGATAGTACAAAAAAAACGTTCAACAAAGAAAGAGCCGGAGGCTCAATTATTTGATGAACGCCATTGTCCAAAATTTATTTATTTCTATAATAATTATATGGAATGCTCATTTTGATGTCAATGACTTCACAAAATGTATCACAGTATACACAGTAAAAAGGTTAAATTCTAAAGTAAGTTCCACTTTATCGAAGTAAATTCCACTGAGAGTCACCCTTTCTTGTTTGGAGAAATGAAAAGGGTGACTTTTTTTCAGTTTTAGATTAAAATAAGGCCAAATCCGGTGTAAAAGCAGCTGAAAAAGGGCGCAGGTATCTGCGAGTGGAATTTAGTAAACTTTTTAGCATAGTAAATTCCACCCTGTTTAATGGGATATGGAGCTGCTTCCCGGTAGGTGTCATGACAGGAGGAAATTAACGGGTGAGGTTAATTCCTGCCTGTCATTTCTTTACGTTGTTCTTCAATAACCTGATAGGCATCAAGATAACTCATTTCTCGTCCTGACTCATCGGTATAACCCCATGGATTGCCTAGACAATGGACGTCAGTCTCCTTAAAAAGAGAGGAATTCATGATGACCTCATTGGGCGGAATTTTGTTACATCCCAATGCCTTAAGGAGTTCTTCTCCATAGAGAAAAGCCAACATGTCATAAGGGCATTTATTCCCCAAGCTTTGTCGGCTGTAGGAATTGATGTTGTCCATCATGCGGCTGATGTCGATCTGGGTAAACCCATCCATACTTGTGCCTTTAGGAATAAAATAGCGGATCAGCTCGTGATTCCTCTCGGCAGAGCCTTTCTGCCCTGGTGAAGAGGCATCGCAGTAGAACAGATGAGTTCTGCGGTTTTGTTTTTGGTCAAATTCCAAGGCCTTTGGGTTAGAGAACTCAGAACCATTGTCCGTCAGCAAAACCGGCATAACCTTCATAAAGATGTCCTGGCCAAGTTTGAGGTGAAGGCCTTCAAGAATAGAGATGACGGATTGAGAATCGTTGGTCTGCCGCAAAAAGGCAAGCATGAATTCCGCCTTCACAAAATGAAGGGTAAGAAGAACCTTGCCCCCTTTACGGCCT
>NZ_JAYFQK010000032.1:0-48279 GCF_034927245.1 Desulfitobacterium sp.
GCAGCCCACTCACCTCCTCGTGATTTGTAGTTAACTGTTATCCCTATGGCTGTAGAATAGTAAGAAATTAGCTCGAAGGCAACATATTTCATGCTGTTTTGTGCCTTGAGCGAAGCGAAAGGAATGGCTATATAAATGACAAAGAGCATTCTATTAGTTGGGGTAGGGGGACAGGGTACAATACTTGCAAGTAAACTCTTGACAATGGGCCTTATGGAAGCCGGATATGATGTTAAAATGAGTGAAATTCACGGAATGTCACAAAGAGGTGGATCTGTTTCATCACAAGTAAGATATGGTGATAAGGTTGAATCTCCGGTGATTGAAATCGGTGGAGCAGATATGCTGGTATCCTTTGAAAAGATGGAAGCGTTAAGATGGCTGGAGTATTTAAAACCTGAGGGAAAAGTTGTCGTTAACGATTATGAAATCGCATCAATGCCCATTATCATCGGAAAAGCGGATTATCCGACAGGCATAATCGAAGAGCTCTCCGGCAAAGTTCAAACCACAGTCATTGATGCGGCTAAACATGCGGAAGAGCTGGGAAATCCAAAGGTTATGAATGTCATTTTACTCGGTATGATTATCCAATCGATGAAACTTAACGACATCAATTGGGCGAAGATTATTATAGATAATGTTAAACCTCAGTTTGTAGACTTGAATCTGAAAGCGCTCGAAGTAGGAATGAATTTAGTTTAGGGTCCACAGAATGTTTATGGAGGGACACGAGTGTATGGGGTATAAGATTTTAGCGATCAATCCCGGTTCTACTTCGACTAAAATAGCATTGTATGAAGATGAAAAAGAACTATTTTGTGAAACGT
Organism: Desulfitobacterium sp.; assembly: GCF_034927245.1. Lineage (GTDB taxonomy): Bacteria > Bacillota > Desulfitobacteriia > Desulfitobacteriales > Desulfitobacteriaceae > Desulfitobacterium_A. Next base: position 831 of record NZ_JAYFQK010000032.1, read on the forward strand.
TAAATCATCCGCACAAGGAAATTGAGAAATATGCCAAAGTGCAGGAGCAATTTGAAATGAGAAAAGACGTTGTACTCTCCTGCCTAAGAAAGCATGGTTTTGATGTTGATCAATTGTCCGCTGTGGTGGGAAGGGGCGGAATGCTTCCTTCCGTAAAATCGGGGGCCTATATCGTTAATCAACAAATGCTTGATCGGTTAATAAATAACCCGGCAATGGAACATGCTTCGAATTTAGGGGCTTTAATTGCTTATGAAATAGCTAATTTAGCAGGTATTTCAGCCTATATTTATGATTCTGTCCGCGTAGATGAACTCAAACCGATTGCTCGTATATCCGGTATGCCGGAGATCACTAGAGCCAGTTCCAGCCATGCCTTGAACACAAGAGCAATGGCTATAAAATTAGCTAAAAAACTAGGCCGAAAATATAGTGATATGAATTTTATTGTCGCTCATTTGGGCGGAGGCATCTCCTTAAATGTCCATGAAAGGGGACAATTGGTAGACGTCATTCCTGATGACGATGGCCCGTTCTCTCCTGAGGGATCGGGGAGAGTATTCTGTAAAGACCTTATTAATCTTTGCTATTCCGGGAAGTATGACGAAAATACAATGCTAAAAAAAGTGCGCGGGAATGGCGGGTTAAAGGCATATCTTAACACCAAAGATGCCCGAGAAGTCGAAGAGATGATCTTAAACGGGAATGAAGAAGCAAAGCTTGTCTATGAAGCCATGGCTTATCAAGTGGCTAAAGGAATCGGTGAACTGGCAACAGTCGTCGAGGGGAAAGTCGATGCGATTATTCTTACCGGAGGCGTGGCTTATTCAGAAATGTTAACTTCCTGGATTAAAAAGCGTGTCGAGTTTATTGCACCTGTTGAAATAATGCCCGGGGAAAATGAAATGGAATCTTTGGCCTTTGGTACATTAAGAGTACTCCGAGGAGAAGAGGAAGCAAGAGTTTACAGCGAGCAATAGAAATTAGTGCCCGAACTTAGAAAAGTTACCTGCATAGGAAAAAGCCGCAAAGATTTTTTATCCTTGCGGCTTTGGCAATTAACTAACCTTTTTACCCGGTAAAAAAGTATACTTTTTAAGGAAGAACGATACCACAAATATAACGATCCCAAAAGGAAGCAACGCAATAGCCATTTCAGGCAAAGTGGGAAAATACGACCAAGAACTGACGAATGTTGATACCCCTTCTTGATATTGCCCCACGGCAACGGGATAAGCCCAATTTTCAATTCCTGTGCCATTGATATTAAGACTTAAAGGGATCGCGTTAAATGACGGGAACATCAGCATCATCCGATGGGCAAAAACGCCGATGAAAAGGAGAACAGATCCAAGAACAAAGGATTTTCGGGAACTTTTACCTTTCTGGGTAAAGAAATAAATCATGGTAAAGCCCGGTAAGAGGATTTCGGTTGCATAAACCAAACCATAGCGTCCAAAAATAAGTGAGAAAAGTTCATGGGCCTCAGGTTTCCCCCACCAAGCATGGATCAGTAAATCTACGGCAACAAAGAAAAAATGAAAAACTAGGGCCCCCGCGACAATACCCGCTAAAATTTTGAATGCATCATGATACTCGGCAAACCGATCCTTGCCGGCAAAAAGAAGGGAAATCAAAAGAACCAAGGCTGTTCCCGAGGCAACGGCAACCGAGATAAAGTCGGGTGGAAGAATCGCCGTATTCCACCAGCCCCGCGAGGCTTGGGTGGCAAATATCAAAGCCGTAACCGTATGAATGAGAATGGCAATCGGAAGACCGATGATTGCGACGCGCTTGGACCATTTCTTAGAAAACGCTTGAATTTCTTCGAATGAGTGCTTCTTTGTCCATCCATTCCAAAAGCCCCGTCCTTCCTCCTTCCAATCAGGAAGAAGCTGGAAGTAAACACTGAGGAAGGTCACAACGAGATACGAACTGATGACGATAACATCCCAAATAAGCGGTGACCGAAAATTAGGATGAAGAAACATATTAAAGATCCGCCCCACGCGTCCCATGTCCGGCAAAATCATCGCTCCTGCCGCAAGTGAGCAGGCGAAGGCCGATAATGAGGCGATCTTCGTCAAAGGCTTTAACTTCTCTAAATTAAACAAATAGACAGAGGATGAGACAATAAGTCCTCCCGCTGCTATTCCTACAAAAAAGGCAAAGGTCGCAATATAAAGTCCCCAACTAAAGGAATTTCTCATATCCGTGACAATAAGACCTTGCTTGAGTTGAAACCCCCAAACGCTCAGACTGATTAAAATAAGGACAATGCCAAATGCAAGCACACCATTGAGCCGCTTATTGTTTATTGCCATTTCTAACACCTCTTATACCATTTAATGTGCTGGTTTAACGATTGGGCTTGCTAGCCGGGAGATAGTAGACTTTAGGCTTAGTCCCCAACTCTTCTTTAAGGCGAAAGGCCTGACGATCACGAATCAAACGGCTTACTTCAGAATCAGGATCATCAAGATCACCAAAAATCCGGGCTTTCGAGGGACATGAACGAACACAGGCCGGATCTTCACCTTTTGAGGTGTATTGAAAACAGAAGGTGCATTTCTCTACGACCCCTTGTGGACGATTGGGGGTGTAAACAAGCTGTCCTTGTTTATCCCTGACATCGGTTGGATATCCATAATCGTAGTCTTCTTTATAACCGACTCGTTCTTTTGCTTTGCGGGGATCTTCCCAGTTAAACTGGCGGACATTATAGGGACAAGCTGCAATGCAATAACGGCATCCAATACAGCGGTCATAATTAACAAGTACGACACCGCGTTCATCCGTATAGGTTGCTCCCACGGGGCAAACCTTTTGGCAGGGGGCATTGTCACACATTTGGCAGGATACGGGAAGAAAGCTCATTTGCAAATGTTCGCCCTCGCCTATGGCAGTCTGATGATGTGAACTTCCCGGCGTAAATACACGATTCCACCATGTCCCGGGGGGTTGGGCATTATGAGATTTGCACGCTACAGTACACGTGCGGCATCCGATACATTTATCCAAATCAATGACCATTCCCAATCTCATCGGTCATCACTCACCTTTCTTACGTCACAGAGGCATTCGTTCCAAGCCGTATTGGGAGCCCACATTCCGGGAACAAAATAGACCTCGTGAGTCGGCTTAATAAATGGATACGTTAATGAGTTATACGAAGCCCCTTTTAAATACCGATTCCACCAACCCTCTTCAAAGACGGCGACTTTCCGCCCTGCCCCCGGATCAACGATCGCAAAAGCGGTAACCGTGCCGCGATCATTATAGATTTCGACTTCATCCCCATCCTGAATGCCTTTTTCCGAAGCATCTTCCGGATTTAGCCAAACATGGGGCTTGCTCTCTTGAAGTTCGTTCATCCAGATGTTGTTCGAATGGGTAGAGTGTACACGGTAGATGGCATTCCGAGTGATATAGCTAAACGTATATTTTTCACGGGCTTGTGGATTGAGGGCATACTCGCTTTCTTCAAAGGGAGGCTTATGAACCGGCAAGGCTTCTCCCGCTTGAAGAAAGATATCCTCATCTTTATAGAACTCTATTCTTCCGCTTTTAACAAACTGTGCTGTCTGTTCAAGTTTTACGGGAAGACTAACCGGAGGGAACGGTTTTTTATACTGGACTTGCTCATAAAAGGGAATTTGACGATTACCGGGCACTTCCGATTTTAAGCGAACCGGTCCCTTTTTCAGCTGTTCCAGCGTAATCCCCTCAACGGTAGGTCCCCCGGTACTTAACATCAGTTTGATCGCCTCTTCGGCTGCTTGATCGGCATCCAAACCGGGATAGAAGTATTTCTCAAACTCGGGATTTAAGCGTTTGGCCAGTTCTCTCATGATCCAAAGTTCGGGTTTTCCCTCGTAAACAGGTGTGATCGCCGGCTGCTGTAATTGCAGATAAGGATGAACAGGGGTTGCCACAAGATCCGTTTTTTCATACCATGTTACGGCCGGCAGGACGACATGACTATATTTACAGCTTGTCGTCATTTGGAAATCCATCGTCACCACTAATTCAAGCTCCCCGGACTCTACTTTTGACCGAAGAATATTGGACATATTGTGCTGATCAAAAGGATTTCCCCACCCAAAGATCAAGGCCTTGATGCCGTTCTTGGGATACTTGGCTTTCATTGTTTTCGTGGGGCCATTGAGCATATAGAGGAAGGGCAGCCAGTTTTGTTTTCGTCCTTCCGGAACCCACCACTCTGCCACTTTAAGACGGATGCGGTATTGTCCGGCATAGGTTGAAATTCCCGACCCGGATTGTCCGAGGTTTCCGGTTAAAACGTTAATTAAGGCAAGAGCCCGCCCCTTGAGATCCCCGTGGTACCATTGATAATTACTTGCACCGTAGACAATATGAAGCGGTTTTGTTGCAGCCATTTCATGGGCAATACGGACGAGCGTGTCCTTTTTAACTCCTGATTCTTTTTCCACTTCCTCGGGAGTATATTTTTCTAAGCTTTCTTTAAGAAGTAAAAATGCGGGCTTAGCCTTGACCTTTTCCCCGCTCTTGAGGGGGACCTCGACTTCGCTCTCAAGCGTGATGTCCAGCGGAAGATCCAGTTTTTCAGGATGAATGGCAATGAATTGTCCATTATAAGCGACATAGGACTCCCGATAAGCAGGTACATCGGCAGGTTTGCTTAAGTCCTGGACCTCCTCTGCCTTGATTCGTTTTCCATTATCGGTACGGATAAGGAGTGGCAAATCCGTAAACGTTTTAATGAAGGCCTCATCATAGAGTTTCTCATCAACGATCACTTTTGAAATTCCAAGGGCAACCGCGCCATCACTGCTCACGTTAAGCGGTACCCATTCGTCCGCTTTAGCCGCCGTTGGACTAAAGTTAGGGTCGAATACGACAATCTTAGCGCCGCGATTTCTCGCCTCAACCAGAAAATGAGCGTCCGGAAGGCGGGTTGCCATGATATTTGAACCAAAAATAGCAATATAGCGTGAATTTAACCATTCGCGCGGTTCAAGTTCCTCCGATTGTACGCCAAAGGTCATCGGCCAGAACATGGGCAAATCTCCATTTTGATCATAGGCATGATGGATGTTCCAACCTGCCAGGGTAGCCAACCGCGATACGGCTCCTTTTTGTACATAGCCTGTTCCGCCGACCTGAAAAGCTACGCCGATGGATTCGGGACCATATTTTTCGGCAATTTCCTTAAGACGCTTTGCTGTAAAATCCAGGGCCTCATCCCATGTTGATGGCTGCAATTCGTCAGAGCCTGGTTTACCCTTCTGAATCAATGGCGTTTTTAGGCGATCCGGTCCATAGACAAGGTTCATCATGGACAATCCCTTGAGACAGCCCCTGGGGTTATACTCGGATTCAGGATAATCTGCCGCTTGCTCAATCGCCTTGATTTCGTTATCTTCGACAATGGCATTCAGTCCACAGGCCCCCGTACAATTTGGAGAACATGTTGTGCGAACGGTTTTCAGATTCGGTGCTGTATCCTCACCCTCGGCAGCGGCGCTCTTGGCAAATCCTACGGCTCCTGACGTTCCGATTAAAACTCCTGCGGCAGCGGTTGCATTAAGGAATTGGCGCCGAGTTAGTCTGAATTTATCTTTTTTCACTTAAATCACTCCAATATTTAAGAAATCAATAGCTAAAGCAACGGATATAACTTTTGGTCTTCAATATTCAGGCGATTTTTCAGCGCGGAAATAACGGTTTTGGATTCTGCCACAAACTTTTGAGGTTCAGCTTTAATGTTCGATGCGATCATGTAGGTGTTTTTATATTCCATAAACTTCGCCGATAAATTTCTCATTTCCAGATTAAACTGCTGAGCAATCTTGGGTATATTTTCGTTTTTAGAACGCTCTAATGTCGGGTAAAGATATTCATCCTCCGCTTTTAAATGGAGACCTAAGATTCCGGAAAGTTGACTGATCTTTAAAGATAAGTGAAAGGCCTGCTCTGCCACATCTTCTGAGTTAATCCCGAGTTCGATCTCGTGAACCAGTTTCCGTATGGACAAATGCTGATTTTTCAATAGATCAATATTCATTGCTTATTCCCCCTTTCACAATTAAGTTTAACGGAATGAAAAAAAGAAGCCGTGATTCAGATCACGGTATAGCTGTTAGACATAACACATATTGCGCAACGCCCTCGGGTCTTTTGCGCACGAAAAAGGGGCTGTTATTGCGACAGCCCCTATCTTTCGGTAAAAATTTCTTTTAACTTTTCAAGGTCTTTGACGATAATTAGATGCGTGTGGTCTTCTAACGCTTGGAGTTCCTTCAAATGTTTTAGAACTTGGTTGACTGTAACTCGGTGCATCCCTAGCGTACTGGCTATATCCTCTTGAGAAAGAGAAATAGTCGCGGTTCCGTTTTTGTCTGTAAGGATATGCCCTTGGTACAGGAGGTAGATGAGTTTAGCTACGCGTATAAGGGGTTTATTAAAAACACAATCTTCAACTTGCGTCGATAAAATATGAACCTTTCGCGAAAGCGTTCTAATAATAGACAAAGTAAGCTCGGGATATTTCGGGATTATTTCCTGCATTACGATATCTTTAGGATAAATATATACTTCGCAATCTGCCATAGCGAGGAAGTTATAGTCACAGGGTTTTTGGTTAAAAAAAGCTGTTTCGCCAAAAATGCAACCGGCGTCAATATACCAAAGAATTTTTTGACTCCCGGAAGGACTTAGGGCAACTGTTTTAATTCGTCCCTTTTTTAAATAATAGATACAATCAATGTGTTCACCACTGTGTATGATTATTTCTTTCTTTTTAAATTGTTTAAGGACACCGTGTATAGTGAGGGTATTCCACTCAGTATGCGTGCTTTTACGTATCCAAGGAGAACCCAGTAATTCAAATCCTTCTGAATATTCATCCAAAGAGAATCCCCCTTTGTACTGATCATTCTAGACTTTGTTATTTTCACCACAAAGAAGATAGCATACTTTTTAATGTTAATCAATCTTTTATTTCAAAGTGTTAGGGAAAAAGACGTATCGCTTGTTAAATAAGTTTCAAAGTTGTTAATTTGACAACAGATTTTGAAAGACTCCGATAATATAATCAACTTAGAAGGTAACCATGCATGGGACTTATTTCGCTAATTAGCGGAATACCTCCTTCTACGGATTTAGAATTCTAGAGAAAGGAAGAATAAACAATTATCATTGGGTGAGACACTCCAAATAAATATGCATCTTTAAAAGTACCATGATCTGGGTTGCCCGTGTCGAATTTGAAACGGAATGGAGAGGTCTATTATGATGACAGATGGTTGTCCCAAAAAACCAGGGTTAATTGAAGCTGTTGTGGCATTTGTAATTCCGGTACTTGTTATTCTTTGGGGTACGGCTGTTGCCAAGCTGCCCGCGCTTCTCCCGATTATTATTGCAGCGGCAATTGCTTCTTTAATCGGAAAGTTCTGGGGATATTCCTGGGATGAAATGCAAAAGGGAATGTTTGATTCTATTTACCGGGTCCATATTGCTATTTTAATCTTAATCGCTGTAGGTATGTTAATTGGTGTTTGGATTCTTGCCGGTACTATTCCAACGATCATCTACTGGGGCTTAAAACTTATATCTCCATCGTTTTTTTTGGTTACAACTTTCTTATTATGTGTTGTTGCTTCAACTGCGACCGGAACATCGTTTGGTACGATGGGAACAGTAGGTATTGCTTTATTGGGTGTGGGTCAGGCCTTGGGCTATCCGCTGCCATGGGTTGTGGGTTCTATAGTTTCAGGAGCGTATTTCGGGGATAAGATGTCTCCGGTATCTGATTCGACAAATATTGCTTCTTCGGTTAGCGAAGTTGATCTGTTTAGCCATATTGGTTCGATGATGTGGACAACAATACCTGCTGCTGTGGTAACGGCTATCATTTACCTTATTGTGGGTTTGAACCACGGCGGCGGAAACAATTTAGGAACGGATGTCGCAACTCTCCTTCAAGCACTTGAGGGAACCTTCGATCTTTCACTATGGACCTTAGTTCCACCTTTATTATTGATTATTTTAGCTTATCGCCGAGTTCCGGCGGTCCCTCTTCTTATGATATCTGTTGTTCTTGGGGCTATAGTTGCGGTGATTTTCCAAGGACAGTCAATGATTGAAATTATTAACGCATCGATCAAGGGTTATGTCGGAAACTCCGGTGTTAAACAATTGGACTCGTTGCTTACCCGCGGGGGAATTAACAGTATCACGGGTACAGTTATGTTGTTGATCGCTGCCGTTTCTTTTGGCGGAGTGTTAGAAAAGATTGGGGTATTGGAAGCTATTGTTCAGGCCAGTTTAAAATGGGCTACCAATACCGGACGACTGATTATTTCCGTTATTTTTGCAAGCTATATCATGTTAATTGGTACAGGGAGTCAAGCGATTGCCATGATTATTCCTGCACGTGCGTATGCTCCTGTCTTTAAAGAAAGAGATATCAATCTGAGGGTTCTTTCCCGAACCGTTGAAGATAGCGGATGTATTGCGAGTCCTCTTTTGCCTTGGAGTGTGCATGCTTTCTATATCCTGGGCGTGCTTGGAGTAAGTGCCTTTGAATATGCACCCTATGCGATTATGTGCTGGATCGTTCCGATATTTTCAATAACTTATGGCTATACAGGGTTTGCAATATGGCGGTCGGACAATACGCCTGTTCGTAAACCTGCAATTGCTGCAAAGGCCGAAGACTAAGAAGACTAAGAAGACTAAAATATAATCAAAAATCAAGAATCAAGGGGAGAATTAAGATGCCACAAGATAAGAGGGACCAAGTTTTTAGCATTTTTGAACAAATGGAGAAATACGGTCACGAACAATTGATTTTTAATTATGATAAAACGACCGGACTTAAAGCGATTATTGGTATTCATGATACAACTCTAGGACCCGCTCTTGGCGGCTGTCGGATGTGGAATTATGAGAGCGAACAAGATGCCATCACAGATGTACTTCGTCTTTCCCGCGGAATGACTTATAAGTGCGCAGTTTCTAATGTTATGTGCGGCGGCGGTAAAACCGTGATCATCGGTGATGCCAGAAAGGATAAATCCGATGAGCTATTTCAAGCTTTAGGAACTTTTGTTGAAACCTTGAAGGGACGTTTTTGGACAGGAACTGATGTCGGAACGGTAGGAATGGACTTTGTTTCCGCACACAAACAAACGAAATTTGTTAATGGCTTGCCTGAAGAGTACGGCGGCAGCGGAAATTCCGGAATTATTACCGCATTTGGGGTATACAAAGCGATGAAAGCAACGGCCAAAGCGGCTTTCGGAACGGATTCCCTAAAAGGATTAACGGTTGCCGTTCAAGGTCTTGGTAAAGTGGGTAAAGTTCTCACCCAACATCTCCTTGATGAAGGGGCAAAGGTTTTTGCAACTGATATTTTCGAAGATAATGTAAAGCTTGTCAAAGAAGCACATCCAGAAGTTACCATGGTTAAACCGGATGAGATCCTTAGGATAAAATGCGATATCTTCTCTCCAAATGCCTTAGGAGCCATTATTAACGACGAAACAATTCCTCTATTAACGTGTAAAGCAATTTGCGGTGCGGCAAACAACCAGTTAGCCGAGCCTCGCCATGGCGATAAACTTCATGAAATGGGTATTCTTTATGCACCGGATTATGTAGCTAATGCCGGCGGGCTTATTGCCGTAGCGGATGAGTTCCATGGATTCAATAAAGAACGGGCCTTCAAAAATGCCGGCTTGATTTATGATACCATGAGCCGTATTTTTGAAGTTTCTAAGAAAGAAAACAAACCAACCTATCTTGTAGCTGATTTGCTGGTTGAGGAAAAACTGGATAAGGTCATGCGTTTACAAAATAAATTTACGGTTCAAGGTCAATAGAGACAAATAAAGACTGCTTTGCCAGTTTTGCATAGGTAAGGAGTGTTGTTAAAATGGGTCAGCCTTTTATTCATCCTACAGGTGTTACAATGTATAATCCGGAAAAATGTTATAACGGATACACGATGATTAATGCACCCGGTTTAGGTTGTGTAATTATTGACATGAATGGTAATGTTGTTCGTGTATTTAAAGATCTTCTTGGAATGCCTAATAAATTGCTTCCCGGGGGTTATGTCATGGGAAGCCGTGGCCGAAGAAATGCTAAATTCGGTTATCAAGACCAAATCGACCTTATCCAAGTGGATTGGGAAGGTAAAGTGGTTTGGGAATTCAGTAAAAAAGAGTATATTGAAGATGAAGGCGAAGAGCCGCGCTGGATGGCCCGTCAGCACCATGATTATCAAAGAGAAGGCAACCCTGTCGGTTACTATGTGCCGGGAATGGATTGTAAGACCGATAGTGGCAACACCTTAATCCTTTGCCATGACAACTGTTATAACAAGAAGATCTCTGACAAACAACTTTTGGATGATGTTATCATTGAAGTGGACTGGGAAGGAAATATTGTTTGGGAATGGCATGCGGTAGACCACTTTAAAGAATATGGTTTCAGTGCTGCTGCTAAATTAGCCATCTATAAAAATCCGAACATGCATGAAGCGGGCGGCGGAATGGGCGACTGGCTGCACATTAACTCCATGAGCGTTCTCGGCCCCAACAAATGGTACGATAAAGGGGATGAGCGTTTCCATCCGGATAACATCATTTGGGATTCCCGTGAGGCCAATTTCATTGCGATTATTTCCAAGGAAACCGGTAAAGTCGTTTGGAAAATGGGACCTGATTTTGCCGACGATCCGAGGCTGCGGAAAATCGGACAAATTATCGGACAACACCATGTTCATATGATTCCCCAGGGACTTCCCGGAGCAGGAAACATCCTGATCTTTGATAATGGCGGTTGGTCTGGTTATGGCGCACCCAGCAACGTTTCCAAAGATGGTACAAAAGTCAATCTTGCTGACCGTTCTCGTGTTCTTGAATTAAACCCTGTAACCATGAAAGTGGTTTGGCAACTTACAGCCAGTGAACTTATGGGTTATGGTGAACCATTAATTAATGATTATCGTTTTTATAGTCCGTTAACCAGTACGGCTCAACGTCTTCCGAATGGCAATACCTTTATTACTGAAGGGGTAGGCGGTCGTTTCTTCGAGGTGACTCGGATGAAAGATGTTGTGTGGGAATTCATCTCGCCATTTACCGAAAATCTAGGAGAGGTTTACTATCGGGGTTATCGTTATCCTTACAGCTATATACCCCAACTTCCTGAACCAAAAGAAACGGCTATCCCCATGCTTGATATTCATAAATTCCGTGTTCCCGGAGCAGCTGATTGCGAAATTAAAGGGGTTGTCGGTGTCGAAGGAACGATCGGATATCCCCAGGTTAAGCAAGCCTGCGTTGCCGCAGGGGATCAGGATCTCTCCTTAAAAGAAGACGATGATGATGATGAAGGTTTCAATTTATTCTAATGAGTTTGACAACGCCATAATGCAACTGTTAGTATTTAATTATACAATCCAAAAACAAGCTTTTTGGAAAGGGTGAGCCGTTTGTCAAAACTCTACGCTGTTTATACAATTGCAAAAACCGAGGAGCGGTTTTTGGGTCAAGCGTATTTAACAGAAAAGGATCTCCAAGCCATTGAAGACAGTTTTATAGGCAAGCTTCAATCGGAACATCTTATTACGCTTACAGATGGGGACGTTGTCAACATCAGCATGATTGAATCAATCGAAGAGATTATGCCCGACGGGGAATAAACAAAAAGAGAACCGCACGTCTAGTGCGGTTCTCAACTGCATAGTATAAAAAGGGTTCAGGGTTCTTCCTTCTTGGCACACAATTCTCTTTATTTCATTTCTCAAATCTCAATCTCGTTTCCGTGTTTCTCTTCGAGAAGATATCCCTGAACCCTTATAACTTGAAATCATAAAAAGGGTTAAAAGCCTATACCCATTGTTGGTTGTTCGGAGGTGGTTGACGATGGGAGAAAGCTTATTATCGATCGATTGGGATTATTTCATCTACATTCAAAAGAGAAATTGGGGGTCGTATACCGAAAATAAAAGGACCATTACTGATTTGTGGTATAAGCGGTATATTCTAATGAAAGAAAGCGGGGCAAATATCCAGAAGTATTTCCGATTATCCTCAAAGCTAGACCAATTTTGGAATGAGATTTTTCAAATCTTTCATCTTGAAAAAGACGTAAAGGTCTATGTGTCCGGCTCGCATGCCTTATCGTATGATATTGCCCGTGCGAATGGCATCGAAACAGTGTACCTTTTCGACGCCCATGCAGATTTGGGCTATGGGGGCCTATCTTCGCTTGATTTTGAAGTTAACTGCGCAAATTGGCTGGGGAAGCTTCTCAAAGAAAAACGTATACGTCAGGCAGAGATTATTTATAGTCCTTTTACCGCCGAGAAACCGGAGAACTTCAGGTCTATCAACAAGATGTTTAAGGTTCAATACCCGTCATTATCTGACTTGAATTCAGGGATTAATGTATCGGCGGTTCATATCTGCCGATCAGGGGCTTGGGCGCCTCCCTGGTTTGATCAGAGATTTTCTCAATTTATCCACGAGTTGGGTATTCCTTATCAAATCATGGATTGTCCGCCGCGTAAATGGGACACCAAAAACATTAGCTTTTCGGACAGAATTATGTATATGATGGCATAATGCATGAAGTGGAATAATATGAAGAACAGATCTAAGTTGACATGTAGATATCCTAGTGCTATGATGAATTAAATTCATAAAGTTGTGGGGGAGCTGAACAATCGGCTGAGAGGGAAATAGTGTTTCCGACCCAATGACCTGATCTAGGTAATGCTAGCGGAGGGACAAAATCCATGTATCACATGATGTGCATCCTGTGAATAAAACCTTCTGCCAGTCAGAAGGTTTTTTTAATTTATCCGATGACTAACCGCCACTAAGACTCCCATTTCTTAAGTCGGAGATAAGTGGCGCTAAGTCCCTGGATAAGTCAACTAAACTTCAGATGGAGTCAAAACTCCACCTGAAGTAAGTTTCCTTTAGCAAAATACCAATAAGGAGGAGTAGTTACACATGATTAATGCGAGCGTTGCAATTCAAGTTTTACCGAAAGTTGAGGACGAAGAACTGATTCGTGTCGTGGATAAGGTGATCGCCTACATAAAATCGACGGGATTAAATACATATGTGGGTCCCTTTGAAACAACCATTGAAGGAGAATATGAGCAGCTTATGGACATCGTAAAACGCTGTCAGCTGATTTGTATCGAGGAAGGTGCCCCCAGTGTCATGTCCTATGTAAAAATAAGTTATAAGCCGGAAGGCGGGATTTTGACGATCGATGAAAAGGTTACAAAGCATCACCAATAAGCTTTATCCGACAGCACTATTACTCTTTTTGTTCCTGTTATGGTATTTGGTGACCGAAATTGGCCTGGTTCCCAAGTTTATGCTGCCTTCGCCGGCGGATGTGCTTCGAGCTTTCGTTCGTTCGTTTCCGGAACTGATGCAGCATGCTCGGGTAACGCTCACTGAAGCGTTTAGCGGACTGGGTATCAGTATTGTTTTAGCATTTATTATTGCCCTTATGATGGACCGGTATGAGGGTTTGTATAAAGCAATGCATCCCATTTTAGTCATCACTCAGACCATTCCTACCGTTGCGCTTGCACCGCTGCTGGTGCTGTGGTTAGGGTATGATATGGCTCCTAAAATAACACTGGTGGTCTTAACATGTTTTTTCCCGATGACCATTGCTCTTTTGGGTGGATTTAAATCCTCTGATGCGGATGCCATGAATCTAATGCGGGCGATGGGAGCTAATAAGCGGCAGATCTATCGTTATATTAAGCTGCCTAATGCCCTGCCCGGTTTTTTCTCAGGTCTTAAAATATCGGTTTCTTATTCCATCGTTGGCGCAGTCATCGCGGAATGGCTGGGCGGGAACAGCGGACTGGGCGTATATATGACCCGGGTGCGCAAATCCTATGCTTTTGATAAAATGTTTGCTGTTATTTTTCTGATTGTTATATTGAGTCTGTTATTGATGAAAGGCGTAGAGCTGCTGGAGCGAAAAACAATGCCTTGGACACAGATTGAGAAGGAAAAGAATTCTGTATAATGTTAAGGAGATGGCTTCGTGAAGAAAAAGTTAATGGCGATGATCATGGTGCTTTTTATGGTGATAGGATTAGCGGGATGCGGGCAGAGCAATACGCCGAAATCTGCCGAGCAAACCCCTAAAAAGATTACGTTTGTTCTGGACTGGACCCCCAATACCAACCATACCGGACTATATGTGGCTCAAGAACTGGGGTATTTTAAAGATGCCGGCTTGGACGTCGACATCATTCAGCCGCCTGAAGGAGGGGCTCTGCCCTTGATAGCTTCGGGCAAGGCCGATTTCGGCGTTAGTTTCCAGGAGGAAATTGCGTCTGCCTTAACATCGGATAGTCCTTTGGATGTTGTAGCCGTAGGAACCATTTTGCAGCACAATACCTCTGGAATTATTTCTTTAAAAAAGGATAATATCCAAAGACCCAAGGATATGGAGAATAAGGTATATGCAACCTGGGATACCCCTGTTGAAAAGGCAATCTTGAAACAAGTGATCACCAAGGATGGCGGAAACTACGACAAAGTAAAAATGATCCCAAACACAGTAACCGATATTATGTCAGCTTTGCAAAGTAATGTTGATGCGGTATGGGTTTATTACGGATGGGAGGGAGTGGCCACTCAGGTGAAGGGGTTGGATACCCATTTCTTTGCCTTTAAGGATATTGATCCGGTATTGGATTACTATACCCCGGTCATTGCCACGAGCCAGACCTATCTTAAGGAAAATCCGGAGACAGCGAAGAAGTTTCTAGCCGCTGTTGCCAAAGGATATGAATATGCTATTGACAACCCTGATGAGGCTGCTAATATCTTGGTAAAGAATGTGCCTGAGATTGACCCCGAGATTGCAAAGGCAGGTCAGAAGTATTTAGCCGATCAGTATAAAGCTGAGGTCAAACAGTGGGGTTATATCGATCCGGATCGGTGGAACAATTTCTATGCTTGGATGTATGACCAGAAGCTTATCCCCAAGAAACTTGAGGCCGGAGCAGGCTTTACCAATGCGTATCTGCCACAATAGGATAAGCTAGCGTATAGGAGTGAAAATGGCGGCAACAAAACTTGAGACACGAAATATCTCTAAATGTTATGCGGGTGAACTCATTATTAAGGATATCAATATCAGCCTTAGAGAAAACGAGTTAGTGAGCCTGCTCGGTGTAAGCGGTATCGGAAAAAGCACCTTGTTTAACGTGATTGCCGGTGTCCTTCATCCGGATAGGGGACAAGTATTCCTTAATGGTGAGGATATCACCGGACAAGCGGGCAAAGTGAGCTATATGCAGCAAAAGGATCTGTTGCAGCCCCATATGACGGTGCTTGATAATGTTGCCTTGCCGCTTTTCATTCGCGGGATGCGCAAAAGTGAGGCCCGAGAGCAGGCGTTGAGCCTTTTTGCGGAGTTTGGACTGGCGGGTACGCAAAAGAAGTATCCAACGCAGCTCTCAGGAGGCATGCGCCAACGCGCCGCACTTTTAAGAACGTATTTGTTCTCCCAGGATGTTGCCCTTTTCGATGAGCCTTTTTCGGCTCTGGATGCCATCACCAAAAGTGCAATGCACCAATGGTATCTGGCACTGATGGATCGCATTAATATGTCCGCCTTGTTTATAACGCACGATATTGATGAAGCGATTTTTCTTTCGGACAGGGTCTACATTATGACGGGCCCGCCGGGGATGATTGCTTCTGAGATTGTTATCGATATACCACGACCCCGTGGAGATGCATTTTTGGTTTCGGATGCGTTTATAGATTATAAACGGCAAATCATTAAGCTTCTCGCCCATTAAGTGGTGCTGTTAAGTAGCAATAGGTTCTAGTTTTCATATAGTGAGGTAGGCTCTGATTTAGGGGGGAGGATCATGTTTACCTTTTGCAACAGACTTTTGTATCCGGTTCAGGTCGAACGTCAAGATCCCAGGTTTGGTCAAATTCTTCTCGAACATTACGGGGGAAAGGACAGTGAGTTTTCGGCCGCAACTCAATATCAAAATCACAGAGCGAACATGCCTAATCCTTATGTAGCTAAACTCTTAGGAATGATTGCGGCTGAAGAAGCAAGTCATATGGAAATGATTGCGGTGGCGATCAAGCGGTTAGGCGGACCTCCGCTCAGTTATGTGAATTCCCAAGGAACGCCTTGGAATCTCAGCTATGTTGATCAAAGTCTTGATCCCATTGCCATGCTTCAAGCGGATGCTGAAGCAGAGATACGAGCCCAAGCTTTATACAATCAACATTTTACGATGACTCAGGACCCCGGCCTTAAGCAAATGATCGGTTTCTTAGGGAGCAGGGAAGATGTACACAAACACCTTTTTCAAACGGCCCAAGGTTTGATTCTGCAGGGGGCATGTGTTGAGCAGTTCAGGCAGTTAATTTACGATTATAAGGCGAGTCTGCAGGTATGACTTTGAATTTTCAATTGACAAATGCTGAGAATAGTATTATCCTTCAATATAATTGAATTCTTCGTTAGGTGAGGCTCCTATACGAACAAAGGCCACTGCCCGGAAATGTCGAGAGACGCCAATGGGTAGAACAGGTATTACCGGATTAAGGTTTTACTTAAGGTGGCTGAATGGAATGTTCATTCTACGTCGTGTAGTGCCAAAACTCAAACGAGCGGGGAAAGCGAGGCTTGGTTATTAACCTGGGCTGTACACTTTTTGTGTGCTTTTCCCAGGTTATTTTTATTGCCACTATTGCAAACTAAAGGCAGCCATAAGATAGTGGTGTGGATTGGAAGTGTTACTGATGCGTAGGGAATTTATTCAAACTCAACAGACAAGGAAATTTGGGTGGGTAGATATTTTAGTCATTGTTTTATCCTTTGGCTTACTTTACTTTATACTTTCCCTGGGAAGCGGAATGAAAGCCCCCGTTGTTCCTGAGCAGATCTCTGAGATAAGCCTTGATCCTCTGCTGCTTCCTTATTATGCCGGACGGTCTTTGATAAGAATGTTCTTAGCCTATGGTTTGTCTCTTGTATTTACTTTTGTCTATGGTCATATTGCTGCCTATAATAAAAGTGCGAGTATAGTTATGGTTCCATTACTTGATATTTTACAATCCATTCCGGTTTTAGGTTTCTTGTCAGTGACCGTCACAGGGTTGATCGGCTTATTTCCCGGCAGTATGCTCGGACCCGAGTTAGCCTCGATTTTTGCGATCTTTACCGGGCAGGCATGGAACATGACGTTTAGCTTTTACTACTCGGTAACGGCCATCCCAAGCGAGTTGCGGGAAGTTTCCGCTATGACAAATATGTCCGTATTCAGTAAATTTACCAAGCTGGAACTCCCTTATTCCATGATCGGATTGGTTTGGAATAGTATGATGTCATTCGGAGGAGGTTGGTTTTTCCTCGCCGCCAGTGAGGCCATTACAGTTTTAGGTAAAGATATTAAACTACCGGGAATTGGTTCTTACATGGCAACAGCTATTGACAAGGGAGATATAAATGCAATTTATCTATCCATTGTCACAATGATAATTACGATTGTTGTTGTAGACCAATTGTTTTGGCGACCTCTGGTTGCCTGGTCGCAGAAATTCAAGATGGAGCAGTCTGAAGGTGATGAGCAGAAATCCTGGTTTTTGGATCTATTGAGAAAGTCTGTTGTCATTTCTCAAGTACAAACTGTTGTCAGGACCATCGCCTTAAAAATCAAATCATCAATCAAAGGAATTAATCGTAATAAGCTTAATCTAAAAGAAAACACCCTTATAAAATTTTGGGTCCGTTTACTCAAATGGGGCGCAGCCTTTGGAGTAATTTATGTTATAATCAATCATGTTTTTGATGGACTCTTATTGGTTTTGCAGCTCAGTCAAAGCGATTTGCTTAAGGCTATTGGCTATGGGGGTTATACTTTCTTGCGTGTCTTGGCGGGGACGTTGATCGGCACCCTGTGGACTGTACCTGTGGGCGTGTCCATCGGATTAAACCCCAAACTTGCTCGTTTCGCCCAACCTTTGATTCAAATTGCGGCTTCTTTCCCGGCCAACATGGTTTTCCCTTTTATCACTCTATTTTATCTTAACTACCATATAAGCATTGAAATAGGTGCCGTGCCCCTGATGATTTTAGGTACACAATGGTACATTCTCTTTAATGTCATCGCCGGTGCTTTAGCAATTCCCAATGATTTAAAGGAAGCCAGTACGGTTTTAGGGCTTAATTGCTACGAAAGATGGAAAAAGCTCATTCTACCGGCGATATTTCCCTATCTTGTTACCGGTTGGATTACTGCCAGCGGCGGAGCATGGAATGCAAGCATTGTTTCCGAAATTGTCTCCTGGCAAAACCATGATTTGATCGCTACCGGTTTAGGGGCTTATATAGCCTCTGCAACCTATGAAGGCAACTGGCCGAAAATTATTTGGGGAATTACAGTAATGGCTCTGATTGTCGTTTTTACCAATCGACTGATTTGGCGAAAGTTATATAAACTCGCAAACGAGAAATTCAATATCGCCTAGAAGGAGGGTTAGTCTTATGGCAGAAGCATTAATCAAATTGGATCATATCTTTAAGACCTATGACTTGCCCGGAAACAATAATTCTACTGTACTTTCCGATATAAACTTGGAAATACAGGAAGGCGAATTTGTGGCTATCTTGGGACCCTCCGGTTCCGGTAAATCGACTTTGCTGCGAATCATTGCCGGATTGGTAGAACCGAGTCAGGGGAAAGTATACTACAAAAATGAAAGCGGTGAAGGATTCAGAACGGGAATGAGTATGGTCTTTCAATCCTTTGCCTTGTTTCCGTGGCTTACCGTTTTGGAAAACGTCAAGTTGGGTTTAAAGAATAACCATAGCCTTGACGAAAAGCAGAAAGAAGAAAAGGCCATAGAAATTATTGATATGATAGGATTAGACGGGTTTGAAAGAGCTTACCCCAAAGAACTCTCCGGTGGTATGAAACAAAGGGTTGGACTGGGCCGGGCTTTGGTGATGGAACCGGATCTCTTGTTGATGGATGAGCCGTTTTCCGCCTTGGACGTGTTAACCGCCGAGAACCTGAAACGTGATTTACTGGAGCTTTGGATGGAGAAACGGATACCCACAAAGTCAATCATTATGGTAACCCATGGGATTGAAGAAGCGGTATATATGGCTAATCGGGCAGTCGTTTTATCCAGAGACCCGGCTAGAGTAGTTGCCAATATTCCAATTAACTTACCGCACTGGCGGGATAAACAAGATAGAATGTTTACAGCTCTGGTAGACAAAATCTATTCGATTTTGACGACCAAAGAGGTTGGAGCTGCAACTTACAAAGAAGATAAAACCAAGAAATTAGCTCAGTTACCTAACGCACGTTCCGGAGCTTTAACGGGTTTTATCGAGTTACTTGAGGATATCGGTCAAAAAACAGATTTATATAAATTAGGAGACCAACTGAATCTAGACCTTGAAGACCTTTTGCCGATTGTGGAAGCTGCCTCAATGCTGCAACTGGTAATGATTAAGGAAGGGGATATTGAACTAACCCCTATCGGGAAAGCGTTTGCTGAAGCAACAGTTTTAGAGAGAAAAGAAATCTTTAGAGAACAGGCTTTGCAACGTGTGGGAAGTCTAAATACAGTCTTTTCGGCTTTAAATTCTAAATCAAATGGGAAGATGCCGGAAGAATTTTTTCTAAATATACTAACCCGTCATTTTGGTGAAGAAGAGGCTCAAAATCAGCTTAACACGATTATAGATTGGGGTAGGTATGCGGAGCTGTTTGCCTATGATGAGCATGTTGGCCAGTTATTTTTAGAAAAAGAAGAGGACTAAACGGAAGGAGTAACTTAGTGTGATAGAGCATTCTAAGGCTGGGCGTCGCCGTACAACAAGACGAATGATGAAAAGACGAAGGATAACGGTGATTATTGCGCTTAGTCTCCTCATAGTCATCATCGGAGCGGCAGTGCTTATACACGCTTCTAAAATGAAAGCGAATGGAATAGCTGATACGACGTCCCAATCCGCTATTCCTAATGTCTCTGATACAGTAAAGAACGCTCTCCAAGAAACAACCGCGACAAAGCATGCTGATCTGGTACGGAAATTTCCCTATCCCTATGATGCGATGTTGGCGATTTCTTCCGATACAGATATGAACACTGTGGAGAAGTTTGAGACGTATCACCGTTTTTTAAACACGAAGGAACAAACCCCCTATGGGCCGGGTTTGGGTTTAGATATTGGAGATTCTACCTGGTTTTACATTGCAAATGACACATCGGGAAAAGTGGATGGAGAGGGACATTCTGTTGACTATTCGATGTCCTATTTCCAAGGAACTGATCCGAATAAGCCGAAAGATGCTGAGAAGATTGTCCATTACTTTAAAGCAGGGTGGATTGATTCAATCCATACTTTCGGGGATTTCTCCAGAAATGATCGTTCGATTAAATTCACACGGGATTTAGCTGTCGCTGCATGGAAGGAAATGAATCAGAGCGGATTTAAACCTGAAGTTTGGATCAATCATGGTAGTCCGACAAATGCCCAAAATTTTGGGGCCTATAGCCCAAAGAGCCATTTTTTTGACTATCAAGAAGGTGATAATCCTAAATCACCGTATTACCATACAGATTTAACCCTGAAGAATGGGATTCGTTATGTCTGGAATTCCGCCGGATCAAATCAGTTTAGCTGGGATGATCCCCTATTTCCCATTGATTTACGGGATGGTCAGAAGGTATGGGGTTTCCATCGCTATACCCATGATTTAAATAAGGGGAAGCTAGATTGGACCTGGGAAACACCGTTGATATCACGTCAAATCACAAAAGCACGGTTAGATCAACTCGACCAAGAAGGAAAGTATTCAATCGTGACTCAGCATTTGGGCAAAGAAAGTCAAGAATTTCCTTTTACCCCGGAAGGAGTACAATCTCTAAATTTACTTAAAAGCTATAATGATGACGGGAAAATACTTGTTGCGCGCACTTCACGTTTGTTGAATTATGCGAGAAGTCATAAATATGTTCATTATTCGGTTGCGCAAGTAGAGGGCAAGACCTACATCAATGTTAACATCATTGACGACCCGGTATTAGGTACAAGTATCCCTGAAATGGATGAAATTCGCGGCCTTACTTTTTATGTTGATGATCCGGATAACACTTACTTACTTCTCAACCTAAACCCGATTAATGAAGAAGAAATACAGCGCAATCCCCAGGACAATACGGGTAAGAAAAGTATAGGAATAAAATGGTTCAAGCCGGATTATACCGATTACACGTCAGACCAGTAAAGATTTGCGTGTTTAGGGAAATAGTTCCCGGAAGGAAGCAAGAGACATCCCGCCGGAAATGCGTACGCGTTTGAGCGTCAATAGGTCGTCACCTAAATGGACTTTACCGGGTTGCGTTGTAAAACCGAGCTTGTATCCGAGTTCCGGCATCAAATCCAGTGTTGTTTTATTATAACGGCCGGATGGAAAGCAAAGCGCAATTTCGCTGATGCCCAGGTTTTTTTCAAGTTCCTGCTTTGAATTTGTAAGCTCGCTTTTTTGTTGTTTATCAGAAAGTGTCGCTAGGTCTAAATGATTTACCGTATGGCTGCCGATGGAGTTTCCTTGGCGGGCGAGGTCATTCAGTTGATCCCAGTTCATCATCCCAGGGCCTACGGAATTCGTGGTAATGAAAAAGGTAGCCCTAAAGCCATATTGGCGTAAGATCGGCCAGGCATCATTATAATTATCCGAATATCCGTCATCAAACGTGAGCAAAATGGGCTTTTCCGGTACCGGGGTTCCGTTAGCTAAAGCCTGGTAAAACTCTTCAAGGGATAAAGAATGATAATTTTGGCGATGAAGCCATTCCATTTCTTCGGTAAATTGTTTAACCGGAACACCGAGGGTATTACCGGGAATCGTACTGATAGAATGGTACATAAGAACGGGGATGCCCTCTTTGGGAAACTCGCTTAATTTTGGCTTGTCTTGATTATCTGGGGTTAGTGCAGGTGTGGGAGTTGAATTTGACGGGTCTGAAGTCGGGGCAACCTGTTCTGCCGATTTTACTTCTGAATGGTGATCCCCGAAAGTAAAGTTTAAGGGCCATTTAAAGTTGAATAGAATTATCGTTAAAATAAAAAGACTGATCCCCGCAAGAATTAGGTTGCGCTTGAAGCCCACTCAAAGATCCCTCCTATAGGCATCATTTTTAATCAAAATTTAAGGAAACATTCAGGTTTTGATAAAGAGAATATACTATAATATAGTTTGTCGTTTTTGATTTATCCAAGACATAAGGAAAGGAATTTTAGGAAATGAACTCATTTGACGTGCAAGTATATCACTTTTTTAATCAATTCGCAGGTCATCACGAATTGATGGATAAGATATTGGGGTTTATCGCCCAATACTCGCTTGAACTCTATATAGTTCTCTTTGTTATCGCCTGGCTGACTCTGCCCAAGGCCGAAGTTAAACAGCGGCATGCCCTGATTATTATGGGTTTTGCAGGTGTGTTAGGGTTAATTATCAATGTGATTATATCGCATATCTACTTCCGGCCGCGTCCGTTTGTGGTTCTAAATGAGGGTACGTTTACTCAACTTATTCCCCATAGTCCGGATGCTTCTTTTCCCAGTGATCATACAACAGGTAGTTTTGGATTTGCAGCTGCATCCTGGGGAAAAGCGTCTAAATGGATCACTGTCAGTTTTACTGTTTTAGCAGTCCTTAATGCTGTGGCCCGCCTTTATACCGGTGTTCACTGGCCGACGGATGTTATTGCCGGCATTATCATTGGGACGCTTAGCGGCCGGTTGATGTGGCATTTTAGTTCCTTATTTCGGCCTATTACAGACTTTGGAATTCGCCTCTTTCATTATGGCAGTTACGCAAAGAATAAGTGAATATGAGATACGGAGAGAGCGCTTTCCCTGGTCAGGGGACTGCGCTTTCTTCATATTAAAGGGCGACGCATACCTTTTGTAAAGAAAGTAGCAGGAGGTATGCCTTTTTTATTTGCAGAAACAATTAAGTGTATACTTTTTGATGCCATAATTGTCTTAATATATAGAGCCCAGAATAATTGGGGAAGGGTTACCTTTATGAAAAAAGATGTACTGACTCAATTCTATAACGACCATGCGTTAATTGTATATCGATATTTGTTAAAGCATGGCTGCCGGAAGGAAGTGGCTGAGGAGCTTGTTCACGATAGCTTTGTTAAGGCCATTGAGCATTTTGAAGATGTGGATCCGCAAAAGCTTTCTGCTTGGATTTTTAAGGTGGCTCTTAATAATTATCGTAATTACCTTAAGAAAACGGCTGCCCGCGAGGTATTGCTTCTTGACGAGAACCGTTTTTTAGAGAGCTTTTCCGCTGATCAACAGGTTGAGGACGTTCACTTGGTAAAGGAAAGGGCCTATGAAATACGCGAGTGTCTGAATGGGATAAAAACCAGTTATAAGGAATTGTTAATCTTAAAATACGATATGGACTTGTCGAATAAAGAGATTGGAAGAATGTTGGGGTTCCCCGAGCAGACAGTCAAAACCTATTTGTATCGGGCTCGTAATGAATTTAAAAGAGTATGGAGGAATGGGACGCGATGACAGACCAAAAGAATGATCAACCCATAGATAGCCGGTTGGACCAAATCTTTGATGAGGATCAACTTGACAAAGCCATTAAAAAGGGCAAACGAAAATCAACCAAAAAGACAGTCCTCATCTCGGTCATCGTGGCTGTGTTCGTAATGATTTTGTTTAATGCAGGTAATTTTCTCCTAACGGTACACGCAAGCAATAATGCTTTTCAGAGGCTGGAGGCCTTTGTAAGATTAACCGTCCCTAATGGATATATCAGTTCTACCGTAGATGATTTTGGCTTTTTAGGAGGGTTGAGTGATTATACCATAAGTCGTAAAGTAGGCGGCAGACCGGTTGTTTTAGAAAACAGAGTTCAACCTTTTGGCATAGTCCCCCAATTGATAATGACGAGAGGACGTACTGTAGGTGGTCATAGTGAAGGGGAATGGCCAACGAGCTATTGGGAGTTCGGGTATTACAAGATGATCTTCTTCCACCCTGAGGTTTCCTATAAAGAATATAAGAATGATTTAGATCATTTGGGGGAACTTTCTGGGAATAAGATTATAGAAGTCGCTTTGTCCTTTGATCAACCCTATACGATTTCGGAAATATCGCAGATCCTGCCTAATGCTAATGCCAGCTGGTATTGGGTTGATACGTATAAAAGCGAAGATGTTCAAAGGTATTCAACTGAAGCCAGGGAGTACGATGCGAAGGCCGCATTCATCCGTGAATTTGAAGCTCTTGGCGTGAGTGTTTATCGGCCGGATGAGGGTGCTTTTGGATTCGGTTACAATAACTTTCTTTTCGATCTAAAAACCTATCCTCAATACCAAAAAATATATGATGAACTCCATTCCAAAGGTTATACAGACCCATCCAAGGTCCCCTTATTGGGGGTCATCGTTCAAGGCTCAAAGGAAGAACTCAATTCTTTAATAGGGAATCCACATATTAAGGCCTCTTCATTCGGTGTAATTATTGATAAATATTAAGCGCCGCCTGATTATTTGCCCCGAACGATTTCCTTGTATTTAAGAATAGAAAGTCTTATAACTTCGTAAATCCAGCGGCCTAACTTTTTCAGGAACGGCCACCACTGTTGTCTTAATACCCAAAGTATCCAGGCTACTATCAAAGCTATAAATATACCAATAGCTACAACAAGCGAAGAATACTCTTTATAGGTAGAACTGATGAATAACTGTGCCGCAGCCCAATATCTATCGATTATTTGATTAGGTGGAGAGGGTAATTCGACGATTTCCAAATAATTCTCTTCTTCGGTTATATGAACGCGAATGTAGTGATATTCACTGCCTTTAGACAGGAGTTCAGCACCGGCCCCCCCGGTAATTACGTATCTTACGTTGCCTTTTACAAAACTATAAAAGCTGTGAATGTGCGACAAAAAAACAGTATCAACCTTATACTTAGTCATCAGGTCTTCAAATTTTTTAGATTCGTCTTTGTCGTTAAAGGCATGATCTATATTACTGGTACCGCTTAACTTGTTCATTATATTCTGCAGTGTACTCGTTTTTGGCGATTCGGGATAAGTATTCGGAGTAACATTGGATCGGGGATCAGTGGGAGGAATGTGGGAAACCACGAAAATTCGTTTTCCCTGTGCTTTTTGAAGATCAGACTCCAGCCAACGATATTGTTCGGGAGAAATTGCAGTTTTTTCCGCCCACCCCCTAGAACTATCCAAAAAAATAAAGTGGTTTTGCAAATAGTCAAAAGAGTAGTAAGCAGGTCCAAAAAGCCCTGTATATATAGGAAGACCGTTTTCTCGGATGTCGTGATTTCCCAAAGTTGTATAGAGCGGAACTTGGAGCTTGGAAATAGTTTCATAAAAGAGTCGATAGCGATTGGGTTCTCCTCCATAGACAAGATCACCGTTGTCTACAACAAATGCAGGTTTGATACTATTGATTTGGTCGATGATTTGAGAAAATGTACCGTAACCGTTTCTATTATCGCCAAGCATTATTACTTCGGGATTCTCATCAGTAGTAAGTTCAAATTGAATGGTTTTTGGTTGATTCGCCTGTAGGTCTACCGTGAATGCAATGGTGTGTGGATCAATCGTCTCAAGATTCCCTATTGAGTCATTGGTCTTTATCTGCGCGGGATTCACGTTTTCTAATCTAACGTTGCATGACTTTTCAGTTTCACTCTTAAACGTAATGAGGGGTGTCGGTGAAAGGGATCGCAACAGTAAGCTTTCCCGGTTAGAGTTTTCACTTATTTTTCCTTTGACAAAGCCACCCTGGATGCTGACGAGATTACCGTTCCAATCATATGAAGAAACAGAAGTGTAGGGATCAAAAGATAACGGTATAGGGACAAAACCTTGTTGTACCTTGAAGTTCTTGTAGCTATGTAAGATAAAGGCGCTTGTAACTCCTAAACCTATTATGAGCAATATTAGGACCAACCATTTCTTTCGCATGCATGCACCTTCTTATCCGGGTATCCTCGTCCTTAAACGCTTCACATAAGTTGATTATATCCATTATTGTAAGCGATTAATACAACAGGTTAGATTAGGGCGAAATATCGCTAATTAACTTTGCCAGAAAACGGGTGCCCCAGAAGAAGCTTCTGGGGCACTGTTACGTTATTAGAAGATAACGCCAAGGGCGATAAGAATCAATATAGCTATTGCAATAATTCCTACTCCGACACCGCCGGAAAAAAGACCGCCGCCACAGCCGCATGCGCCGCCGAAACCTGCACCAAGTCCGTACATTATTCCGTCCTCCTTCTATCCATTAAAGATGATCTTAAAAAACGATACCCATCGCAATCAGTAGAAGAATAATAACGACTACGATCGCAATACCCGGTAAAAAGTTGGGACCACAACCTGCTACGCCAGCGCCAAATGCCATTTGAATTTCCCCCTTCTGTTAAGATAGTACATCATACGCGGCGCCTTATTGAATTGCCACAATTTGGAAAGTAGAATTTACCACTCGACCAAAAAGCCTTCTTCGGCAAGAACTTTGCAGGCTTTATCCAGTAGTTCAACTGACGGGGCTTCTAAGGTATGGAGGTGGAGGCCATCGGTGAGAGAAGAAAGCAAAGTGGCTTCTTTCTGTGTCATTTGCGAGAGAAAGTTTTGTACATCGAGGCGGCTTTTAACATTAAGCGGACGAAAAATTTTCCCATAAACAGAATGGTCAACTCCGACATCAAGAACTTTTATACCGAGGTCAACCAGCAGCGTTAATTCTCGTTTTGTATCTTGAGCTGAGTGTCGGCTAAAAATGACCCGCTGAACGCCTTGTGAAGGAGAATCATTAATATAGACATAACCCTGAGAAGTTGAAAGGATAGGTTCTTCTTTAGCACGAAGCAGTGCCATATCCTGGACAATGACTTGACGACTGACTCCGGTGATTTGAGCGAGTAGAGCGGCTTTAAGAGGTTCTGAACTTTTTTTGAGCATTTCGAGTAAAAATTCGCGCCGTTCCAGACCGGATTTTCCTTTTTTAGCTGGCATTTAATCACCTACTTTAATTCGATTCTACGGGTATAATGGACAACTGTCAACGCAAATGTCTTGACACATGTAATGACATAGTGGTAAAACTGACTTATAAAAACTGTCTTATAAATAAGTAGGGGTTGGGTTGAAAATGCAAAACATGAAGACGGATTTTCTAATTATCGGCAGCGGTATAGCAGGCCTATCTGCTGCTCTGGGAGCATCCTCTTATGGTGAGGTTATGATTATTGCAAAAGATCGGCCGGATTTATGTAATTCAACCTTAGCTCAAGGCGGGATTGCAGCAGCCGTAGGGAAAAATGATTCTCCGGAAGTGCATACCCAAGATACCTTGATCGCAGGGGCCGGAGCCTGTCAAGAAAAGACCGTTCATATTTTAACACAAGAAGCCCCCCACATTATTGACGAGTTAATTAAAATGGGGATGTGCTTTGATAGAACAAATTCCGGTGAGCTTGCACTGGGACGGGAAGGGGCTCACAGCCTGGCCCGAGTGATTCACCGAGGAGATGATACCGGGGCCGCAGTTTGGGAGACGCTTTTCCGAAAGGTTCAAGAACAAAACGTGAAATTCCTCCCGGAAACTCGAGCAGAGCTTCTTCTTGTTGAAGGAGGGCGTTGTTATGGGGCTGTCGTTAGAACCCCAGAAGGACTTAAGCGGATTCTTGCCCGAAGTGTTGTTCTCGCGACAGGCGGTATCGGTGAGCTTTACGGGCGAACGACGAATTCATTGCTGAGTACGGGTGAAGGCTTGGCACTGGCCTGGAAAGCCGGGGCAGTACTCAGTGATCTGGAATTTGTTCAATTTCATCCGACGGCATTGGCTTCGGAGGATAATCCTCTTTTTCTCATTTCCGAAGCAGTTCGGGGTGAAGGAGCCGTACTTGTGACAGAAGAACGTGAGCGTTTTATGCCCAATTATCATCCGCGGGCTGATTTAGCGCCACGGGATGTTGTCACTCGGGCCATTGTGGATGAGCAGCAAAAAGGGCATCACGTTTACCTTGATGCTTCTGCTCTGGGTGATCATTTCGGGCATCGCTTTCCGAATATTTATGCCAAAATCCATTCGTTAGGGCTTGATCCAAGTCAGGATCTCATCCCGATTACTCCGGCAGCCCACTTCTTCATGGGGGGGATTCAGACGGATAGCTTTGGACGGACAAATATTAAGGGTTTATCCGCTTGCGGAGAGTGCGCCAATACGGGGGTTCATGGTGCCAATCGTTTAGCGAGCAATTCTTTGCTGGAGGGATTGGTTTTTGGGAAGAGAGTGGCCCAGGATTTGCACTCACAAAGCGGGAATTTTGTTTTACCCAATGTGGATTCCTTAAAGCCAAGTTCGGCGGAAAAAGAAATTACGCAGGAGTATAAACCCATTGATTTAAAGGATGTACGAGTTCAGACCCTGCAGCATCTAATGTGGTCTCTTGTCGGGATTATTCGCGAGAATACGGGGATGATGAAAGCTTATCAAAAGCTCAGCCAACTTGAAAAAGAAGTCGATGCCGGTGATGTCGAACTTAAAAATATGATTCTTGTGGCGAAACTTATGACTTCTTCGGCACTGCAGCGTTTGGAAAGCAGGGGGAGTCATTACCGGTTGGATTATCCTAATGTTGATCCTGCCTGGCAGCCGAAACATTTGAACTTAAGGAGGCAATCCGCATGAACCCCCTATATTATGAGGACATGATCAGACAGGCTCTCAATGAGGATATTGGGTTTCAAGATTTGACGACAGAAACGATTATTCCCGAGGATCATTTTTCAGCAGCGCGAATTTCGGCTAAAGCTGAAGGAATTATCGCCGGTTTGGATATTGCGAAAAAAGTGTTTACAATGCTTGATGAGAAGGTGGATTTTCGGGCAAGCGTGCAGGATGGTGAACGGGTTACCTCGGGACAAGCGGTAGCCGTGATTGAAGGAAGAACGCGTGCGCTTTTAAGCGGAGAACGGGTTGCGCTTAATTTGCTGCAACGCCTGTCAGGTATCGCGACAGAGACGAATAAAGCAGTGGAATGCATCAAGGACTTTGACTGCCATATCGTCGATACGCGTAAAACAATGCCCGGCTTGAGAGGGTTGGACAAAAATGCGGTGAAAACGGGCGGCGGCTATAACCACCGTTTCGGATTGTTTGATGCGATTCTCATTAAAGACAATCATATTGCGGCAGCGGGTGGAATTACGGAGGCAGTGGGCTTAGTCCGAGCCAAGGTGGGACATATGGTTAAGGTCGAAGTTGAAACGGAAACCATCGAACAGGTTGAGGAAGCGCTTCAGAATCCTGTCGATATCATTATGCTTGATAATATGTCCACAGCGCTGATGAGGCAAGCGGTTCAGCTCATTGACAAGAGGGTTTTGGTCGAAGCCTCAGGGGGGATTACCTTAGATTCCTTAGTAGAAATCGCCTCAACTGGCGTGGATTTAATCTCGCTGGGGTGGCTGACGCATTCGGTCAAGGCCTTGGATCTGAGCTTGAATATCGTAAGCGGGGAGAAAAGTAATGTTTAAAAGACAGCAACCCATACCGGATGACTATGTCCTGATGGATGAGAAGGAGCGCGACGAACGGATTCGTGCGATCAAAGCGAATATGGGCTCGAAATTAGTGATTCTCGGTCATCATTATCAGCGGGATGAGGTTATTCGTTACGCCGATTATCGGGGGGATTCCCTAAAACTAGCCCAGCTTGCGGCTCAAGAAAAAGAAGCAGAGTATATCGTTTTCTGTGGTGTTCATTTCATGGGTGAAACAGCGGATATGTTGACCTCTTCTGAGCAAAGGGTTATTTTGCCGGACTTGGGGGCGGGTTGTCCTATGGCAGATATGGCTGAGCTTGAGGATGTGGAAGCATGCTGGCAGCACCTTATGGCGAAGTATTCCGAAACCTTCGTTCCGGTGACATATGTTAATTCAAGTGCCGAGGTCAAAGCATTTTGTGGACGGAATGGCGGAATGACGTGTACCTCTTCAAATGCCCCGAAGATTTTTAAGCAATTATTAGATGACGGAAAAAGAATTCTATTTTTACCGGATGAACATCTGGGTCGCAATACCGGACTGCAATGGGGATTACGGGACCAGGATATTCTTCTTTGGAATCGAGAAAACTCAGACGAAGTTGAGCTTCCTAAAGAGGCTCCGCAACTGATTCTCTGGGATGGCTATTGTCCGGTCCATCTTCGGTTTAAACCTGAGCAGGTGGATGAAGTTCGCAAGAAATATCCCGGAATCAAAGTCATTGTCCATCCGGAATGCAGTCATGATGTGGTGGCAAAGGCGGATCTCAGCGGTTCCACAGACTTTATCATTCGTCAGGTTTCTGAAGCTAGGGCGGGGAGTATTTGGGCGATCGGCACAGAGCTTAACCTGGTGCAGCGTTTAGCTCAACAAAATCCGGATAAGAGGATTATCAGCCTCAATGAAGGCAGCTGCTTATGCACAATGATGGGGCGAATCAGCCAGCCTCATCTCCTCTGGGCCCTCGATAATCTCAATCAGGGGAAGGTTGTCAATCAAATTACAGTTGATGAGAAGATCACTGCAGACGCCATCAAGGCCTTGGATCGAATGTTAGAATTGAGTAAATAATCTTCCCGCGAATTCTTAAGCAAATGGCAAAAGCGTCCTATAGTTATCCGGGATAACCGAATAATTATAGGACGCTTATTTTTTAAAAGAAAAGTTGGATGATAAGGATAGGGTGTATAATGCTTACTAGGGTCAAAAGGCAGGGGGTGTTTTTACGGAATCAATTCAAAATAAGCAAGGTGTCACGGTCAGGGAAGTATTACGCCTCCCTATCTTTAAAGATGCAACAGTTGTGAGTGGGCATGAAGGCTTAGACCGAATTGTCCGTTCCATTGATAATATGGAAATACCGGAAATTAAACCTTGGCTTAGGGAGGAGGAAATTCTCCTTACGACAACCTATTCCATCCGCAATGAACCGAAGCTTTTGATTAAATTAGTTGAGGATTTAGCCCAGGCAGGAGCGGCTGCCCTCGCTTTTAAACCCGGACGGTTTATCCATGAGATCCCGGAAGAAATGATTGAGATCAGCAATCGTTTTCAATTACCGATTATTGCAATTCCGGTTGATATTCCTTTCATTGATATTACGCATTCGGTGATGGAGTTGGTCCTTAATCGGCAAATGGTCCTTTTAAGCCGGGCTGAAGAAATTGGGACTAAGCTTACGAACATGGTCTTGGAGAATCAAGGGATCCAGGCTCTTGCTGAGAGTGTATCCGGAATATTAGATAACCCGATTGCCATTGTGGATAATGGGGGTAAGGTGATCGCCCAAGCCCCCAAGGATGTAATTTTATCTTCAAAAGGGTGCCTAAAATGGGATATCATTGTGAATAAGCAGGCTGTAGCGAGGTTAATCGTTTATAAAGAATCCTTAGATGCCATGGAAAAGGTTTGCGTTGATCAGGCCAGGGTTGTTTTTTCATTAGAGCTTATGCGTATGAAGACGGCTGAACAGACAGAAGCAAGGCTAAGAGGTAACTTTATTGATGAACTCCTTTCGGAGTTACCCCCCTCGGAATTTGAGGTCCAGAAAAAGGCGCGTCAGTTAAATTTTGCGCCGGATAAACTCTGGCAGATTGGAATTATTGAAGGCATTGATTTCGATTTAGATGAGCCCATTCTTGAAGAATTGAAGAATTTATTGAAGAGTGAAGGAAAACGGAAAAAACTGAGTTCGTATATGGAAAGAAGAGGGGCACAAATTCTTCTTCTTTTGCCTTCTCAAAAAGGAGAAGAAATATTCTGGTTAGATGTCCTTCAGCTATGGATTGACCGGCATGTAGGGGATGCTAAGGGACGGATTCATATAGGAATGGGGACCCAATGCTTGCTCTGGAACGTTTATCAAAGTTATCTAGAGGCTAGAAAGGCCATCGAAATTACATTAAAAATGTATGCCCAGTACTGCTTAGTTCCCTATAAAAAAATCGAAGTCTACAAAATCTTAGCCGATGCTGTGAAAAATCAGGAACTATCCGATTTATTTCATAAAAGGCTGGGAAAGCTTCTCCTTTATGACCAAGAAACGGGGAGCGAGCTCTTAAAAACGCTGTTTATCTACCTTGAACAGGGAAAAAATATGCAGGAGACTGCCAAACGTCTATATATTCATCGCAACTCTGTAAAATATCGATTGGAGCGAATTGAGGAAATTGCCGAATTGGATCTTAGTTCTGCCCAGCAGAGCTTTGTCTATCATCTTTTAATAACCTGGTATTTGCTGAGGTAAGGACATCGGGCATAAGCCTGATAATTATTAGTATAGCCATGCTGCAAGGACATTTGTGCATTCCACATAAATGTTCCTTGCTTTTTTTGTAATACAGAACATGGTTGTATCCATTCTGTAATGGTACACTAGGTTAATAAGGTTCAAGAAAGGACGGCATGTTCCGTTCGGAGGACTTATGGGTCTTATACGTTTTTTATAAGGAAAAGGAGGAATTATCGATGGCGAATTCAGGTGATGACTACTCATTGTCAAGAGTGCCGATGGATGCCCGCCGTCCTATGTGGGAAGTTCTAGTCATTAGAATCGGATCTCTGGCTTGTGTTTCTCAGCTGATGCTGGGAGCTGCTCTGGGTTTCGGGATGACTTTTTGGGGAGCATTTTGGGCAACCATGTGCGGAAGCGTTTTACTCCAAGTGGTGAGCTGGGCTATCGGGGCTGCGGCTGCCAATGAAGGGCTTTCGACAAGTTTACTCTCGCGTTGGTCAGGTTTTGGTAAAATGGGATCTGCTATCATCGGTGGTGTTATTGCTGTCTCTCTGATGGGATGGTTTGGGGTTCAAAACTCAGTGTTTGCAGAGGGACTATATAAAGCAACCGGGATTTTCAATACCCCGATTTGGGCTATTATTACGGGAATGGGTATTACCTTGATCGTTGTTTTCGGTTTTAAGGTCCTTAGTGCAACAGCTGATATTTTTGTTCCCCTCTTTATTGCTGCTGTACTGTTTGCAGCTTACCATATGCTTTCCGGTCAAAATCTGGGTGCACTGATTCACTCTGCTGCTCCCGGACCCGCACTTAGCTTCGGTGTTGCTACAACCATGGTCGCAGGGGGATTCATGATCGGAGCTGTGACGACGCCAGACACAAGCCGCTTTTTGAAGAACGGTAAAGAAGTCTTTTGGATGACTTTGATTGGTACCTTTGTCGGTGAACTGGGTATGAACCTTATTGCAGTTCTTATGGCCCATGCCGTAGGCACCAGTAATGTTGTCGATATTATGCTTTCTCTTACAGGTTGGCTTGGTGCTGCTATTGTTATCTTTTCTACCGTTAAACTTAACGATATTAACTTATACTCCTCCAGTTTGGGAATAACCACCATGATTAATGCTCTCTTTAATGTGAAAATAAGTCGTACGAAGGCGACATGGGTCATTGGCATCATCGGAACTTTTCTATCGATGATCGGTATTATCAACTACTTCCAAAGCTTTCTGACCTTACTTGGGGTGGCCATTCCTCCGGTCGCCGGGATCATCGTTATCGATTATTATGTCTTAAAACGCAATCGTCAAGAGCTGGATCAAACTCGGGCAATGGAGAAATTACCGCAAGAATGCGAAAAGTGGAATCCGATTACCATTATTGCATGGATCGTTTCCTTCTTGGTCGGTTACCTAGTGAAAGATTTCGGAATTCCGGCCATTAACTCTCTTCTTACGGCGGCCATCCTCTATTTCGTAGGTATGAAAGCTTACGGTGCTTATACAAAACAAGAGAACGTTCAATTTGCGAAAACGGATCAAATTTTATAATTTAGTGAATCAATGATAGCCATAAGTTATAGGGGGAGCGCCTGCTCTTCCCTATCCTTATATATCCGATTAATCAGTGGAAAGGAAGGATTTTTATGCGTATACTCGATATCCAGGCAATTGAAGATATCGCCATCGGAGCCGCTGTGATGGGCACCGGCGGAGGAGGAGATCCTTATGTCGGTAAACTCATGGCCATTCAAGCGATAGAGGAATTTGGTCCGATTAAGCTTCTCGATGCGGATGAAATCCCTGAGGATGCGTTAGTTGTACCGACAGCCATGATGGGAGCGCCTACCGTTCTCGTTGAAAAGGTACCGAACGGTGAAGAGGTTATTGGTTCCTTTGACGCTTTAAAAGAGTATTTGGGCAAAAAGGTTTTTGCCACGATGCCCATTGAAGCCGGCGGTGTCAATTCAATGATTCCGCTTGCCCTGGCAGCGCGTTTAGGACTTCCTGTCATCGATTCTGATGGCATGGGTCGGGCCTTTCCCGAGCTTCAAATGGTAACCTTCCATTTGCATAATGTATCAGCAACACCGATGATGCTCAGCGATGAAAAGGGTAATAGCTTGCTGCTGAATACGATTAATAACGTTTGGACCGAGCGGTTAGCCCGCAATGCAACGGTTGAGATGGGTGGTTCAGTCATGCTGGCCATTTATCCGATGAGCGGGAGGCAAGTTAAAGAATCCGGAATTCATGGAATTATAACACTTACGGAAAAGATCGGACGAGCGATTCGTGAGGCGAAAGAACATCACCAAGAACCGATCAGTACCGTTCTTTCTGTTGTTGGGGGCTTTGAACTGTTTCGCGGTAAAGTTGTCAGCATTTCGCGCAAAACGGATGGTGGTTTTGTCCGGGGTGAAAGCAAATTTGAGGGAGTCGAACAATATAAAGGGCATACGTTAACCCTGAATTTCCAAAATGAGAATCTTGTGGCTCAAACTGAAACGGAAATTTTAGCGACTGCCCCTGACTTGATTGCCGTGCTTGATCAGGAGACGGCACTGCCTATAACCACTGAAGGGCTGCGTTACGGAGCGCGCGGTGTCGTTATCGGCATTCCCTGCAATGATCAATGGCGTACGGCCAAAGGAATTGCAACCGCCGGCCCGCGCTATTTTGGCTATGATCTTGACTATATTCCAGTGGAAGAACGGATCAAAAGGAACGGTAAAGGAGGACGAGAATAATGGCTTATCGTATTGGAATTGATGTTGGAGGAACAAATACTGATGCGGTTGTCCTCGATGACCAATTAAGGCCGATTGCCAAAATTAAAACCCCCACGACAGAAGATGTAACGACAGGCATTGATCGAGCGATGGCCGAAGTCTTGAGTCAAATCACGATTAAACGCAGTGAAATCAAATACGCCATGCTGGGCACGACCCATGCGACCAATGCGATTGTCGAGCGCAAAAGACTGAATCAAGTCGCCGCTATTCGTATCGGGCTGCCGGCAACTTCCGCAATCAAGCCGCTGACAGGCTGGCCGCAAGATCTAAAACAAGCGATTGGCAATATGCAATTTTTAGTTCATGGCGGTTTTGAATTTGATGGTCGGGAAATAGCTCCTTTGGATGAAGAAGCCCTTCGTTCTATTGCCCGTGAGGTTAAGGGAAAAACCAACTCGGTAGCGATAACCTCGGTTTTTGCACCTGTATCAAATGCCCATGAACTTCGGGCTGCTGAAATTATGCGCGAGGAGCTTGGAGATATCCCAATTTCGCTTTCGCATGAAATTGGGAGCATTGGTCTTCTGGAACGGGAAAATGCCACAGTTTTAAATGCCGCCCTGGTTGATGTTGCTAAAATAACAGCCCAAAGTTTTGTTGATGCGCTCAAGCGGGAAGGAGTATCGGCAAACGTTTATTTTGGTCAAAATGATGGAACTTTAATGAGTGTGGATTATGCAATCCGTTATCCGATTTTGACGGTTGCCTGCGGACCGACAAACAGCATTCGGGGCGCTTCATATCTTGCCAAGAATCAAAATGCGCTTGTCGTCGATGTAGGAGGGACAACTACGGATGTGGGTGTCTTAGTCAATGGATTTCCTCGTGAATCATCGATAGCTGTTGAAATCGGCGGAGTCCGGACTAATTTCCGGATGCCTGACTTGATTTCCATTGGTCTGGGGGGCGGCTCCTTGGTTCGCTTTACAGATAAAGGGGCAACCGTTGGTCCTGACAGTGTAGGTTACCAGATTACACAAAAGGCCCGCGTCTTTGGCGGGGATATCTTAACAGCCACTGATGTTGTTACAGCCCTTGGCAAAGCAAACATCGGAGATCCCCAAAAAGTACAAGACCTCGATCAAGAGCAACTGAACTCTGCCTACGAAAAGATCATGACGATGACAGAAGATGTTATCGATAAAATGAAAACAAGTGCAGATCCAATTCCGGTTATTTTTGTCGGAGGAGGAAGCGTGATCCTTCCGGATGAGCTGCAAGGGGCCTCCCACATTTTAAGGCCGGAACATTATGAAGTTGCCAATGCAATTGGTTCAGCGATTGCGCAAGTGAGCGGGCAGATTGAACGGGTTTTCTCGATTGATGAGCTGGGACGTGAAGGAGCAATAGCTCTTGCCAAAGAAATGGCGATTCAAGAAGCGACTAAGGCCGGGGCAGATCCGAAAACGATCGAAATTGTTGAAATAGATGATGTTCCGCTCGCTTATTTACCGGGAAATGCAACAAAGATTCGGGTAAAAGCAGCCGGTAATTTGATGTTGTAAGGGAGGAGTAGGGATGAGCCGACAAGTAACGATTGCACTGGGTCAAAACGATTGTGAGCTCGGAAACCTTTCGGCAAATTTAGAAAAGGTTGAACGCTATATTAAAAAGGCATCATCAAAAGGGGCAGACATTATTTGTTTTCCCGAGCTGGGAACAACCGGATATCGTCAGGATCTGCTCGGGGATAAACTCTGGGAACTGGCTGAACCTATTCCCGGCCCTACGACTGCACGTATCGGATTGTTAGCTCAAAAACTCGGTATCTATGTGATTTTACCGATGATTGAAAAGGGTACAATGCCGGGAATCGTTCATAACAGTGCTGTTTTAATTAATAAGCATGGTTTTGTCCAAGGAGTTTATCGCAAAAGCCATGCTTATTCGACCGAGGGCCACTATTTTACGGCTGGTAATTCGTATCCTGTATTCGAAACTGAGTTTGGGAAAATAGGCATCATGATCTGTTATGATATGGGCTTTCCGGAAACAGCCCGGGCGCTTACCCTTCAAGGTGCGGAGATTATTTTTGTCCCTTCGGCTTGGTGTCAAGAAGATGAGGATATTTGGGATATCAATATTCCCTGCCGAGCTTTAGAAAACCGCGTTTTTCTCGCCGCCGTTAATCGCGTAGGCCGGGAAGGCGAGGATCTTGTTATGCATGGTAAAAGTAAGATTGTCGATCCCCGGGGCAAAACCCTTGTTGAAGCCGCACGCTTCCAAGAAGATCTGATCTTTGCTCAAATAGATCTCGATATTTTGGTATCGGCCCGCCACCAAATTCCTTACCTTAAAGACCGCAAACCATACACTTACGAGTTGTTGACAAAAAGACTCTAGCAATGGCTTAAAACAGCTTTAAAAGAGAGAAATTCAGAGTTCTGTATACAGAGAGAAAAGGTGGGGAGTACTTATGTTATTAAAACAGTTAATGGAGATCTATGAGCTTATTGATCGTGCGGATGCCAATGGTTTTGTGGTTAAGGATTTTTTAATCCATCATTATAGTGCAACAGATGTAACCGTTAAAAAAATCACCGGTAAACAAGGAAGCACGGATTTTATTCAAGTGCGCATTGCCGGGAAAAACGGTAAAATAAACGGTGGAAATGCTCCGACAATCGGCCTTCTTGGGCGTCTGGGCGGATTGGGAGCAAGACCGGAAGTTATCGGCATGGTCTCAGATGGAGATGGGGCCTTGGTCGCCCTAACGGTTGCTGCGAAGCTGCTGGATATGCAGCAGAAAGGGGATTATCTTGAGGGCGATGTGGTTGTCAAGACGCATGTATGTCCCGATGCTCCGACACAACCCCATATTCCTGTACCGTTCATGGGATCTCCTGTGGAAATGTCGGTTGTCAATGAGGAAGAAGTCAATGGAGAATTAGATGCTATTCTTTCTTGTGATACAACCAAAGGCAATAATATCGTTAATACGCGCGGATTTGCGATTTCCCCCACAGTCAAAGAAGGATATATCTTAAGGGTCAGTGATGATCTTCTGAATATCATGCAAACTACGACCGGACGGTTGCCTTACGTATTTGCTTTATCGACTCAAGATATAACGCCCTACGGCAATGATTTGTATCATATCAATAGTATTCTTCAGCCGGCAACGGCTACGGCCGCGCCTGTCGTCGGTGTAGCAATTACTACAGAAGCGCCTGTTCCCGGATCGGCTTCAGGTGCCAGTCACTTCGTTGATATGGAAGAAGCGGGACGTTTCATGTTAGAAGTTGCCAAAGCCTTCGGACGGGGTCAATGTAAATTCTATGACCCGGAAGAATATCAGAAGATCGAGGCAAAGTATGGGAAAATGACCCATTTGCAGACGCTTGGAAAATAGTGAATAAAAAAAAGCTGTGGTCGTGTAGTTTCGCGCATATCCGTACCTTCGGGCGTGAATCTCCACCGGAGACTCACGTACTTTGGCGCTCCGGGACTGGTTCACTTCGCCTTCGTAGCAGCGCAGCCAAACCCCTGGGCAATACCTGATGTGAACCACTGGCTGAGCTAAGCTAAAGCGCGAAACCCCTTCACGGGCTTTCGGCTACGAAAGCTTTGTTCACCTGCACGTCCCTCCGCGAATCGTTCACTTCTATGCGCTATAGGAGACTGGCTCTGAGTTGAGGTACGAAACTCAAGCCTTAGTCGACTTATCCTCGAAGGGGAGAAACTACGCTTTCGGGTCTTTTGTAATAGTCCATAATTATGGGCGCACCAGGGACTGTTTTGCGACAGCCCTAGTGCGCCATTGCTTTTCTTTAGGGTCTACGATAATTATGAGAATGAGGGATTTTATATGTCATTGAAAAAAGGATGCAGGGTTGTCTTAAAGGACTGCTTGGATGTTAAAGAAAATGAAAAAGTTTTGGTTTTGACTGATGATGTTAAATTTGACATCGGTCAAGCCCTTTATGAAGAAGCGAAAGAGATGGGTGCCGAGGCAATACTTTTGGTGATGAAGGCTCGAAAAGTGAGCGGGGAGGAGCCTCCGGTTCCCGTTGCCAAGGCTATGGCCGAAGCCGATGTTGTGATCTGCCCAACCGCAGCCTCTTTAACCCATACGAATGCCCGAATCAACGCGGTTAAGCAAGGCGCAAGGGTTGCTACCATGCCGGGGATAACCGAGGCCATGTTTTCCGAAGGGGCCATTACGGCTGACTATAATGAAGTTGAAAAGTTAACACGAGAAATCACGGAATTGCTGTCTAAAGCGGAGAACGCTAAAATTGTCAAAGATGGTTTTGCCTTAACCATGAGCCTCCACGGCAGAAAAGGTTTAGCAAGCACAGGGGTTTATAAGCAATCCGGATCTTCAGGAAATCTTCCTTCAGGGGAAGCTTATATCGCCCCGCTTGAAGGGACAGCGAACGGTGAGACGGTTATTGATGGGAGTATGGTTGGCGTAGGCAAACTTACCGAACCTCTCCATGCGACAATTTCTGAAGGCAAGCTCGTAAAACTTGAAGGGAAGGATGCGGATAAGCTGCAAATTCTCTTTGATAATGAACAAAATGCCAGTGTCGGTGAGTTGGGAATCGGAACGAATAAAAATGCCCTCTTGTGTGGAATTATTTTAGAGGATGAGAAAGTTTATGGTACGGTACATATTGCCTTCGGTACGAATACATCCTTTGGCGGTGTAAACAAGGCAAATTGTCACTTGGATGGAATTATTCTTAAACCGGATTTGTATCTTGATGACCGGCAGATTATCAAACAAGGCGTTTTTGTGAATAGAAAATAAAGGGACACTTGTGTTAAACTATAAGAACAGTCGGAAAATGAGGTGATAAAATGGTACGTGAAGTATTCCCGAAGATTTACCTCAACGAAATTCCTCTTCCCAATAATCCGTTAAAAGCACTGAATAGTTATATTTTTGTATCGGCTAAACGAAATCTCATCATCGATACGGGATTTAACACTAAGGTTTGCAAAGATGCTTTTCTGGCGGGTGTAGAGGAACTTAACATCGACCTTGCAAAAACGGATTTGCTTTTAACTCATATGCATCCCGATCATACCGGATTGGCTGATGACTTAAAGAAATTAGGCTGTAAGGTTCTGATCAGCAACAAGGACGGCAGGCTGCTTAATTTCACGAGGACTTGGGGCTCCAGTGTATACGCGGAATTAAATAATGCACTTGATTTAGGAAAAGAGGGTTTCACCGGGTCCAAGGAATTTGGTAAAAAGTCGACTGAAATTTTAGAATATTACCCACTCGCTGAGGGTGATGTTATCGAAATCGGTTCATATGAGCTGGAAATTGTAGATATTCCGGGACATACACCGGGGCACATTGGGTTATTCGATAGAAGAAATAAGCTGTTCTTTTCCGGTGACCATATTCTTAATGAGATTACACCGAATATTACGTTTTGGGCTCATGAATTCGATAGTTTGGGTAGCTTTATTCAAAGCCTCAATAAAATATACGAGCTTGATATCGATACGGTCTTTCCGGCACATCGCAGTATTATCAAAGATTATCGGAAGCGGATTGAAGAAATCATTGCTCATCATGGGGAGCGTTTAGATGAGGTTTCCCAAATTATTCGTAAGGAGAAGAAAACAGCCAGTCAGACTGCAGCCGAAATGCAGTGGTCGCTAAGTTATGATAAATGGGAAGACTTCCCCGGAACACAGAAATGGTTTGCGTCCGGGGAAGCCATGTCTCATCTAGAGCATTTAGTCTTTCAAGGTAAGGCTC
This sequence comes from Desulfitobacterium sp., assembly GCF_034927245.1. GTDB lineage: Bacteria > Bacillota > Desulfitobacteriia > Desulfitobacteriales > Desulfitobacteriaceae > Desulfitobacterium_A. The sequence continues at coordinate 41,759 of NZ_JAYFQK010000032.1, forward strand.
AAAGAATCCAAGAGAATGGGACGATCTATTACGCTTTGCTAAAGAATGAGGAACAATGATGGAAGAAAGTTGTATCGTCCTCAAGAGCGTTAATCGGGATTTCGGCAAAAAGCGTATTTTGAAGGATGTTGATTTACAAATTCCTTATGGCCATATCTATGGTTTATTGGGTCCTTCGGGGTGCGGAAAAACGACGATTGTAAAGATTATGGCTGGAATTCTTGAACCCACTTCCGGGGAAGCCTATGTCTTAGGAGAACGCATGCCCAAACTCAGTTTAATGAAAAGGATTGGGTATATGGCTCAAGGTGATGCACTTTACTCGTCCCTGACAGCTGCTGAAAACCTGAAGTTTTTCGGCTCAATGTATGGAATGTCCAAAGCCCAGATTAAGACAAGAACTGCTGAAGTTATGCAGCTTGTCAATCTTTCCGATCATTTAAACAAACCGGTTCAGTCGTATTCGGGAGGGATGAAACGGCGCCTTTCCCTGGCTATTGCAATTTTACATAATCCACCTGTCCTAATCTTGGATGAACCCACCGTTGGCATTGATCCGGTCCTCAGAAAAAGCATTTGGCAGGAGCTTAACTTGCTTGCTGATCAAGGCGTTACAATTCTTGTCACGACCCATGTCATGGATGAGGCGGATAAATGTCATAATCTGGCGATGATGCGAGAGGGACGTTTGATTGCGAAGGGGACGTCTCGTGAATTACAGGATAGAATAGGTGTCCACAGCCTTGAAGATGCGTTTATTTATTATGGAGGAAATCAGTATGAGGGTTAGAGCCTTGACATTGCGGATTTTAAATCAACTGCGTCATGATAAGCGGACTCTGGCCTTGATGCTGGTTGCCCCCATTTTTTTGATCACTTTGGTCTATTTTATTTTGGCTGATTCGTCAACCGCAGTTAAAGTAGGGGTGATCAATGCTCCCGAAAACTATATCCAAAATCTTGAGAAAAATAATGTGACGGTTTCCCGCTTTAGCCAAAATGAAGCACGGGACGCTTTGGAGCAGAGAAAAGTCGTGGCCACACTCAATATGGTCAATGGTAAATCGATAATTGAAGTTGATGGGAGCAACCCGACCAAAGCAAAAACAGCCATAGCGGCGTTCGAAAAAGCTAAGGCTGGCAACACGATACAGCGTCCTGATCTGCGTCCAGAGGTCAATTACATTTATGGTACGGAGGACTTATCCTCGTTCGATAATTTTGGCGCAACTTTGATTGGTTTTGTCATTTTTTTCTTTGTCTTTTTAGTTGCTGGAATTTCTTTTCTGCAGGAAAGAACGAGCGGTACTTTGGAAAAGCTTCTTTCCATGCCCTTGCGACGCTGGGAAATTGTTGTGGGCTATGTTCTTGGTTTTGGACTGTTTACCGTTTTACAGTCCTTAATCTTTTCCTGGTATTGCGTTTATGTTCTGAAGGTCATGATGGTTGGCTCTTTCGCCTTAATCACTCTCATTACCTTATTGGCTGCGATTGTTGCTCTCACCTTAGGAATTTTGGTCTCTACTGCGGCGAGCAATGAATTTCAAATGGTGCAGTTTATTCCGATTGTGATTATTCCGCAGCTCTTCTTTTCCGGATTGTTTGATCTGCCGCCTTCAATCCAGCTTTGGGGACGGGCGATGCCCCTTTATTATGTGGCAGATGCCTTGACTGAAGTCATGTTAAGAGGAAGCGGATTAGCGGTCATTGCCGAAGATCTGGTGATCCTTCTCGGATGTTCTCTCCTTTTTATGGTACTCAATACACTGATGCTTAAGAAATACCGTCGCATTTAAGTTTGGGGGAATTTCAATGAAATGCGCCTTTAAAATCGCCGGCCTGCTATTTTTCTGCTTAACCCTTGCGGGGTGTTCCCCTTTTCAGCAAAGCACAAGCCTAGTGCTGAAAGGCGTGGTAGAAACCCAAATCCTGTCTCACTATAGCGAAGTTCCCGGGAAAATCATCCAATTACCGATTGAACTGGGACAGCACGTAAAATCGGGAGATCTTATTGCAAAATTGGATGACAGCGATGAACAGTATGCTCTGGAACAGCTGAAAGCAGCACTTCGGATAAAACAAGCTGTACTCAAGGATTTAACAGGGGGAAGTGACCCTGCGGAAATTAAGCAGGGAGAAAACAATGTTATCCTTGCGCAAAAAGCGATCGAGCGAGCGCAAATTGCCTTCGACAGCGCTCAAAAGGATTATGAGACGGCTCAGGCTTTATTTCATGAAGGGACAATCGCGCAAACGGCTCTTGATGCTGCAAAAAATAAAAAGCAGCTTGCAGAACTTGATCTGGCAGCTGCCAAAACCCAATTGGATAATGCGAATCAAAAATTAGTTTTATTAGAAAAAAAGGGAGATTCGGAGAAAATAACCTCGGCCCAAGCTGATATTGACCTGACAGAAAGTCAGATCCGTCAAAAAGAAGAGAAGTTAACAAAATATAAGATAACAGCCCTGGGAGATGGAACGATTATCAGTTCCAATTATGGATTAGGGGCGCTAGTGTCTGCCGGATCAAATTTGGCGGATATTGCGGTTGAAACCGAAAAGTATTTGGTCGCCTATCTCCCAGAGGAGTATCTTTCGAAAATTGACTATGGTCAGGAATTAGTGATCAGAAGCGGAAACGGGGAGTACAAGGGAACGGTCAGTTTTATCGATTTAGAAGCCCAGTATACCCCTAAGGATATGCAAACCTCAGCCAACAAGGATAAAAAAAGCGTTAAAATAAAGGTCCGGTTGGCTGAGGATTCTCCGTTAAAAGTCGGCGAAAGCGCGGAGCTACATATAGATAAATAAAATAACGATTATGCCCGATAGCGTAGATTCACGTATAGAAGTGAACGATTCACGAAGGGGCGTGCAGGTAAACGAAGCTTTCGTAGCGTAGCGAAGCCAGTGGTTCACATCAGGTCGAGTTCCCTGGGGTTTGGCGTAGCTGCTTCGAAAGCGAGTGAACCAGCTCCGAAGTGCCTAAGTGAACGGATATACGTGAATCTACATGACCATAAGTTATCAGCAACCCTTAATTGGATTGCAGTTCGCCGAGCGTAGCTTGGACATCTTGAGTCTTGCCATCGCGAATAAGGGTAATCTTAACGGTATCGCCTGCTTTATATTTATAGAGCTCACGAATTAAATCACCGGAATTTTTTACGGTACTATCGTTAATCTTAGTGATGACATCCCCTTGCTTGATTCCGGCTTTGTCGGCAGGCCCGCCTGCAGAGACTTCAGCAATATAGGCGCCAACAGGTAAGTTATGGCTTTGAGCGTAAGCGATATAGGCAAATTGTATTTTGAAATGATCGTTAGCTTTAGGACTTTCTAAATGTGTATTGATTTTTGTTTTGTAAGCGTCAAATTTGACGCTTAATTTTATAGGACCCAATGAAAAAGGTTACTTTTGCTATATGAATAACTTTATGGACATTTTGTGGAATGTTTAACCATAAGTTACTAGAAATTGTAGGAATATAGGATGCTTAAATTACTATACAAAAAGTAGATATTTTAATGAGGGACTTTTGAAGGAAAGCTCTACCGAATTGTAGCCAATATTCCTGCGTCCATTTCGCATATCGTATCGCATTACCTATCAATATCATCCGAGCTATGGGAGGTAATTAAAATAGTTTTCCCCTCATCTTTAAGCTTCAGCAAAAGCTGTCTGATATCTTCGACACCATGCCTATCTAAACCATTCATGGGCCCCTCCAATATAGGAATAGAAAGATATTCCATAATTGCTTGTGCAATGCCAAGACGTTGATGCATCCCTAGAGAATATTTACTAACCCACTTTTTGCTCTTAGGGTCTAATCCAACACGCACCATGGTCCTTTTTATTCTTTTTATAAAATAGGACTTTAGACCTATAACAGAAAAAGGTAATTTTGTAAGTAAACTAGAAAAGTAATGAGTAATAAGGAGGCGAGGAATGATGGGATCATTTATCGATAAAACAGACCAGCTGGAGTCATTCAACCTTTTATTTAAACAAAATTATACTAAGATCTTTTTAACAATATATTTTTATACTAATGATCGGTATATTGCCGAAGAAGCCGTTCAACAGGCTTTTATAATTGCCTTTAAAAAGATAAACGATCTAAAAAATAAAGATAAGTTTGTTTCATGGGTAACTTCAATTGCTATTAACGAAGCTAAACATTTATTAAAAAAGCAATCCGAAGATAAAATCATTTCTCTAACTGATATTCATCAAAACTTATACTCAAAAGATATAGAGGAGAGCGTAGATATAAAAAATGACGTTCAGAATGTCCTAAAACAATTAAAGGACCAAGAAGCTGAAATCTTAGTCCTAAAATATATTACGGATTTACCCCTTCGGCAAATATGTGATTTATTGGGTATAAATATTTCTAATGCAAAAATAAGATTACTTAGAGCTAGGAAAAGCTTCCGAAGCTTGATTGAGGAGACTTTTAACAAAGAAATAGGGGGTGGACTCTAATGCCTATACCTAAAAATGAACTTGATGAGCTTATTAAAGAAAAAATAACATTAGAGTTAAAATCTCAAATTGAGCTTCCAAATGTTGATGAACAGTGGGAAAAGATTGAAGATGAGTTAGGAAAAGAGAATATAATTTACCAGAGAAAATATTCCAATATATTTCGAAAGAGAATAGCCTGGGTTGCTGTAATTTTTCTTATTGCCGGTTCCATTAGCTTGATTAAACCAACTATCTCCAATGCCTTTGGGGAAAAGATAGTGGGATTTTTTAATTATATAGTAGGCCAAACTACACAAAATAAGACTGAAATCTATAAACAACCCGATGAAACTGGTGTACCTCAGGTAAAAAATCTAGGTTCTGCTATTTCGAAAGAAGTTACTTTGTCACAAGCTAAAACAATAGTTCCTTTTAAATTAGCAGAGCCGAGTTACCTTCCCCTTGAAACTAAAATCAGAAAGGTTACTGTCACAAATCTAGGGGCAGATATCTATCAAGTTGACATTGAATATGAGTTTAAGAATAAAGTAATTATTTTCAACCAACAAAATAGTTCTAACGCTTCATCACGAGGTTCATTATATGATACCGATGATACAAGCGTTAAGAATCTACTGATTAATGGAAATCCAGCCATGTTATTTAAAAGTAAAAATAATATTTGTACTCTAAATTGGCAATCGAGAGGTATTTTACTTCAAATTACAGGCGAATTAGAAGAAGATGAAATTATAAAAATTGCTAACTCTATTCAATAAAAAGGCCTTTATCGGATAGACAAGGATTCTAGCCTAAACAATAAGGATTTAGGGTAAGATAGAACAATTAATTTTTAGGTTATTTAATGTCTATAGAAAAGAGACCCCGGTAAAAAGCCTAAAACCAGGGTGGAAGTCTAATCCTTTCTTGGTGGAGATTGCAAGAAGTCTTATGGCATAACGACAAAGGCTGTAGCCATATAACGCTCGCCAAAATATTCCAAAGCTGGTTCTCGGCTTTGCCGTTATAAAACATTCAGAAGAATACCTGCCATCAAGATTTACAGCATTAACTGCATGATAATCCTAAAAAACATTCATCAGGTCCCTTAGAGTTGCTCTAATACTCCAAGTCGGTTGACGTCTATCAATACCTCTTAAGTAATCTTTACAAACAAGTAAAAGCGGGTAATCTTTATAAGATAGTTACCCGTTTTTTCTATGAGGTGATGACTGTTAATTTGCACCAAATGTAACAGTTTAAGTAAGCATCGCCAGTAGCGCGAATCCATTCGCATCTTCTGGATGACCTTTCAAAGTGACGGTGCATTTTTTCTATCATTACTCAGGGAATATGATCCTGAATCGACCTCAAAGTGGTACCCCGTGTGACCAGAAGGCCATTGGGAGTCATAACCTCGGATGCTTTCGTATCAATTGCTCTAGTTGCACTAAATACAGTTGAATCAAGAAACATTTCCGAGTTATTACTGATAGGAGCTGTCTGCGTATCTTTTCCCTCACATACCGAGGTAAGCCGAACATTCTTTGGTCATTTGCGTTTTAGCACTTTCAGAAGTATTGTTCGTTATTTTACTTTGTTGTTTGGTACGATGTATTGTCAAATTAATAATATCGGTAATATTAGTGCAACGTGTTTCCTTCTCCCTATGGTATAGCTCAATATAATCCGTATTTTCCTTATGAGATATATAGCTTCTGTGAAGGATTAACCACTTTTGCTTATACTACCGTCTAATGCTGTATATTGAGCAAAATAAGCCTATACAAATTCGAGGATAAAAGAACCATGAAAATTGATTTTTGTTTATAAAAAATTATATGGAAATTTCAAAAATCTTGTAACCAAAACTATCCCCCAAACACTCTTATTAATGAATAAATTAATGATTTCACTGCAAAAACCCCATTAACCTGACCGTCATAAGAAGGATATTTATCTCTCAATGTTGAATTATTAAGCATAAAGAAGTAATTGATTGAACGATTGAGATAAATCGGTTTCTTGGGGGTATTTGAAGATGTTC
>NZ_JAYFQK010000040.1:0-73030 GCF_034927245.1 Desulfitobacterium sp.
ACCTGCTTATTTTTTACGGAATTAAGTGTTGGAGCGTGGGGCAACATAACCTTTCATGGCATGTTTCTTGGGGGAAAATATATTTTTGCGTTCTCCTCAGCTCTTGTCCCACTTGACTTCTAGAACATCGCAATTACCTCTCCTAAAATATCACTAAAATTTCCTTTATAATAGTGCCAGTGTTCCCCTCCTTAGTTATTATGATGCGTGTCGGGTACCATCCTGAGATTTGGAAAGAATGGGAGTGATTCTAGGAGTAATTCATGATATAATAACACAATATGCAAAATAAAGGGTTAAAGGGACGATTTTAAAGAAATGATTAGCACAAGTGGATTAACATTAAGATTTGGAAAACGCGCTTTATTCGAGGATGTCAATGTAAAGTTTATCCCGGGAAACTGTTACGGTTTAATTGGAGCCAACGGTGCCGGAAAGTCTACATTCTTAAAGATTCTCGCCGGGGAAATTGACCCCTCGAAGGGGGAGGTTATTATCACTCCGGGTGAACGCCTTGCGGTTCTAAAACAAGACCATTTCGAGTTTGAAAAATGTAAAGTTATAGATACTGTTATAATGGGACATTCGCGTCTCTATCAAATCAGGGAGGAAAAGGATGCCCTTTATGCTAAACCTGATTTTTCCGAGGAAGACGGGATAAAAGCGGCGGAGCTTGAAGGTGATTTCGCAGATTTAAATGGTTGGCAAGCCGAGGCGGAGGCAGCAGAACTCTTAATGGGACTGGGAATACCTAAAGAACTTCACGAGAAGTTAATGGAGGAAATTGATCCTAGCCTCAAAGTTCGCGTTCTTCTCGCTCAGGCTCTTTTTGGTAATCCTAACATTTTACTGCTTGATGAACCTACCAATCACTTGGATTTACAATCGATTAAATGGTTGGAGAATTTCCTTCTGGAATTTGAAAGTACAGTTATCGTTGTGTCCCATGATCGTCACTTTTTAAATAAAGTCTGTACTCATATAGCCGATCTTGATTTTGGCAAAATCCAAATGTATGTGGGTAATTATGATTTTTGGTATGAATCCAGCCAACTTGCTTTAAAAATGATGAAGGATGCTAATAAGAAAAAAGAAGATAAAATTGCTGAATTGCAGAAGTTTATTCAGAGGTTTAGCTCCAATGCCTCAAAAGCGAAACAAGCGACCTCCCGAAAAAAACTGATTGAGAAATTAACGCTCGAGGATATAAAACCGTCTTCACGTAAATATCCATATGTCGGTTTCACCCCTGAACGTGAAGCAGGAAATCATCTTTTAACTGTAGAGAATTTAACAGCGACGGTTTCCGGTGAGAAAGTTTTCGAGAACCTATCTTTTAATATAAATAAAGGGGACAAAATTGCTTTGGTAGGGCCTAATAGTTTAGCGAAAACAACCTTATTTCGGATTCTGATGGGAGAATTGGAGCCGGATGAAGGCACATTTGCCTGGGGAGTAACGACGTCCCAAGCCTATCTGCCCAGTGATAATTCGGAGTATTTCGAGACAGATGATAATCTTGTGGATTGGCTTAGACAGTATTCTAAGGATCAAGACGAATCTTTTGTTCGCGGCTTTCTCGGCCGGATGCTCTTTTCAGGTGATGAAACTCAAAAACCGGCTAACGTATTATCCGGCGGCGAAAAAGTACGCTGTATGCTTTCTCACATGATGCTTAGCGGTGCCAATGTTCTTCTTCTTGATGAGCCGACCAATCACCTCGATCTTGAGTCCATCACCGCTTTGAATAATGGCCTAATTAATTTTAACGGTACGATGCTGTTCACTTCTCAAGACCATCAGTTTGTTGAAACTATCGCCAATCGGATCATGGAAATTACACCGAAAGGCCTAGTGGATCGTCAAATGTCCTATGATGATTATTTAGAAAATGAAAGTCTGCAAGAGCAAGTGAAAACAATGTACCAGTAAAAGATCGAATATTTATCCGAACGAGAAGAATTATATTATGATGCAGGTTACCCAAAAGTGATCTGCATTTTTTAATATAAAATTGTAAACGGGGGGAATTATCATCGTTTATTATATTAAAATATATTCGGATTACACCTGACCCTTTTGTTATATTGGCAACGGGATTGTCAAAGAATTAAAAAAAGAGTGCGACATTCGTGATGAATGGATAAGTTACGAGCTCCATCCTGAAATTCCTAAACCCGGCATCTCTCGCGTTCAATTATTTCCCGGAATAAAGGAGCAGGAGATGCAGGACAAGCAAGCGCAATTGAATAGGATGGGCGCTCCATATGGTCTTTGTTTTAAAGAAATGTCTTGGATTGCTAACACAAATTTAGCATTGCAAGCGAGTGAATATGCACGTGATTATGGGAAATTTCACGAATACCATGAACAACTTCTTTATGCGAATTATACATTAGGTAAAAAAATAGGGGAGCTCAATGTTCTTCTCGATATTGCGCAGGATATTGGGTTAGATTCAGAGGGGCTTAAAACGGCTCTTCAAGAGAACCGCTATCAAGTTCGCCTAATTGAGGCTGGACAAAAGGCTGAAAAAGATCAGATTATGGTTACCCCTACCTTTATAATCAATGATCGCTACAGGATCGTAGGAGCTCAATCGCTTAACAAATTTCGAAAAACTTTCCGGGAAATTAGTTTAGGACACGCGAGTAACCCATTTACACTCCTTTAAAGGGCCCTAATCACGGTTAGCAGGGGCAGCGAAGTTTTTGGAGCGGCTTAACCATGCGGTTAAACCGAGTAGTACCATGCTGATTCCTCCAATGCAAACACCAAGCCATCCCCGGGTAGTCCATAGATATACTCCCATAGTTGAGCCGAGTGCTCCACCCGCGAAATATGTAACCATATATACCGTATTTAAGCGGTTTTTAGCATTGGGGAGAAGGGAATAGATTTGAGTCTGATTGGCGATCTGAGCACTTTGAATCCCTAAGTCCAAAAGAATAACTCCCAGGATTAAACTCCAAAGGTGTTGTCCCAGCAGTCCTAAAATTACAAAGGAAAGGAGCGCGAGTCCTGCCCCGGTACCGGCAACAGATCGAGGACTTTTATTGTCGGAGATCCGACCTGCGAGGGGAGCAATAGAAGCCCCAAAAATTCCGACGAGCCCGAATAAACCGGCAATTTCACTTCCATAAAAGTAGGGAGGTTGTTTAAGGTAAAAGACTAAAGTTGTCCAGAACAAGCTGAAAGCACCAAAAAGCGTTCCCCCCATAAAGGACGTTTTTCTTAAAATAGGTTGTTCGATTATCAACGTTCCCAATGAACGCATCAATTGGGGGTAAGTGAACTGAGGATTTTGAGGTTCGCAAATAGGAAGAAAAGTCCTTAGCAGAAGCATTAAAATAAACATTATACCAGCCGCAATGAGATACATCATTCTCCAACCCAAAAAGTGTCCGATGATTCCACTCACTAAACGAGCCAGCAGAATTCCAAAGAACAGACCGCTCATGACAAGTCCGACCACGTGTCCCTGCTTCTCAGGTTTCGCTAATTGAGCAGCAAACGGAACAATCAACTGCGGAACAACCGTAGTCAGCCCCAGTGCAAAACAGGCAATTTCCAGGAATATTAGATTTGGAGCAAAGGACACTGACAATAAAGCAAGAATCACTGCCGCAAGCAAATGGGTGATCAATTTTCGGCGTTCTCGCAAATCACCGAGAGGAATAAAGAAAAACATGCCGATCGCATAGCCGGCCTGGGTAAGCATAGAGACATTTCCGATCCTGCTGGGTGATGCTTGAAAGGTTTGGGCCATATCGACAAGCAAAGGCTGATTATAGTATAGGTTGGCTACAGAAGCTCCCGCTCCGATGGCCATGATCAAGATCAAGCTTTTTGACAGTTCGAAAGAAGTATGATTTTCCTTATCCAAGGAATCCTGATAAAGAGGTTGATTCATTATTTTAGCTCCTATTTAATTAGTACTTTATATTTTAACTTTGTGTCCTTGAAAGTACAATATTACTTTACTCCAACTAAAATATAAACGTTTTATTAAATTATTTTTATTGTTATTTACATAGGTATTTAATAAACATATGATAGGATTAAATACCTTGCGAAAGAGAGGGGTGAGGATGATGGGACTGGGATTCGCATCAACCCTATTTATTGTAGGAATTATTTTTCTGTTCTTAGAAATCTTTATACCGGGTGGAATTTTAGGCGCTTTAGGGATAGTGATGTTGGCGATTGGAATTTTTCTTACTGCGGATTCTGTTTTGTATGCTGTTTTATATATTGCGGGGATGTTGCTTGTCATAGGTGTTTTAGTGATTATCAGTTTTCGCTTCCCGAGAACGCGCAAGTTTTGGCGGCGATTTTCCTTAAGTACCCGTCAAACCAAGGAAGAAGGTTATGTTGCTCCTGAACCCAATTATGAGCATTTCCTAGGAAAGAAAGGAGTGGCGTTAAGTCAGCTTCGTCCGGCCGGTGTAGCGGATATCGAAGGCGAACGCCTTGATGTTGTTACTGAAGGAAGTTTTATCGCGCAAGGCACATGGATTAAGGTCGTTGACGTTGAAGGAACGCGTATTGTTGTACGAGAGGGATAAGTAATTATTAAATAAAGCGGAGGTGAAGCCCGACAAACGGGCGCAGCATATGACAGGTACTATTATGTCACTGATTTTATTAGCTATAGTTCTCATAATTATTGGGATAATATTTACATTTATTCCAATCGGACTCTGGATTTCCGCTTTAGCGGCAGGCGTAAATGTGGGGATTATTACCCTGGTGGGAATGAGGCTGAGAAGAGTTATTCCTTCGCGTATAGTCAATCCGTTGATTAAAGCTCATAAAGCGGGGATCAACATCACGACGGCAAAGCTGGAAGCACATTATTTAGCAGGCGGAAATGTGGATAAAGTCGTAAATGCTTTAATCGCCGCCGAACGGGCTGCTATACCTTTACAGTTTGAAAGAGCCGCAGCGATCGACCTTGCAGGCCGGGATGTTTTACAAGCGGTTCAAATGTCGGTAAATCCTAAAGTGATTGAAACACCGATCGTTTCGGCTGTGGCCCAAAACGGGATTGAACTTAGAGTGAAAGCCCGAGTTACTGTACGTGCCAATATCGATCGTCTTGTCGGGGGTGCCGGCGAGGAGACGGTTATTGCGCGTGTCGGTGAAGGAATTGTTACAAGCATTGGTTCGTCTGACTCCCATAAAGCTGTTCTTGAAAATCCTGATATGGTTTCTCGTACGGTACTGGGAAAAGGTCTAGACTCCGGAACGGCCTTTGAAATACTCTCTATTGATATTGCTGATGTCGATGTGGGTAAAAACATTGGTGCCCAGCTGCAGACCGATCAAGCTGAAGCAGATAAACGAATTGCTCAAGCTAAAGCGGAAGAACGTCGTGCTATGGCCGTTGCCCGTGAACAAGAAATGAAGGCCACTGTTCAAGAAATGAGGGCAAAAGTCGTTGAGGCGGAAGCCGAAGTTCCTCTTGCCTTGGCTACGGCTCTAAAAGAAGGGAAAATGGGGGTTATGGACTATTATAATATGAAGAATATCATGGCTGATACATCGATGAGAGATACGATCGCGCGCACAGGTAAGACCGAGCCCGGTGATCCCAGCCCGAAAAAATAATAGGGGGGACACACCTATGGAAATTACTACACCTTGGTTGGCTATTGCCATAGCTATTATTTTAACCCTCTCTGCGGCAAGTGAGAAAGCAAAAGGCAAGCCGGGTTCGACTGGTTCAAAATCACGTTATCCATCATCTCCCTGGGCAAAGGGTTTTGAACCCCAGGGTTCAGAACTTTTCAAATGGCTTGCGAAGAAAATACCGGGAATTGAACCCTTTTTGACGAATAACGAAAATAATCATACGTATCCCTATGCTACTGATAAAACAATGTCTTACGAAGATACAGACGGAGTTGAAGCTACAGACGGAGTTGAAGGTACGGCTGGCATTGAAGGTACGGCTGGGGTTGAAGGTACAGCCGGTATTGAAGGAACTTCAGGAGATGAGAAAGCAATTGGTGTCGAAGAGATTGGAGGAACAATAGAATCACCGCTAAGCGCCGCAAAAAAACATTCCTCTGAAAGCAAATTAACAGCCGATATTCCGAATAATGAAGATTTGATTCGGGCCATAGTTTGGGCGGAAATACTTGATAAACCGAAGGCTTTAAAAGGCAGAAGATAAAGCGGAAAGATAAATTAAGGAAAGAAGATATTTTCCGTTCGTAAAAAGGAAGGAGCAAGAATACGCCTCAGAAGAGGATCTCTTGCTCTTTCTACTCTAACAACTATCCGGTTTTCTTTAATCTTAGCTAAACGAGTTCATTTTCCGAGTTCCCGGATTTAAGTTTAAATCCATTATTTGTCTTAAGAATTCGCTCGGATTTCAGCAGGTTGCCGATTGCCCGTTTGAATTCAGACTTACTCATCTTAAACATCTTCTCAATTGCTGCCGGATCAGCCTTTTCACTTAAAGGGAGGATTCCTTCGTTCTCCTGCATCGCTTTAAGCAGCAGCTGAGCATCAATACTCAGTTGCTGATATGCAAGTCTGCGTGTGGAGAGGTCTAGCTTTCCGTCTTCACGAACCCTGATAACTCTCCCCTGAATCCGATCTCCGATATGCAGTTCTTTATAATTCTCCGTGCTCGGAATGAGTCCTCTATATCGGTTATCGACTGCTACGAAGGCTCCTAGTTCAGGATGAATCTGATAAATTGTTCCTACGATCTCGTCATTTTTATGATAGGGAGCATGTGAGCTTAAATAATCGGAGATATCCGTCGTACAGCAGAGTCTGCCACTTTTATCAATGTAGACATAGATTAGATAGCTTTTCCCAACTTCAACAGGAAATTTTTGTTCGCTGAACGGTAAAAATAACCCCCGTTCCAGCCCAAAATCTAAAAAAGCTCCAAACTTAGTTTTGGCGGTCATCGTTAAATAAGCGAGCTCTCCAACCTGAGCAAGTGGAGTTCTTGTCGTAGCGATCAAACGGTTTTCTGAATCCCGGTAGATGAAAACATCAAGAAAGTCGCCGACCTTTGCTTCCACCGGACGCTGCTTTTCCGGCAATAATACATTATCTTTACGATCCCCGGTGCCCGCATCAAGATAAGCCCCGATGGAAACGAAATTTGAGATCTGTAGTCGATTAAACTTGCCAATCTGTATGATACGAATTCCCTCCCCGCTGTTACCGCAAAATTAGACTCTATTAAATAACCTTAATTATAGCACAAGGTTGATACTTCGGCTATTTTCACTTTTATTATGTACGCTTCACTCTTCTTTTAGAGTTTATACTTTGTTTAGATTCTGTTTAGAGAAAGTCAATCCCTTTGTTTTAGAATAGAGTTAAGGAAGCTTCCGAAAGTAAATAAAGGAGTTGAAGGGTAAAAAATGAAAATGAAAAAGAAAACCACAATGATCTTGAGTTTTGCTCTTGGCGGTATGATTTTTGCTACGACGGCTTTAGCTGATATTGCAAGCAAGGACGGATATGATCAATTCAAGGATACAATTAAATATACTGCCGAGCAGTGCAGTGAGACACTTGACACTTATACAGTAGATTCCTCGTTTGTTCTTAAGGATAACGGTAAAATACTTTCTTCCGAAAATCAGATTGCGAAGATTGATATCCGTCGCAATGCTCAGGAGAATACATCAACCCGGGAGGATATTGTAAATGGGAAATCGATGTATCTGACTTATTCGGATCCTACGATAATGATCAGGCAAAACTCTTCGGATCCCATTTTCTATGTGACTGAATATACAAAACCACGTAAAAATGATACAGTCAAAAATCCTTTTAAAGAAGATCGGGTAGAAGATGCTGAAAAAGTAATTGATGCTTTCGTGGGGAGCTTGAGAGATCAAGTCATTGTTAAAGAAAATACGGATGGAACGAAAAACTTCACAGGGACTATAAGTGAGGTCCAGATTCCAACCGTTGTTAATGCCATTGCCTCGTATGCATTGAAACAAGAAACTGCAAATAATTCGAGTCAAGTAATGATGCCTTTGGCTAAGGATATTTATATCAAAGAAGTTCATGGTATAGCCAATGTTAATACCGACGGACTTCTGGAAGATATCTTAGGTACGGCAACTATCGTGGGCTTGGATAAAGAAGGCAATAGTCATGAGATAACGCTTGAAGCCCTCATCAAGTTCTCAGATATTAACTCTACTGTCGTGACGAAACCGGATCTCACGGGTCAAAAAGTGAAAAAGCAAGTCATAACTGCAGATTCAGATGGTTTTCAATCGATTTCTAATCCTGAGAAGTTTATCGGTAGATTCAATAATGATATTATCATTGAGGATAAGGGTAAATACGTGAAAATTGGGGAACGAATTATTGAGATCACAGAAATTGACTCGAACCATGTTGCAGGGAAATATTACGAGAAATATAAGCCTGGTTTTGAAGACAAAGCTGTTCAAAAAGAAGAGTTTGATTTCGATGCTCCGTTTAACAACAAAGAAAATGGCGATCCCCATGGCGCAGAGGCAGAGATTACAAATAACGCAGGCGGCAAAACACAAATTCATCTTCATTTAGATGAGCAGCTGGGCAAGATTCATTTCAGTTTTGACAGAGGTTCCGGAAATTACTTTGATTCGTCGTTCAGCCCAGTTTTAGAATAATTATTGTTTCGCTCTAAGGTAGGGCAGTTTGCCCTACCTTTATCCTTGTTGGTTAGAACGTAATCGTCTCTATATTTAGGGTAGATTGGGGGTTACTTAATGAATAAAGAAAAAGTCATAGAAATTCAGAATCTAACAAAACGATACCCCAATGGTCGGGGAATCGAGGATATCAATCTTGACATCTATAAGGGCGATATTTTTGGCTTTCTCGGTCCTAATGGGGCGGGAAAAACGACCGCAATGAAAATCATGACCGGTCTTGTACGCCCCGATCAAGGAGATGTGAAGATTTTTGGAGCAAGTATCACCGAAGATTATGAGAAAGCCATGGCCTCTGTAGGTTGCATTATTGAGATAGCAGAGTCTTATCCCTATCTTACAGCCTATGAAAATCTCAGACAGGCCGCCCGCTACTCGCCACAGGTTGATCGCAAAAGGATTGAGGAAGTTTTAGAACTTACAGGGATACATAAATTCATAAATGAGAAGCCTCAGAAATTCTCCCTGGGTATGAAACAACGGTTAGGACTGGCCGGTGCAATTTTAAATCACCCTAAAATTGTTATCCTTGACGAACCTCTCAATGGACTCGATGTCGAAGGTATGATTGATATCCGCAATCTTATTAAGAGCATGGCTGAAAATGAGGGAACGACCTTTTTTATTTCCAGCCATCTCATCCATGATGTCGAGCTTACGTGTGACCGGATTGGGGTTATCTATAACGGAAGGATGCTTAATGTCGAGAGTACAGAGAATATCTTAAAGGATTACGCAACTCTGGAAAATTATTTTGTGAGTGAGGTCGAAAGAAATGGCCGTGTTCCGAATTACGCTGATTAATGAACTTGAAAAGCTTTATAGAAAGAAAAAAGTCTTTGTGGCTGTTATCCTATCCCTGGCTGTAGTTGTCATCGGCCAACTGGGTGTGCTAGGGGTTAGAACAGGCTTTGGCATTCGCGGTACAGGCAATGCGGAATTCTCTATCCTTGTCCTATCCGTTGTCGTCAATTCAATTCTGCCGCTTTTTATTGCCTTAGTCACAATCGACAGCTTCTCCGGTGAGTTTTCCCACAATACCATGAAAATTACCTTAACCCGGCCGGTGAGCCGCTTTAAAATTTTTTTGGCCAAGATTACGGCGATAACTTTATTCATCCTGACGATTCTTTTCTTACTCCTTATACTTTCTTTAATCACGGGTTTTATATTTAATGTTAACTCAGCCAGTGCTAAAGATATTTTTAAAATTATTTTGGCTTATGGGGTTAGTGTTCTGCCGCAATTCATCCTGGCTTTGGGAATTGTTCTCTTTGCCAATCTTTTTAAAAGTGGGGTTTCCGTCTTTTTTATCTCGGTGCTTGCCTATTTAGGATTCCAAGTTCTGGGTCTCTTTTTTACACAGTATGCGAATCTGCTGATAACGACTCAATTGAGTTGGTATACGCTTTGGCTTAGCGAAACCTTCCCTGTTCTGAAGATTCTCCGTCTTTTCTTACTGATGGTGGGATATGGTATAATGTTATTCACTGCGGGATTTTATTTCTTTGATAAGAAGGAATTTTAGGGTGAAATTATGAACCTAAAACGTCGTTTAATTACAGCCAATGCCGCCACAGTAATTATCCCCTTGATTGTTACTGTGGTGTTTGTAATGGCTTATTTGTTTGTTTCTCAACAGTTCTCCAATCGTCTCCCTTCCCTTGAGCAGTATCAAAAGAATTCCCAGATCAAAATTGAAATGCTTAATATTGAGCAAAGCATTTTAAAACAAACTCCTGAGACACTAGAGTCATCGGAATTTCAAAAGAATCTTCTAAAACGTTTAGACGCGTTCGACGGAGAAGTGATCATACTCAAGGATGAGCAGATTCTATTTACATCTCATAATATGAGTAAAATTGATATTGCCAAAAGCTTAGAGGCTGGAAATTCAAAGTGGGAAAAGTCCAATGTTAAAATTGGAGATGTCTTTTATCATGTCCAAGCCGTTCAGGTTCCTATGACCGGCGGTTCGACAGGAGATGTTTTGCTGCTTGCGCCCATAGATAACGCTTCAACTATTGATCTAACGTATTTACTTTCGTTGATCGCTTTCGTTTTTGTCTTGTCCTTTCTGCTTACTAATTTACTGGTATCATATCAAATATCTCGCAGAATCATGTCTCCCATTAATCATTTGCGAAAAGCGGCAAATGAGATCAGTATGGGTAATCTTAATGTTCCCATTGCCGAAGAAGGCGATTTGGAAATTCGGGAGCTCTGCCGTGATCTCGAATTGATGCGGGTGAAACTCAAAGATTCTATTCATACCCAGATTAAATATGAGGATAATCGAAAAACGCTGATTTCAAGCATATCCCACGATTTAAAGACCCCGGTTACTTCTATCAAAGGTTATGTCGAAGGAATTATGGATGGCGTAGCCAATACCCCCGAAAAACAAGAGCGCTATTTAAAAACGATTTATACGAAGGCTCAACTCATTGATAGAATGATTGATGATCTGCTGCTTAATGCAAAACTTGATCTTAACCAGCTCCCTTTTGATTTTGAACGAACAGATATTAAGGAATACCTTTTAGATTTTGTTCGCGAGAATGAGCCTGAATGTGCTAAAAACGGCATTCGGATCACAATGCATTCAGAGCTTCATCAGACCTATCCTATTCAATTAGACCGTGTCCGCTTTCGGAGAGTGCTGACGAACATATTGGATAATGCCAGAAAATATATGAAAACAGGCCGGCCCGAGCAAGAAGGGCTTATTCAGATTTTGCTTCGTGAAACCCATTCCAGTATAATTATTGAGCTTCAGGATAACGGGTCAGGGATTCAGAAAAAGGATGTACCCTATATTTTTGATCGTTTTTACCGCTCGGATTCTTCACGCAGTGAAATTAAGGGGAGCGGCTTAGGACTTGCTATCGCCAAACAAATCGTTGAAGGACATGGTGGAAGAATATGGGCTTTGAGTCATCCTCAGGAAGGGACCAGCATTTTAATTTCCCTCAGTAAATGATTAAAAGAGGTGGTTAGGCGTGAAAAGGATTTTGATCATAGAAGATGATCTTTGTATTGCCGAGCTTCAGAAAGATTATCTTGAAGTGGCAGGCTTTGAGGTGGTTATTTGCACCGACGGTAAGGAAGGATTGAACATATTAAAAGAAGAACACGCCTTTTGCCTTTTAATTTTAGACATTATGCTTCCCGGGCTTGATGGGTTAGAGATCCTTCGCCAAATTAAAGAGGATAAGGATATTCCGGTTCTTCTTGTTTCAGCCAAGAAGGAGGAAATAGATAAGATAAAAGGGTTAAGTAATGGTGCCGACGATTATATCACTAAACCGTTTAGCCCCGGAGAACTTGTTGCCCGGGTCAATGCCCATCTGGATAACTATGATCGGTTAAAAGAACGCTTCAGCAAAGGAGTAAACAAGCAAAATATATTATCGATCCGCGGTCTGAAAATCGAGAAAGAAGCGCGACGTGTTTTCGTTCAAGAAGAAGAAGTAAGTCTGGCTCAGAAGGAATTCGATATATTGCTTTATCTAGCTCAAAACCCCAATCACGTATTCAGCCGTGATAATCTCTTTGAACGAATATGGGGCCTAGAATCTTTTGGCGAATCTTCTACAGTTACGGTACACATTGCCCGAATCCGTGAGAAAATAGAAAGTGATCCTTCGAATCCGCAATATATCGAGACCGTATGGGGTGCGGGATATCGCTTTAGAGTATAAATGTGTTATAATAAATTTTAACCCATTTGCTTGGAACGATTCAAAGGAGTCTTTTTATGTTGCGTCTGGCAATGACAGATCGAGAAATGCGAAACATAGCAAGCTATCCGATGGCCTATCAACTTGGCGTTGCTTATTATCAAGCAGGCAAGGTAGGCCCTCTTGAATATAATCCGGCGGACAGAAGAGTGAGGGCTTTTGTTTCGGGGACTTCCCGTTATCTCACTCAGCTTCAGCTTACTCCGGAGGGCAGCCTTAGCAGTTATCAATGCAGCTGTCCTGCTTATAGTACCTATCCCGGTGCCTGCAAACACATAATTGCTGTCTTAAAAAGTACCCAAGAAAATCTGCCCCTGATTTTTGAGAAGAAGGCGAATAGCTCCTCAGCGCGGGAATTCCTAGAGTTTTTTGAAAATCATACTCCGGAGTCTTTTAAAGAAGTGCTTAATCTTGAGGTTGAACTTGAGCTTTACCTCGTTCCGGGGCATCGCATAGCCGCACAGTTCTCTTTAAAAATTGGACTGCAGCGGCTTTACGTGGTTAAAGACATCGGACTATTTTTGAGTTCCCTTCGGAGTAAAAAGACATTGGAATTCGGCAAGCAATTTACGCTGGAACCTCATCGTCAAACCTTTACTGCCGAAGATCATCCGCTAATCGAGTTTTTACTGGAAATGTATGACCAAAATTTAGCCTGGACTGATATGTTAAATATGTATTCCGGCGCTCCTTTTAGTGGGAAAAAATACATTCCTTTAAAAGGTGTTTATTTTAGAAAGTTTCTGGATGCACTAGGGGATAAATCCTTTAACATGTTCCTGGAATCCGCCCCGCTTACAAAAACACAAATTATTCGGCAGGAACTTCCCCTAGAACTTTCTTTAAATTCAGAGGCGGAAAATCTTGCTTTGACGTTGAAAGCGAATGAACTACCCCTTCAATTGCTTCCGGATGCCAGTTACTTCCTATTCCAACAAAAGATATATCAAGTAACACCCGCACAGCAGGAAATTCTTCCGGCTATGATTAAGGCACTCCGTAAAGAATATTCTTCAACTCTGATTCTTCCTTCTAACCGCAAAGAATTTTTCATCTCTGAGGCCCTACCTTCGTTGGAAAAAGTGGGAAAGGTTAAAATTGCGCCTCAACTCGCAGAGAAGTTTAGTCGTGAGACGCTCGTAACTCAGGTCTATTTTGAACGCGGAGCAAATGATGGATTAGCTGCCCGCGTTGAGTTCCGTTATGGGGAAAACTCTATCAATCCTTTTGCACCCACCGGAGAGAGTCATACGCTCAACAATTCTCAAGAGGTGATTCTCATCCGTGCTGTTGAAGAGGAACGCAAGGTATTAGTCTTGCTCGAACTTGCGGAATTCAGCGTTAATCAAGGGAAAATTCATCTCGAGGATGAGGAAAAAATCTTCACATTTATTACTGATTATCTTCCCCAACTTCAGGGTATCGCCGAGATTTATTATGCCGATGATTTTAAAATGACAATTCGTAATTCCGTTTCCCTTTCAGGCGGAGTTCGTTTAGATGAGAAAATGGATCTGCTTGAGATATCCTTCCATTACAATAATATTGATGAAGGCGAATTAGCCGACATCTTTCAAGCGTTACACCTCAAGAAAAAATACTATCGTCTTAAGGATGGTTCTTTTATTAATTTGCATCAGCCGGAATTAGAAACCGTTGCCCGCCTTGCTGAATATTTGGATCTTACGGCAGAAGATTTAGAGCAGAATGTTCTTCAACTTCCGAAATATAGAGCTCTCTATATTGATAATTATCTACGCCAGGCTAATCTGCCGGGAATTCAACGTAACAAGGCTTTTAAACAACTGGTTCAGAATATTCTTGAACCCGGTGATGGAGAGTATGAAATTCCGCAACACCTTAAAAGCGTGCTTAGAGAGTATCAAAAAACAGGGTTTCAATGGCTAAAAACCCTAGCTTCGTATGGCCTTGGTGGAATCTTAGCTGATGATATGGGACTGGGAAAAACTCTGCAAGTTTTGACTTTTATCCTTTCTGAAAAATCAGCCGCTGCACACCCCGCGCTTGTGGTTGCCCCAACTTCTTTAATTTATAACTGGCAGGAAGAAGCCCGAAAGTTTGCGCCTGAATTGAACGTCCTGGTTGTTGACGGTCCTCCCCATACAAGACAGGAGCTGCTTGCAGACCTGAAGGATTGGGATATGGTCGTAACCTCATATCCGCTCCTAAGACGGGATTCGGATATATATGCTCAAATTGAGTTTTCATATTGTTTTTTAGATGAAGCGCAGCATATTAAGAACCCGCAAACGATTAATGCAAAATCTGTTCAACAGCTCCAGGCTAAAGGGTATTTTGCTTTGACCGGGACTCCAATTGAAAATTCTCTTACCGAGCTTTGGTCTATTTTTCAATTCATCATGCCGGGATATCTTTTGAAACATCAAGATTTTCGCAAAAAATATGAGATTCCGATCATCAAAGGGGATGATCCCGAACCCCTTATCGAGCTCAGCCGGCATGTCACTCCCTTTATCCTTCGCCGTCTGAAAAAGGATGTTCTCTTAGAGCTTCCGGAAAAGATTGAAACTCGGATGAATGCTCAGATGACGGAAGAACAAACAAAGATTTACCTTGCCTTTCTTCAAGAAGCCAAGAAGAATATTGCGAAAGAAATTGCTTCTGTCGGTTTTGAAAGAAGTCATATTAAGATTCTTGCTGCGCTTACCCGGCTCCGGCAGATCTGCTGCCATCCCGCGATGTTCGTTGAGGATTACCACGGGGGAAGCGGCAAAATGCAATTGTTCGAAGAAGTTATTGAAAATGCGCTGGACAGCGGACATCGCATTTTGGTCTTTTCTCAATTTACGACCATGCTGGATATCATTCAGGAATATTTAACCTCAAAGAAAATTGAACATTTTTATTTGAATGGTTCGACCAAAGCAGCGGATCGGATGCGGATGGTTCAGTTATTTAATAACGGGGCAGGTCAGATCTTCCTTATTTCCTTAAAGGCAGGCGGTACCGGTCTCAACCTGACAGGTGCGGATATGGTGATTCATTATGATCCCTGGTGGAATCCGGCTGTCGAGGATCAGGCAACAGACCGGGCTCATCGAATCGGCCAAAAGAATGTTGTACAGGTCATTAAACTTGTCACCCAAGGAACAATTGAAGAGAAGGTTTTGGTCATGCAGGAGAAGAAAAAAGAACTTATTCAGTCCATTATACAGCCGGGAGAAACATTGCTTTCAAAGTTTACGGAGAAAGAGCTAATAGAACTTTTTGCTATAGAAAATATTGATGTTGAGGGGTAAGGATGAAAAAGAGAGATTTTATTCTGTTTTTAACGGCTAGCGCTCTTCTCGGAATCAGCCAAAGTATTGATAATTCTTTCATTAATAATTTCTTTAGCGATACCTTTCATTTGAGCGTTAGTCAAAGGACTTTACTTGAAATCCCCCGCGAGTTTCCGGGGTTTGCTGTTGTTTTTGTTTCCACGATTCTTCTGTTTTTAGGTGATATTCGGCTGGCAGTTTTAGCAAATGTCTTAGCCGCTTGTGGTATGTTTGGTTTAGGGTTCTTTTCTTCAGGTATGAATACGATGGTGATTTGGCTTCTTCTCTACAGCCTAGGGATGCATCTTTACCTCCCCTTATCAAATAGTATTGCTATGAGTCTTGCGGATGCAGGAAATATGGGCAAAAGACTCGGGCAAATTAACGCTGCCAACACGGCGGCCTTTCTGCTGGCTAATCTCTGCTTTGCTTTGATTTTTAAAGTTGTCAAAGTGAATTATCGCGTTGTCTTTTTTATTGCGGCTATTGCCTTTTTAGCAGCTTCCCTGCTGATGCTGAAGATGACTCATCGTTCCTCCCGGCGGCAGCATAAGGGCTTTAAACTCCTTGTACGCAAAGAATATACTCTTTTTTATGTACTGAATATCTTATATGGTGCCCGCAAGCAGATTTTTATTACTTTTGCCCCGTGGGTACTCATCAGAGTCTTTAACCAAGGTGTGAGCACATTTGCCTTGCTTGGTTTTATTATTGCCGGTATAGGAATCTTCTTTAAGCCGTTTGTCGGCTATCTTATTGATAAGCGTGGCGAACGGTTCGTGCTTGCGGGAGAAGCGTTCTTCCTCATTTTTATTTGTTTGGGTTATGCTTTTTCCAAGCGCTTTTTCGAAAGCGTTGGGCATGGTGAACTCGCGATCTACATGATCTGTGCCTGCTATATAATCGATCAAATGCTTATGGCAGCCGGTATGGCAAGAGCAACCTACATCAATAAAATTGCTCTAAAACCTGAAGATGTATCACCGACGCTGTCCATGGGTACAACCGTGGATCATGTACTTTCGATGATCGTTCCGTGGATAGGCGGTATTGTCTGGATGCGTTTTGGCTATGAATATGTATTCCTCGGAGGAGCTCTGATTGCCATGATTAATCTCTTGGCAACGAATAGAGTCCGCATTGAAAAATGTACGGCGGTAACCCAAGAAATTGTTTAGTAAACGGGATTTTCTAAACAAAAATGCCAAAGGAGTTTTTGGTTATGATGGAAAAGGCCTTAAAAATTTTACAGCAATATTTTGGCTACTCCCAATTTCGAACAGGGCAAAAGGAAGTCATCGCTAGTCTGCTTTCAGGGAAGGATACTGTAGCAATTATGCCGACCGGAGCAGGAAAGTCATTGGCTTATCAAATTCCGGCTCTTTTATTGGAAGGGGTAACCCTTGTCATTTCACCGTTGATATCTTTAATGAAGGATCAGGTTGATGCGCTCCAGGAATATGGAGTACCTGCCACATTTATCAACAGCTCGCTTTCTCCGCGTGAAACATTTTCGCGGATTGAACAAACAAAGCACAAACAATATAAGCTTCTCTACATTGCTCCTGAACGTTTGGAGTCGGAAAGTTTTCTCACTTTACTGGATAGGTTAGAGATTGCGTTTATTGCCATTGATGAAGCTCATTGTGTATCTCAATGGGGTCACGATTTTCGTCCCAGCTATAGGCAGATTAGTCAGTTTATTTTAAGTCTTCATGTTCGTCCGTTAGTCGGCGCATTTACGGCAACGGCAACTGAGGAGGTTAAAGAAGATATTATACATCTGTTAAAACTTCAAAGTCCTCAGGTTTTCGTAACAGGTTTCGACCGACCTAATCTAACCTTTTCCACTCTCCGGGGAGAAAATCGCAAAGCCTATCTTTTAGATTATGTAAAGGCCCATGCTGATGAATCCGGAATTATTTATGCGGCAACCCGTAAACAAGTCGATACGTTACACACCTTTTTGCGTAGTAAAAAGCTTCCCGTCGGGAAATACCATGCGGGGATGAGTGATAGTGACCGCCAAAAAAACCAGGAGAATTTTCTTTATGATAAAACCCCTATAATCGTTGCGACGAACGCTTTTGGTATGGGGATCGATAAATCAAATGTGCGCTATGTTATCCATTATAATATGCCTAAAAGTATGGAAGCCTATTATCAAGAAGCGGGCAGATCCGGACGTGACGGAGAGCCTGCCGAGTGTATTCTCCTCTTCTCGCCGCAGGATGTTGTGCTGCAACGGCATATGATTGAGCAAACAATCTTTCAGCCTGAACGAAAGGAAAATGAGTACAAGAAGCTTCAGGAGATGGTCGATTATTGCCATACGACGCGATGCTTACGAAAAACCATCCTTGAATATTTTGGAGAAGTTAATGTCCCTGAAGAATGCGGCAAATGCGGCAATTGCTTAGATGAACGCGAAACAATAGACATCACTATTGATGCGCAGAAGATTTTTTCCTGTATTGCCCGAATGCACGAACGTTTTGGGATGAACCTTATTGCTGAAGTCCTTAAAGGTTCGCGTAATAAAAAGGTTATTGAACTCCAGTTTGACAAACTCTCAACTCATGGGATCATGGAAGATAAGTCTATTCAGGAAATTAAAGATCGTATGAACTATTTAATGACTGAAAGCTATTTACGTTTATCTACGGGAGAGTACCCTATAGTCAAACTTGAACCGAAAAGTATCCCTGTTCTCAAAGGACAAGAGAAGGTTTACCAAAAACTGCCCCGCAAGGTTGAGAAATCAGGCAGTGATTCGCAAAGTCTGTTCGAACGACTGCGCCTTCTTCGCCGTAATGCAGCATCTCGGGAAAACCTTCCTCCTTATATGATCTTTTCCGACAGCACGCTGCGTGAAATGGCCGAAACCCGCCCGATAAATCAGGCCGGATTTATCCGCATCAGCGGAGTGGGGGAAAAAAAGCTTGAAAAATATGGAGCAGCTTTTATCGAAGAGATTAAAGCTTATTTGATAGAGGAAAAGGCAGATGTTCAACCTTCTGAGCCTGCTGCTTCTCCCGCAAAAATACCCAGCTATAAGCAAACTCTAGAACTCTTTAGACAAGGTAAAACACCGGAGGAAATTGCCGCTTTGCGAAAAATATCACTTTCCACGGTACAGGATCATCTGATTCGCTGCCAGGAGGAAGACTATACCGTTCCCTGGGAAACACTAATCCCTTCCGGACAGGAGAAGCTTATTCTTGAAGCTATTCAAAAGGTCGGTCGGGAAAGATTGCGGCCTATCAAAGATGCTTTACCCGAAGAAGTCGGCTGGATAGCGATTAAAGCTGTACTAGCTAAGTACAAATGCTAAAAAGTATTAATGCTTTATGAACATTCGTTTTGTTCTGTATATGCATTAAAAAATATTATGATTCCTTAAAAAGGATAATATGGAATTTGAAGAGAATCATCTTAATTAAGAATTTATTATAAGGAGGGAAGCATTCTGATTCTTGATTGAATTAAGTTTAGGACATTTTCGATAGAGTTCATTATATTTTTAGATGGTAAGACCTCAGGTAATTGATAATTTTATCTTTTTCACTGGCTTCTGTATAAACCAGAGGTTGGGCACCTTCATCGATCACTCCCGCCCATTTCATAAAAAGAGCTTGTTGATAGGCTTGGTTTAAGACAGGGTCAGTATAGCTCAGATAAATAACAAGATATTGTGGGCGAACAACATCGGTAAACGAAATTTCTTGAACATTAAGCTGAATCAATAAACGGGTTGCAGTTTCACGCGGAATATCATTAATTAGAGCATATTCATCGATGTGAATAGGTTTTAAGGTTAAGCTTTGATCGAAGACATACGTATTACTCACTAAGTTCGAAGCCGCATGTTTGCCTACATTTGTGAATTCAAACTCGAATGTTACTCCCTTTTGGAGTTCTATCTGAGGCGACTCTTTTAAACTGAAATAGGGGCGATCCGCTTGGCGTTGAGTCCGCCAGTTAGTAATTGTAATATATGCCGTAATAAGAGAAACGATTGCGAATATTACAGTAGAATAGGTAACGATTGTTGTTGACCAATCGCGTTCTTTTTTTGAAGGCATGATTATCCCTCGTTTTCAAGCGTTTCTAATATATTTATGAATATTTAAGGCTTAAAATTCCGTTCGTAAGACGTTTCACCTTAAGGAGGGGAAATTGATGTCATTTAATATTAGTGTAAATAACCAAGATAGGCGGGAAGTTTTGGTTAATTTAGAAGGAAAGCTATTTGTTGAGGATGCTGCCTTACTCAGAAAAGAACTAAATGACTTGATTGATGACGGACACAGCCAATTCACAATTGATATGCAGAAGGCTAATTATATTGATAGCTCAGGACTAGGCGTGTTGGTTGCAATCCATAAAAAGGCCGTTAATCTAGGTGGCGGGGTTGTAATCAAAGGATTACACGGTGCCATTAAAAATCTCTTTCAAATGACACGTCTGAATAAAGTGTTTGAAATCATATAAAAATAAAAATAAACTCCGCTGCTTAAGGATATCTCCTTGAGCGGCGGAGCTTATTTTTTTCAATCCATTATGAAGACATTAAATTACAAAATTACCTTGCTTAAAAATAGAAACGATTTGATCAAATTTATTTATACCCGAAATTTCTAAGTCAGCAGTTCCAATCATAAAATCCTCATGGAGTAAGGAGTCATTTACTCCCGCAGCCTCGAGTTCTTCAATGTTTAAAGAACCCGAATTTTTAAGGCAAACCGGGTATGCTTTGCCAATGGCTAAATGACAAGACGCATTTTCATCGAAGAGGGTATTATAAAATAATATTTTAGAGTTTGAGATAGGGGAATCGTAAGGCACAAGGGCTACCTCTCCCAAATAATGTGAGCCATCATCGGTTTCAATGATGCTTTTCAAGCTTTCATACCCTTTTTCTGCACTGAATTCAATGATACGACCTTCCTTAAAGGTTAAAGAAAAATTATCAATAAGGTGTCCATTATAATTTAAGGGCCTTGAACTAACGACTTTGCCGTTTACTCCCGTTTTTTTCGGTAAAGTAAAGATTTCTTCGGTTGGTATGTTTGCAATGAATTCGGTTTTGTCCGGTGTAAATTCAGAGCCGCCTAGCCAAAGATGGGCTTCGGGCAGTTCAATTGTTAAATCGGTTCCTAGGGAATTACGGTAATGCAGTGATTTAAAGCCTTGAGCATTTAAATAATTCATCCGTTGTTTTAGGTTAAATTTGTGATTTTTCCATGCTTCAATCGGGTCAGCTTGATCGACACGCACAGTTTTAAAAATCGCTTCCCAGAGTTTTTCTACTGCTTTTGCTTCTTCTAACTCAGGGAATACTTTTTTGGCCCAGGAAGCTGTTGGAACTGAAATGACACACCAGACATTCTGATTGCTCATCAAACTCTCGCGATATTCTTTTAAAGCAGTGCTGCTTGCCGTTTGAGCTTTCATCATACGTACAGGGTCAACATCTTTCATTAGTTCCGGGTCATTTGCCGCAATACTCAAGAAAGCTGCGCCCTGACGCAGATAGCTCATATACATTTCCTTTTGCCAATCCGGAAATTCATCAAATACGTCTTCGGGAGCATATGTAAAACGAATTTTGGAGAAAAGTTCATCCTTCCAGACAATTACAACATCTTTTGCTCCTAAACGATAAGCTGTCTCTGCAATTACGTGGGTAACCGGTGCGCATTCAACAGGTGAGTTAATCAATAATATCTGATTTTTTCTAAGATTGAGCCCGGTTCTTAGAATTAAATCCGCATATTTTTCAAGCATGTTGATATTCAATCAAAAAACCCCTTTCCTCAAGGACAAGCGATATATTCCGATGTAAAGTATACCATCGTTTATAAATAAACACCAATTTCATCCTTGCATTACTATAACTAAATAGTATTGGTATTAATTTCTTAATTAGCAGGAGATTCCATATTGAAAGTCGAATTTAAATTCTAAATTATATCTATATTTCGGAATTTAATATATAATTTAGACATCGGTTCGTCAAACAATGGAGCGTGATTATTATGGACGGATTTACGTCAATTACCTTGTCATCGTACGATTGGAAAAAATGCATTACGACTGATGTTTTGCGATTTTCTTATAATACTTCTCTAAGTGATACTGTTGAGATATTTCTTTCTCACCATCTTCTTCAAGCTCCCGTAGTTGATGAAGAGGGTACTTTGATCGGTATTATCGATAGCCAAAATGTTCTTAAAGGGTTAAATTCGTTAGAAGATTATGGTCTCGCTAGGACTACTCTGATAAGAGAATTTATTCAAAAGCCGGAAGTGGTTATCAATATCGATGATGATTTTGACCTGCATGTGAAAGATATTATAGAGAGGCAAATTTCCGCCTATGTCATTGATCAAGATGGAAAACTTAAGGGCGAGATAAGCAATACGCACGTCGTACAAACCCTGAATGTATTATATGAAGACCTTGAATATTTTGTAAGTAAAGTCATTAATTTGCCCTATAATGGAATAATAGCCATAAACTCGCAGGGGACGACTATTTTCTATAATCATTCTGCAGAACAAATTCTCGGTTTACCTGCGCGGGATATGATTGGTCAATCCATTACAAAGCTATTACCCGAATCTCTTACGTATAAAGCCCTAAAAACGGGCGAAGCACAGCATGGTGTTCCTCTAACGTATGGAGATATTAGCGTTCATGCTGATTTTATCCCTGTCTACGCCGCAGATAAGGTTTTGGGTGCGGTTGCCATTTTTAAGGACGTTACTGAACTTGAAGCAGTTACGGATCGCTTAAGCACAAATCAAAAACTCATGGCGACATTGGAAGCAATTGTAGAAAATACCTATGAAGGAATTATTGTTATCAATGATCAGGAAAGGATAGAGATTATCAACCGGTTCTTCTTAGACGAAATGGGGATGGAAGCAAAAGATATAGTCGGTAAGAAGATTAACGAGATTAGCCCAGAAAGTCAGTTGCCTAATACTCTTAAAACGGGCGAAGTTCAATTTGGGGAACATATGCAAATCGGTGAAAAAGACTTTATCATAATGCGGGCACCTGTTGAACGTGATGGCAAAATTATCGGGGCACTCGGTAAAACCCTCTTCAAAAACATGGAACTGGCTAAACTCTTTGCCAAAAAAGTTATGCGGCTTGAGGGAGATGTGGCTTTTTATAAACACGAATTGTGTCGCTTTCATTCACCTCAATATGCTTTTAGTGATATTATTGGGGACAGCCCGAGTATGCAAGCGGCTAAGACATTGGCTAAACGGGCAGCACGTACAAACTCAACCATCCTATTATTAGGAGAAAGCGGGACGGGAAAAGAAGTTTTTGCGCATGCTATTCATGAAACCAGTCATCGTAAGAAAGGACCTTTGATTCAAATCAATTGTGCGGCTGTACCGGAAAATTTATTGGAATCAGAATTGTTTGGTTATGCCGAAGGGGCATTTACCGGGGCACGCAAGGGTGGAAAACCCGGGAAATTTGAGCTTGCGGATAAAGGAACCATCTTTCTTGATGAAATAGGAGACATGCCACTGTCAATGCAAGCTAAACTACTAAGGGTTTTACAGGAACGAGAAGTTGAACGTGTTGGCGGAACACAACCTATAAAAATCGATGTAAGAGTCATCGCGGCAACGAACCGTGATCTTTACCAAATGGTTATTGACCATAAATTCCGTCTGGATCTGTACTATCGACTTAATGTCATAAATATTGAACTTCCGCCGTTGCGTGAAAGAGAGGAAGACTTTGAGCATCTTGCAAATTCAATATTGAAGAAACTAAATCATCGCCTTGGCTCCTTCATTGATGGGATTACGCCTGAAGCCTTTGACTATTTACGGTCTTATGACTGGCCCGGAAATATTCGTGAATTAGAGAATATTTTAGAGCGAGCGATCATCACTTGTGATGAATCATGGATTCAGGTATGGCATCTTTCCTTACCTCTCCACGGTAACGGAGATAGACAATC
Source organism: Desulfitobacterium sp. (assembly GCF_034927245.1). GTDB lineage: Bacteria > Bacillota > Desulfitobacteriia > Desulfitobacteriales > Desulfitobacteriaceae > Desulfitobacterium_A. The sequence goes on from NZ_JAYFQK010000040.1 coordinate 23,741, forward strand.
GGGAAGTGGCGGTTTAGATGGTAAATCTGAAGCGTTGAATTCTCAGAATAATCATTTCATGACGTTAGAAGAAGGTTTAAATGAAGCAGAGTGTAAAATGATTCAATTAGCACTTCAGAGGTCCCATGGAAACAAGATGCAAGCAGCGCGTTTTCTCGGAATTCATCGCTCGGCACTTTATAAAAAGATGTCGAAACACCAATTAACCCACATGTGATCCTAAATTACTAAATTTACATGTCTATAAATAGAGACAGTGTTTATTTATAGAGACAGTATCCTCTGGATACAACCAGACACAATGTTTATGAAGGGTTTTAAAATTATAAACCAAACAACTGTCTCTTATTATGGACACACTTCTTTCTGCCTTATACCAAATTTTTTACGATTTTGACATTAAACAATAAATTTTTTATTTTTATAGAATAATTTTAAAGCGATTTAGTTATTAAATCAATTTAACTAAATCCCGCATGAATGCTTACTTGTGAAATTCTTGCTAAATAACAAAGAAAATTTACGGTATAAATGATGCCTGCTAATTGTAATTATATGCCAGATAAGACATGGATACTTGCTAAAGTGGAAAAGTGTGGCACAACAATTGCAATAATTATCGGACAATTAAAACTCTTCATAATACTGTACAACATATTTATAAGGGGGATGGGAAGGAAATATACTTTTTCAATTAAGGAATAGGGTTTCGTAAGACATAAAAAGCGAATCCTTATCGGTCATATTTCAGATTATTGAAGGAGGAGTAACCATTGAAGACAATTATGGTAATAGGAGCCGGTCAAATGGGTTCCGGAATCGCTCAAGTTGCTGCACAAGCTGGGTTCGATGTTATTCTAAACGATATTAAAGAAGAATTTGTAAACAAAGGACTTCAAGGAATTGAGAAAAACTTATCCCGCAGTGTAGACAAGGGACGGCTAAATGCTGAAGATAAAGCTGCAATTTTAGGCCGCTTTCGTAAAAGTACTTCTTATCAAGATGCTGCAGAGGCTGATCTTGTTATAGAGGCAGCGGTCGAAAAAATGTCTATTAAAGCAGAAATTTTTAAAACACTCGACTCTATCTGTCCTGAACATACTATTCTTGCAACGAATACTTCATCTTTGCCTATCACTGAAGTTGCCGCTGTAACGAAGCGTCCTGATAAAGTAATCGGAATGCACTTCTTTAATCCCGTTCCCGTCATGAAGCTTGTTGAAGTTATCCGTGGCTTAGCTACAAGTGATGAAGTTTATGCGACTATCGAAGATCTAAGCCGTAAAATGGGAAAATCACCGGTCGAGGTTAATGATGCCCCCGGTTTTGTTGCAAACCGAATCTTAATCCCGATGATAAATGAAGCCGTTTGGATTTTGAATGAAGGTATTGCCAAACCCGAAGACATTGATGAAGTGATGAAGCTTGGCGCGAATCATCCAATGGGGCCTTTAGCATTAGCTGATTTGATTGGTTTAGATACTGTTCTTGCGATCTGTAATGTTTTACATGAAGGGCTTGGAGATAAATACCGTCCTTGTCCGTTACTTCGCAAATATGTTAATGCAGGTTGGTTGGGTCGAAAGACAGGACGCGGATTCTATACTTATTAATTTGCGCTCAAAGAAAATTTATTCATTTAATCCTAGGTATCCTAAAAATTATATATATAAAAAAATATTTGGAGGAATGGACAGATGAATTTCAATTTAACGGAAGACCATATTATGATGCGCAAAATGGTACGCGACTTTGCTGAAAACGAATGCGCGCCCGGTGCAGAAGAACGGGATGAAAAGGAAGAATTTCCAAGAGAGATTTGGAACAAACTTGCTGAGCTTGGTTTAGCAGGAATTACATTCCCGGAAGAATACGGCGGTGTTGGTGCCGACTATATTTCTTATGCGATCGCAGTTGAAGAACTTTCACGTGTTGATGCTTCGGTTGGAGTTACCGTTTCCGCTCACTCAAGCTTAGGCTCTAACCCGATCAATATGTTTGGTACACACGAGCAAAAACAAAAATTCTTGACCCCTCTTGCTCAGGGCGAAAAAATGGGTGCTTTCGGTTTAACCGAAGCTATGGCCGGTTCCGATGCTTCAGGTACTCGTACGACTGCAGTACGCGATGGCAACGAATACATTTTGAATGGTTCAAAAATCTTTATTACGAATGGTCATGAAGCAGATATCTACGTCGTTTTTGCACAAATGGATAAGAGTAAAGGAAATCACGGAATCGCCGCTTTCATTGTGGAAAAAGGTACTCCGGGTTTCAGCTTTGGCAAGAAAGAAAAGAAAATGGGTATTCGTTCTTCTGCTACTTATGAACTCGTTTTTGAAGATTGCCGCATTCCCGCTGAGAACCTCCTGGGTGAAGAAGGTCAAGGTTTTAAAATTGCTATGCAAACCTTAGATTATGGCCGGATTGGAATTGCGTCCCAAGCTTTGGGAATTGCGCAAGGTGCTTACGAGGCAGCAGTGAAATATACCAAAGAAAGAGTTCAGTTTGGTAAACCCATTTCCAATTTACAAAATACCCAATTTAAATTAGCGGATATGGCTACTCAAATCGAAGCTGCACGTTTACTTGTATACCAAGCTGCTTTTATTGCTTCGGAACATAAGATTTCTGTTTCGAAATCTGCAGCTATGGCTAAATTGTTTGCTTCGGAAACTGCTATGGCGGTTACGACTCAAGCTGTACAACTCCACGGCGGATACGGTTATACCCGCGATTATCCTGTTGAGCGCATGATGAGAGATGCTAAGATCACCGAGATCTACGAAGGTACAAGTGAAATTCAGCGTGTAGTTATTGCCAGCAAGATTCTTAAAGAATTCTAAGAACTTGAAGCGGCCTCAATAAACGTCTTAAGGCGTAATATATTACATTTTCGTTGGGAGGTAAGCCTATGAATATTGTGGTAATGATGAAACAAACATTTGATACAGAAGCTAAAATTGTTGTAAATGCGGAAGGGAAAATTGATTCTAACGGAGTTACTTTAGTTATCAATCCTTTAGATGAATATGCAATCGAAGAGGCCCTTCGCCTGAAAGAAAAATTCGGCGGGGATGTTACAATTGTTACTTTAGGTGGAGATCGGGCCCAAGAAGCTATACGTACTGCTTTAGCTATGGGTGCAGATAAAGCGATTCTTGTTAATGATCCTGAACTTGGCGAGATCGACGAGTGGGTTGCAGCTGAAGTTCTGGCGCAAGCTCTGAAAACCATTCCTTGTGACATTGTTTTGGCTGGTGTGATGGATACAGATAACGGTTCAGCTCAGGTTGCCGTTCGACTTGCGGAGAAATTAGAGCTCCCTTCGATCAGCAGTGTTACAAAACTTGAAATTAACGGTGATAAAGCGGAAGCAGTCCGTGTCATTGATGGAGGAACAGCGTCTCTCGAAGTTCAGCTGCCGGCGGTCTTTTCTGTCGTACAGGGAATTAATGAACCGCGTTATCCATCCGTTGCCGGTATTATGAAAGCTAAGAAGAAACCGCTTTCGACGATTAAATTGGCTGATTTAGGATTGAACATTTCTGATTTGGCACCGCAAAACAGGGTGACAAAATTTACTTTGCCCGTCCCGCGTAAAGGAGGGAAAAAACTTCCCGGCGAAGCAGCAGAAGCTGCCCATGAATTAGCGCGCTTACTGCGTGAGGAAGCAAAAGTCCTCTAATAAAGAGATGAACAAAGTAAAAGGAGCGAGTGATGTTTATGCCAAAAGGAATATGGATTTTTATAGAACATTCGAATGGAAAGATTCGTAAAGTTTCACTTGAGGTCTTGAGTCAAGGCCGCAAAATTGCGGATCAAACCGGTGAATCCCTTGTCGCGGTTATTGCGGGAGAAGGCATCGGCGGCTTTGCTAAGGAAGTTGCAGAGTATGGCGCTGATCAAGTGTATCTTCTTGATTCTCCTCAATTGGCTCAGTATACAACAGGTGCTTATACCTCGGCTTTGAACAAACTTATTCGCGAACAAGAACCACTAGCCTTTTTGATGGGGCACACCGGTCTGGGTAAAGACCTAGCACCACGTTTAGCACAACGATTAGGTGTCGGTCTTGCCTCAGATATCTTAGATATTGAAGTCGATCCTGAAAAATTCCTCGTTTTTAAACGCCCTGTGTATACGGGAAGTGCATTCAGTACTGTTGAGACAACAAGCCGTCCTGTTCTGGCAACCGTTCGTGCTAAATCATTCCTGGTGGCTGATCCGGATCCTTCGCGTCAAGCAGAAGTTATTGAGGCCCCTGTTAACATTGATCCGGCTGATCTGAAGGTGATTTTGAAAGAAGTTGCTATTGCAGCTTCTAGCCGCCCTGCTCTTACTGAAGCGGATATTGTTGTTTCAGGCGGCCGCGGAATGAAAGGACCGGAGAACTTTGCCATACTTGAAGAATTGGCAGATGTTGTTGGTGGAGCAGTAGGAGCCTCCAGAGCAGCATGCGATTCAGGCTGGATTGCCAACGGCTTCCAAGTAGGACAGACAGGAAGCATTGTTGCTCCCACAATCTATATTGCCTGCGGAATTAGCGGTGCGATTCAACACTTAGCGGGCATGAATGCTTCTAAAGTTATCATTGCAATCAACAAAGACCCCGAGGCTAACATTTTCAATGTAGCTGACTATGGAATCGTAGGGGATCTTTTTGAAGTGGTACCTCTCCTTACTCAGGAATTTAAGCAATTGGTTAATAGCTAATACCCAAAGTTTATAAATTAAAATGTCAGCTCGCACGGGGAATACGGCGACTCACCAAAAGTTTGATCTTGCCTTAGATTAAAGGGGAGTTTATCCTGTTGTTCTCCGCGCGAGACTCCATTTCAGTCTCTTTTTATATAGAACTTTAGGAGTTTTAAGAGTGGGTTAGGATATATATTTTTAGAGGAGGAGAAGGGCATATGCCTACACGTGAGCTTTATTGGAACATTGATGGACATTGGTTAATTTATCCCTTGTTCCTGATTGCTTTTGGGTTCATTGTCTACGGTTATTGGAAACGCATACGTCTCTGGAAGCTGGGACAGCCTGAGAATCGTTGGCGTGATGTTTGGGCAGGGATTAAAGATATCTTTGTTTACGGTATTTTTCATTATCGAATACTCAAAGATAAATACCCCGGTATTATGCATTTTCTTATTTTATGGGGTTTTATTTTTTTAGGATTTGCTACAACGATTGTAGCCTTGCAGGCTGATTTCGGTCTTAATTTTTTCCATGGCGTTCTTTATGTGTTTATAAAATTAACCGCAAATGCTTTTGGCTTATTGGCCGTTGTAGGTTTGATTATGGCGCTGTGGCGGCGTTATGTTGAAAAACCGGATCGCTTAGATAATAAAAAGGGAGCCGGTGACGGATTCGTTCTCGTGCTCATTTTGGCTATCCTTATTACAGGTTTTATTACCGAAGCTGTTCGTATCGTGGCTAATAATGATCCATGGGCTGCTTATGGTTTTGTGGGATATTGGATTTCCCCCTTGTTTAGTGGGATGAGTGCTGAAAGTCTCAGTGCTTTCCATCGTTTCCTCTGGTGGTTCCATCTTTTACTTGCCTTTACTTTCTTGGGCGCTATACCCTATACAAAACTTACCCATATTTTATTGGCACCTGCGAACCAATTTTTGAGAAAACGCGGACCTATCGGGGTTCCGGAAAAAATCGATTTTGAAGATGAAAGCCTCGAGACTTTTGGAAAAAGCAAACTGCGTGAATTTTCTTGGAAAACGCTCTTTAATTCAGATGCCTGCATTCGCTGCGGAAGATGTCAAGATAATTGTCCCGCCTACTTAAGCGGTAAACATTTAAACCCGAAGCAGGTTATCCAAGATATGCGTGACTATATGGAAGAAGTGGGCGAAGCGTATGGTAATTACGCTAAAGCTCATCCTGCTGTAGCCGTAGCGGGTGCGGAAGGTTCAGAGGAAGCTGCGGCTGCCGTCGAAGCTCCTTCCGAAGAGGAACTTGGGCTTCGTAATTTGATCGGCGATGTTATTCCGGAAGAAGATCTATGGGCATGTACGACTTGCCGTTCTTGTGAACAACAATGTCCGATTTTCGTTGAGCATGTCGATAAGACAATTGATATGCGCCGTAATTTAGTCCTAATGGAAAGCCGCTTCCCAGCGGAGGCTCAACTCGCTTTTAAAAATATGGAAAACAACGGCAACCCTTGGGGTATTGGTTGGACGAAACGAGCCGAGCATTTGACAAGCCTGGGAGTGCCGACATTGGAGGAAAATCCTGAACCTGAAATTCTTTATTGGCCGGGTTGCTCCGGAGCATATGATATGCGGAACCAAAAAGTTTCTTCGGCATTTGTAAAACTCTTGCAGAAAGCCAATGTTAACTTTTCGATTATCGGCAATGAGGAAAAGTGTTGCGGTGATTCGGCTCGCCGCCTAGGAAATGAGTATTTGTTCTTCTCCCTAGCCACGGAAAATATTGAGGTTATGAATAGTCATGGTATTAAGAAAATTGTTACTCAATGTCCGCACTGCTTTAATGTTTTGAAACAAGATTATCCCGAATTCGGCGGTAATTACGAAGTTATTCACCATACTCAATACTTATATGAGCTACTGAAGTCCGGACGACTGAAGTTAAATAAAGCGGAGAATAATCCAACGATTACCTACCATGATTCTTGTTACCTCGGTCGCTACCATCAAATCTATGAGGAACCCCGCGAACTGCTTAAAGCCGCAGGATTCACAACTTTGGAAATGTCTCGTAATCACGAGAAGAGCTTCTGTTGCGGTGCCGGCGGTGGTCGGATGTGGCTTGAGGAGAAAGAAGGAAAACGGATTAATGAGATGCGGACAGATGAAGCGCTGGCAACCCATGCTGATTTTGTAGGAACTGCATGTCCGTTCTGTTTAACGATGATTAATGACGGAATTGCTGCTCGTGAAGCAGAAGAGAAAGTTAAGGCCCAAGACATTGCGGAAATTCTTGCTTCAAGAATATAGGTAGTTAAGGACTTTGACATCAATGATTATAGAGAAGAGGAGTAAATATGAGAGAAGTTGTTATTGTAAGTGCAGTTAGAACACCTGTTGGCGCATTCGAAGGTAAGGTCGGACAACTGACAGGTACGGAGCTTGGAAGTATTGTTATCAAGGAAGCAATTAACAGAGCAAATATTAAACCGGAACAAGTTGATGAAGTAATTATGGGTAATGTCCTAAGTGCGGCAATGGGCCAAAATCCCGCACGCCAAGCTTCAATCAATGCCGGGTTGCCAATCGAGGTCCCCGCATGGACAGTGAGCAAAGTTTGCGGGTCCGGTTTAAAAGCTGTTGTTTGTGCAGCACAAGCAATTATTGCAGAAGATGCCGATATTATCGTTGCCGGCGGGATGGAAAGCATGACCGGTGCGGCTTTTGCATTACCGAAGGCTCGTAAAGGTTATCGTATGGGAAATGATGTTTTAGTAGATACCATGATCAACGACGGATTAACAGATGCCTTCCATCATATTCATATGGGTATGACCGCTGAAAATATCGCCGAGAAATTTGGAATTTCGCGTGAACAACAAGATGAACTGGCCGCCCGCAGTCAAAACCGTGCCGAGGCTGCAATCAAATCCGGCCGATTTGCGGACGAGATTGTCCCTGTGACCATACCTCAAAGAAAAGGAGAGCCTCTTGTTGTCAGTCAGGATGAATTTCCGAGATTCGGAACAACCCCGGAAACACTTGCAAAACTGAAACCGGCATTTAAGAAGGATGGAACAGTTACAGCCGGTAATGCCTCCGGAATTAATGATGGTGCAGCCGCTTTTGTTGTAATGTCGAAAGAGAAAGCTGAAGAATTGGGATTACCGATTATGGCTAAGATTACTTCCTGGGCTTCAGCTGGGGTTGATCCGTTAATCATGGGTACAGGTCCGATTCCGGCATCCCGCAAAGCATTGAAAAAAGCCGGTCTCAAGATTGAAGATATAGATCTTGTTGAAGCAAACGAAGCATTTGCAGCTCAAGCTCAAGAAGTCACGAATGAACTTCATCTTGATATCGAAAAGACGAATGTAAATGGTGGAGCAATCGCTCTTGGTCACCCCATCGGTGCCTCCGGTGCTCGTATTCTTGTGACACTGCTCTATGAGATGAGCAAGCGTGATGCCCAACGCGGACTGGCGACACTTTGTATTGGCGGCGGACAGGGAATCGCTATGATTGTTGAGAAATAGGCGATAACAGAAATAGGGGAGGCAAGGTTATGGATTTTGAAAATCTAATCCTCGAATATCATGACCATATTGCTTTATTAAAAATCAATCGTCCGAAAGCGTTGAATGCTTTAAATGGTGAAACGTTAAAAGAACTGTCACAGGCATTTGCCCTAATTGCCGACGATACGAATATACGTGTGGTTCTTTTGACAGGCAGCGGAGAAAAAGCTTTCGTTGCAGGCGCAGATATCGCTCAAATGAGCAGCATGAATTCCCAACAAGCGAGACGTTTTAGTCAGTTGGGTCATAACGTCATGAATCAAATTGAGAATTTGCCCCAACCCGTAATAGCTGCAGTTAACGGCTTTGCTCTGGGTGGAGGTACGGAACTGGCCATGTCTTGTGATTTACGCCTAGCCAGTGAAAAAGCAAAATTCGGTCAACCTGAAGTAACTCTGGGACTTCTAGCTGGATTTGGGGGAACGCAACGTTTAGCACGCTTAGTGGGAGGCGGCAGAGCAAGTGAAATTCTGTTTACGGGAGATATGATCGATGCGCAGGAAGCATATCGAATTGGTCTTGTAAACCGAGTCTATTCCCAGGATGAGCTGATGAATGAAGCAATGAAGCTCGCTCAAAAAATATCCTCACGTGCTCCTCTCGGTGTTCAACTCTCGAAGACGGCCATTCAAAGAGGACAGAATATGGATATTGTGACAGGTCAGGACTATGAAGCAGAAGTTTTTGGACAGCTTTTCAGCACTCAGGATCAAAAAGAAGGGTGCTCGGCTTTCCTCGAAAAACGGCAGGCTATTTTTCAGGGGCATTAATAGAATCCATCCAATAAAGGGATAGAGGAAGTTAGTTTAACTTTTTCTATCCCTTGTTTTATATAAAGTCAGATAATAAAATAAATCCTACAAGTTTTATCAAGTTCTGATATAATTACAACATAGTAATTGATATTAAGGAGGATTTCAATGGTTCCCCGCACAGAACTCGAGAGAAGATGGCTTGGTTTTAAAAAAGTACTCCAAAACCAAAAAATAGATGGTGCCTTACTTACCCAGCGAGCGGATACTTTATATTTCAGTGGAACCGCCCAGAATATCCATGTTTATATTCCGGCGGATGGCCAGCCTTTGGTTTTTGCGTACCGTGATATTCAGCGTGCTCAAGAGGAATGTCCTTGGAGGATTATTCCGCTAAAAGGAATATCAAAAATACCGGAATTACTTATAGGCTCTGGTTATATGTACCCGAAAGTTCTCGGCTTGGAATATGATGTTCTTCCTGTCGCAAACTATCAACGATATAGTAAAAGTTTAGTTGATTCCCGGTTTGTCGATATTTCCTATCAATTGCGGTTGTTCAGAGCGGTTAAGTCGGAATGGGAAATCGAGCAAATTGAAGAAACAGGTAAGATTTATACAGCACTTTGTGAGTATGTACCATCTGTATTGAAGGAGGGTATTACCGAGATTGAATTAGAAGCCTTACTTGAACTTAGAGCTCGAAAGCTTGGTCATGAGTCAATGATTCGTGTGCGCGGTTTTGGTTCTGAGTTCCATTTTGGGCAAGTTTTAAGCGGCCCTCGTGCCGCACTGCCCAGCTATTTTGATGGACCACTTGGCGGGCTAGGTGCTTCTTTTTCTCATCCTTTTGGCTCATCTTCTCTACCGATTCCTCTTAATATGCCTATTATTATCGATTTAGTACTCATGAAACATGGTTATCAAATTGATACGACTCGGGCTTTTGCACTTGGAGAGGTTTCAGACGTTTTTAAGGAAGCTTATGAATATTCGCTTGAGGCTGAAGAGAGGATCCGTCAGGCACTGGTGCCCGGTCGAGTAACCGGTGAAATATATGAAGAGATTTTAGCTTGGGTTCGTAAAGAAACACCCTATGCTGATAACTTTATGGGTTTTGGCGCAACACAAGTAAAATTTGTGGGTCATGGTATTGGGCTGGAGCTTGATGAACTTCCGACCATTAGCAAGGGTGCGAAAGAAGTACTTCAACGCGGGATGACGATTGCTATTGAACCAAAGTTTGTATTTCCAAACATAGGGGCTATAGGCGTTGAAGATACTGTCGTTGTGGAAGGGGAGAAAGGAGCACGGTTTTTATGCGGATATCCCCGCAACATTGTAAGCGTTTAAGCTAATTGATTTGTAAAATTTGATTTAATGAGGCGATTCTTTATGCCGAGCTTCATTGGCGCAAGAGTTCTGAAAACCGGAATAGGAGTTACAATTGCTCTAGTCATTTGTGAAGCTTTAAAAATAGTTCCTTCTACATTTGCAGCAATTACAGTAGTTGTAAATATGCTTCCATCGGTCAATAAAGCATTGACCGATGCATGGTCACAAATCCGGGTTCACCTCCTTGGGGTAATTCTCGCTACTTTTCTAGGTATATTACATTGGAACAACCCCTTTGGGATTGGTGTCGCAGTTATTCTTATCATCATGATCGCTAACCGTCTGGGGTGGGCGGGAACAGTTACTCCGGGTATAGTTTCAATTATTTTTATCCTTGATGCTCCCCCAGAGCAATTTTTAATGCATGCTGCAACGCGTTCGCTGAGTATTTTTATTGGTCTCGGGGTTGCGTTAGTAACGAATCGTGTTTTAGCCCCACCGCGGTATAAGAAGCTGCTCTTAGAGAAGCTACAAAATTTATTTCACGATTCATCTGCTTATTTTATCGAAAGTGTGCGCTCTTTTGTCCAAGCCACATATTTAAAAGAGTATGAAAAAACCAATATAGTGGATTTAGAAACACGAGTAGAAGAAATCCTTGGGCTGCATGAGCATGCCCGGGATGAATTTCTACCCGAAGAAAATACTTATCTTGTAGAAAAGCTGATTGAGATCTGCCAGGGTTTTGTGGAGCGTGGTCAAAACATTGAGGATATGACGTATCAAAGGGTTAAACGACGTCTCTCACCTGATTCTCCTTTAATGTTTCAAGAAATTAGTCCTGCCTTTCAGAATCTGCTTGATATTCTTCTATTGGGAGATAAGCGATTAGAAGCATTGACATATCAGATTTCCGATAATCTCTATAAACTGCATTCCTCGATGATTTCTAAATCAGATGACCTTGAATACTGGGCTAAATTTGATGAAGCTATGGCAACTTGGCAGGGTGAAGTGAGCGGCGTTTTCTATTTACGTGCGATGATGGAGGTTGCAGTCGTGGCAACCGAAATGCGCTGGGCGGCACGCCGTTTAAAAAGGATTTATAATCTTGGCTCGTTCAAAAAAGCGGAGCAAAAAACAGAATAAAACATGATAATTGGGGAAAATTAATTAGACTAAGAAAGGGGGATTTCTTGTGTCTAAACCAAAAGAAAGAGATAAAATTGTTGACGTTCAAAAGAAGAAAACGGTTGAACAATTTAATAAAATTCCTCCCTTTGATAGGCCATATAATGATACTATCGGAGCATCAGATTCTAAGGAACGCGTTTAATTTTTATTTAATAGAAATTGTTTAATGGGGCTGTTGTCAAGTAAAACAGCCCCATTTTCGTGCGCACATAATTATGGACTATTGCAAAAGACCCGCAAGCAAGAGTAAACCAAGAATTACCAATCATATCAGATAATCTTGTCTCATACGTTTTAGTAAATGTTCACCGGAAAGTGGGGGGGCACATGACTAAGGAAGACGAGATTCTGGAATTTTTAGAGGTGCGAATGTTTAAGCCAATCCTTAATTCTTCAACGACCTCAGAACGTTTCAAGGGGGCGACACGCGGTTTAAAAATCCGCCTTAAACAACGCGATGCGCAAGGAATGATTGAGTATTTCTGGAGAAATGTCGTTGATGCTACAGCTAAGCATGCAAATTATGGACGAATGTTACAAAATGAAAAGATAGCAGATTTCGAGAATGTTGTCGATGATTTTAGAGTTAGATTCAAAGAACTCTAGAGTATAATTTGGGTCTTATTTTGCTCCAACTTCTGACTCACAAGATCCGCCATAGTCTGATTGAGAACTTCATATTTTTCACTGATTTCCGGCGCATAAAGCCATTGGCTTGCAGGCGAGTTCCTGTTAAATTGATCTAAAAATTCTTGAAAACGTTCGCCACTATAAGCTTCTCTGAAGCCTTGCAAATTGAAATTAGCAATAAAATTGCAGTTAAGATTAAGATGGTAATACAAATCTTTACTGATCAATTCAGAATTTCCTTTATCAATAACTTTTTTGAAGTTCTTAAGTATTCTGGATTGCATCTCCTCTGACAAGTTAAACATTGAATCACTCCATCGCGTTTGTAATTTTCTCCGGATAGTTTAAACAAAATGAAACTTCCTTACTCACTTAAAAAGGTATAAGCACCTAGGCTAAATATTAAGCAAAGAACATGAATAAAATACCTGGATTTGTACAAAATATTGATATTATCGAAGGAGGTGCTATTATGCCCGGACAACTCAGTCAAAAGGAAAGAATGCTGCTTCAAGATCAATTGCAGCATGAAGAATTATGTGTTCAGAAATATACCAAGTATGCCGATGCGACGCAATGTCCTGAACTCAAACAGATTTTTCAAACGCATGCCTCTCATGAACAGCAGCACTATAACACTCTTAATCAGATTCTAAGCGGTCAGGTTCCCAACATAAACCAAGGGCAACAATCACAGCAATCTCAACAGAAAATGGGTGGTACGCAATCACAACCGGGGAAAAGTTACGATCAAAATGATGCAATTATGGCCAACGACATGCTCACGACAGAAAAATACATCTCCGGCACGTATGATACGACGATTTTCGAGTGCCGCGACAGTAATATTCGTCAGGCCTTAAACCATATTCAAAAAGAAGAACAACAGCATGGGGAAGACCTATTTAATTACATGCAAGCCAATGGTATGTATAATGTGCAATCTTAAATTGTGCATATTAATTGACAATACCAAGTATTATTAAGATTTTTACGCAAAAGCGACCGGAAATTTTCCCGGCCGCTTTTGTTTTATTTCCTTATTCTCAATTTTTCAACTCTCTGCTATAATAATCACTATGTAAAACAATGTTTCATAAGACACAACAATTATATTTGACTGGAGTTGGGAGACTTGTCAGAATTATGGAATCTATTTATTGCTTTTTTTCGCGCCAGCAATCTTGCTTTTGGCGGTGGTGCAGCAATCATTCCGCTTGTTCAAGCAGAAGTGATAACCCATTACCAATGGATGACACCTGCTCAGTTTTCTGATGGACTGGCTATTGCAACTTCTTTGCCCGGTCCAATTGCAACTCTCTTGGCCGGTTATGTCGGGTATCATGTTTCAGGTTGGCTAGGTGTATTTGCGGCTTTACTGGGGACGATCGGATTGACTACAGTTGCCGTAATCTTCTTAACCAATTTTTTGATGAAACATATGGATTCGCCTATTCTCAAGGGGGCCCTCAAAGGAGTGCGCCCAGTTATTGTGGTACTTATTGCTAAAACGGCTTTTGATATGGGAGCAAATGTCTCTTTTAATATCTATAGCTTGGTAATTGCTCTCTTTACCATATTTGCACTTTATAAATTAAAACTTCATCCCGGAATCATTATCATTCTATCCATGCTTTTTGGAATTATCGTATTTTAAGCGATTCAGATTCGTTGCATAGGAGGTCTTAAACATGTCAAAAGATGTCTGGAATCTTCTGATTGCCTTTACTCGAGCTTCAAATCTAGGCTTCGGAGGTGGTCCTGCTGTTATTCCCTTAATCCAAAAGGAAGTCGTTAATCGCTATCAATGGATGTCGGAAGAAGAATTTGCTGATGCCCTTGCTGTAAGCAACTCACTTCCCGGTCCGATTGCAACTAAAATGGCCAGTTATATTGGCTATCGTGTTGCGGGTTGGATTGGGGTCTTAGCCACTTTGACAGGAACCATACTTCCGACATTGCTTATTACAGTTTTGCTCGGAGATTTGCTTATCCGGTATTCAGATACACCTATTTTGAACGCTGCACTTACGGCTGTCAAACCGGTCGTTGTGATTCTCATAGCTCAATCGGCCTTTGATATTGGCAAGAAGGCATTTCCCAAGAATTCATACATCGCCTGGGGAATTGCAGCCGTTGCGCTTGCTCTGATGTTTTTAACATCAATACATCCGGGAATTCTGATTTTACTTGCGATGATCGTGGGATATTTTACATGGGGAAAAGAAAAACCTCGGGATTCAGCACAAAAATAAGAAAAGGTTAGATGACGACTCTGATTAGCGATAGCTTGCATTGAAGCTATCGCTTTTTGCGTATACTATTCATTACTGGATTATCTTTGATACCGTGTGGGGTGAGATAAGTTGATATGGATTTTAATTATTGTTTCGTTAGCAGTGCTTAGTTATTTGTGTGCACAATTTGTTATCTTAATGGAGCATGCAAAACAAAAAAAGATGGTGTCATGGTTGGCAATTTTAGCACTGTGGTCTTTTCTTGGCGGGTTGCTCTATTATATTTTGGGGTATTCTAAGCATCTAGAAAAATTATTCAGCAGAAAGCATCTCCCGCAAAGCCCCTTGAAGAAAATATCCCAAGAACAACAAGTCTTGCTTGAAAATCAAAACATTTATTTTCAAGATTCCGGTGAAGGAAATAAACGTCTAACTCGATTAATTTTGCAGAATGTGAGCGCTCCATTAACCCAAAACAATGATATTTTGGTTTTAACGAACGGAAAAAAGAAGTATGATGCTCTGTTTCTGGATTTAGCTAATGCCAAGGATCATATTCACGTTGAATATTATATTTTCCGTAATGACAATATCGGTACCCAGCTTCAAAATCTGTTAATAGATAAAGCCAGATCCGGTATAGAGGTCCGGTTAATTCTTGATGCACTGGGCAGTCATAGTTTGCCATCCTCATTTATCGAAAGGATGCGGAGTGAGGGAGTCCAAGTGGGCTTATTCCTCCCGTTAAAATTTCCTCAACTTCTAAGAACAATCAATTACCGAAATCACCGTAAATGCGTTGTTATCGACGGGAAAATTGGTTACTTAGGGGGTCTGAACATTGGAGATGAATATTTATCACGGGATCCTCAACTCGGGTTTTGGCGTGACACCCATTTGCGTCTTGAGGGAGAAAGTGTGCAAACCATGCAAGCTACCTTCTTAAACGACTGGTATTACCTGACTCATCAAGAACTCTATGACCGCCGCTTTTATCCTCAAAGCAAAGTTGAAGGTCAATGTCTCACACAAATTCTTGCCGGTGGTCCGGATTCTTGGCAAGAACCGATGAAAGAGATTTTCTTTACAATTCTAATGACGGCACAAAAGGAAATCCTGTTGACAACCCCTTATTTCATTCCCGACGAAAGTATGATCATGGCCCTAAAATCTGCCGCGCTTAGCGGTTTAAACGTAACATTATTAGTTCAGGGTAAGCCCGATCATCAACTGACCTATCTGGCTTCAGCTTCATATTTTGAAGAACTATTAAAAGCAGGTGTTCAAATCTACCGTTATCAGAAAGGAATTCTTCATAGTAAAGTATTAATCATAGACCAAAACGTAAGTGTCGTAGGATCTGCTAATTTTGATATTCGAAGTTTTCAAATTGATTTTGAACTCAGTGCCCTTATTTATAATTCAGAAATCGCCAAACGACTTTATTTAGATTTCCGGAATGATTTAAATAGCAGCCAAAAAATCGAATATGAAGAGTTTTCACACCGCAGTCTTTGGTTGAAAATGAAAGAAGCAAATGCGAGTGTAATATCACCTCTGCTTTAAACGTTGGGGCTGTTTTGCGACAGCCTCATTTTTTTAGGCAGGATTTTTTATTATACTTCCTGAATAATGATTGTATAGTTTTCTTCATTTTCAAAGCAATTAATTGTCTTAATAAACAGGCACGTTTAGGCAAAGAGGAGGACGGTAAGAAGTGGAGATAGACTCTTTTGATCACGTTTATGAAACCCTTTTCCCCTTAGTTTATCGTTTCGTCCGCTTAAGAATTCCGGCGTTTGATGTCGAAGATGTTACCGCTGAAATTTTAACCAAAATCTGGCGTGTTTTACCAAGTTTCCAAGGAAATGCTTCACTTCAAACCTGGGCTTTGCGTATTGCGCATCATCAAATTGCGGATTACTATCGGGTAAGCCGAGGAAAAGAAATACCGATGATTACGATAAGGCAGGATTCACTAAAAAACCAAGTGACAGAAGATCACAGTGAATATTTAACAACTCTCTTATGTATAAGTGAGACCCTCGCTAAAATGCCTGAACCTCAAGTCGCTGTCATACAACTTCGACTCATCGAGGGATTCAATAGCACTGAAGTGGCACAGATTTTAGGCATTACACAGCAGGCAGTTAACAGTCTCCTCTACCGGGGCAAGAAGAATTTTCGCAAATATTACGGAGATACTTCTAATAGCCTTGTGTCATTTCGCCCTAGTTGTAAATATTCCCACTGACGCCTATACTATAGTAATAAAATTCAAAGTAACTTAATCTATTCTCAGATTAGGGGGAACGATCATGAAGATATGGAATACCCTAAAAAAGGTTGGCCCTATTTTTGGAATTGTTTTCGGGGCAATCCTCTCTGCCTACAGCGTTCAAGGATTTATCGTTCATGCAGGTCTAGGGGGAGGGGGAATCGGCGGCATTGCTCTGATTTTGTTTTATACATTAGCTTTCCCCATAGGCCTTGTAACGTTTGTTCTGAATATTCCGCTCTTTGTTTTAGGCTGGCGGGAAGTAAGCCGACAATTTGTGGTGAAAACATTTATTGGCTTAGTTGTTTTTTCTTTAGCCCTAGACCTATTTAAAGGGATTCGCCCTTTACCTTTTGATGATATTTTCTTAGGCGCTCTTTATGGCGGAGTATTGGGGGGTATTGGCTCAGGCATTGTCTTTCGTTTAGGCGGAAGTTTGGGGGGAACAGATATAATAGCCAAGGTTATCCAGAAAAAGTTTGGATGGACAATGGGAACTACGATGCTTTTCTTTAATGCCTTTGTACTCTTAATTTCTTGGGCGTTTCTCGGACCTAAAATTATTTTATATACTTTGGTATCCATGTTTGCTTTTAGCCGCTCGGTCGATGTTGTTCAAGGCGGAATTCCTGCAAAAGCGGTCACTATTGTCTCTAATAATTCGGAAACTCTAGTGAGCCGTATTCATCATGAAGTAGGCAGAGGGGCAACCTTCTTGCAAGGGCGCGGAACTTTTTCGGCTGAAGAAAAAAATGTGATCATTTGTGTTGTCAGTATGCCTGAAATCGGTCATCTTAAGCGCGTAGTCCGTGAGGTAGATCCTCATGCATTTTTGATCATACAAAATGCGAGTGAAGTTATAGGGCAGGGATGGGCTGTTGAATAAAGAAGGGTGAATGTGAATGACTAAGGGTATCAAGCTTAACGTAGAGAATATTTCCCTTGTCTTGAGGGAGAAAGAGCGAAACTCGACACTATTAGACAATGTGAGTTTAGAAATTTGCCATGGCCGTGTGCGTGCTTTGTTAGGTCCCTCGGGAAGCGGTAAAAGTACGCTGCTTTATACGCTTAATCGTTTACGAGAAATCAGCGAAGGAAAGATCTTTCTTGATAATACGGAAACACGTATGCTTAACGTTCTCGAGCTGCGCCGGAGAGTTGGTTTGGTTATGCAAAAAGCCCTTTTTTTCGCAGGAACAGTCAGTGACAATATTCTTTATGGACCCCGTATTCAAGGTAAGGAGCTTCCGGATCCGGACCACTATCTTGAGTTAGTGGGGTTAAGCTCTGATTTTGCAGACCGCGATCCGAATACTTTATCCGGGGGGCAGCAACAACGTGTTTCGATTGCACGCGCTTTGGCAAACAACCCTGAAGTTCTATTGCTGGACGAGCCTACCTCGGCACTGGATGCGCAGGCCAGCGAGCATTTGGAAAATGTGGTTGCTAAGCTTTGCCGGGAACGCCAATTGACCGTAGTCTGGGTTACCCACGATCTTCAGCAAGCGCGCAGGATAGCACAGGATGTCACTCTGCTGTATCATGGTAAAGTGCTGGAGCAAGGGGAGGCTGCGGATTTTTTCCGACAGCCTTCAACTGAAGAGGGCAAAGCCTATTTGGAAGGGCGATTGGGGGGAGTAGATTGACTTATTTAGCATTAGGTCTTTCTTTAGGGTTTGTGGGATTAGCGGCAATTGTTTCCCGCTATCAGGAATTAGGACTGGAAAAGGATTTAGCTATCGGTGTTATTCGAGCCTTTATTCAATTAACAATCGTGGGTTATATTTTATCGTACGTATTTGCTGCTCAAAACAGCCTCTATATATTTTTAATGATTATGTTAATGATCATCGTTGCCGGCCGCAATGCGTCCAAACGTGGTAAGGGGATTTCGCAAGCCCAAAGGATCGTTCTCATGGGAATTGCTTTTAGTGAAGGGATTTCCCTTCTGCTCCTTCTGGGTTTAAGAATTATTCCCGCGACAGCACAATATATCATTCCCTTGAGCGGTATGATCATCGGTAACAGCATGGTGGCTGCAGGAGTAACCCTGAATCGTCTGAATTCTGAGTTTAGGCTTCGCAGGGGAGAAGTTGAACTTGCCCTTTCGCTTGGGGCTACATCAAAACAAGCGGCACTGCCGGTAATTCAATCCGCGGTTAAGGCCGGGATGATTCCGACGGTGGATTCCATGAAAACGGTAGGTTTGGTGCAACTTCCCGGAATGATGACCGGACAGATTTTAGCGGGTGCTGACCCGGTTCAAGCAGTACGTTATCAAATTATGGTTATGTTTTTGATCTCCGGAGCCTCGGCAATTACCAGTTTAATCGTTGTACTATTAGGTTACAGGTGCTTTTTCACTTCTCATGCTCAGCTTGTGCTGGGGGATTCATAATCTTTTAATAGGGCAATGGCATAGATATATAGTGCATGCGGAATAGTTATGCTTGCTTCATGAATATGTATAAGCATAGCTAGAAAGGAAGGAGAACCCATTTGCTGCAAGTTTAAACTTAAGAAGAGGGGTGTTCCTATTTGCAAAAGGTCTATGTCGTTGATTCCAGTGTTTTGCTTCATGATCCCAATGCGATATACGAATTTGAAGATAATGAAATCGTGATTCCTTTTGTTGTGCTGGAAGAACTTGAACGAAAAAAAAGGGCGGCTGATAATGTTGGTATGGCTGCTCGTGAAATTATCCGTCAGCTTGATGGCTTAAGACAAGCCGGCCCCCTCGCCGGTGGTGTAAGACTAAAAAGCGGAGGCGTTTTAAGAATTGAGCTTAATCATTCTTCGCCGGAAGTGCTTCCCCTTTTTTATGATCCGAGCCTAGCTGATAATCGAATTCTGACGGTTTCGCTCAATCTTACGCGAGAAGAGAAAAGGCCGGTTATTCTCGTAACAAAAGATATTGCGATGCGCGTTAAGGCGGATGCGGTTGGTATTAAAACCCAGGATTACTACAATGATAAAGTTGCTCTTCCTCCGATTGGGGATGAAATTATCACCGTTCCTTTAGGGGATGGAGACGTGGATTCCCTGTATCATTTAGGTAAAATATTTGCCCCTGTTCCACTGCCTCCGAATGCCTGCGTTAAAGGAATTCTTGCGGATCAGAGCATATTGCCGCTGATGGGTTCCTCAAACGGTCATGGCTTACATTATCATTCCCTGGGCAAACTCTCTACTTGGGATATTATACCCAAGAATATTGAGCAATCATGGGCAATGTACCTTTTAAACAATCCCTCGGTCAGTCTTGTCAACTTGATCGGTCCGGCCGGAACCGGTAAAACCTTGCTTGCCTTGGCGAGCGGTCTTCAGCAAACACTTCATTCGGAAATATACTCGCGCCTTCTTTGCGCGCGTCCGATTGTGCCTTTTGGCAAAGATATTGGTTTTCTGCCGGGCGAAAAAGAAGATAAAGTCAGACCTTATATGCAGCCGATATATGATAATTTAGAGCTTTTGCTTCGGCCTAAAAAAGACAAAAGTGAAAAAAACTCAGATTCTATGGTAGACAGTGCAATCGACTTATTAAAGAAAAAACATCAGTTGGAGATAGAAATTCTAACCTATATTCGCGGCCGAAGTATTCCTAATCAATTTATGATTATCGACGAGGCACAAAATCTGTCAGTCCATGAAATCAAAACAATTATTACACGTGCAGGTGAAGGAACGAAAATCGTCCTTTGCGGGGATCCGGACCAGATTGACCATCCTTATCTGGATAAAGAAAGTAATGGGATAGCGCATTTAACTCATCGTTTAAAGGGTAAGCCTTTTTATGGTCAAGTTAGGCTGACCAAAGGGGAGAGGAGTGAGCTAGCAAGTTTTGCGGCTGAACTTCTCTGATTGATCAAACATTTTTTTGTCGATCTTCCCTTTTATAATGAAAAGCGTATGCAGCATACTCTCATGATATAATGGAACAGAAGAGGGAAGGAGAGTACCTTGTGAGTATACGATTTATTTTTGGTCGGGCAGGTACCGGCAAAAGCACCTATTGTTTGGAACGAATCATTACTGAGATTCAAAGGGATCCATTTGGAAACCCGCTTGTTTTGCTTGTGCCGGAACAGGCGACTCACCAAATGGAAATGCGTTTGGCACAAACCCCGGAATTGGGAGGAATTCTACGCGCTCAAGTATTAAGCTTTCGTCGCTTGGGCTGGCGCATTTTCTCAGAAACGGGCGGAGGTCAAAGAAAGATTATCGGGGAAATGGGTAAGCGCATGTTGCTGAGGCGCTTGCTTTTACAATATAAACCTCAACTTCAGATTTTTGCACGTTCGGCAACTCGACCGGGGATGGCGGATTTGCTTGCTCAACTGATTCGTGAATTTAAGATTTACCGTGTAACACCTGAGGACCTGTTGAGTATTCAAGATTCCAATTCAGTTCTCAAGCGAAAACTAAAGGAAATTGCGTTATTATATGACCAATTTAATCAAACTTTAGGCAATGATATCCTTGATCCCGATGATGAATTAGAGATTGTTGCGGCAAAGGTTCCTTCTTCGCCCAGCCTTCAGAAGTCAACCGTATGGATTGACGGATTTAAAGGCTTTACTCCCCAGGAACTCTATGTTATCGAATATTTACTCAAGACGGTACAGGATGTTATTCTTACTCTGCCGCTCGATCCGGCGATTCTTCAACGACAAGAGGAAGCTTATCATGAAGAGGGGATATTCAGGGCAGGTGAGGAGCTTTTCTCAGGGCCATGGCGAACCTATCAAAGCCTTATTCGGATTGCGAGGGAGACGGCTGTTCCAATCTTAGACCCTGTTTTTTTAGAGAAGCCTTATCGATTCCGCAATCCGGAACTGTGTTTTTTGGAAAAGCATTATTTTATGTATCCGACGCTCTCATATTCAGACTCATATTCAGACAAAGAGGAAGATCAAATAGATCAAAAGAAGCAGGGTATTCGTTTATTCTCCGCAGTCAATCGACGCGAGGAGGTCCATGGCGTTGCCCGTGAATTGCGGCGACTTGCCCGTGAAGAAGGATTGCGATGGTCAAATATGGCCGTAGTAACACGGGATCTATCCGCTTACCAGGAAACGATTCAGCATGTCTTTAAGGCCTATGATCTGCCCTTCTTTTTAGATAGTAAAAGACCAATCCTTCATCATCCCCTCCTTGAACTTCTTATGTCTGTACTTGAAGTTGTGCAAAAGGATTGGGCTTACGAACCTCTCTTCCGAGCTCTCAAAACCGGTTTTTTCCCCATATCGCAAGATTCTATCGATTCCTTAGAAAACTATTGTTTAGCGTATGGAATCAGGGGAGAGGCGTGGACTTCCGGGAAGCAATGGCACTATCAGTCCCGTTGGCGGGCAGGGGATCAGGCAGCCCAATTACAGCTGGAAAAAGATCAAGAAATGCAAATAAACGACACCCGTCAAAAGGTGTTAAATTCTCTTCAGGCTTTTGTGGAAGCCGCTTCTTCTGTTATCGCTCTTTCTCCGGAGGATTTAAAACGGATTAGCGTTCGAACTGTGACAGAGGCACTATATAATCTTCTTGTTCAGCTAAATGTACCCGCTACCTTAGAACTTTGGGCAGAGGAGGCCCGTGATGCAGGTAATCTTGCCGAAGCACGTCTACAGGAACAAATTTGGGATGCGGTTATCGAAGTCTTTGATGAAATGATAACAGGTCTGGGAGAAGAATTGCTGGAACTTCAGGAATATGCCATAATTCTTGCTTCAGGTCTGGAAAACCTTAAGCTGGGTTTAATTCCGCCCGGCTTGGATCAGATTTTAGTCGGTTCCTTAGACCGTTCCCGTAATCCCGAACTGCGCATTCTGTTTCTTTTAGGTGCCAATGAGGGTATACTTCCTGCGCGACCTGTATGTGATGGAGTTCTGGACAGTGAAGAGCGAGAACAACTCGAAGCGCTGGGAATTACGCTGGCTCCCAAAGGAAGAGCACAACTTTATGAAGAACAGTTTTTTGTATATACCGGGTTAACACAGGCCAGAGATCGGCTCTATGTCAGTTATCCATTAACCGATGAAGAGGGAAAGGCCCTGACTGTTTCACCCGTGGTTACCCGGCTGCGGACTTTATTTCCGGACCTTCATGAACAGTATCTGGGTAACTCAGAGGATGACTTAGAACAGATCAGCCATCCCCAGCCTCTTTTGCCGTTATATGCGGCTCAGCTTTTGCATGTGAGGCAGCATCAGGTCATATTACCTATGTGGCAGGCAGTTCGGAAATGGTACCAAAATGCTTCTGAATACCAATGGCAGGTTAAGCTTCTTGAAGCAGGAGTTTCTGCTGAAAACCATGAAGGAAAAGTTCCAAAACGCTTGGCCCGCCGACTCTATGGCAAACGTCTTTTAGCGAGTGTTTCCAGACTTGAAGAGTTTGCGCGTTGCCCCTTTGCCCATTATTCAAAATATGGGTTGAAACTTAAGGAACGCACGATCTATCAACTGGCCAGCCCTGATATGGGACAGTTCTTCCATGCTGTTCTGCGCGATTTTGCGGAAAAGGTTCGCTCTGAGAATTTGGATTGGGGGACGATGACAAAGGAAGAATCGTGGGATCTTGTCAGTGAACTGGCGGAAGTCATTGCCCCTCGTCTCCAAAATGAGATTCTTCTCAGCAATGCCCGTTACCGTTATCTAAAACATAAATTGAAAAGAACAGTCCATCATGCGGTTCGTGTTCTTGGAGAGCATGCCCGGCAGGGGAGCTTTGTCCCCATTCAGCTCGAAGTTCCTTTTGGTCCGGGAAAAGCTCTTCCGGGGATTGAGGTTTCCCTTCAGAACGAAAATTCTCTTTTACTGCAGGGACAAATTGACCGAGTTGATGCTGCTGTTCTTGAAGGAAAAGTTTATTTGCGGATTATGGACTATAAATCACGTCAACCCCATGTGAGCTTGGACCATATCTTTTATGGACTGGATTTGCAGCTTTTGGCTTACCTTGATGCAGCCTTACAGGGAGCCGAGATTTTACTTGATACGACTTCCTCCGAACACGCGTTTTTTGAGGATTCCCAAGAATCTCAAGAATTCGCAGATCTGAAGGTTAGCCCTGCCGGTTTTCTTTATTTCCCCGTTGTGGAGCCTCAGCTGAATTCGAATACCCTTCTCAGCGCGGAGGAAGTTGAGGCAAAACGGATTACAGCGGTTAAGGTCAAAGGATTTCTTTTGGCTGACCGTCAGGTCCTGGAGGCTATGGATAAAACACTGAGTACCGGACAATCTGATTTACTCGGAATCAAATTAACAAAAACGATGGAATTTCGTAAAAATGCGAATATCTTGACACAGGATCAATTTTCATTGCTCCGAGAACATTTGCATGCTTACCTTCGTAAATCCGGTGAAGAAATTATGTCGGGCAATATTGCAATCTCACCTTATCGCCAAGGTAAAGAAAATGCATGTCAATACTGCGAGTTTAAACCGGTTTGTCATTTTGACTCTTATTTACCGGAAAATCAGTATCGTGATTTACCCGTTTTAAAAGATCTTGAGGTCTGGAACTTCATTGATTCCAATTCAAAAAAGGCGGGTTCAGAACAAGATAAGTTCTTCCCGGAATTGAATTGGCTGGGTGATGATGAGACTGAAGCGGAAGGTGAGAAAGATGAGTAAAACGAAGTGGACAATAGAGCAGCAGGCGGCGATTGACCTGCAAGGGCAGCTTCTTGTGGCTGCTGCTGCCGGTTCCGGTAAAACCGCTGTTTTAGTGGAACGTCTTATTAAACGCATTATTGATCCTAAAGCCGATGTAGATGTGGATCGTTTTCTTGTGCTTACCTTCACGAAGGCGGCCGCGAATGAAATGCGTGAACGAATCGGTAAAGCTTTGGAGGATGCATTATTTAATGGGACGGATACGGCGGAGGTAGAACACCTTCTTCATCAGCGAGCACTCCTTAATCGTTCGAGTATTACAACTATCCATTCGTTTTGCATGGAACTCCTTCGTCAGAACTTTTATCGTCTTGAGCTTGACCCAGCTTTCAGAGTCGCCGACGAAGCAGAAGCTGATCTCTTACGTCAAGATGTCCTAGAGAATCTTTTTGAAGCGTTATATGAGGAAGAGAATCATGATTTCTTAGCTATTGTTGAAGCTTTTGGCTCAGATCGCAATGATCAACCTTTGATGGATAATGTCCAAAAGCTCTATGAATTCAGTACAAGCCAGGTTGATCCCTATAATTGGCTAAATAATCTTTCTCAAGCCTATTATTGGCAAAGTATAGAGGACTTAGCTCAGAGCCCCTGGGGGAAGTCTGTTCGCCAAGGTGTTAAGGATAAAGTCGAAGAAAGTATAGGATCATTAGAACGGGCTTATCAACTTAGTTTACAGCCGGGTGGACCCGCGCACTATGCGAGCTGCCTTAATGAAGATATTGATCGTTTAAGGCATCTAAGCAAAATTGTACATCAAGGGAGTTGGGAGGAGATTGAAGGATTATTTTTAGAATCCGCGAAATTCCCCAAGCTTCCTTCCGGCCCGCGCAAGAAAAAGGAGGGTTCTACCGAGCTTGCCCATTCGGAGGAGGAGCAGAATAACCTTCGCGAGGAAGCAAAAAAAGCGCGTGATGAAGCAAAAAAGAAACTTGAAAAACTAAGAAAGGATCTTTTTCAATTTCCCCTTGAAGAACAGCTTCCAAGACTCCAAGAAATGGGGAGACTCGTTAAAACCTTAGCCACAGTGGTTCAGCAATTTTCCAGTGAATATGCAATTGCCAAACGACAACGCAATATCGTAGATTTTTCTGATCTTGAACATTTTGCATTAAAGTTGTTAGTTGATGAACAAGACGGTCATCCTTCCACCGTAGCTCTGGCTTTGCAAGAACGCTTTATAGAAGTCATGGTCGATGAATATCAGGATATTAATCCGGTCCAGGAAAAAATTCTTCAGCTCGTTTCCCGTCAGGAGGGGATATCCAATCTGTTTATGGTGGGTGATGTCAAACAGAGCATATATCGTTTTCGGATGGCCGATCCAAATCTTTTTCTGGCAAAATATTTAGAGCTGCCGCATTGGAATCCCGAACAGGAAGTTTCTTCTGATCAAGGGTTAGTGATCGATCTGAATCGCAATTTTCGAAGTCGCAAGGAAGTTATTGACGGAGTTAATTTTCTTTTTCGTCAGATTATGACCTCAGGGGCAGGGGAAATTCCCTATGATGATCAAGCCGCTTTATGCTATGGTGCGAATTTTTTGAGTGGACAACCTGAGCTAAAAACTGCCGAAGGGCCAATTGAAGTCCACTTGTTTGACCCTAAGACGCTGAAACTTACTTCTGTCCCATCTCATGATAATATAGGCCAAGGTGATAGGGAAGATGAGGAAGAAAATGAAAATCAGGGTTTTGAGCAAGAAGGAACAACACTCGAAGATCTTGAAACAGCGCGTCTTGAGGCTCGCTTAGTTGCTAATCGTATTCAAGAGATTGTACAAGGACATGAATTTGATATTTATGACAAAAATCTTCAATCTTTTCGTGCTGCCCAATACTCCGATATTGTTATTTTAATGCGTTCGTTTTCAGCGATAGCACCGTTCTATGTTGAGGAATTTCAAGCGTTGGGTATTCCGGTGTATGCCGAAACAAACAGCGGCTATTTTGGAGCGAGCGAAGTAGAAACAGTACTAGCCCTTTTAAAAATTATTGATAATCCGCGTCTGGATATTCCGTTGGCTGCTGTTCTTCGGTCTCCCTTTGTAGGTATGAATGGAACGGAATTGGGCAAGATGCGTTCTTTGCTGCCCCAAGGCGATTTCTATGAGGCATTTGTTCTGAGCTACTGGGCTGCTAAAGAATGGGTTAGCGACGAACAGGTATTGAATGAAGAACGAGATCCAGTATCTTATCCTAGTCTTGAGATACCTGAGGCCCTTAAAAAGTATGAGGCTACATGGCCGCAGCTTCTAACCCTGGCTTATAAAGTACTAAAAGAATCACCGACACTTAAGGATAAGGTTCTCTACTTTTATCCCAAGCTTCAAACCTATCGTCAGTCAGCTCGTCAGATCTCCTTAGCCGATTTGTTATGGTATCTTTATGAGGATACAGGCTATCTAGCCTATGTTGGAACATTACCCGGGGGTTCCCAGCGTCAAGCTAATCTTCGTGCGCTCTATGATCGGGCATGTCGCTTCGAAAAGACGAATTATCGGGGTCTCTTTCGTTTTCTCCGTTTTCTGGAACGTTTTCAAGGTCAGGGCAAAGATTTAGGGGGTGCCCGAGCGCTTGGAGAAAACGAAGATGTAGTGCGCCTTATTACTGTTCATGCCAGTAAAGGACTGGAATTTCCCGTTGTTTTCGTCGCAGGCTTGGGAAAGAAATTTAACACCCATAGTCTAAGTGGAAATCTACTATTGCATTCAAAACTTGGCGTAGGAATTCCGTTAATTGACATCGAGAATCGAGTCCGTTACCCGTCTTTTATTCAAACGGGAATTAAAGAGCGTATTTGGCAGGAATCACTGGCGGAAGAGCTTCGCATTCTTTATGTCGGCTTAACCCGTGCCAAAGAGAGGTTATTCCTGTATGGAGGAATCGACAAGTTAGAAGGAGCTATTAAACAGTGGCAAGGTTTAGCTGCATGTACCGAACCGGCATTCCCAGATGGTCAATTGCGCAGTGTCCGATCCTTTATGGATTGGATAGGTCCCGCTCTGGCAAGGCATCCACAGAATTTATTCGATGAATCTCTTAAGCCTGAACTTTCCGATAGTTCTTCACAGTGGTTAGTTCAGATCCATGATACGCTTGAAGCCCCATTGAACCTTAGGGAGGGCGAAGATGAATGCTGTTTCGAAAATCAAGATGAGTCTGTACCGGAACATTCCCTTGAAGAGTGGTATCATTGGACAGATGAACGATTAAGTTGGCAATATCCTTATCCGCAAGCCGTTCATCAGGTGGCCAAAACGAGTGTCAGTGAGCTTAAACGTCGTTTTTCCTGGCATCAAGAGGAATTAGCAGATACACCTGTGAAACCGCGTTTGGCTGGGGACTATACACGTCCTAAATTTCTGCAAACGATTCATAAATTAACTCCAGCGGAACGGGGAACTGCGCTGCATGCGGTCATGGAGCATTTACCTCTAGGGGAGTGGGCCAAAGGGTGGTATATCGCTTCCAAGGAGGAGCAGAAAAAGCAAGTTGAGAACCTCTTTGAATCGTTGGTTCTGCGCGAAATTATTACGGCTGAACAATTAGAAACGCTTTCAGCAGAACAATTCATGTGCTTTCTCAACTCAGCGCTGGGAAAACGTCTTCTTGCGGCAAAGGAAGTGCGCCGCGAAGTCCCTTTTACGCTAACTCTCTTGCCAACCGGTGTTTTGATTCAAGGAGTAATCGATGGACTTATACTTTCACCCGATCGGAAAAGTGCCGAAATCCTCGATTATAAAACAGATCAAGTCAAATATTTGGAGTCTCCGGAGAAAACACTGATCGAGCGTTATGCTATGCAGCTTTCATTATATTCTTTAGCCGTGGAAAGACTTCTTCAGATCCACGTTGCGAGAGCAACGATTTACTCCGTTGATCTGGGTTGTGAAATAGAGATACCAAAGGAGGACTTACGAGCTAAACAAGCTCAGTTAAAAGGGTGCTAATGAAAAAAGCCCCCACAGATTTATCGTAATAAATCCGTGGGGGAGAGGTGAGCATATTAATAGGTACCCGCTAATATCATGCGATCATTATTCATATGAACGCCGCTTGCTTTTTCAAACATTTCCAGTAAGCGGTTCATGCTCATATTGGCTCGTTCGGCGCCCTTGAGATCAAGAATGATCTTTCCATCATGCATCATGATAGTACGATTACCTACCGCTAAGGCCTGTTCAAGATTATGGGTAATCATTAGAGTGGTTAAATGTGACTTTTTAGTGACAGAACAGGTTAAATCAACTACCTTTTCGGCTGTTTTGGGGTCGAGCGCGGCAGTGTGTTCATCAAGAAGCAGAAGCTGGGGTTTTTTCAAGGTTGCCATTAACAAAGTTAAGGCTTGGCGTTGACCGCCGGATAGAAGTCGTACTTTCGTTGTTAAACGTCCTTCTAAGCCTAAACCCAGTTTCTCAAGTTCCTCGCGGAAGAATTGCCGTTCTTTACTTCTCAGAGCCCAGCGTAAACGGCGGGGTTCACCGCGTTTTAAAGCCATAATTAGGTTTTCCTCGATCGTCATTGAAGAAGCCGTTCCCGACATTGGGTCTTGGAAGACTCGGCTGATCAATTCAGCTCTTTTAAACGAAGGTAATTTCGTAACGTCTTTGTCATTGAGAATGATTTGACCCTGATCCGGTAAAAAAGTACCGGCGATAGCATTCATCAGGGTGGATTTTCCTGCCCCATTAGAGCCGATTACAGTAACAAAATCACCCGGATCTAAGTGCAGCTGTACACGGTCCAATGCTTTTTTCTCATTTATGGTTCCGGGGTTAAAGACTTTAGTCAGATTATTTACTGTTAGCATAATGGGTCTCCTTTCCGCGTCCGGCACTGCTCAATGCCGAAATTTTCACCTTGAAATTCGGTGCGGCTAATGCAATGATGACGATAAGCGCTGTAATCATTTTTAAATCGGTCGGAGCAAGGCCAAGTTGTAAGGCAATAGCGATGATGAACCGATAAATAATTCCGCCGCAAATAACGGCGAAAAGTGCGCGACCAAGATTAGGAGTACCAAAGATAACTTCTCCGATAATCAGGGAGGCCAAGCCTGCCACGATCATCCCAATTCCCATTCCGGCATCGGCAAACTGCTGATTTTGAGCAATAAAACTTCCGGAAAGGGCAACGAGACCGTTAGAAAGAGCCAGTCCCAATAATTTCATACCGTCTGTGTTAACACCTAAGCTGCGAATCATTAATTCATTATCACCGGTAGCTCGCATTGCCAAGCCTAGCTCTGTTTTTAAAAATAAATAGAGAAGACTTCCAAGAATGATTATAGTGAGTAAAGAAAGAAGAAGCACACCGATCGTTTGCATACCGGGCAGATTTTTAATATCAGTGAAAATCGTTCGAGCTTTGAGCAGGGAGACATTGGCTCGTCCCATTATTCGAAGATTGACGGAGTAAAGCGCTGTCATCGTTAAAATACCTGTCAGAAGCGGAGAAATTTTAAAATGGGTATGAAGAAAGCCAGTAAAAAATCCGGCTACACATCCCGCAGCAAAAGCTGTGGCAGTCGCTAACCACGGGTTTGTACCCCCAATAATTAAGATTGCCGCAGTTGCTCCGCCTAATGTGAAGCTGCCTTCAACCGTAAGATCTGCATAGTCCAGAATCCGGAACGTTAGATAAACTCCCAGAACCATGATGGCATACATCAAACCCTGTTCGAATGTACCCATTATAATTTTCGGGGAAAACATGTTGACACACCTCAATTTCTTCTTTTGGAAGAACTCGCTATACGGATGAATTAACCCGTATAGCGCTTCGTATCTTTATAGAGATACGTTTATCTTCTAATTTTATATTGGATACCCTATTTCATAATCGCTTTTTGTTGTAAATCATCAGGTAATTTAATACCAAGAAGATTTAGGGTTTCTTTGTTGAAAACAATATCAAAATCCTTTTGGCTTTCAATCGGCATAGTTGCAGGTTTCTCACCTTTTAGAATTTTCAGTGCCATTTCGCCGGTTTGAGCCCCAAGTTTTTTGTAATTGATGCCAATGGTTCCTAATCCGCCTTTATCAACGACACTGCTTTCTCCGGCAATGAGAGGAATCTTATTTTGATTTGCGACTTGAATTACAGAATCCGCGGCTGATACGACAGTATTATCCGTAGGAAGATAGATCGCATCTACTTTATTAACAAGAGATTGAGCTGCTTGTAATACATCAGAAATATTGGCAACTGATGCTTTAACAAGTTCTAGTCCCGCGTCCTTGGCAACACCCTCAGCAATTTTAACCTGCACCTGTGAGTTTTCTTCACCCGCATTATAGAGAACTCCGACTTTCTTAGCGTTAGGAACGACAGCTTTCAGAAGATCAAACTGTTCCTTGATCGGATTCATATCGGTGGTTCCGGTTAAATTCTTGCCGGGTTTCTCCAGGCTATCGGCTAGACCCGCTGCGACGGGGTCAGTAACAGCTGTAATGAGAATAGGGGTATTATCGCTGGCACGAGCCATGGATTGGGCTGCGGGAGTTGCGATAGCAAGCACGAGATCGAGATTTTCACTTGCAAATTTCTGGGTAATATTAGCCAAAATGGACTGATCATTTTGAGCACTTTGATATTCAACGGTTAAATTTTTGCCTTCTTCATAGCCGTTAGCTTTTAACGTTTCTAGAAATCCTTCTCTGGCAGCGTCTAAGGCCGGATGTTCCATAATCTGAACAATACCAACTTTAACGGCTTTTCCAGAAGCGCTACTGGTTTGTGTGTTTTGTTGCGTTTGGGATGAACCGCAGCCGGATAATCCCAAGGCCAGCATAATTGAAAGCCCCGCAGCTATAAATTTTTTCATTCTTGAAATACCTCCTCAACTCGGCAATACCTTAAAAAGGGTATAAAAAATACACCTCCGCAGGAAGTGCACCTCTCTAGTCCCACTCCTACTGTACTACCATTCTACAAAATATTTATTTTAGTTAATGTTATATTTTTAGGTTAGGATTGTCAATATCTCATAAAGAAAAATTTTCTGCTTTCTTTTTTGTACATACTCATATTCCCTTTAAACCCATATATTGTTAACAAAAAGAGCTTCTCAATATTTTGAAATAGAAGAATATGAGGTTATCGGATACAAAGGAGGAAAAATATTATGAATATACCAATGCAACAGATGACAGGTGCTCAGGGCATGATGGGAACTCCGGGAATGGGGATGGCACCCGGTTCTATGGGAACCGCTCCCGGAATGTATGCCACAGCTTATCCTCAGGCCGGTTTCGTTAATCTTGATCCGGATTGCGCACCGGGCATGGTGACGCTTGATGTAGGTAACCCTTGTTGCCCGCCTCCCCATTGTGGAATGGAAATGTGTCACCGTATGCCTGAACCGCTTCCGACTCCGTCCCCCGAAGTTTATGTTGTTCAAAAGGGTGACAGCGTTTATAAGATTGCCAAACGTTACGGAACAACCATGAGATCAATCATTCTGGCTAATAATCTCAGAAATCCTGATCTTATCTTTCCGGGACAAATCTTATATATCCCTGGCGTCTAATTCAGTGAAGTGACTCTTCCCAGGGTAACATCTAACCAATCTAATAATCTAATCGGGGCTGTTGCAAAACAGCCCCTTTAGGTACGCCTATAATTATGGAGTATAGCAAACGAATTATTTTACTCTTGGCTCACCTTTGATAGAGTAAATTAGCTTTAGTGCTTCTTTTATAACGGAATCTTCCCCATCCATAACTAGGGTGATCGCTCCTTCTGAACCATTGATACCACCGGCTGCAATGCATTTGACCTGAACCGGAAATAGGGCCTCTAGTGCGGTTATTTCTGTAACCACGGTTGCACCAAGCATTGGGATCAGCCCTATTGTATCTCCCATAGCCTCATCCGGACGATGTCCGGCCATAAATTCGACTGCTTCACGAACATCGGGAACGAGCTTCTCAAGCCCTATCGGTACAATGAGCTCTATTCCGCGGACATACAAGGAACCGGCTGCTGCACCAATAGTTCCGCCCGACAGATTAGAGGCCGCAACTGCCGCTAAACCCGTATGATCTACTGCATTTCCTCCTTTTATGAAAATATCTCCGGATTCTAATTTAGATAAATAATCTTTCCAATGAATCTCAGGCCCTAGGGGTTTGCCCTTGGAAATAATAAAAGGATAAATCCGGGTTAGCTCATCACTGACTCCGGTTTTACCTTCCGTGATGTTACCAACGGTGTAAGTGCTTTTTGATTCAATTGTTATTCCTAAAATTTCCTCTGCTAGGAAGGCATTTGTTGTTCCTCCGGCCAGAATAATGGTGTGTTCTGCTAAAGCTTTTTTCACTATCGGCAGAGCTTTAACCCCTTTGGCAATTAGGCGTTTTGATTCACCGGAAGTCAGTGTGAATTGTGCTCTCATCGAATTATCCTCCTTGTCACTTAGACCTTATTGCTTATCCATATTTTAAGACCATTTGCACCGAACGTCAAAATACCACTTTTATGAATTACCTATTATATACAAAAGATGACCTTGGGTGGTAGAAATTGGTAACACCATAGACCTATTGAACATAATTTAAACTAGGTAAAGCAAAATAACTAATCACAGGAGGGAACTATTATGGCACTTGGTGGAGCAGTCGTTGACGGATGCGGACCTAATTTCTTACCCGGCATTGCAATAGTTGTTGTGATTATCCTTCTGCTTATTGCGATGGGAATCGTCTTTTAATTTCGCATAAGTCAAATTTAGAACGGAGAGGGAGGATATTATGTACGGACATGGATGCGGAGTACCGTTTGGCGGTTTTGTAGGAGTAGGAATCATTGCCATTGCTATTCTAATTCTAATTGCGCTTGGTGTAATCTTCTAAACAATTTGTTTAAAGGAATTTGATAGGAGGGCGTCCTGAAATGCGGGGCGCTCTCTTGATTTTTGCCAAGAAAATAAGAACCTAATCTGATTAAAGATTTAAGAAGTGTTGTAGCTTCACTGGTTCAAGCTGACGATCAGTTAATCCCGGAAAAATTGTTTAAATACCTGGCTCATAGCCAGGTGATCCTTAACTCCGCCGAGTTCTCGAATGGAGTGCATCCCTAGCAGGGGATTTCCTGCATCTACGGAGCGTATATCGAGGTGGGTGGTCGAAATCGGCCCGATTGTGGATCCTCCTCGCTCATCTGAGCGATTGACAAACATTTGGGTGGGAACTTTGGCGCGCTTACAAATTTCATGGAAAATAGCAGTACTTTCTGCATCTGAGGTATAGCTTAGATTAGCACTCAATTTAATAACAGGCCCTTCATTCAATACCGGCCTATTCACAGGATCATGTTTTTCAGCCGCATTAGGGTGAAGGGCATGAGCCATATCTGCGGAGATCATAAAAGATTGTGCAAGGGCCTGATAATACTCTTCCCGATTCTTACCAAGAGCGAGCATAATCCGTTCTAGGACAGAGGCGAGCAGTGGCGATGCTGCACCTTGTTTCGAAGTACTTCCGACTTCCTCATTATCAAAACAAGCCAGGATTGAAGTTGCTTCATTGGACATTGTTTGAGTAAGTGCCCAAGTCCCCGCATGAACCATAGCTAAATCGTCAAGGCGGCTGCTGGAAATAAATTCTTGATTAAGACCCATAATATGTCCATTTTCATATTCATAGAGAACCAGATCGAAATCAATAATGTCCTCAGGAATAATATTTAATGAGTTTGAAAAGTAATTGACGAGGACGCTTTCTTTTTTCAGATCTTCTCCTTGCATTCCTAATAGGGGAAGAAGGTCTTTTTGCTTGTTAAGAGCAAAACCCTCATTCACTTTACGGTTCATATGGATGGCAAGATTGGGGATGATCAGTAAGGGACTGGAGCTTTGGAAAAGAACACTTTGAGGATGATAAGCTGATTTACCTTTAAGAACGATACGTCCAGCCAGTCCAAGGGGGCGATCAAGCCAGGTATTTAAGATAGGTCCCCCATACGTTTCAACATTGAGCTTTAGATATTTTCCTTCAACAGAAATAAGGGGGGAAGGTTTCAGACGAAAGGTAGGACTGTCAGTATGCGTACCGAGGATATGAAAGCCTGATATTTCAGGTGCGGACTTACCCAGAATAAAAGCAATTAGGGCTGAACCGTTCCGGGTGACAAAGTATTTTCCTTTGGGGAGTAGTGTCCACTTATCTTCAAACTTAAGCTCAGCATAGCCCGAAGAAATCAACTTCTCTTTAACAGTTTGAACCGCATGAAAAGGGGAAGGACAACTCCCAATAAATGCTAATAGGTCTTTAGCATGTTTAATTTCATCCTTTGAAGGGTGTAAACTGACCATAATTAAGCACTCCTTTTATCTGCAAAGTCTTAAGCTTAATCATAATTCTCTTTTGCCCGCGAGTCAAAAACGAGATTAGAAACTTTCGAATAGGGCAGGAAAAATGCTTATAGGAAGCGAAGGAGCAAAGGAGGAAAATTTAAGTAATAAGTAAATGATTTTATAAGGGGATTCCATAGATGGTTGAAATCACAACTCTTGAGATGACAGATTTATCGTGCTTAACGGAAGCCTGGAATAGGTGCTGGCAAGGTTATTTTTATGAAATGATTTTCACTGAAGAGAATTTGAGAATTTGGCTTGAGCATGGTCAGATTGATTTTAAACATTGTATTGCATTGAAAGAACAGGATAAAATCGTAGGATTTACTTTTCTTAGTCAAATTAATTTTGAAGGGTGGATCGCAGGGACAGCGATTGATCCCAGTTATCGTGGAAAGAGGCTATTTGCCCCAATGATCCGGGCACAGATTGATTTGGCCCGTTCTTTGGGTGTAAGACAAATTTATCTTGAGGTACTTTCACAAAATTTTGCCCTACACACCTATCAAGCCCAGGGGTTTCGTCATGTTCGCGAACTTAACCATTATCGTTTGACCCCCGGTACTATCAACATAAATCATGCTCGAAGCCTATATGCTGATTTCCATCAAGTTGACCTTTCTACTTATTTTTTATCCCGAAAAAAAGCAGGTTTTATACCTTCATGGCAAAGACGCGCCCAATATCTTAAACGCTATGCTTCGGTCAGCGCCTGGCTTAATCCTCTGGAGACCGCAGGAGTATTTTACGGCGGCATGGAGGGCAAAAGGATACTTGATGCTTGGGCAGCCTTTGACGATGCAGCTCAAGAATTGCTTTCCCTTTTCAATGAACATCAATACGGGGAATTCTCATTAATCAACCAACCGTGGGATCCTGTAACGCGCAACTTAGCTTTTGCGG
This sequence comes from Desulfitobacterium sp., assembly GCF_034927245.1. Taxonomy (GTDB): domain Bacteria; phylum Bacillota; class Desulfitobacteriia; order Desulfitobacteriales; family Desulfitobacteriaceae; genus Desulfitobacterium_A. The sequence continues at coordinate 59,353 of NZ_JAYFQK010000040.1, forward strand.
GAGTTCGTCCAACGGATATTTTATATGAGATGGTTGGAGAATGGGAATGGGGACAAAATAAATAAGACTTGAATTCTGTTAAACATAATGTTATAATAAATTTTAAAGCACCCAGAAACAATGAACCATTTATTTACATTCAAAAAGGAGGTATTGTATGAACGATAATGAAAAAGCTATGATCGAAGCAATTCTTGCTTCGGTAGGTCTAGAACCATTGCGGATTCACGAATCAAGAAAACCTAAAAAAATCTCCTAGAAAGGATTTGGTACCGTGCCATTAACCCAGGCCAATCCAAATAAACAATTTTTTAGAGAGTAAAACGAGTTCTTAGCATTAGTGTTAAAAACTCGTTTTATTTTTATTTTAAGCATAATTTATCCCTTCTTTCATATATTTAGAAGTTATGGAGAAAAATTATCGTCTCTTCTCTGAATTATGATATACTACGCTTAGTAATTTTCTTTGTAGAAAGGGATGGCGAGATGTTTAGTAAAGATAATATAGCCTCCAATGATAAGATTGCAATTGTTACGGATAGCGCCTGTGATCTTGAACCAGATATTATTGAGCAATATGGTATACAAGTTTTACCTTTGCATATCATCTATAATGACCGTGAATACAGGGATCGCGTTGATATCACTCCACAGGAGGTTTATGATCGTTTAGAAGAGGAAGTGCCAAAGACATCTTTGCCCTCTCCTACGGAGATATATGAACTCTTTAATCGGTTACATGAAGAAAAGTTTACTCATGTTTTAGCAATTCATCTTTCCAGTGGATTAAGCGGAACTTATCAAACCGTATCCAAAGTTGCTGAGGAATATAAAGATATGGTGATTGAAGTTATTGATTCTAAAACACTTTCTATGGGTTTAGGCTTTTCCGTTCTCGAAGCTGCGAAAGAACTTCAACGCTCTTTAAATTTCGAAGAGGTAAAACGCAGAGCCAAAGAAACAATTGAGCATATGAAAGCCTATTATGTTGTGTGTACCTTGGAATATTTAAAAAAAGGAGGACGTATCGGCTATGTTGCCGGTACGGTAGGTGAATTGCTTCATATCAAACCGATTATTTCGATTAATTCAGAGGGCAAATATTTTACGGTTGCTAAAGTCCGTGGGCGGGAACAATCGCTTCGTAAGTTAGCCAGCATACTTAAAGAACATGTCTGTGATACGCTTTCAAATGTTGCTATTGTACATGGCGGCGCGGAGCAAGAGGCCAGGAATCTTGAAAAAATAGCTAAGGAACATAAAAATGTTAAAGAAGTTCTGTTTGGTCAAATAAGTCCGGCACTCGGAGTGCATACCGGTCCGGGATTAGTAGGGCTTCTAGTATATCCGGTTATCGGTTGCCACTAGGGGTCACCCATTATAAATGAAGGAGTAAGGAAATGATTCAGGAGCGTTATAAACTTTGGTCTGAACATCCCTATTTCGATAATAACACACATGAGGAACTGAAAACGATTACTGACCCTTCGGAGATAGAAGATCGTTTTTATATGGATCTTGAATTTGGAACAGGGGGCCTGCGCGGAATTTTAGCCGCGGGTACAAACCGAATGAATATTTACGTGATCCGTAAAGCAACTCAAGGTCTTGCGGATACGATTTGCGAAAAGGGTAAATCAGCGATGGCTAAGGGTGTGGTCATTGCTTATGATTCACGGCATTATTCCCGGCGTTTTGCCCAAGAGGCAGCTTTAGTTCTTGCCAAGAATGGGATTAAGGTTTATCTCTTTGATGATTTACGGCCCACTCCTGAATTATCATTTGCAGTCCGCTATCTTCAGGCTCAGGCGGGTATTGTGATTACAGCAAGCCACAATCCTAAGGAATACAATGGCTATAAGGTTTATTGGGAGGATGGGGGACAGGTCCCGCCTGCCCAAGCCGATCGAATTTCAAAGCATATTTCAGCTCGTGAAAGTTGGGTTGACATAGAACCCTTAACCGAAGAAAATGCGCGGGCACAAGGTTTGTTAATTACGATCGGGGAGGAGATAGATCAAGCCTATCTCTTCGCGGTTAAAAGCTTGGCACTCTATCCTGATCTGGCAGAGCAGAAAGGGGCAAACCTTAAAATTATTTATTCCCCTTTGCATGGAGCAGGAAATATTCTTGTCCGCAGGGTATTAAAGGAACTTGGGTACACTTCGGTTTTCGTAGTACCGGAACAGGAAAAACCGGATCCCAATTTTCCTACAGTGTTGTTTCCCAACCCTGAAATTCCGTCCACTTTTGATTTAGCGCGACAATACGGTGAAAGGTTGCAGACAGATTTGCTGTTGGCGACGGATCCCGATTCAGATCGTTTAGGTGTTGTTATCCGAAATCAAGAGGGAAAGTTTGTACAATTGACCGGCAACCAAATTGGTGTACTCTTAGCTTATTACCTTATCTCCCAAAAGAAAGCTTTGGGGATCCTTCCCCCCAAGGCAACCCTGATTAAGACCATTGCTTCGACTGACTTAGCCGATGCTTTAGCCATAGACCTTGGCATTCAAGTTGAAAATGTGCTGACAGGGTTTAAATTTATTGCCGAAAAAGAAAAGGAATTAGAGGAAAACGGTCAGGGTGATTTTCAATTTGGGTTTGAGGAAAGTTACGGTTATTTAGCCGGGCATTTTGTCAGGGATAAAGACGGTGTTATTGCAGCAATGCTGGTCGCCGAAGCAGCACTTTATTACAAGCAAAGGGAACAGTTAACCTTACCGGAAGTTCTTGAGACATTATACCATCACTATGGATATTATCTTGAAGATCAAACTTCGATTACCTTAAAAGGGAAAGAGGGTAAAGCAGAAATGGAGCGGATCATGGCCGGGTTAAGGCAATCTGAGATTCGTTCGTTTGCCGATCTTCCCCTTGAGCGTATTGAGGATTATGAATTGCAGAGCGGTGTCAGGCTATGCGGAAAAAGCTCGGGAGAAACATATCCCCTAGCTTTGCCCCAGTCTAAAGTTTTGCGTTATTCTTTTTCAGGGGGCGGTTTTGTGATGGTACGGCCCTCCGGAACTGAACCCAAGATTAAATTCTATTTTTCCATTCGTGGTGCTCAACCCCAAGCAGTTCAGGAAAAGCTTGACCAAGTTAGATCTGAGCTGCTTACAAGGGTCAGCCGGATTCTCGGTAAATCTCTAGACAATTAAAATGGGTATAAGTTTTAAAATCTTGAGTAAAACATCATTGATGGTGTTTTACTTTTTTTATTTCAATTCATCAAATGATCTCAATTACATGTCTGACCAATATTGACCTTTACACTTTTGAAGACTATAATGTGCTTAAAGTAATACGTAATAAAAGAAGGGGGGAGACGAATGGATTTCAAAGATTATTATTCCATACTCGGGGTTCCCAAAGATGCTGATGATAAAACGATCAAAAAGGCATACCAGAAGCTGGCAAAAAAATACCATCCAGATGTCAACCCTGGTAATAAAGAAGCTGAAGAAAAGTTTAAGGAAGTCACCGAGGCCTATGAAGCAATCGGTGATCCGGAAAAAAGACGGAAATATGAAGAAGTTCGTCAAAATTATGAAGCTTGGCAAAATAGCGGTGGTCGAGGAAATTATGACTGGAGCCGTTGGCAGGCACAGCCTGGCCAAGGAAGTTATACCCGCACAATGAGTCCCGAAGAATTTGCCGAAATGTTTGGTGATTTTGGCTTGAACGAGAATTTTAATTCCGGCGGAGGGTTTTCTGATTTCTTTTCAACCCTTTTTGGAATGGGTGATAGAGGACAGGGTACGCGATATGGACGCCATACATCCTATACCCAACCACAAGCGGGACAGGATCGGGAACTGGATATCAGTGTATCCTTGGAGGAAGCCTATCTGGGGACAACACGGGTTCTCGAGATCGGCGGAAAACGGATTGAGGCTAAAATTCCCAAGGGAGTACGCACAGGTTCAAAAGTACGTCTTGCCGGACAGGGAAACCCCGGCTTGGGAGGCGGAGCGAATGGAGATTTTTATTTGGTTATAACCGTCAAACCCCATTCCGCTTATTCAAGAGAAGGTGATGATCTGACAACAGAGGGGTCGATCAGCTTTTATCGGGCTATTTTCGGCGGTGAAATGCAGGTTAAGACATTAAATGGGGAAGTTACGTTAAAAATCCCTCCACACACCCAAGGAAATACAAGATTCCGGCTTAAAGGCAAAGGAATGCCTCACTTGGAAAATTCTAAGCACTACGGAGATCTTTATGTCAATGCCCGTTTGATCCTTCCGGATGATCTAAGCAAAAAAGAAATAGATGAACTGAGAGAAATAGCGCATCGCTATCATCACCTATAAACATGATCAAAAACTTAAACAACGAAAGGTTGTGAATATATTATGGCTTTTGATACAAACCGTTTTACGCAGAAATCGCAAGAAGCGATTATTAACGCCCAAAATATAGCAGAACATAATGGTAATAGTGAAGTTGAGCCCGAACATCTAATGCTTGCTTTATTAGAGCAAGATGACGGGGTTGTTCCTCAGGTTCTAATGAAGCTCAATCTTGCTGTCGGATCCTTAGTGCAAAAAACGCGTGAATCAATTAACCGTTTTCCACGGATCAGCGGAGGAAATGTACAACTTACCATATCCTCACGTTTAAGAACTGTGCTTGTATCCGCTCACGATGAAATGGACGACTTTAACGATGAATATGTGAGTACCGAACATCTTTTATTAGCGCTTCTCAGCAAAGCGGGGGGAGAGGTTGAAAGAATTTTTAAGCAGGCCGGACTTACACGTGAAAAACTTCTTCAAGCATTGCGTGAAGTAAGAGGAACTCAGCGAGTGACAAGTCAGAGTCCGGAAGGCACTTATCAGGCATTGGAGCAGTATGGCCGTGATCTTGTCGAACAAGCACGCAGAGGTAAGCTTGATCCTGTTATTGGACGGGATGAAGAAATTCGACGTGTGATTCAGATCATCTCACGCCGGACGAAAAATAATCCCGTGTTGATCGGTGAGCCGGGTGTCGGAAAAACTGCCATTGTTGAGGGCCTAGCTCAACGGATCGTACGCGGCGATGTCCCTGAATCGGTGAAGGATAAGAAACTCATTGCCTTGGACATGGGCTCATTAATCGCCGGAGCAAAATACCGCGGTGAATTTGAAGAACGTCTGAAAGCAGTACTCAAAGAAATCCAGAATCGTGAGGATGTTATACTCTTTATTGATGAATTGCATACGGTGGTTGGTGCAGGTGCAGCTGAAGGAGCGATGGATGCCAGCAATATGCTCAAACCAATGCTGGCCCGCGGTGAACTTCGCTTGGTCGGCGCAACAACTCTTGACGAATATCGAAAGTATATCGAAAAGGATGCAGCCCTCGAACGCCGCTTCCAGCCCGTTATTGTTGAAGCCCCAAGTGTTGAAGATACGATTTCCATTCTTCGTGGCTTGAAGGAGCGTTACGAAAGACACCATGGAGTACGCATCACCGATGGTGCAGTTATTGCGGCTGCGACGCTTTCAGATCGCTATATCAGTGATCGTTTTCTCCCTGATAAGGCCATTGATTTGATTGATGAGGCTGCAGCGCGTTTGCGTATGGAGATAACGAGTGATCCTTTTGAACTCGATCAAATTAAGAGGCGGATTCTCCAATTAGAGATTGAGCGTGAAGCGCTGAAAAAGGAAAAGGATGAAGCGAGTAAAGAACGCCTCGATAAAATAGAGGAAGAGCTTGCCAATCACAAAGAACAAAAGAGCGCTCTTGAAGCTCAGCTTCAAGGAGAACGGGAAATCTTGGCCAAAATCAAACAGCATAAGGATGAACTTGATCAAGCCCGGAACAAAATGGAACAAGCCCAGCAGGTCTATGATTACAATAAGGCCGCTGAGCTCCAATATGGTATTATCCCACGTTTGGAAAAAGAACTGAAAGAACTGGATGATCAATTAGTCGGGCGTAAAGATTCCCTGCTTAAACAGGAAGTTGATGAACAAGATATCGCTGAAGTTGTGTCAAAATGGACGCATGTTCCGGTTACGCGGCTTCTTGAAGGTGAAGTAGCGAAGCTCGTCCATATGGAAGACAGACTACATCAACGTGTCGTCGGGCAAGACGAGGCTGTCATTGCTGTTTCAGACGCTGTAAGGCGTGCACGGGCAGGTTTGCAAGATCCTAATCGTCCTTTGGGTTCTTTTCTATTCCTTGGGCCTACCGGAGTGGGCAAAACAGAACTGGCAAAAGCCTTAGCGGAATTTCTTTTCGATGACGAACAAGCTATGATTCGAATTGATATGTCCGAGTATATGGAAAAACATACAGTTTCGCGACTGATTGGGGCTCCTCCCGGATATGTCGGTTATGAAGAGGGAGGGCAGCTAACCGAAGCTGTTCGCCGCAAACCCTATAGTGTTGTATTGTTTGATGAAATCGAAAAGGCTCATCGTGATGTATTTAATATTCTCCTTCAACTCCTCGATGATGGTCGTTTAACAGATGGTCAAGGGCGGGTGGTCAATTTTAAGAATACGGTTGTGATCCTAACCAGTAATATTGCCAGCCCTGCCATTCAGGAAATGAACCGTTCAACTGCTTCTCAAGAAGAAATCCGACTCCGAGTTACCGAAGAGCTGAAGAACTATTTCCGGCCGGAGTTTTTGAACCGTCTTGATGATATCATTGTTTTCCATCCGCTTGGTCAAGAGCATATCAGCAAGATTGTAGATATACAACTTCAGCAGCTTTACAACCGGCTTGCTGAACGTAAGTTAACGCTTGAACTGAGTGATGGCGCTCGCCGTCAAATTGCTCAAGAAGGCTATGATCCGGTTTATGGTGCGCGCCCCCTTAAACGTGTGATACAGCAACGCATTCAAAACCCCTTAGCCATAAAACTTTTACAAGGAGAATTTAAGGAAGGGCAGCATATCCTAGTGGGTTTGAACACAGAAGGTGATTTTACTTTTAACGCATAGAGATTAACTTGCGGTCCTGAGTGTATGAGTTTAAACTAATACTTGAAGATCTTTCCTAGTGAATATACGTTATTTATTTAAATGAAGGATGTGGCCTATGCAGAAAGATAAATTTGAAATGTTTCTTTTCATTCTTGTCATTGTTTTTATCTTTTTCTCGAGTCAGCTTGATCCTAAAATTACTTTGATCATTACAGGAATCTTATTGGCCATCATCTTTATTTATCGGGCACGCAAGGATAAGGATAAGGATAAGAATAAAAACAAATAAGGCTTGGCAAATCTTTGCCAAGCCTTATTTCCGGTTAAGGAAAGGGGAGAGTAACCGTGTGGACTTATTTAATCAGTGTCAATAGCGATATTGAAGCAGACGTAATCATTGGGCTTCTTGAAGAAGCCAACATACCGACAGAGAAAAAAGATCCAGGCGGCTTAAAAGCTTCATACGGAATTATCAATGGAATTGAAGTATGGGTGCCAAGTGAATTGTTAGAACAGGCTCAAGAATTATTGGCAACTTCAACCCCTTTTCTTGACGAATCTCAAAACCAACCAAATTCTTTAGAAGTAGAATCAAACCAGCCCATTTCTAACGGTTTTCCTAAACCTATTTTGGTCAGTTTTATTCTCATCTTATTTGTCCTTTTATATTGGCTGTTCACAGGTATAGCTTCTTATTATCGTGATTAGAGTTCAAACGTCTGCCGAGGGATTTCAAATTGAGCAGAAGCTTTTTGATCTGTATAGTTCCTAATTTCATGTATAAACAGTACCCTATTTACACATCCTGTATATGAAGTTAAACTCCAGAAAAGGGGGATAGATTGATGATGCAATATAATGAAACAGAGACAAAAGCGATTTTAGATGAAGGTATGGTAACAAGAAGTTTAATCGAAACCGAAGTATCAATGAAAAAATGTCAGCTTTATAATGAAATGGCAACCGATCCCGCTGTTAAATCCTTCTTTAAAGATCAAGCAAAAGGTCTGGAAAATGTACTAGGTTTCTTTAAAAGCGGATTAGGAAATTTGAGATAAGGGAAGGAGAGAGGGCATGAATATGTTTACCGATTTGGATATGCTTTATGATTATGAAAAAGACGTTGCCAGTGCGGCGACAGGTTATATGACCTTTGCGACACGGGCGCACCATAATGAACTGCGTGATCGCTATTTGCGTTTGGCGAATGAGGCAACAGATGCTCACTCCAAAGTCAGTAAATTAATTACCAAAGCCGGAGGCATCGCCTAATTAAATCTTACGTTATTGGATAAGCGAAAAAACGGGGAATAATTTATGAATATTCTCCGTTTTTTTGTTGTATAATATCGTTTAATTATCCTACATATTTAATTATCCTACGTATTTTTGACGAGTACGGTAGGCTATTGTTTTACGGCGTATTCTTTGGATAGCATTATCTAAGGATTTTGGACTTACATCTAAATACTTTATCACTTCTCGTTGTTTCATACCGGCGATAAAATGATAGCGAAATACAGATAATTCTAAATCCGAAAGTTCACTTATTAAGTCTCGAATGATGGATCGTGCCTCATCTGCAGCGATGATCTGCGACTCCGGATCTTCAACCTGCGAAATAATATTTAGGAAGCTCTCATCTTGGTCATCGCCTAAGGTATTATTCAGGGAGAAAGCCTGATTTAATTTAAGGTGCTTTTGTCTGTTATAAGCCCTTAAGCTATCAATGAGCTTGCGTTTAATGACCATACGTACAAAATGCAAGAAGGGAATTTCCGTATCAAAATCATAGGACATAATTGCCTTGTAGATAGCGATACGGCCTTCCTGAATTAAATCCTCATAATCTGCACGCGGTAAAAAATATTTACAAGCTATTTTTCGAATTTCAGGCTCATAATTCCGAATGAGCTGATTCATTGCAATTGAATTTCCGGAGCGTGCGTCTTCAATCATTTGCTTGTCCTCAATAAGGGATTCTGTAACTGAAATCACAGCGCTCATCTCCTTGACTAAAAAATACCTTACCTAAAGAGTCTAAAAAATAAGTTCTCTTTTGGCAAGGTATTTTTAATTGGAGATTAAGCCTGATGATGGTTTTCTTTCCTTAAGTTTCCCTTAGAACTGTTTCATTAAGTTTGCAGTTTCAATTGCCGTAACTGCTGCATCATAGCCTTTGTTGCCGCCCTTGGTGCCCGCTCTTTCAATGGCTTGGTCAATAGAGTCGGTTGTCAGTACACCGAAGATGACCGGAATACGAGTTGCCAAACCAACGTTGGCAACTCCTTTACTGACTTCAGAGCTTACATACTCAAAATGAGGAGTTGCTCCGCGAATTACGGCTCCCAGGCAAATTACCGCATCGTAACGTTTGCTTTCCGCTAGCTTCTGAGCTACTAAGGGAATTTCGAAGGCTCCCGGTACCCATACAAGTTCAATATCTTCTTCTGAAGCACCGTGTCGAGTTAAGGCATCTAAGGCTCCGCTGACAAGTTTACCGGTAATAAACTCATTAAACCTTGCGACAACAATTCCAAATTTTAATCCATTGGCGATCAAATTTCCTTCATACGTTTTCATGTTTTATCATCCTTTCATATACATTGGTTTAGCATTAACGAACCTCATGCAACATATGGCCCATCTTTGATTTTTTGGTCGTCATATAGCGTATGTTTTCGGGTTTAACCGGCATTTCGATGGGTACACGGTCAACGACTTCCAAACCATATCCTTCAAGCCCAACAATTTTTCGTGGATTATTTGTGAGCAGTCGGACCTCTTGAATGCCTAGGTCGGCAAGAATCTGGGCACCAACCCCATAATCCCGAAGATCAGCGGGAAAACCGAGCGCCAGATTTGCTTCAACAGTATCCTTACCTTCTTCTTGAAGCTTATAAGCACGCAATTTATTTAGGAGACCAATTCCACGGCCTTCCTGACGCATATAAAGAAAGACTCCTCTGCCTTCTTTTTCAATGGCTTCCATAGCTGCCGCAAGTTGATCTCCACAGTCGCAGCGACGCGAATGGAAGACATCGCCGGTTAAACATTCCGAGTGGACCCGAACCAAAACAGGTTTTCCGTCGTCAACTTTACCTTTGACTAAAGCGATATGCTCCTGACCATCTAATAAACTGCGATAGCCTACGGCTTCAAAATCTCCAAAATCAGTCGGAAGGCGGACGCTTTGAACACGTTCAATCAGGAGTTCGGTTCTTCGGCGATAACGAATCAAATCCTCAATCGTAATGATTTTTAAACCGTGTTTTTCAGCAAACTCTAATAATTGAGGTACTCTGGCCATTGTTCCGTCGTCATTTAAAATCTCGCAAATAACGCCTGCAGGTTCTAAACCTGCGAGACGGGCAAGGTCCACCGCCCCTTCCGTATGACCTGCACGTACCAGAACACCTCCATCGCGCGCCCGCAAAGGGAAGATATGCCCCGGTTGATGAAGATCTTCAGGCTTGCTCTTGGAATTTGCTAAAACGGCTACAGTTGCGGCACGTTCAAAGGCAGAAATTCCGGTTGTACTTTCGGCACTGTCAACGCTGATGGTAAATGCTGTTCCTTTGGGATCAGAATTATGCGTAACCATCTGATCCAGATTCAATTCACTGAGCCGTTCGCCTGTCATAGGAACGCAGACCAGACCGCGGGCGTTGGTAACCATAAAATTGATCGCTTCCGGTGTAACCTTCTCGGCAGCCATGAGTAAATCGCCTTCATTTTCTCGATCCTCATCATCAACAACGATTATCATATGACCTTGACGAATCTCCTCAATTGCTTCCTCAATTGTATTGAACTCCATAATAATCACTCCTTCGCGTGTTTCTTTTATAGAAAGCCATGTTGAGCTAGAAACTCCATTGAAATATTAGAATGTTTTTCTGATTCAGGTATATTACCTAAAAATCTAGCGACATATTTACCGATTAAATCGGTTTCAAGATTTACGGTCGCCCCAACGCCTTTAAGACCCAAAGTGGTTTCCTGGCGAGTATGGGGTATCAACGAAACGGAAAAGCCTTCTTGCTCCACATTGACAACTGTTAAAGAGATTCCGTCAATCGAAATCGATCCTTTAGGTAAAATATAATGGAGCAAAGCAGGAGAAGCTTTTATCTCAAAAACCTCGGCAATTCCAGTCTTTGTTATTTTATCAATCGTTCCGGTTCCATCAACATGTCCGCTGACTAAGTGGCCTCCCAGACGCGTTGAGAGCTGCAGAGCGCGTTCGAGGTTGACGCGGCTTCCTCGTACCAATTCGGCTAAATTGGTTTTCTGTAGGGTTTCCGCCATTACATCGACTGTAAAACGAGTATCCTGGAGTTTAACAACGGTTAGACAAATACCGTTAACTGCTATGCTGTCTCCAATTTGGGTACCTTCTAAGACTTTACGGGCTTCAATTGTCAAAAAAGCAGAATTAGTGAGGATCTGCAGGTCGGAAACTGTCCCTAATTCTTCAATAATTCCGGTAAACATAAAACTCCACCTCCTTAATCCTCAGCTTGAGTCGTTCTGTGCACTCGAGCACGTACTCTAAGGTCTCCGGTATCAAGACTAACTTCCTCAATTGCAAGCGGAATTGCCTCGGCCATTTTATCAATTCTCAGACCCGATAGAGGAGAAGGTCCTTTACCGCCAATCAGCTTTGGAGCAATAAAAAATTCGATCTCATCCACCATTCCAAGTCGGAAAAACGCGCCGGCTAGACCTCCGCCGCCTTCGAGCAGAACACTGTTCCAGCCGCGGGCCACAAAGTCAAGCAGTAATTGCTTTAAGGGAACATGCCGTGGTGTAGGATATTGCCAGACTTCTACGTGTGGCAATTCTTTCAAACGTTCGACTTTTTGCGGCGAGGCAGCTTGAGAGGTAGCTATAATACAAGGGACAGAGGAAAGAGAGGAAAGAACTTGAGCCTCTAGAGGAATCCTTAAGGCTCCGTCAACGATGACCCTGACAGGATCCCTTCCCTCCGGTAAGCGACAGGTAAGCGCCGGATCATCCTTGAGTACTGTTTCGCTTCCCACAAGAATTACATCCAATTCGTTTCTTAATTTGTGCGCAAAATGCCGAGAAGCTTCATTGCTGACCCAACGTGAATCTCCGGTTTCAGTCGCAATTTTTCCGTCTAATGTCAAAGCAGCTTTATAAATAAGATAGGGTAGACCTGTTTGAATAGCTTTTAGAAAGGGTCGATTTAATCTTGCAGCAGAATCTGCAAATAATCCTACTTCGACCTGAATACCTGCTTCACGAAGGCGTTGGATTCCTCCGCCACTAACGCGGGGATTAGGATCTTGCATCGCAATAACAATTCTTTGCAGGCCGGCTTTTATAAGTGCATCGGCACAGGGGGGTGTTCTGCCGAAATGCGAGCAAGGCTCGAGGGTGACATAAGCCGTCGCGCCCTTTGCCTTTTCACCGGCCTGCCTTAAAGCATGTACTTCGGCATGGGGTGTACCGGCTTGATGATGAAATCCTTCGCCAATGACTTCATTATTTTTCACGATTACACAACCCACTAAAGGGTTTGGACTTGTTCGGCCTTCGGCTTGTGCGGCTAATTGCAGAGCGCGGTTCATATAGGTTTGATCATCTTTAGTAAAATTTGAAACATCTATCATGGTTTTCCCTCTAAATCTATAAATTATGGTTTAAATAGTAAAAAAATAAAAAGCACCCGAAAAACCTCCGGGTGCTTTGAGAACACACAAAAAAGAACATGCAGATATAAAAAATACTGCGTAAGCTCCTCTTTCCATCCAGACTATACTGTCGGCTCCGGAATTAAACCGGATCAGCCTTTTGGCTCGCGGGCTTTACCGCCGGTAAGGAATTTCACCTGTCCCCAGAGGGTGTTTTCCATTTAAAATTAATCATATCATACCCTATATCTTCGCCGAATTCAACTATCCCTCGTAAACTCTGAACAAAGCATACCAAAAATTAATGCATCATGGTAGTGACCTTGGACAAAACGAGCCTCTCTTAACTTGCCTTCCAACTTGAATCCCAGTTTCTCATATGCTTTAATTGCGCGTAAATTGCCATCCCATGTATCAAGTGTGAGTCGATGAAAATTCCATTGATCAAAAAGAAAGTGCAGGAAAGTTTTAAGGGCATCCGGGCCGTATCCATGTCCCCAATATTTTTTATTGCCGATTACAATAAAAAGAGTTGCGGATTGGGCAGGGATATTCACTTCTCGAAAACCAATTGTACCGATAAGTTCACGCTGTTGATCGAGAATAGCGTACCGATGCTCATCTGAGTCAGGGTTAAAAAAACGGTCTTCAATCTCACCCTTGCTTAATAATGTATTTTGGGGCCAAGCTCCACTGGACCAGAGATTAACCTCCTGGTCATTATACCACTGGTAAAATGCTTCGGCATCCTCTATTTCAAGGGGGCGGATAAAAGTTTTGTTACCAACTAACATTAAATCACCTCACAATGCTTGGGGCGACAGGAATATGTCAATATTCATATTTTAGCATACTTCATCTTTTTCTACCTAAAAAATGATAATAGATTACTAGACAGAAGACATTTTATCTTGTAAAATGAACATAGTTCATTTTACGGGGGTGAAAGTCTGAAATAATCAGTTAGGGGTACCAGCAAAATCAAGTGAGCACAGCAAAGCAAGCCATCGGTTGATGACTTAAAAATCTAGATTTGCAAGAAATTAAGAGGCTGCGCGAATGTGATAACCTTGGGTTCTAGCCAAG
>NZ_JAYFQK010000029.1:0-5307 GCF_034927245.1 Desulfitobacterium sp.
ACACCCGGCTTAGGGATCTCATGATAGCGCCATTTTCCGTAGTTTTCGAGAATCACCGGGGGAAGCATATCTTTATAATACACAGGTCCCTGATCTGTTTTAGCCATCTTAAATCCACCTCTCCGTTGTTCTATTTATTGATCTCGTCTTCCGGCCAGAAGACATAGGGGTTCGACCTTGGGCGATAAACCATTTGCGGGACTGCCGGCAAATCAACAGCGGCCAGGAATTTGCTCATACCAATACGATAGATGGTTTCACCGATTCTTTCACGCGTCTTCCCGTTTTCATCCCACCATTCCCAGATCCGTCTGAGAAGGTCTTTGAACTCTTCATAGTCGTCTTCCATTTTTATGAATGGAATGATAACCCAGCCCATGAATGCGGATTGAACGATCGTTGATTTTCCGCCGATCAGGATGGAGGCACCCTTTTCTTTACCCGCTTTGATGGCTTTCGGCATTTCATTGATACAATGCATGCAGCGTGAGCACTCTTCAGGAACAACGCTCAATTCTTTCTTTTCCGCATCATAGTTCAGCGCTTTGGTCGGGCAAAGATCGCAGACTTCGCCTTGAATATCCATTCCCGCTTCGGCATAGGCTTTGACTTCGGCCGGATCAATCTGTAAAGAGTCACGCCAGGTTCCGATCACCGCAAAGTCGGAGCGAGCAATCGCCGCTACACAGTCATTAGCGCAGCCGGAGAATTTAATTTTAGATTTATAAGGCCACATCGGGCGGTGTAATTCATCTTGGAATTCATTCGTGATGTTATAGCAAGCATCAAGGGTATCATAGCAGGCATGCTCGCAACGAGCAGGACCGCAGCAGCAGCTTGGAGATCTCAAGTCAGAACCCGAACCACCCAAGTCCATGCCGGCTTCGCTTAAATCATCAAAAATAGGTTGTAACTCTTCGGTTACAGTTCCGAGCAAAACAGCGTCCCCTGTAGCTCCGTGGAAGTTCATAAGTCCGCTTCCGCGTTTTTCCCAAATATCACAAATCGTCCGAAGGCATTTCGTATCATAAAACCATCCGCTAGGAGCATTGATCCGGACAGTATGGAAAGCCTGCAAGTGTGGATATTCCTCAGGCAAATCCGTGTAACGGCCGATAACACCGCCGCCGTAACCTTTTACACCCACGATTCCACCGTGTTTCCAGTGTCCTCTCTTATCCTCATAGGATCTTTCCAAGAGGTGAAGTAATTCTCTCGATGCTTCGTTATTAGCAGCAGCCTTCTTAATTTCCGTCACAAAACTAGGCCATTGTCCTTTTTCCAGTTCGTCTAGCTGCGGTGTCTTCTTTTCAGTCATGGTACAACCTCCATCCTTTGAAATTTTAGATTTTACATCTCCGTAATGGATACAGCACCCGTTGGGCATACCGTAATGCAACTTTCACAGCCCATGCAATCGGTTTCTTCACCAACAACTTCTGTCTTCTCTCCATTGAATTTGAGAAGGTGTGCAGGGCAACCATCGGCACACGCATTGCATCCGGAGCATTGATCAGGATCAATACTAACAATGAACATTCTTCATCCACCTCCTTTATGGGGTATGTTCGGGCAAGTTCGTGAAGGCTCCTCGCATGCAATTGGAAATCATGTCAACTGCCTACGCTCTATTGTTCTTGTGGGTATTTACACTTTACCCTAACCCTATATTAACGACAGATATGCGTTTCGTAAACGACAAAAAACTGATTGTACAATTCATAATACGGATTGTCGAATAATGTCGAATGTAATAAGCTAAAGATCTCCTCCGTACTTCTCCTATCCGGCTCCAGCCAGTTAAACTTTAGATTTCTCTAAGGGAAGTCCCATCAATAAGATACTATGAAAGCGGCTTCCCTTAAATTCATTCGATTACTGTTCTAAAAACTCGAAGTAAGGTTTATCCATCGTAACAAGAGCATTGACCATAAGTTCGACTAAACCGTCATATTGCAGATTGAACTTCTCTGTAGCCTCGTAAAACTCGAGAATTCCCCGTATCGTCCCCTTACAGTTTGAACACGGGGCACATACGTATTTAACAATTGACGGATCTTCAATCGTGTCTTGGAAAGCATTAAGAATCTGCGCAAATTTCTTACGGGCAGAAACCTTGTTGCGGAACTCCCCAAAGTTTGGAGAATTCATAATTGCAAAACCGCTTCCTCCGCCGCAGCAATAGTTATCTACGCCATGTGGTGTCATTTCTCTAAATTTTGGTGCGATAAGTTTTAAGACATCTCTTTGGGGTTGAACAATCCCCATTTGCCGTACAACATTACAAGGGTCATGCAGGGTTACCGGGAAATTATTTTTACTGGGGTCAAATTTGAGCGCTCCGGAATAGGCAATCTCCCTCAATAGGGGGAAACAGCTTTCCACGGGAACTTTATCACTGCCATAAGCCATCCTATCGGCAATAACGGCAGCCGCTTTATGGGCATGGCCGCATTCGCCGATAACAATACGCTGTACGTCTAAATCCTTTGCGGCAGTCATTTGTCCGGTTGCAATCCGCTTGGCCTGGATATCATCATACCAAATTCCGTAGTTAACACTGTCATAGCCCATCATTTCACTGCTGAGCGTCCAATTCAGACCCGCTTCTTCAAAGAGAATAGCAAAAGCCATTGGATTTTGCGGCCAGGCAATGAACTCCCCGGCATTATGAATTAAAAGGATATCAGCGCCTTTTTTATCAATCGGGAATTTTATTTTGCGTCCGAACTTTTCCTCAAGCTCTTCCTCAAGAAATTCTACCGTATCCAAGAAGGCAGGTTTGGTAAGTCCTGTGGAAGAACCCGTCTTGAGTTGGTTTACGGTTCCTTTATTATGAATTGGGGACGGTGCAATCTCCATTTCCTGACTGAAAATCTTACGGATTTCTTTAGCCGGAATAGAATTATCTAATCCTAATGGGCAAGTTTGGGCACAACGCCGGCACAGGTTGCAACGATAGGCCGCTTCGCCTAGGCGTGCAATACTTTCCCAAGTTGCATCCATATCTGCTCCGACAAAACCCCCAAGGATTTTTCCGCTTGTCGTAAAATATTTCTTGTAAAGCTTACGCAATACCTCCGAACGGAAGATCGGACGATATAATTCATTGTTCCCGGAGCCCTCATAGATATGGCATGCTTCCGAGCATGTGTTGCATTTTGCACAGTACTCAAATGTCAAGGCTAAGGGCTGTAAAGCTCCGCCATTAGCGTCCGTGAATATTTTCTCCAGACCGCTTAAGAACTTCTTAACAAATTCTTCTTCCTCTTCTTTGGTCTTAGGCCTTTTCAAGGTATCCAAGGCTACGAATCCATCTAAGGAAGCGCAGTATTTTTCTCTCCAGGCCGGTTTAGGTTCTGTAAATGCCGGTTCCATGCCCGGTTTGTCATAAGGTGCCGGTAAAGGCATGATTTCATTATCATTCAGCTTGATCAGCTGTTCATCAGGACGTTGCAGATCACGCGGCTTTAAATCTTTCTGATCTATCATTACGATGCTCCTCTCATTACTTCAATCATTGTTCTTCTGGCAAGGGCTTAACCCTTGATATGCGGAGCAGACCATGAATGTTGCGGTTTATTATGTGCTGCCTTCTTCATTTGCTCTTCAATTTTACCACCCGGTAGGTTGGGTTCATTTTCCCAAATAACTTTGTGGAAAGTGAAGTATTTCCCAACATAATGACTCATCTTACTCAAAGGAATATAAATATACATGATCCCTAATAATACAATGTGGAGAGTGAGTAATGGGCTTGCATTTAGGGGCTTCAATGAAATCACGTTTTTCATTCCCCCAAGGGCTCCGGACAAGCTCGCATTATTACCCCATACAGCAATTCCCGTAACAACCACGGCAAACAAGAGCAATAGGTTAAAATATTCTTGCGGTGTGGTATGCTTTTTCAAAGTTGAATCTACGAGTCGACGAATAAATAAACTTGCTGAACCAAATGCAGCTAATATTAAGCCGACCCAGCCAAACAGCGGTGTAACATAAAAAAGCAACATTCCCCAAATAGATCCGGAAGCTGCCACGTTTCCACCCGCCAACTCAGTGATTGCTCCGATTAAAAGAAGAACAGTCCAACCCATAATACAATAGATTCCTAAATGAAGTGCGTATGAAAGCCACCAGAAGGGCCTTTGATTATCGAAAAGCTTCTTAATAAAGAGCATTTCCTTGAGCATATCAGCAAGTTCAGTCGACGCCGAGGTTTCCCTAGGCTTTTTCCACCAACCTACTTGCTCATAATACGACCCCCCATACTCATGTCCCTTTTCCTTAGGGATTGGATATAGATCCTGACGTCCATGTAATGGCATCTGTGCAAAATACTTAGCTTTATTGGCCGATAAAACCAGAAACAGGAGTATCGTTATGATTGCATAAATAACTAGGACCACATTCCTTACCTCCTTAATATTGTGTTTGTTCCTATTATCACACTTAAAGTCTAATAAAGATCATCCCATTTGTAAAATTCTGTTTTGTCATCGTGTGATTATAAATATAAATGGCCAGTGATATTTTGTGACGATATATGGTGATATCAATGAGGATAATTACAATTCTCCTTCTTTTCAAATGATTACGGATGAAGTATATGCAACTTCTTCAAGAATATCTTAACACATAATTTAATTGACGATGAGTTATTAAAGGAAATCGAAGAATTGCGTAAGCAATTGACCAGTAGCAATAATCAAGATGGGAAAAAGAAAATTAGTAAAAAGCTTAGAGAAAGCGAACTAAAATACAATTTAACGTTAGCGCTAAGAAACCGAAGAAAATAATTATGAGTACTATAGTCATTGATAAAGCAAAAAGACCTTCTTAATCAGACGATCCCTTCGTTCTTACCCGGCGCTGACCTACTTTCCCAGGACTCTGCAGTTCAAGTAGGGCAGTGCCTCTTTGCATGTATCTATAGCCATGGCACCTGCCCCGAAAACCATTCACTGGATGGTTTTCGTATCGGCCCTGGAGATCTTAACTTCCGTGTTCGAGATACGAAAGGGTATGGTATACCCTTTCGGCCAAGCCGCACGCCCCATAGGATTTCTTACCGGCGCAGGATCGAACGGGTGGAACCGACTTCGAAGGATTGCTAAGATGTTTTCCCGCAGGGAAAAGCAAAGAGACCGTCTTCAACAGACGATCCCTTCGTTCTTACCTGGCGATGACCTACTTTCCCAGGACTCTGCAGTCCAAGTATCATCGGCCCTGGAGGTCTTAACTTCCGTGTTCGAGATGGAAACGGGTGGAACCCCTCCGGCATTATCACCAGATCTTGATTAAATT
>NZ_JAYFQK010000081.1:0-11125 GCF_034927245.1 Desulfitobacterium sp.
GATACACAACGTTTTAATGCCCGAGCCGATCTGCTGGAACATTACCGGAGGCATGAAGCTCTGATTAAAAAAGCCCTGGCCATTTTTTATGAAGGTATTGACCGTTCTGACTTGGAAAAAATGGCTTATGCCGGTACAATCAGTGCCCAGTGCAATCAGGAGATCAATCCTAAGCCCTATATGCAAGAAATCCTGCGCTTGGTCAGAAGTCTTGGGGGGCTGGGGATGATCACCGCTCACAGCGGAACGTTGCTGGCGGGGGTTTTTGCTTCGGAATTATCACCATATCAGCAAGAAGCAATCTTGGAGAATATTCGCGATCAATTTAATCCTGTTCAGATCGAATGGATGAAAACGTGCAACGGCGGGATTCAGAGCACGGCTATCCGGACAGTGAAGGAAACCTCGGAAAATTTTGAAGTTTGCACATAGGAGTGAAGCGAATGCATGGAGGAAATTTGCGCGAGGCCCGGGAGAAATATGGAAGAGAGGATTTTATCGATCTATCAGCCAATATTAATCCCTTTGGACCTCCAAAGGCCCTATGGCAGCGACTTAAAGAATCGCTTCCCCAAATCACCCATTATCCTGACCCGGATTCGAAGCGCCTTACCCAAAAATTAGCGCAGCGTTTTGGACTTCCGCCGGAGCAGATTTTAATAGGCAACGGAGCAGGAGAGCTTCTGTTTAGCCTGACTTTGGCGCTGCATCCTGTAAAAGTCCTTATACCGGTCCCTGGTTTTAGTGAATATGAACGGGCGGCCCGGGCGGCAAAAGCGGAGATTGGCTATTTAGCGTTAGGGGTTAAGGGATGGAAGAGCTTACCACGGATAGACTCGCTTGAAGAGCGTCAAAAGTTTATTAAATTATGGCAGAAAGCTTTAAACGGTTGTGATCTTGTCTATCTTAATTCGCCACATAATCCGACAGGCAGTCTGATGGATCAAGATCAATTCAAACTGTTCCTTGAAATCGCCAAGACATCAAATTGCTGGGTTATTTTTGATGAATCCTTCTTTGAATTTCTGGAGAAGGAGCAGCGCTGGAGCGCAAAAAATTACCTCAAGGACAACCCAAAGCTTATTGTGCTTTATTCTATGACCAAGTTTTTTTCTCTGCCGGGGATTCGATTAGGGGCAGCCTTCGCTCAACCTGAAGTTCTGACTTGCGTAAGAAAATATAGAGATCCCTGGTCGGTCAATGCTCTGGCGGAAGAAGCGGGAATATGTGTTTTGGAGGATTCTGCCTTTCCGGATGAAGTACGGCAAAAGATAGGGGAGAGCAGGGAATTTTTCTATCGTCAGTTTAATAAGGCACATTTCCATAACCTAATTTTACACTCCTCTACGGTCAATTTTGCGTTAATCGAAGTGAAGGACCGGACTGCGGCTGAAGTCGTAGAGAAACTGGGCAGAAAAGGAATTCTCGTGCGAAATTGCGATAACTTTCAGGGACTCGAAGGTCAATTTATTCGGGTGGCCATTAAGGATAAAGAGAGCATGAAATGCTTAATCGAAGGACTGCAATCGAAGTGTTGAAAAGATTCCGACTTTTCCGCAAAATAATTCTGGCTAAACCTTGGACTACGGGTTAAAATGGAATTGAAAAAATATTCACATGAAAAAATGAAAAAAAAGCAAATAAAAATTTGTGAAATTATTGACAATTATAATTAAAATAATTAAAATGTTAATGTAATACTAAATAGCATTTTATAATAATTACTTATTGGAAAGAGGCGATGTTTTTTAGGCCAGGTCACACCCTATACCCGAAATTAAAAATAGGAGGTTATTGAATGAGCGCGTTGATTTTATCCAGATTGCAATTTGCGGTAACAACGTCATATCACTTTCTTTTTGTACCGCTCACACTCGGGTTATCTGTTCTCGTTGCAATTATGGAAACCCTTTACGTCCGAACCGGAAATGAAACCTACAAAAAAATGACAAAGTTCTGGGGAAAATTATTCCTCATTAACTTCGCGGTCGGAGTTGTAACAGGGTTGGTACAGGAATTCCAGTTTGGAATGAACTGGTCTGAATATTCTCGGTTTATGGGTGACATTTTTGGAGCACCTTTAGCGATTGAGGCTTTACTTGCCTTCTTTATCGAATCTACATTCCTTGGACTTTGGGTTTTTGGATGGGATAAACTCTCGAAAAAGATCCATCTACTCAGTATATGGCTTGTAGCTTTTGCAAGCAACATTTCCGCCTTATGGATTTTGATCGCAAACTCGTTTATGCAAGAACCTGTAGGATATGTGCTGAGAAACGGCCGTGCCGAGATGAACAGTTTTCTTGCTTTAATTACCAATGAACACGTCTTTTATCAGTTTCCACATACCGTTCTCAGTGGTTTTACAACAGCTGCCTTTTTTGTCTTGGGAATTAGTGCTTACCACTTAATTCGGAAAAATTCGCTTGAAGTTTTCCGCCGCTCTTTTAAAATCGCTACGATCTTCGGCCTAATCAGCGTTTTTGGCGTTATGGGCATAGGCCATCTTCAAGGCGTACATCTTGTGCAGGCTCAACCGATGAAAATGGCTGCAGTCGAGGCACACTGGGAAACAGAGCAGCCGGCAGGCTTTAATGTCTTTGCTTCTATAGATGAACAAAATCATAGGAACACATCTGAACTTAAGATTCCCGGAATGTTAAGCTTCCTCTCCTATAATAATTTCACAGCTGAGGTTAAAGGAATTAACGAACTTCAGAAAGCGGATGAGCAGCAATACGGCCCCGGAAATTATGTACCTCCTGTAACCACTCTCTTCTGGAGTTTCAGGATCATGATAGCGGCAGGTACGATAATGATTCTGCTCGTTTTGATCGGAATCTTCTCATTGAAGAATCAACGGTTTGAACAAAAGAACGGCTTCTTGAAAGTCCTTCTTTGGGCAATCCCTCTTCCTTATATCGCCAATACAACCGGTTGGTTTGTGGCTGAGATAGGAAGGCAGCCTTGGATTGTTTACGGCTTGCAAAAAACAGCGGCAGGAGTTTCGACAGTTGTTCCTGCGGGTCAGATTCTGACGACATTGATTGCCTTTACTCTGATTTATGGTGTTGTAGCCGTGGCAGCCGTGTATCTCTTTGTGAAATATGCAAAACAAAGCCCGGATGAAATAACAGCTAAACCGGATGAGAATGTGGCGAAGGGGGCATCATTATGGACTTAAACATTTTATGGTTTATTTTAATCGCGGTGCTTTTTGCCGGGTTCTTCTTCCTTGAAGGTTTTGACTTTGGAGTCGGAATACTCCTGCCGTTCCTGGGCAAGAATGACAATGAACGACGTGTTTTGATCAATACAATCGGACCGGTTTGGGACGGTAATGAAGTTTGGATGATTACGGCAGGCGGTGCGATATTCGCCGCTTTCCCGAATTGGTACGCAACATTGTTCAGCGGATTTTATCTTGCGCTTTTCGTAATTCTCTTTGCTTTAATTGTACGCGGGGTGGCCTTTGAATTTAGAAGTTCGGATAGCAATCCGAAGTGGCGTAATCTTTGGGACTGGATGATCTTTATTGGCAGTGCTTTATCTGCGCTCCTCTGGGGTGTTGCCTGTGCGGATTTGCTTCGCGGAGTCCCGATTGATGCCCATATGCAATTTGCGGGGAATTTCTTTGATCTCATTCCACCGTATGCGCTTTTAGCCGGAGTATCTACTTTCCTTTTATTCACACTTCATGGAGCACTTTATTTGAGCCTGAAAACAGAAGGGGAAATGCTCAATAAAGTCCAAAATGCGGCTAAGAAAATCGGAGTAGTTACAGTTTTGGTGGTTGTGGTGTTTGCAGTAATGACGTTCTTTGAAACAGATCTATTTGCAAGCATGGTCGCTACGATTGCCCTTCTTTTGTGTGCTGTGGCTTTGATTTTAGCTAATGTCATGCTTCGCAGCGGCAAAAGCGGTAAGGCTTTTGTTTCAAGCGCCTTAACCATAGTTTTCTTAACAGCTTCAATCTTTGCCGGACTTTTCCCGCGGGTTATGGTGTCCAGCTTAAGACCGGACTGGAGCTTAACCATCTATAATGCATCGTCAAGTCCTTATACCCTAAAGATTATGACGATCGTCGCCTTAACGCTGGTTCCGATTGTTCTTGCATATCAAGCTTGGAGCTACTGGGTATTTAGGAAAAGAGTTACCGAAAAAGACCTGCGTTATTAATGGATTTAGGATAATAGAAGACTGATTCGAGTGGGGCTGTCGCAAAACAGCCCCTTTTATTTATATGTATCTACGAGGAATGCATAAGCTTTATGGAGAATAATCAGAGTAGACTTTTCGGATCAAGATTAGGGGATGAAGGTATGATCGATAAACGGCTCCTGCGCGCATCACGGCGTGTTTCGAGTCTCCTCATTGTAACTGTCATATTAGGGATCGTGGCAGCAGGATTGGCGGTTGCCCAGGCCTATGCATTGTCTCACGTCGTAGCTGAGGCTTTTCTTAATAAAGCGGTTTTAACAAGCCTTTGGACACCGCTGGTATGGATACTCGGGATTATACTGCTGCGGGGCGTTGTTCAGTGGTTAAGTGCGATTGTTGCCCAAGAAGCAGCGATTCGGGTCAAAGAGAATATCAGAGAACAATTTCTTAAAGCATTAATTCAATTAGGCCCGCTTTATGCTCGGGGCGAACGGGCGGGTGAGTTAGTCAACACTGCAGTTGAAGGAATTGAATCCCTGGAAGATTATTTTGCCCGATACCTGCCTCAGCTTGCAATGGCCGGATTGATTCCGCTTTTTATGCTTTTTTATATCTTCCCTTTAGATTATCAAACTGCTCTGGTTTTGCTTGTAACAGGGCCGATCATTCCCGTATTTATGATGTTAATCGGCAAACTTGCGGAGAAAAAGTCGTTGCAGCAGTGGCGTGCCTTAAGTTGGATGAGTGCGCATTTTCTGGACATGCTGCAAGGATTGGCTACTTTAAAAGTTTTTGGGCGAAGCAAAGATCAGGCTCGCGTGATCGGGAGAGTTAGCGAGTCTTTCCGCAAGACGACCCTCAGCGTCTTACGGATTGCTTTTTTATCCGCACTGGTCTTGGAATTCATGACCACGATCAGCACGGCTCTTGTGGCAGTGGCCTTAGGGGTAAGGTTAGTTTACGGGAAAATAATATTTGAAGAGGCACTCTTTCTTTTAGTCATAACTCCGGAATTTTATCTTCCTTTACGAAATCTGGGGTTAAGGTTCCATGCCAGTCTTTCCGGGGTAAATGCCGCTAACCGAATCTATGAGGTTCTTAATCAGATTGAGAATCTGACAGAGGATACGGAGGATTTAGGAAATGATGAACTTTGCCTTCAGAGCGGTTCTAAGCCTTCAGAATTAGAATTAGCAAAGGCAAATATTATTTTTAGGAATGTCTCCCTGGTTTACGATGCCGATGGATTAGCGGCACTTGATGGGGTCGATTTGGAGATTCGCCCGGGGGAACACGTTGCGCTTGTTGGGCCGAGCGGGGCGGGGAAAAGTACGGTTTTTTCCTTGCTGATGCATTTTATAAAACCGACCAAAGGCGAAATTATCATTGCCGGAACTCCGCTTGAACAATTGCCTGCAGCCCAATGGCGTTCGCAGATCGCCTATTTATCCCAACAGCCCTATCTGTTCTCAGGTACGATTGAGGAAAATATTCGGCTGGCCCGCCCGGAGGCTCTTGATTCAGAAGTACGCGAAGCGGCGGAAAAAGCAGCGGCCCATGAGTTTATTATGACTTTTCCCAACGGGTATCAGACCTTGGTAGGTGAAGGCGGGGCCCGTTTAAGCGGCGGTCAGGCTCAACGGATTGCGATTGCGCGAGCTTTTCTGAAAAATGCCTCACTGCTGTTATTAGATGAAGCGACAGAAGGTTTGGACGCGGAAAGTGAACATGTGATTCAGGACTCTTTGAGTGAGCTCATGAAAGGAAGAACCGTACTGATGATTGCCCATCGTTTAAACACGGTTTGTCAGGCTGATCGTATTCTGGTCCTTGATCACGGTAAAATTGCCGAAACAGGATCTCATCAAGAATTGCTGCAGCGGCAGGGACTCTATGCCCAGTTTGTCCGGGAATACAGAGGTGAGACAGCATGAAAGGATTTCAATATTTGATTCGCCTTATGGTTCCATATCGCCGACGGATTCTGCTGGCATTGCTGATGAGTGTTCTGGCCATTTACAGTCATATCGGATTGATGGCGACAGCTGCCTATCTCTTGGCTAGAGCGGCACTTCAGCCCCCGATGATGGACCTGATGGTAGCTATTGTCGGGGTACGTTTCTTTGGGATTGGGAGAGCCGTTTTACGATATTTGGAGCGCTATTTTTCCCACGATGTCACTTTCCGGATTCTCAGCCAAATCAGGGTAAGTGTTTATGAAGCGATTGAACCGTTAGCCCCGGCGCGCCTGATGTATTTTAAAAGCGGTGATCTGCTCGGCCGAATCGTAGGCGATGTGGAGGCGCAAAAGGATCTCTACCTTCGCGTGCTTGCCCCTCCTTTGGTTGCGGTTATCGTTTTATTGGGATATGGAATCTTTTTAGCTGCCTTTGATCAGCGGCTCCCGTTTATTCTTGCCGCCTTCTTTCTCCTGGGTGGAGTAGGGATTCCTTTAGTCATTAAAGCCCTGGGCAAGGATGCGGGGAAGCGGAAAATTACGGAAAAGTCACAGCTTCAGGTTCAAACGCTCGATCTTATCCAGGGAATGTCTGAGCTGATCTCTTTTGGTCAAGAAGAATCTTTCCTTGAGAAAATTAAAACGACTCAACAAAGATATAGTTCAGCCCAAAGAAGCTATTCTCGCTTGGAAGGATTATCAGGGGCAGCTTTAGGCGTGGTTTCCAATTTAGGCATGTGGGTGGTCCTTGTATTCGGCGTTATTCTGATTGAACAAGGAAAACTTGACGGGGTTTATCTGGGAATGCTTACGCTAGGGGTTCTCAGCAGCTTTGAAACAATCGAAGCGCTGCCCATGTCTTTGCAAAAGTTTGATGAAACACGGGTTGCGGCGGAGCGATTGTGGGAATTGAAGGAATCGAAACCTGAAGTTCCGGAGACCTTACGCACTTCCACAGCGTCGGCGATCGATTCTGTTTTTCCGAGTTATTCTCCTGTGCTGGAAATATCTCAGCTTCATTTCCGTTATGAGCAGGGCGAACCCTATGTGCTTCAAGATATCTCGTTTAAGGTCCCCCTCAAGGGAAAGGTAGGAATCGTGGGCCCAAGCGGAGCAGGAAAGAGCAGTCTGGTTCAGCTGTTACTGAGATTCTGGGATTATCATGTGGGTAGTATTAAACTCAATGGTAAGGAGCTTAAGACTATTGATGCGGCACAAGCCCGTCATTATTTTGGGGTAGTGACCCAAAAGACTCATCTATTTAATGCAACGGTAAAGGAAAATTTATTGTTGGCCAGCCCTCAGGCAACAGATGAAGAATTGTACGAAGCCTGTCGGAAGGCTAAGATTCACGACTTTATCCTTTCCCTGCCTGAAGGCTATGAAAGTAAAATCGGGGAAGAAGGTCTCAAGCTTTCGGGTGGACAGCGCCAAAGGCTCGCAATTGCACGGGTCATTTTAACAAATGCCCCAATTCTCATATTAGATGAAGCAACAACAGGGCTTGATCCGGTGACTGAACGAGACGTGATCGAGGAAATTCTTGATTTAATGAAGGACCGAACAATCATTGTCATATCCCATCATTTGCCGATCATGCAAAAGCTTGATGAAGTGCTTGTGTTTAACGAGGGCAAGATTGCGGAACGCGGCACACATCAGGAACTTCTGAATGAAGGAAAGCTTTATACGAAATTATGGGATAGGGCTGATATTTTTAAATCTTGGGAACAGGTTTAATACGCCCCTACCACATAAAACTGAGGGACTGTTGAATTCAACAGTCCCTCAGTTTTATGTGCCCCTAAGTTAGGGGTGCTCCGCTAAAGCAGTTTATTAAGTTCGAAGAATCTTGCCGGTTGTTCGGAAAGTATGGTATTGATTTTCCAATGTCCGTCATCTTTAAGCAGACCAAGTTTAGTGCTGTATTGATTCCGAGTTGTTTGGCCATTCGCAGAAACTTTTGCATCAAAGGTAAGTTTGACATTGGCCAGGTTTGAGGAAAGTTTATCAACCTCTGAAACCTGCACGGATTCAACTTCAGATTCAGCATTAACCGCTTTGGCGGCGAGTAAGCCATCCGTTGTAAGCTGTTTAAAGGTGTTCTGGTATTCTGAAGTCATTAGGGAAAGCAATTCATTATTCACTTCGACGTAGTTTTCAAGATTATATGTATAATATTTCTGCGCAAATTCCAGAGAAAGCTCTTCTACTTCTTTACGGTCAGCGGGGGTCATCGGTTCAACAGGAGCAGTCGAAGTTTGGGATGTTTCAAGGCGATATCGATAGGAGAGTACGTTGAGGGATGGGGAACACCCGGATAGAATGAGTGCAGTGATGATAATAGAAATAAACAGGAGAGGATGTTTCATACAATTCACCCCTTATATGTTTGCCAGAACATCTAATATTAAGGTTTTCGGCATAAACGATGAAAAACCTGCCGAACAAATGGAATAGTATGAACATTTATACTATAAAAATATTTGATTATGTTATTAGAATTTTAATAAATAAAAAGATTCATTCGACCGTCATAGGTTGGTATGAATTTGCGTCTATATATATGGATATATGGATAAATAGATTAATCGGGTGAACCGGATTAACCAGGGAAGAAGGGATGATGTTTTTCATGTTTAAGTTTCGTAAGTTAGTAATTCCTTTAGCTTTTGTGTTCTTGGCACAAACGATTGTTCCTACAGCTGTTTTAGGAGCTGAAGCAACGAAAGCTAAAATCACTGCCCCAGCCAAAACTGAAATCAGTCTTGAACAGGCGATTAATTTAGTGAAACAAAACTTCGAGGTTCCTAAAGAATTTTCTCAGTTTACCTCAGGATTCAACAGCTATAATAGCCGGCAAAGCTGGTCGTTGAACTGGTCGAATCCCGATCGGAACGGCGGCAGCTTTTCGGCTCAAGTGGATGTGAACAGCGGGGAAATTATGAATATGAACCAATGGAAAAACACTCCCGAAACGGAATCAGAATTCAATCTCCCTCAAGTGTCCTATGCGGAAGCGAAGGAAATTGCCCAGCAGTTAGTCAATAAAATGCTGCCGGATCGTTTAGGAGAATTAGAATTTGTTCAGGAAGATTCCCGAGTTATATCATTGAATAATCGGGGCATGATCACTTATGCATTTCAGTGGAAACGAGTGGTCAATGGAATTCAATTTCCCGGGAATTCTGTGGATGTTCAAGTCAATGGCAGGGATGGCCGCATTATGAGTTACAACTTGAACTGGAGCAAGGATAGTTTTCCGGAAGCTCAGGGGATCATCAGCGGGGATAAGGCACGTCAATCCTTTGAGAAATACAAAATGTTGGAACTTCAATACTTTACACCTCCGCAGATGCGTCCTCTTACTGCGACACCGAAAGCCCAAGCCCGCCTTATTTACCAATTAACGAATTCATCAAGCAATGGAGCAATAGATGCTTTCACCGGGGAACCGGTTAAGTTGGAAAACGGACATTGGTTAGCTCAGGATAGTCTCGCGAATGCCGGTGCTTACAATAAAGCGGGTAGGGGTGAGGTTCAGCAGCCTGTTTTAAGCCCGGAAGAGCAAAAGGAAATTGAGCAGAATGAAAAGATTATCACTCAGGAACAGGCGGTTGAAGCGGTTAAAAAGTGGATCAATGTCCCTGATTCACTTATTTTAAGAACCGCAAATTTAGGTATGAACGGATACTATAGTCGGAATCGGGTCTGGTCCTTAAATTGGTCTTCCGATCAAAAGAATCAAGGAGATGTCCAAAATATTTATGCTCAAGTGGATGCCGTAAACGGTGAATTATTGGCTTTCACTTTCAGTATTTCGTCGCAGCCAAATCCCAAAACAGAAGATCAAACGCCAATGGATCGAGCGGCATCACAACAGTTTGCCGAGGATTTTTTAAAGAAGATTCAACCTGAGCGTTTTCAAAAGGTTAAGCTGATAGAGAATCCGAATGAGTACTCTATAAAAATGGGTGCAAGGGGTGATCTTCAAGAATTTAATTACCAGCGTCTCGAGAAAGGTGTTTTGTTCCCCAATAATGGAATGTCAGTTAGGGTTGATGCTGTATCGAAAGCGATCATCGGCTACAATCTGAATTGGGGAGAACTGGATTTCCCGAACCCAACGGAGGCAATGGCTCAGGGGAGTGCAGAAACGTCATTTCTTGAAGCCCGTCCTTTAGAACTTAAATATATACAAATGTATGATGCAAATGGGCTAAGTGAAATCCGCCTTGTTTATCAACCTTCTCTGAAGAATGTTCTGGCGCGCTCCAATATGATGGATGCTAAAACGAAGCAGTTTTTGAATTGGCAGGGGGAAGCTTTAGAAAATCTTGAACATCCTTATTACTTTAAGGATATAGCGGGCAACTTTGCGGAAAAGGAAATCAGCCTTTTAGGCCAAGCGGGAATCTTCGGCGAAAATCAGGATGAATTTAAACCCAATGAGAATTTAACGATGGCTTCGATGCTCAGAGCGATGATTATTGCCAAAAATGGGGTATGGCAAAGTACAAACCTCAGTGATCAAGAAGTGCTGCAAAAGGCTAAGGCTTTAGGCTGGTTAAGAGAAGATGTATCCCCGGCGGATAATGTGAACCGGGAACAGATGGCTAAGCTCCTTGTCCGATTTTTAAACCTTGAGAAAGTCGCTCATCTTCAGAACCTGTTCCAAAGTCCTTATGAGGATGTCAGTATCGATAATTCGGCAGTGGGATATGCATCATTAGTCAAAGGGTTAGGGCTGATGAAAATAGAAGGAGCAAATTTCGAACCCGAACGGATGATGACTCGCGCGGAGGGAGCGTATGCTCTCGTAAAAACCCTGAAAGTTGATTTTTAGCATTTAATTATGTGTAGCCAATTACTCCTTTCTTGCATACGCTGTGTCAGAAATACTCTATATTCAGGCGTGTACGAAAGGAGTAAGGGCTATGAGTACGATGCCAATGACCGGCGATTTTGTCCGGGAGTCAGTGGAACTGCATCTTTTTTGGGCTCGAA
>NZ_JAYFQK010000019.1:0-8112 GCF_034927245.1 Desulfitobacterium sp.
ACTTAATGAAGACAAAATCTGTGCAGTTTTGAGAGAACACTCTCAGAATTTAATCAAGATCTGGTGATAATGCCGGAGGGGTTCCACCCGTTCCCATCTCGAACACGGAAGTTAAGACCTCCAGGGCCGATGATACTTGGACTGCAGAGTCCTGGGAAAGTAGGTTATTGCCAGGTAAGAACGAAGGGATCGTCTTGTACAAGACGGTCTCTTTGCTTTTTGCTGTGCAAAAACTTATATGTGCAAGCTGCTCTGGGGTCGGTTCCACCCGTACGCCTGCGCCGTAAAGTCATTCTTAATAGCGTTCGGCTTGGCTGTAGATTGTCAAGTAAAATTGACCACTTTTTACACTAAAAATTGACCACTTTACTACGGCGTTTTCAAATTACCTGTGGATAACTTAACAGCAGTATGTTAGGCTATCCACAGGTACCTAATTAGCTTATCGTTAGTATGTATCCATAATCCTTAGCTGACTTTTTATCAACGACTACCTGTTTAGCCACTGGGTCTATTCGAATAAACTTTTGCAGTTCAATTAAGCGATCCCGCATCAACTCAAAAATAAGATCATTGAAGGCATGTCCATTATTCTGGGTTTCCTTAGTCATTGAAAGGGCTCTTGTGTTGGAACAAAGCTCATCGAGGCTCATAAACGGCTCTGCGTCAATAGTCCTTTTGTCATACCTCTTGATGCTTTTATTGAAGATATAATCTGTTTCTCGGCGCATTTTTCTTTGAAATTGATTAATATCCATATCACATAGATTTGTCACATAATCCTTTGCAGCTAGAGTCCCTTGGTCATTGTATATCTCTACATATTTGTCATAATGCGCTTTTTCAAGTTTAATCTCCATCTAATTTCCCTCCTTAGGCTTACCCTTTACACGGTAACTTTCGCCTGTTATACTGACGATGTGAGAGTGATGGACTAGCCGATCTAATATGGCCGTAGCTGCCAGCTGGCTAGTAAAGATTTCTCCCCAGCGTTCAAAAGGTAAATTGGTTGTGATGATGAGGGCGTTCTTTTCGTATCTATGGCGGATAAACTGGAAGAACAAGCTCTCTTTTTCTTTGTCCATTTTGAGATATCCCAGTTCGTCAAGAAAGATAAGGTCAATCCTTGCCAGGCGGTTGAAGAGGGCTTTTAATGCTCCGTGAAGAGCTTGATGAGCAAGTTCTTCAATAAAGTCATTGGCGTTAGTAAACATCACTTTCTTTCCGGCTTCACACGCCTTGATTCCTAGGGCAGACCCGATGTGACTTTTCCCAACCCCAGGTGGCCCAATCAGTATGACGTTTTCTTTTTGAGTTAGAAAGTTGAGGCTAGCCAATTCCATGATCTTTGCCTTGTATCGGTAATTATGGAAAGCGAAATCATAATTTTCGAGGGTCATATTTCTGTGAAAGCCTGCGGATTTTGTGTTCTTTTCTACCATTCGCTTTATCTTCCCATGTTCCTCATACTGAATGAGTTTAATCAAAAAGCTTTTGTAATCCAGATGATCTCTTTTGGCCTCTTCGATTAAATCGTTGTAGTTGTTACGGATATCCACGAGTTTGAACTTCTTTAAGGTCCTATCAATGTACTGATCCTCTGCGTTAATCGTAGGATTTACACTCAAAATTGACCACCTCCACCATAATAGGATAAATCGCGGATGAGCTCGGGGTTAGCTTCGGTGGTCGCAGCAACCTCATTCCCTAACCTTCCCAACAAGATATCTATTGCCTTTACTTTCAGGGTTTCCTTAATACTGTCAATTTCGTAGATATTATGGTCAATACAGTATCCCAAGAGCAGCTCAAGACTTTCGATGGTGTAAAGATCCTGGAGTTTCAGGATTTGCCGAGCATGGTAACTCGGTTGCTGCAATTTCTTACTGGCATTCTCTAAATACTCTGCCCCTCTGGTAAAGGTTCGAGTAAACATTCGTTTAACCTCAGGAATGGACTTCGGTGTTTTCACAGCAATATCTTCATAATGCAAATCGATTCGAGTGATCGAACAGTGACTTTGTGAAAGTTCATGGGATGTAATCCACTGATTTTTTAAATCATAGAGATCCAACCGATAGCCATAAAATGTTTTAAATTTAACAACCTGATCCACATACTTCACCGGCACACTGTATTTATTTCCCTTAATACTGACGAGAGAGTCTAAGCTCACCTTTCTCGTTTCCATATCCGTTCGTATAAAAGGGTGCTTGGGTAATGGGAACAAGGAAGAGATTTCTTCTTTAAATGCCTCCTCGGGAATTCTTTTCGTTGTTCCGTGTTTCTCTCGACACCATTCTTTTACAAACTCTTTTCCGGCTTGATTAAGCTCGGCCATGGAAGAAAAAGTATTTCCTTTAATAAACTGCTCTTCTATGTAGTTAAAGGGGCGCTCTACTTTTCCCTTAGTTCGAGCCCTATAAGGCGCACAGGCATTGAGTTCTGTACCAAGATGGGCTGCCATTCTTAAAGCATCCAGATTGAATTGAGGTTCTTTACCCTCCAGATTTTCAACAACGAGAACCTTTGGATTGTCGATAAGTAGTTCCTGGGTTACACCTCCAAATTTATGGAATAACTCTTGAATAACATCATAAATAGCATCACCATCACAACTCAAGGAGAAGTGAATTCTTTTATCGCGACTAAAGGCCATGATAATTGAGAAACAATACACTTTTGTAATGGCTTTATTAACGATGACATCGTATTCAGACCAATCGAACTGAGCCTGTTCTCCCGGAGGAGTCTCAATCCTCAAGGTAGCCTTGGGATTGATTCTTTGTTTTTCTCGATCTAATTTCTTTAGAAACCGATATACAGGGCCAATGCTACCGATATAACCAATTTTTCTTAATTCCCTGAAAATCCTGGTTCCTATGAAGTTATATTCCGGGCTTTGGTACCACTCCTTTACAAGCTCTTCATAGGGATCAATCTTACTAGGATAATGATTCCTGTTGTATGCGGGTTCTTTACTTGCTTTTAGGAGCTTCTTGACTGTGTTTCTTGACATATTCAGTTGTTTTGCTATTTGTTGTTTCTTCACCCCATTCTTATAAAGTCTTTTGACCGCTATCCAGTCTTGCACATCTCTCACCTCCGATTTATCCTCCTTTCGTTACTATGAAAGAAGGATAATCTCTTTATCGAAAGTGGTCAATTTTATTCGTAAATTTGTGGTCAGTTTTAATTGTAAATCAATAGCTTGGCCGAAAACGATCGAGTTTATATCGTTTTCGTATCTCGAACACGGAAGTTCGAGTTACCGTCCAGGGCCGATACGAAAACCATCCGGTGAATGGTTTTCGGGTTAGGTGCCAAGGCTATAGATGCATTCTAAGAGGCACCGCCCTACTTGGACTGAAGACGAAAAAGATACGGTGTATCTTTTTCGCGGCGGCGCGCTGCTGTTGAGACTGACTGAGGCGCGCCGCCTTCCAGGGAAAGTAGTATCCCCACGGCAGGAGTGTTCGTCAGAGGAGGTCGTGGGGCGAAAATGATCCTCAGCGGGTTACCTCGTTTTTGTGGTATCCGCTTCGGCGAAAAAGTCCACCGGACTCTTTCGTCATCCGCCTTTCGTATCGCCAGGTAGAACGAAGGGACCGTCTGTTGAAGACGGTCCCTTTGCTTTTGCTGTGCAAAAAAATAGGGATAATACGAATGTCGTATAAAATATGATTTAAGATTTTATTGTCGATCATGATTTAATTTTGCAATGATTAATTTTGTGGAGTCCTCAGCCGTTTTTGGCTACGAATTTCTATTTTTAGACTAATATGCACAGGGTAATAGACTCGAATAATGGAGTTATATGGAGAATATCCCCTAAATATGTAACTTAGGGGGTGTTTGACAATAGTAAATTTCTGGTTTAGTATATTAAAAATAGTACTTAAGTATTATTCTAAAAAATATCATTTAGTAAAAAGGTCCTAGGACTTACCGGCCAAGTCTGAGAATTTAATTAAACAAAAAGAAGGGTTATGTGAAGGATTGGCAGACGGACGCTTTATTAAAAAAAGATTAGGCGAAATTCTTGTTGAGGCAGGTAAACTAACGTCTGCAGAATTGGAAAAAGCGTTAGCGGAACAAACCAAGACGAAGAAACATCTGGGAGAAGTCTTAGCTGAACTTCATTTTCTATCAGAAAATGAAATTTTAGATGCCCTTTCCAAACAACTATCCCTAGACAGAATTGATCTGGAACGAGAATTTATTAATCCTGAGGTGGCCCGCTGCATTCCCCGAGAAGTTGCCAAGAAATATCATTTGATCCCTATTCGTGAAAATAATAATAAGCTTATAGTTGCGATGAATGACCCTTTAAATATTTTTGCGATTGATGACATTACTTTTATAACGAAGAAAGCAGTTCAGCCGTGTTTAGCCAATTATGACGCCATCGAAAAAGCCATTGAGCAATATTTCAG
This sequence comes from Desulfitobacterium sp., assembly GCF_034927245.1. GTDB lineage: Bacteria > Bacillota > Desulfitobacteriia > Desulfitobacteriales > Desulfitobacteriaceae > Desulfitobacterium_A. The sequence continues at coordinate 4,437 of NZ_JAYFQK010000019.1, forward strand.
TAAGCAGACGACCGATAAAGCGCTCGAAGATCTGAAAAACGAATATAAGGTTGAACTAGATGACAGGATTGATCAGGCGGTCATCGATGAAATTCAAAGCGCACCGGCGGTAAGGCTGACTAATTCGATCATCAACCAGGCTATCACGAACAGCGCAAGCGATATTCATATCGAACCATTTAAATACAATGTTAAAGTTCGTTATCGGGTCGACGGAGTACTCGTCGAAAGCATGGAGATTCCGAAAAGCCTATTTTCAGCAGTTTCGACGCGGATCAAAATTATGGCCGGAATGAACATCGCCGAAAAAAGGATTCCCCAGGATGGCCGGATTGAAATGGAGGTGAATGGGAACCGATATGACTTTCGTGTTTCTTCCCTGCCCACTGTTTTTGGGGAAAAGATCGTTATCCGTATTTTGAATGGTGAGAGTGTGCTTTTCGACCGTAGCAAGCTTGACTTTACTGAACATGAAAATTCTCTGATTGACAGTATTTTAAGTTCGCCGTACGGTATTATTCTTCTCACGGGGCCTACCGGAAGCGGTAAATCGACGACACTATATACCATGCTGCAAGAATTAAATACTTCGGATAAGAATATTATTACTGTCGAGGACCCTGTTGAATATACGTTGCAAGGGATTAACCAAGTCCAAGTCAATAACAAAGCGGGTCTGACATTTGCCTCAAGTTTACGAAGCATTCTAAGACAAGATCCCGATGTCGTTATGATCGGGGAGATAAGGGATGAAGAGACCGCCCATATTGCGGTGCGGGCCGCGATTACCGGGCATTTGGTGTTATCGACGCTCCATACCAATGACGCACCAAGTACTTTGACACGGTTGATGGATATGGGGGTTGAATCCTATTTGGTGGCAGAATCCATCGTCGGTATTATTGGACAAAGACTTCTGCGCAGGCTGTGTCCGTTATGCAAAAAGGAATATATTCCGGGAGATAGTGAAAAGAGGATTTTGCGCGAGGATAAGATTACCAGACTCTATCAGGCGACGGGTTGTCCCGCATGCCACAATACCGGATACAGGGGGCGTCTGGCGATTCATGAGGTGATGGTTCTCAATAGCCAATTGCGCAGTTTGATTGAGAAAGGAAGCAATGCCGAGGAGTTAAGAAAAATGGCCCTTGAGAATGGAATGGTTCCGCTGTATGACAATTGCAAACAACTGGTCTTAAAGGGGGTGACGACCATCAGCGAGATGGTGAAAACAGTCTATGCCAGAGATTAAAACGAACGATTTAGACGCCATGCTTGAGTATGCCGTAAAAATGAAGGCAACGGACATCCATTTGACCGTTGGCAGTAAACCGATGCTGAGGCTGAGATCGTTGCTCCAGCCGCTGGAAAGCTCTCAGCCGATGTCGCAGGAAGATACGCGGGAGATTGCCGTTGCTTGCCTTGACGAAGAAAAATTAGCGGTTCTCAAGCAAAACGGCGTTGTCGATTCCTCATTCTCAAGAAACGGCTTAGGTCGTTTCCGGATTAATATTTATAAACAGCGCGGAACATATGCCATCGCCATCCGGATTCAACCTTTTGTTATTCCAAAGTTTGATTCTTTGGGCTTGCCGCCGGTCATCAAGAATTTTGCCCGACTTAAAAAGGGACTTGTCCTCATTACCGGGGTTACTGGAAGCGGTAAATCCACCACCTTGGCGAGCTTGATTGACCTGATCAATGAAGAAAGACAGTGCCATGTGATTACGGTCGAAGATCCGATTGAGTATTTGCATAAACATAAACGAAGCATTGTCAATCAGCGTGAAATCGGTATGGACGCTCCTTCCTTTTCAGTCGCTCTGCGCTCGATTTTACGGGAAGATCCCGATGTCATTCTGATCGGGGAGATGCGGGATATGGAGACGGTCGGCATTGCCCTAACAGCCGCCGAAACCGGGCATCTTGTCTTTTCAACCCTGCATACGGTGGGAGCGGCCAAAACCGTGGACAGGATCATTGATAATTTTCCGCCGAACCAGCAAGACCAGATTCGCAGTCAACTGGCCACCGTGTTGGAAGGCGTTGTTTCCCAGCAGCTGGTACCAAGTGCTGATCGGAGCCGCTTGATTCCGGTTACTGAGGTGATGGTGGCGACGCCTGCGGTCAGGAATCTCATTCGCGAGGGAAAACCGCATATGTTAAATAGCATTATTCAGACGGGAGCGAATGAGGGAATGCATTCTCTCGATGCTAATCTGGCCGAGTTATGCTTCAAGGGTCTGATTGCGAAAGAAGAGGGTCTTTCCAGAGCTCAGGATAAGCAGTATTTCCAACAGTTGATCAATAAAAGGTGGTGAGCGCAGAATGCCTACATATGCCTATAAAGCTAAAAATTTAAACGGGGAAGAGCTGTCCGGAACGTATGAAGTCACCGATGTGGATATGCTCACGGCCATGCTACAGGAGCAAGGCTACTTCCTCGTGGATGTGCAGCAGGAGGGCAAAGCGCTCGCCGTCGAGGATATTTTCCAACGCGTAACGATTAAGGATATTGCCCTTTTTTGCCGGCAGTATGCCGTGATCTTAAGCGCAGGGATCACGATTGTGGATGGCATTGCGATTTTACGGGATCAAATTGAAAAGAAAAAATTCAAAGAGGTCCTGGAGGATGTTCATGAGGAACTGCAGCGCGGAAGAGTTCTTTCGGCAGCCTTGTCCGATCATAAGGATATCTTTCCCGAGTTTATGTTGAACATGATTCAGGTCGGGGAAGCGAGCGGAACGCTGGATGTGATCATGAATCAACTGGCTGATTTTTATGAGAAAGAAAATAAGATCCGCCGCAAAATCCGTACGGCCTTGACCTACCCGCTTATTTTGCTCTTTCTGATCGTGGGCGTTGTCATTTTGCTGCTCGTCAAGGTATTGCCGACTTTTTCCGGGATCCTGCAGTCCATGGGTGGGGAGCTGCCGCTGATAACAAAGGTTTTGCTTGGCATTAGCAACTTTGTTAGTAGCCATCTGTTGATGCTGACGATGATAACCGTCTTCTTGATTGCCATTCTGTCTTATCTGGCTCAAAAGAGTGAAGTGAAATATTGGTTGGACTCCTTAAAGTTAAAACTCCCGCTGCTGCGGAAGCCGACGGTTAAGGTGATCACATCCCGGTTTGCCCGAAGCATGGGAATCCTACTGAGAAGCGGTATTCCGGTGATTACGGCGATTGAAATCATGAGCAATCTTTTAGGCAACCGGGTTGCTGAACATAAATTTATGGCTTGCTGTGAAGAGGTAAGGGAAGGGAAAGGGATTGCCGGACCGGTCAAAAGGGTCGGGCTTTTTCCGCCGCTTTTGATCCACATGATCGCCGTCGGCGAAACGACCGGCGAGCTGGACGAGATGCTCACCCGAACAGCCGGATTTTTTGACGAGGAGGTGGAGGAAGCAATCGATAAACTGACGGCGGCTATTGAACCGGCCATGATCATCATCATGGCGGTGGTCGTCGGTTCCATCGTGGCGGCTATCATGCTGCCGATGGTCAGCATCATGAATGCGGTTCGTTAATTTTTAAATAGCCTCTCGGAATAAAAAGGGAGGAAATCTCCAAGATGGGATAAAGTCCCTGGGAATTACGATGAGCAAAAGGAGATGAAGAACCCCACTCATAAAATGGGCATGCCAAAAAGGCCTAACCGCACTCCTTTTTCAA
>NZ_JAYFQK010000027.1:0-2897 GCF_034927245.1 Desulfitobacterium sp.
CGCGAAGCCAACCTCGAGATGAGATTTCCCATAGCGTAAGCTAGTAAGACCCCTGAAAGAAGATCAGGTAGATAGGCCCGAAGTGGAAGCATGGTGACGTGTGGAGCGGACGGGTACTAATCGGTCGAGGGCTTGACCTAATACGAGGTTCGAAGTTCGATATTCGTGATTCGAAAGGATGACGGAAGAGAAAGGAGACCTCAGCCACGATGAAGGTAACTCTAACGGGGCTCAAACGAAGTTAGAGAGAATCGAAGAGACTTAATGAAACGAAATCTGTGTAGTTTTGAGAGAACACTCTCAAAAACTAAAAAGAAGACTCAAGTTCGAATGTCGAATGTCGAACAGCGAGTTGGATCTGGTGATAATGCCGGAGGGGTTCCACCCGTTCCCATCTCGAACACGGAAGTTAAGACCTCCAGGGCCGATGATACTTGGACTGCAGAGTCCTGGGAAAGTAGGTCATCGCCAGGTAGAACGAAGGGATCGTCTGTTGAAGACGGTCTCTTTGCTTTTTGCTGCGCAAAAACTTGTATGTGCAAGCTGTTCTGGGGTCGGTTCCACCCGTTCGCCTGCGCCGCAAAGTCATTCTTAAATAGCGTGCGGCTTGGCCGAAAACGATATCCCATATCGTTTTCGTATCTCGAACACGGAAGTTCGAGTTACCATCCAGGGCCGATACGAAAACCATCCAGTGAATGGTTTTCGGGGCAGGTGCCATGGCGATAGATGCATGCTAAGAGGCACCGCCCTACTTGGACTGCAGAGTCCTGGGAAAGTAGTATCCCCACGGCAGGAGTGTTCGTCAGAGGAGGCCGTGGGGCGAAAGGCTCATCCGCCTTTCGTATCGCCAGGTAGAACGAAGGGATCGTCTGTTGAAGACGGTCTCTTTGCTTTTTGCTGCGCAAAAACTTAGAGGTGCAAGCAGATCTAGGGTCGTTCCCCCCGTTCGATCCTGCGCCGGTAAGAAATCCTATGGAGCGTGCTTGGCCGAAAGGGTATACCATACCCTTTCGTATCTCGAACACGGAAGTTCGAGTTACCATCCAGGGCCGATACGAAAACCATCCAGTGAGTGGTTTTCGGGGCAGGTGCCATAGCTATAGGTGCATTCTAAGAGGCAATGCCCTACTTGGACTGAAGACGAAAAAGATACGGTGTATCTTTTTCGCGGTGGCGCGCTACTGATGAGACTGACTGCCTTCCCAGGAAAGTAGTATCCCCACGGCAGGAGTGTCCGTCAGAGGGTCGGAGGAGTCCGTGAGGCGAAAATGATCCTCAGCGGGTTACCTCGTTTTTGTGGTATCCGCTTCGGCGAAAAAGTCCACCGGACTCTTTCGTCATTTGCCTTTCGTATCGCCTGGTAAGCAGCAAAGAGACCGTCGATTAAGACGGTCTCTTTGCTGTGTGCAATTGGCTACTTCACTACGGTGTTTCAGTTGCCTGTGGATGACTTGGTAACTATATGCTTGACTATCGCTGGTATCCATTTAGCTTATCGTAGATATGTACCCATGATCCTCATATCCTTATTATTTAGTTACTTCTATGGGCCTGGATTTGGTAATAAATTGAGGTTGATTTACTAACCTCATACCCCATTGTACCGAAATACCAATTGTTAACGAGAAGATTAGAGTGCCTAAGCCTATGGGTCCTCCTAAAACATATCCTAACACAACAACAGTTATTTCAATACCAGACCGGACTTGGGAGATGCTATAACGTGTTTTTCGGTTAAGGCCTAACATCAAAGCATCTCTTGGACCGGCTCCTGTATTGGCATGCAAATAAACGGCCGTCCCAATACCAGTTGTAATAATTCCTATGATAAGATATAGAAAGCTTACCGCATAGTTTGAGGAGATTTCAAGGAGATGACTCGACATTAATGCATTTAGTCCAAGTCCAAAAATATAAATATTAAGAAACGTTCCCAATTTCGGTTTAATCCCCATAATAGTTGTAGGGATAAGAATTAACAGTCCGACCACAATTCCGATCGTTCCTAGTCCAAGAGAAGGGAAGTATTTAGATATTCCAAGGTGTAATACATCCCATGGACTTACTCCGAGATTCTGGGCGGCTACTAGAAAATAGTTACCAATACAACAGATGAATAATCCAGTAAAGAAATATAAATATTTAACGAAAAAGGCTTTCACATTTACACCTCGATGCAGACAAAAACTCATCGGTAAAAAAACCGAGACTCATTATAGCATAAAATAAGCTGAAAAATTCACTAGCAACTCAACATATTTACCAAGTTGGGATTCCTTATCAGTTTAAATAAAATGGTATATAGCAGAGCGACTGAAATTACAAACGGCTAGACAGTATATCACTGCATGGAGGACTACTGAGGTAAGCAATGTTTTTACCTTGCAGGGGAGAATATTGATAGTTTTATACTCCTATTAACTTTTCGTACCACTGAGGGCATGTTATGCGCTGTTAGAGGCATAATAAGTTTATCCCAAATGAATAACAACTTGTCACATCTTAGATACGTGCAAAATAAACTTGTTAGTAAACTGATTAGAATAAGACTGAAGGCTAAATCTATCTGTTTCAATAATTAAATTGCATTAGCATTGTGACCCATACCTAGTTCTCTACTTGAGATGATGCAACGTTACTGTTAATCAAGTCTTTAGCTGAAATGCAGAACTAAGTCAGAACTAAAAAGGCTAGTTTAAATCAAAAAAGTATTTGACAAGTTAAGCTTGTCCATGTAATATAGTTATTGCGCTATGGCCCGTTGGTCAAGCGGCTTAAGACACCGCCCTTTCACGGCGGCTACACGGGTTCGAATCCCGTACGGGTCACCAAAAACTTGGGCGATTAGCTCAGCTGGGAGAGCGCCTGCCTTACAAGCAGGATGTCGGCAGTTC
>NZ_JAYFQK010000015.1:0-40204 GCF_034927245.1 Desulfitobacterium sp.
CGCATGATAACACCTCGTTTTTGGTTGATTTGGTTGGACACTTAATTATACCAAAAACCTAGTGTTCATGCGGATTTTAACTATTATTTTTACTTTTTAAGGTCAAATCTAAGCCATTTTATTGGGTGCGAAACTTAAATATTAATTGTTGATGATTCTCCGTTTATGCGTCTTACATTGCAAAAGATTTTAAATCAGGATCCGCAGATAAAAGTTGTGGATACTGCCCGGGATGGGCGAGAGGGGATTGAAAAACTCCGAGCCTTACATCCTCAGGTCATTACAATGGATGTTGAAATGCCGGTCATGAATGGCTTGCAGGCTTTGGATGAAATCATGCGCTGGCAGCCTACTCCGGTCATCATCTTAAGTGCGGTGACAACGGAAGGAACCCAAGCAACGATGAAAGCCCTGGATTACGGAGCTTTTGATGTGGTTGCCAAACCTTCGGGCAAGCCCGGAGCTGACTTGAAGAATTTAGCTGTGGACTTAATTGAGAAGGTTAAAGGAGCAGCACAGGTTGATCCTTCCCGGCTTTCGAAGAATGGTGCAATCGGGCGAACAGCAATGAAAAGCAATGCGCTGAATTCACAAACTCAGGGGGCAAATCCTGCTGCTCTCCCGAACCGAGTATCCACACAATCCGGAGTGAACCGAGGAGGTCGAAGTACAGCGAAGCGTCCGAAACATCCTATTGAGGTCGTTGCCATTGGGACATCGACAGGAGGTCCTTCAGCCTTACAAACTGTTCTTCCTCAGCTCCCGGCTAATTTTCCGGTCCCGGTGATTGTTGCTCAACATATGCCTCCGGGGTTTACGGGACCGTTAGCGCAGCGCTTGAACGGATTATGTCCCTTGAAAGTGCGGGAGGGGGTTCATGGTGAACCTTTGAAAGCAGGCACAATTTATATCGCCCCGGCGGGTAAACAGATTCAAGTGATGCGAAAAAATGGTCAGCTGTTTCTAAATATCGGTGACGAAAGCCCGATCACAACGCTTTATCATCCTTCCGTGGATGTGATGTTCCTCTCCTTAGCCAAGGAAGTGGGCAAAGGCGCTTTAGGCGTAGTTATGACAGGAATGGGCAATGATGGCCTTAAAGGAATGCGTGAGATTAAGGCGCTTGAGGGTTTTGCCATTGCCGAGGCCGAAGAAACGTGTGTTGTTTATGGAATGCCGCGAGCGATTGTTGATGCCGGCTTAGCCGATCGGGTTGTGCCGCTCAGTGAAATCGGGCATGTGATTGTGGAATGTGTATAGAAAAGGAGTAAAGCTATGGGACTTTTTAATGCAATTGATACAAGTGCCTCCGGCTTAACAGCACAACGATTACGTTTAGATCTCATTTCCAATAACGTGGCCAATATCAATACAACACGAACAAATCAAACCACTGCCGCAGGTAACCCTATTCCTTATCGTCGGAAAGTCGCTGTTTTCGTTCCCCGACCGGCGGCGGAAACCCCTTTTTCAAGCGTACTTAATAAAGCGGTTAACTCGTCCGGAGACGGGGTTCAAGTCGCAGCCATAACCGAGGATGCGGCACCCTTTAATATGGAATATAATCCTGATTCACCGGATGCGGTCAAGGTTGCAGAACCCGGTCTGCCGGCGGGTTACGTGCGAATGCCGAATGTCAATATCGTTACGGAAATGGTCGATATGATCTCCGCTTCACGGGCGTACGAAGCTAATGTTACGGCACTTAATGCCTCAAAATCAATGATGTCTAAAGCCTTGGAGATCGGAAGGGGGTAATATAAATGGCAATCACTCCAATCCCGCCCATAGGTATCCAAAATCCTGTAAACTCTGTTTTGAATCAACAGGCTAATCCTATAAGCAGTAAGGATAACGGGGCAGGGAAAGCAGGATCGGATTTTGGACAGTTCTTATCTAATGCTTTGAACCAAGTCAGTGATCTGCAAAAGAATGCGGAGCAAGCGAGCTTAGGATTAGCAACAGGTCAAATTCAAGATATCCATACCGTCATGATTGCTCAGCAAAAAGCAAACCTTGCTTTGAACCTGACGGTTCAAGTCAGGAATAAGGTCATCGAGGGTTACCAAGAAATCATGAGAATGCAAATCTAATTTTGTGTATTTATAATTTTATACGAAAGTATTGCTGAATTAACGGGGGATAAACTTTGGCAATTAATTCATTAATGAGAAAGGAGGGGCAATTGAATGAATTTTTCGTGGGCAGGAATACAGCAGTCGATACGTAATTTCTGGGGTAAATTATCCCGTCCACAAAAAATAATCACTGTTGTCGCTCCTCTTTTAGTTACGATAGCTCTGATTTCTTTGATCCTTTGGGCAGGTCGGCCTCAGTATGTCACTCTTTTTTCAGGTTTAGCGGATACGGAAGCCGGAACAATTACGACGAAGCTAAAAGATCTGAAGGTAAGCTACAAGCTGGATAATAACGGTTCAACGATCCTTGTTCCGAAAAGTCAGGTGGATGAAGTACGGCTGGAATTGGCCAATGCCGGTCTTCCGCAAGGAAGTAAATTCAGTTTTGATTACCTGAACTCGGTTCGCTTAGGGGAAACCGATAATGACCGCAAAATTCGTTATGTTCTCGGATTGCAAACCGAAATTGAAACGACATTAAAAACCTTGGCCGGGGTAGAAGATGCAAGAGTTCATATTGTGATGCCGGATCCTTCTCTGTTTGAGGAAAAACAAAAAGCGGCCACCGCGGCAGTTACCTTGCAATTAGCATCGGGTACGGAGATCCCGGAGGAACAAGTCAAGGCTATCGCTAATCTGTTAAGTGCGTCTGTAGAAGGATTGCAAACGGAGAATGTGACAATTGTTGATACAAAAGGAAACACGCTTTCCGATGTCCTCAGCAACAAAGATGACCCTAAAAAATTAACGGCAACCCAGCTGCAGCTTAAACAAAAAGTAGAGAGTGATTTGCAGAAATCGCTGCAAACGATGCTGGATAAGGTTTTCGGTGCAGGAAAAACGGTTGTTCGTACAAATGCAGCCCTCAATTTTGATCAGGTTTCGATTAACTCCACTAAAAATGGACCCGGTGCGGTTGTTAGTGAACAAAACAAGACTGATAATTCCATGAGTAATTCAGGGGGAGGAGCTACTCCCGGAGTACAGTCGAATGTTCCGGGCTATGTCGGCACAACCGGCAATGGTTCGACTTCGACTTCAGCAAAAACGGAAACGACTCGGAATTACCAAGTGGATACGACTCAGGAACAACGGGTTGTTGCTCCCGGATCAATTCAACGTTTGTCGGTTTCTGTCCTGGCTGATTCGGATGTTGTCACAGGGGATCAACTCGACCAAATTCAGACGATTATTGCCTCGGCTAGCGGAATAGATATCAACCGTGGAGATGAGATAAAGGTTGCCGCTTTGCCCTTTGATAAAACCGGAATTGATCAAGAACAACAGCAGAGGGAGGCAGCCGCTCGTCAACAACAGATCAGGCAATATGTGGAGCTGGGGATAGGAACTCTATTAGCCTTGGTCTTCATCTTCTTAGTTCTGCGGATGCGCGCTAAGCGCCGAGCAGCAATGGATGATTTTGACAGCGAACTTCAACCGGTTCCGCTGGCGGCGGCAGAAGAACTTTTGCTGGCTCAAAAGCAGGCAGCAGAGGCGGAGAAGGAAGCAGAATTGAAATTTGTGCAGAAGAAGAAGAAATCAGCGGAAGATATTGAAAAGCAAAAGGTTAAAGAAGCGGTTGAACTTTATGCCGAAAATAATCCGGATGATGTGGCTCGACTCGTGAAGACATGGTTATCGGAGGAAAGATAGAAATGGCCCAGAATTTAACCGGGATTCAGAAAGCCGCAATCCTAATGATTGCTTTAGGACCGGATAAATCAGCAAATATTGTTAAGCATTTGAGCGAAAATGAGATTGATCAGCTTACCTTAGAGATGGCGAATGTTCACAAAATTTCTGCCGAGCAGCGTGATACGGTTGTCGAAGAATTTCATCAAATGTGTATTGCTAATGATTATATCGCCCAAGGCGGAATTGATTATGCGCGTGAGGTTTTAGAACGGGCTTTAGGTGAGCAACGTGCCTTTGATATTATTTCCCGGCTTTCCTCATCACTCAAAATGCGTCCTTTTGATTTGGTGCGGCGTACGGATCCGAAGCAGCTCTTATCCTTTATCCAAGGGGAGCATCCGCAAACGATCGCCTTAATTATGACCCATCTTCCCGCAGATAAAGCAGCCACAATCCTTTCGAGTATTCCCCATGAAAAGCAAGCCGATATCACACGCCGGATTGCCTTAATGGGGAGAACAAGTCCGGATGTCCTTAAGGAAATCGAGAAAATTCTGGAACGCAAGATCTCAAGCCTTGCTCCTACGGATTATACAACTTCCGGCGGAATACAGAGTGTGGTTGATATCCTTAACCGAAGCGATCCGGGAACGCTGAAGGTTGTGATGGATTCTTTGGAAATGGATGATCCGGAACTCGCCGAACAGGTCAAACGGCAAATGTTTGTCTTTGAAGATATCATTATGCTGGATGACCGTGGAATTCAACTGGTACTCCGGGAAGTGGATTCAAAGGATCTGGCCTTGGCAATCAAAGGGTCGAATCCGGAAGTCGGAGAAAAGATCATGCACAATATGTCTGCACGTGCATCACAAATGCTGAAAGAGGATATCGAATTTATGGGACCTGTGCGTTTGCGTGATGTGGAAGATGCTCAACAACGAATTGTTAAGGTTATTCGACGTCTTGAAGAAAGCGGCGCAATTGTGATTTCGAGGGGTGGCGGCGATGAACTCATTTATTAAGTCACGCGTTGTCAAGAGTCAGGCAGTAGAAGTCTTAAATCCCCGGGTAGTTGAAATTGATGCCGAGGAATTTCTGCATTTGAGGCAGCGGTTGACTGTCGTGCAAGAAATTCCGAGCCCTGCTGATTCACCTGACGAACTTGCCGAATTAACGTCCAATGCTCAGGCTGAAGCTTTAGCAGAAGCCCAGAAGATTATTGACCAGGCACAAGCTCAGGCGGAGCAATTGCGCTCACAGGCGGAGACTGAGATTGCGGAATTAAAGCAGCGGATTAGTGAGGAAGTTACCGAAGTTACGGCAAAGGCTCAATCGGAGGGATTTGAAAAAGGGCTTACCCAAGGAAAGACCGAAGGCTATGATGAGGGGATAGCTCAGGGGGAGCATGAAATTGCCGAGAAGGTACAGCAATCAAAGACGCTGCTTCAATATCTGCAAAATGCGGTTAAAGATGAATTTGCCAAAGTGGATCATGACCTTCTTCACTTAAGCATAAAGATTGCCGAGCAGGTGATTCGTGCAAGCCTGGAGATAAAACCAGAATTGTTGTTAAAGCAGATTAAGGCGCTTACGCTCTTTCCGCAGGAACGTGAGGGATGGCGTTTACACATAGCACCGGAGGATTTTGGGTGGCTGCAAAATAGTGATTTTGCAACACAGCTCAATCTCTCCTATATCCCGGATGATACCCTTCATCAAGGGGAATGTTTTCTCGAATGTTCGGAAGGAATATTTGATTCACGCCTGGAGCTGCAGTTAGCTCACTTAGAACAACTCCTGAGAGAGGAATTAAACCATGAGGGATTGGAACAGTCTTGCCCATAAAGTTCAATATTTGGAACCCATTATTCCCCAAGGTCGGGTCGCCAAGATCGTTGGTTTAATGATTGAATCCGATGGACCGCGGGTCAGCGTCGGCGCGTACTGCAAAATTATCACGCGCGAGGGGATAGAGATTCCAGCTGAGGTTGTGGGGTTTCGCAATTCGACGACTCTTTTGATGCCTTTGGCAGAGTTAGAGGGAATTGCACCGGGGGACAGAGTCGTACCACAGCACCATAAACTTATGGTCGGAGTGGGAAAGGGTCTGTTGGGACGCATCCTAGATGGATTAGGTCATCCCCTGGATGAACGTCCTTTGAATTGTGACGGTGAATATCCCCTGCACAATCCACCGCCAAATGCTTTTCAAAGGCCCCGCATCTCTGACCCCTTAAGCGTAGGGGTTCGGGCGGTGGATGGCTTGCTGACAATCGGCCGGGGTCAGCGGATTGGCATCTTTGCCGGTTCGGGCGTGGGAAAAAGTACGCTTTTAGGGATGATGGCACGCAACTGCAGCGCCGATGTTAATGTTATTGCGTTAGTCGGAGAGCGGGGACGAGAGCTGCGGGATTTTATTGAAAAGGATCTTGGATCTGAGGGAATGAAGCGTTCCGTTTTGATTGTGGCCACTTCCGATCAGCCGGCTTTAGTCCGCCTTAAAGCGGCTTATACGGCAACTGCGATTGCCGAATATTTCCGTGATCTTGGGAAAGACGTTCTTTTGATGATGGACTCGGTCACCCGCTTTGCAATGGCACAGCGGGAAGTGGGGCTGACGGCAGGGGAACCCCCGGCAACACGGGGCTATCCGCCCTCCGTTTTCTCACTCCTTCCGAAACTCCTTGAACGCTCCGGTATGTCACAGCAAGGTAGTATTACGGGTATTTATACAGTTTTAGTCGATGGGGATGATCATAATGAGCCCATCGCTGATGCGGTAAGGGGAATTTTAGACGGTCACATTGTGCTCACTCGGGATTTGGCCTCTCAGAATCATTATCCGGCCATTGATATACTGCAATCGGTAAGTCGGGTGATGCCGGATATTGTAACTCTTGAGCATTCGAAAATGGCGGGTATGTTCCGGGAATATCTCGCGATTTATCAGGAGGCTAAAGATTTAATTGATATCGGTGCTTATGTCTCCGGGAGCAGTCCTCGAATTGATGAATCAATTGCCCATATCAGAGGAATTCAGGAATTTCTTCGCCAAAGCGTTAATGAACAAGTCAACTTTACGGAGATGTTAGGGCAAATGAAAGGATGCTTAAGCAATGCCGCGATTTAAGTTTCGTCTGGAAGCACCTTTGCGATTGACCGAGCGTGAATTGGATAATGAACGGCGGTCTTTAGCAAAAGAATTTGAGAAACTTCAGCAAAAGCAAGCCTTATGTCTCGAAAAGGAGAAACAATGGCAAAATGCTTTGCAAGGCCAAAAAGATGCAGGAATTAAAGCACCGGAAACCTTAGGCAGATGGCAAGGCTATAGCTTAAGTCTTCATCAGCAGTTCCGAAAATTACAATCAGAATTGGCCCAGCAGGAAGAAGTCATAAGCCGGCAGCGCCTGCGTGTTAAAAAAGCGCATCAGGAACAAGAGAAACTCCGTAAATTAAAAGTTAAACAAGAAGCGGCGTTTTGGTTAAAGGAACAACGACGCGAACAACAGGTCTTAGACGAAGCAGGTCAAGTGATTTTTATTCGTCGGCGGGAACAACGGAAGTTAGAAGCAGAGGGTGGGGCATATTTATGATCCATGTAACGCGTCTTAATGGAACGATGTTTGTTCTTAACTGCGACCTGATCGAAACGATGGAAGAAACCCCGGATACGGTAATTACCTTGACGGGTGGAAATAAATATATTGTCTCTGAAAGTTTGGATGTACTCATTGCCAAAATTGCCAAGTATCATCGGCAATGTCATCCTTTCTATTCAGCGGTGGAGGGGTCTAAGGAATGAATCTAAAAGCAATATTGGGGAAGATTATTCCTCCTGTCTTAGGAATTGCTATTGGGATAGGGGGGACCCTTGGTGCTCAAGCCTTGTTTTTCCCCAAAACAACAACCACGCAAGTTGTTGTCCAAGGAAACGGGCCTGTGGTCCAAATCGGCGAGTTCACAGTTAACTTACAGGGCGGTTCTTTCTTAAAAACGCAGATTGCCGTGGAAGGAGCCGGTAAAAAATCGGATGTTGAGATCGAGGCCAAAAAAGATTTTATTAAGGACCGGATTAATACGGTATTGTCAAGCAAGTCGCTTAAAGATATGCAGCCGCAGAATCGTGAACAGCTGAAAAAAGAGCTCATAAGCCAGCTTAATGAAGTGACAGGCAACAAAGTCAAAGATATACTTTTCCTTACTTTTATTTATCAATAGATATTAATATGTAAAAGCACTGAAACGCGAGAGGGGGGATCTTATGGGAGACGTTCTATCCCAGGCGGAAATTGATGCGCTGCTGAGTGCGCTTTCCGAAGGGGAAGTGGATGCAGAAGAAATTAAAACCAACAAAGTGCAAAAGAAAATCCGAGTCTATGATTTTAAGCGGCCGAATAAGTTTTCCAAAGATCAGATTCACTCTCTCCAAAATATTCATGATAATTATTGCCGGTCGTTGACGACCTATCTGTCCGGACATTTGCATTCGGTGATTGAGACGAAAGTGCTTTCTATTGAACAGATTACGTATGATGAATTTATCCGTTCCCTGCCTAACCCTACGATTCTTGGAATTTTTACATTTGAGCCGCTGGAAGGGACTCTGCTTATCGAAATGAGCCCGGGGCTAGCCTTTATCATTATTGATTTGCTATTAGGGGGAGTGGGAACCACATCAGAGAAAAATCGGGATTTGACAGAGATCGAAAGTACGATTATTGAACATCGCTTGATTCAGATGATTGATCTTCTCGAAGAAGCGTGGGCTGATGTTATAGATTTAAAACCGAAATTCATGACATTAGAAACGAACCCCTCTTTTACGCAAATCGTGGCACCCAATGAGATGGTGGTTCTGATTACCCTCGAAGTGAAGGTCGGTGAATCAATCGGGATGATCAATTTTTGTTTACCCTATTTGGTACTTGAACCGATTCTGGATAAACTCAGTACTTTTTTTCTGTTTTCAACACAGGCCAAGGTTAGAAGTCCCGAACAGGTGAAAGCGATTCGTAATAAAATTCAATGGGCAAAAATTGATATGACAGCATTGCTGGGACAAACAGAGATTTCAGTCAAAGATCTATTAGAACTTGCACCGGGAGATGTGATTCCTCTCCAGCAAGGGGTTGAAGGCGCCCTCCCAATCTATGTTGGGAACTTCAAAAAATTCCATGGGGTTCCCGGCCTAAGTGGGGAACACCTTGCTGTTCAATTAACAGAAACCGTCGAAGATGAAGGAGGGGAATTAGATGGGTAACGGGATGCTTTCCCAAGAAGAAATTGATGCCTTGCTCCGAGGCACGGTTGCACCGGAGACTCCCGCTGAGGAGCCGGTCGTGGAATTCTCGGATATGGAAAAGGATGCCATTGGAGAGATTGCGAATATCTCAATGGGAACAGCGGCGACGACCTTGTCTCAGCTCCTGGGTAAAAAGGTTGACATCACTACGCCTAAAGTTGACGTTACAAACGCTGAGCAAATTCGCAAGGATTACCCTATTCCATCGGTTATCGTGGATGTTAAATATAAGGCAGGGATTGAGGGTTCTAACTTCCTTATTCTTTCTCAACGCGATGGCGCGGTTATCGTCGATTTAATGATGGGCGGAGACGGAAAAAATGTTTCGTTAGAGCTTACAGATCTTCAGATCAGCGGAATCGGCGAAGCAATGAACCAAATGATGGGGTCAGCCGCGACTTCAATGTCGACGATGTTTAATTCCTTGGTCGATATCACGCCGCCTAAACTTGTCTTAAATGACATGGCAGGGGGTAATCAAGAATTTGTACAACCGGATGAAGCCTTGATTCGAATCTCGTTTCGAATGGTTGTAGAAGATGTTATCGATAGTATCTTGATCCAAGTGATCCCGGTTAGCGTGGCCAAGGGGATGGTATCAAAACTGATGGGAACGATGGATTCGCCGGCACCGCAGAAACCCGTACCGGCTAAAGCCCAGCCTTCACCTCAGCCGCAGCCTGTGCAACAACAGGTACAAGCTCAACCGCGGCCGCAACCCGCTCAGCCGAGGGCTCAGGGTTCAATGCCCGTCCAACCGGCACAATTCACACCGCTCAAGCCGACGAACCTTACCGTTAGCCAAGACAACCTTGGTCTTATTCTTGATGTTCCCCTTCAGGTGAGTGTCGAGCTTGGAAAAGCGAAAAAGACGATTAAGGAAATTTTGGAACTGGGTCCCGGATCAGTGATTGAGCTGGATCGCCTGGCCGGTGAGCCGGTAGATATGATTGTTAATGGGAAATTAGTGGCGAAGTGCGAAGTCGTAGTTATTAATGAAACGTTTGGCATCCGGGTTACAGATATTATTCAACCCAATGAACGGATCGCTAGTATTCAATAAGAGGAGGAACACTTGTGAGTGCAAATGTGTTAATTGTTGATGATGCTGCGTTTATGAGAATGATGGTCAAGGATATTTTAACAAAAAACGGCTATAACGTGATTGGGGAAGCAGAGAACGGGGCAGTCGCCGTAGATAAATATATGGAATTAACCCCCGATCTCGTGATTATGGATATCACCATGCCGGAAATGGACGGCTTACAGGCTGTTCGGGAAATCCGTAAACGTGCTCCGGAAGCGCGAATCATTATGTGCAGCGCTATGGGTCAGCAAGCGATGGTTATTGACGCTATCCAATCCGGTGCCAAAGATTTTATTGTAAAACCGTTCCAGGCGGATCGTGTAATTGAGGCAGTTGCTAAGGCGCTGAAATAGTGTATGTCATATTTTGATGAAAATCAGGCGTGGGCTCCGGGTGAGTCAGTAACAACGCCGCCTGCCGCAGGCTCTTCCTGGTGGGGCATTGTGGTAACGGTGCTTATCTTTTTGGTCATTTTGTATATCGCGTTAAGAATGATTCAACGTCTGAATCGTTCGGCAATACGAGGGATGAATGCACCGTGGGCGAGGGTTTTAGACCGACAAATTATGTATGGACAGCAGGCTCTTTATCTGGTTGAGATCGCCGGTAAATTAGTGATTCTTGGCGGGACCGAACACCACATCGAAAAACTAGCCGAGGTCGATGATCCGGAGCTGGCCGCGGAAATTCTGGATGAGCTTGCCAATCGTCCCGTGGAAAAAGCAGAGGGAACGCTGAGCCATGTCCTTCAAACAATTTTCAGCGGCAAAAAGCGCAAAGAAAAGGATTCCTTTTCCAAGGAACTTGAACGCCTGATGAAGGAGGTTGAAAAATGAACCTCCTTCATCCTCGTAGTCAAAGGTATTCCGGCCTAAAGAGTCGGTTGATGAAGTTTGCGTTAGGATGGGGCGTTTTTGGCTTTGGAATGCTGCAGCAGGCAAGTCCTGCGCTGGCAGCAAGCTTAACGCTGGACTTAGGCAACACGGCTGGGGAGCAAACAACGGCATCCATACAAATCCTTTTACTCTTAACCGTGCTCTCCCTTGCCCCTGCTATTCTGGTATTGATGACTTCATTTACGCGGATTATTATCGTTTTGTCCTTTGTGCGCAATGCCTTAGGAACACAGCAATTGCCACCGAACCAGGTCATTATTGGCTTATCACTGTTTCTTACCTTTTTTGTGATGCAGCCGACGTGGAACGAGATTAACACACAGGCCCTGCAACCCTATATCAATCAGCAGATTACGCAGACAGAGGCCCTGAATAAGGCAGAAGCTCCTTTACGGACCTTTATGTTTAAACAGACCCGTGAAAAAGATCTTGAATTATTTGTGGGCATGGCCAAAATGGAGCGGCCTAAAACGTACAGTGATATTCCGACTTATGTTCTTATTCCCGCTTTTGTCATTAGCGAATTAAAAACGGCTTTTCAAATGGGTTTTGCAATCTTCATACCATTTATGGTTATCGATATGATTGTGGCCAGTACGCTGATGTCCATGGGGATGATGATGCTGCCCCCGATGATGATATCTCTGCCTTTTAAGCTTTTGCTTTTTGTACTGGTCGATGGTTGGAATCTCGTTGTTCAGTCGCTGGTTACAAGTTTTCATTAAATACATTTGTTAAATACACTTGTTGCATTACCCGTTCACCACGTTGCGCAGCTACTCACTTGTCTATTCCACTATCGCTCCAAACCTCAGGGTAATACCTGAAGTAAACCATGGTCGCGATTTAACGTTCCATAGACTGCGTTCGCTTAACGCTGCTCCACTATGAAGGTTCACTAAGTAATTGCAACAAATTTTAGACCGCTTTTTTAAAGGAGGGATGCTGATGAGCCAAAATGATGTTTTATATCTTGCGAAAGAGGCTCTAGGCGCTGCGATGGTTGTGGGCGGGCCCATCTTGGGGATCAGCTTGTTGGTGGGTCTTTTAGTCAGCATTTTTCAAGCGATGACTTCGATTCAGGAGCAAACCCTGTCGTTTATACCTAAAATCATAGCGATTGGTGTTTTGATGCTGCTTCTCGGACCGTGGATGTTGAGTGTGTTAACAACCTTTACCGCTAATTTATTCGGCCAACTGGCAACGTTTGGCAACTACTAGTCGGAGATGATACGATGGGGCTCGCTCAATTTTTGCAATGGAATGTATCCCTTTTCCTGCTGATTTTTTCAAGGTGGGCGGGAATGATCATGCTCGCCCCCGTTTTTGGAGCACGAGGAGTTCCCAATATGGTGAAGATAGGATTGACAGCCGGCCTTTCAATTATTATGTATCCTCTTATTCAGGCTTCTAACCCGCAAATTCCGGATGCGCTTTTGCTTTATGCCGCTTTAGTGATCAAAGAAGTCCTGGTGGGGCTGGTCATTGGTCTCTTAAGCTATTTCATAACTGCTGTTATCCAAGGAGCAGGTCAGTTGATTGATCTGCAGATGGGTTTTACGATGGGGGGCGAAATCGATCCGTTTTACGGCGTGCAAAGCGCAATGATGGGAAATTTTCAAATTATCCTGGCCATAATGCTTTTGCTTGCCACGAATGCCCATTATTATCTTATCGCTGCCATGGTTAAGAGTTATGCTTATATTCCTTTGAATCCGGCAGGTCTTACCATTGGGCTTGACTTTATAGTCAATTTGATTTCCTCCGTGTTTTCCTTGTCGATCCAATTGGCGCTTCCGGTCATGGGGGCGATGTTAATCGCGGATATCGGAGTAGGACTCTTAAGCAGAGCAGTACCGCAGCTCAACATTTTCTCGGTCATATTTCCCGTCAAAATAATCATGGGCTTTGTAATATTAATGCTGTCGGTTCCCTTCTTCGCGCAATCCGTCAGTCATTTGTTTAATACGGGTATGACTTGGATATTCGATCTTTATAAAGGGTGGCAGCAATGAGCGAAAAGACATTACAGGCTACTCCCAAACGAAGGCAGGATGCGCGCAAAAAAGGACAGGTTTTAAAAAGTCAGGAACTGGTGTCCTCTTTCATGCTTCTGGGATTTGTTGCTCTTATGAAGTATTGGCTCCCGGTGATGATCACCAAAATGGGAGAACTCTTTATATATGTCTATAGCCTTCCTTTTGACTGGAGTTTGCAATCTGTCTCAACACTCATGGTCAACCTGCTGTGGTTAGGAATTCAAATTGTCGGCCCCGTTTTCATCGTCGGGGTTCTGATCGCGATAGCAGGCAACTATATGCAAGTAAAATCCCTATTTACTATTGAACCGCTTAAACCCCAACTCTCAAGAATCAATCCGATCAATGGAGCCAAAAGGATGTTCGGGGTAAAAGCTTGGGTCGAACTTGCAAAATCCCTGCTTAAAGTGATCTGCATCGGCTACTTCCTTTATGCGACAATACGCGATAATCTCCAGGTTTATCCCGCCTTACAGCAACTCAGCGTCACACAGTCCGCAATGTATATCGGGAATGCGCTCTTAAGCCTTGCTTGGAAAATATCTTTGGCCTTCGTTTTTATTGCCATCTTGGATTTCCTTTATCAATGGTGGGATTACGAGAAAAATTTACGCATGTCTCATGAGGAAATGAAGGAAGAATTTAAACAGACAGAAGGAAATCCGCAGGTTAAATCTGAAATAAGGAAAAAACAAAGAGCAGTATCAATGCGCCGCATGATGCAGGACTTACAAACAGCAGATGTTGTCGTGACAAATCCGACCCACTTCGCCGTAGCCCTGCATTATGATGCCAAGGAAAATCCGGCCCCTTATGTCGTAGCCAAAGGAGCAGATCAGGTCGCCTTTAGAATACGTGAAAAGGCCAAAGAATATGGGATCGTCGTCTTAGAAAATAAACCGCTGGCCCGCGCCCTTTACGCCCAAGTCGAAATAGGGCAGACCGTACCCGCGGATCTCTATAAAGCCGTCGCCGAAGTCCTAGCCTTCGTATACCGCCTAAAGAAAAAGCGAATCAAGGCTTTATAACCTCCCCAGCGACGATTCTCCGGAGGAGAATAAGCGACATGCAAAGCAAAGCCCGACCCAAAAGGCTTGCGAAGGAAGACCCTAAAATCTCCCCAGCGACGATATTCTCCGAAGGAGAATAAGCAGCATGCAAAGCAAAGCCCGACCCAAAAGGCTTGCGAAGGAAAACCCTAAATCTCCCCAGCGACGATATTCTCCGAAGGAGAATAAGTGGACATGCAAAAAGCAAAGCCCTGCTCGAATAGTCCTGCAAAGACAGGCGAAGCGATTTGCGAAACCCCAGTTTTCCTTCTTAAGCCCGAAAGAGTCTTTTGTTAGGAATGAAGGCTTTAAGTGAGTAGCTGCCAAACTTGACTTAGGCTCGGAACAGAGGCTTCAGCGGGACGGCGCATAGGACGTGCGCCGCCGCCAATAGAGTCAGGAGACGATTTTGGCGGGTATCCCCTCTACAAATCCCGAGTTTAAGTCTTAGTTTGGCCGACGAACGCCTCGTCTGAATGGATAACAAAAGACCTCTTCAGAATAGCCCCGGCGCCGTTGATGAGCGAGAAAATCGCTTCGCCGCCACCCCAGAACCCCAGAGCTTAACTTAAGAACCCCACATATACTTTGTAGAAAGGAGGAGCACACTCTTGGCAGCAACCAATGTAAGCAGAGGTAAACGTCTAGCCTCGAATACCGATATCCTGGCCGCAATCGGGATCGTATCCGTTGTCGTCATGATGGTCATTCCGCTCCCAGCCTTTCTTCTGGATATCCTTTTAACCATAAGTATTTCGGGTTCTGTTCTTATCCTTGTACTTTCAATGTTCACCATTGATCCTTTAGACTTCTCAGCCCTCCCTTCATTGCTGCTGATTATGACTTTGTTCCGGCTTTCCCTCAACGTTTCGACGACTCGGCTGGTTCTCCTTAATGGTTATGCGGGAGAGGTTGTACAGCAATTCGGACAGTTTGTCGTCGGCGGCAGTATTGTTGTTGGTTTAGTCGTTTTCATCATTCTCGTTATCGTTAATTTTCTTGTTATTACTAAGGGTTCGGAACGGGTATCGGAAGTTGCCGCACGTTTTACGTTGGATGCAATGCCCGGTAAACAAATGGCCATTGATGCGGATTTGAATTCAGGTCTTATCACTGAGGGGCAAGCCAGAGACCGACGGAAGAAGATTCAGCAGGAAGCTGATTTTTACGGGGCAATGGATGGTGCCAGTAAATTCGTCAAAGGGGATGCCATCGCCGGAATCATTATCCTTTTTATCAATATTATCGGCGGATTTATTACCGGTGTTTTCCTGCGGGGTGAATCGGTTACGGAAGCGCTTCAAACCTATACGTTATTGACCATAGGAGACGGATTGGTTACACAGATCCCTGCGCTATTAATTTCGACCTCAACAGGCTTGATTGTAACGCGGGCTACTTCAGATTCCAACCTTGGGCAGGACTTAGCGAAGCAGATGATCAGAAGCCCGAAGGCTTTATTCATTACAGCGGGAGTACTCTTAGTATTGGCTTTCCTGGGCTTGCCGCCTGTTCCCTTATTTATCGTTGCTGCCGCTATGGCCGGAGCGGGAATATTCTTGCAGAAGAATACGAGGAAAAGCGTAGTTGATGAAAGTGCAGCAGCCAGAGAAACAGCGATTAAAGAAAGTAAAAAACCGGAGAATGTGTTGAATTTACTTCAAGTTGACAATATGGAGCTGGAGCTGGGGTATGCTTTGATTGCTTTAGTCGATGCCCAGCAGGGAGGGGATCTGCTGGATAGGATCGTGTTGATCCGGCGTCAGGTTGCGAGTGAATTAGGATTTATTGTACCTGTTATTAGGGTTCGGGATAATATGAATCTTCAGCCTAACCAATATGCGATTAAACTACGGGGGGCCGAGGTCGCCTCCGGGGAATTATTAGCAGACCATTATCTCGCGATGAGCAGCGGGATTGAGGATGGCAGTATTACCGGTATACCGACAAAGGAACCTTCCTTTGGGCTTGACGCCATATGGATCAGTGCGGCCACGCGCGAGCAGGCGGAACTTTCGGGATATACGGTTGTCGATGCTCCGACCGTTTTAGCGACGCATTTGACAGAAGTCATAAAAGCCAACGCTTGGGAGATTTTGAGCCGTCAGGATGTTAAGACGATATTGGATTATACAAAGGAACAAGCCCCGGCTGCTGTTGATGATGCACTCGAACATCTTAATCTGGGACAGATTCAAAAGATACTCAGCAATCTTTTACGAGAAAGGGTATCGATCCGCGATATGGTGACGATTCTCGAAACTTTAGCCGATTACGCATCGGGAACTAAGGATATCGACCGTTTAACCGAATATGCCCGACAAGCGTTGTCACGGCAGATTTTACAGCAAATCTTAGGCCCGGATAAAAACCTTCCCGTACTGACACTCGAACCGAAACTGGAGCAACAGATTTTGGATAGTATCCAGCCCTCAGATTTTGGAAGTTACCTAACCCTGGATCCGCGCATTCTTCAGAACCTGATGCAATCCTTGGGTAAAGAGATCGAAAAAATGGTGTTAAAGGGATATAATCCGGTACTGGTTTGTGCTCCGGTCGTGCGGATCAATCTTAAGCGAGTGACGGAAAGACAATTTCCTCAATTGGTTATTTTATCGTATAACGAACTTTCTCATGGAGTTCAAGTCCAAGCGATAGGAATGGTGGTGGCTGGAAATGCGAGTTAAACGTTTTGTAGGAGATAATGTTGCGGAAACCATGGGTAAAGTAAAACGGGATTTGGGTTCGGATGCGGTCATTTTGCAGACGCGCCAATTCCGTGATGGCGGGGTATTAGGTCTATTTAGAAAGCCTAAGGTGGAAATCACGGCGGCCATCGAAGAGCAGCCTGTAAGCAAAAAGCCGATTAATAATGATTTTCAGCTGAAATCCTCGGCAAAGATTCAACAATATGCCCAGGCTCAAGCACAGGCACAGGCCAAAACTCAAGCTCAGGCCCAAGCTCAGGCTCAAAACCAAGCCCATGCCCGAGCCCAAGCTCAAGCTCAAGCTCAAGCGTCTAAACTTAATCCTCTCCGGAATTTTCCGACTCGAGACGATTCTCAAACCATAAAAAATCAACCCCTGGAGCAAGAACTGCATTCGATGCGACTCCTCCTTGATCGAATGAACAAGCAAATCGAGGGCTTTGGCAATGAACAGGTCATCTGGCCGGTTCCCTTACAGAAATGGGCGGATTTACTCCAGGACAGGGGAGTTCAGTCTAAGCTTATAAAACGATTGATGCGTTATTTACAGCAAAATCTTCGGGAAGATGATTGGACAGAGGATTCGCGCGTCAAAGACAAATTGAAAGAAGAGATTCGGGCGATTTGTCATAACACGGCCGTGATCCAACCTGGGGTTAAAAAACCGCGGGTTATTGCTTTAGTCGGACCGACAGGGGTGGGTAAAACAACAACGATCGGCAAATTGGCAGCGGGCTTTAGCATTGTCGACAAACGCAGTGTGGCCTTGATTACGGCAGATACCTACCGCGTTGCGGCGGTCGAGCAATTAAAAACCTTTGGCGAAATCATCGGGGTTCCGGTGGATGTTGTGATGACTCCTTCGGGCTTAAAAGATGCGATTATCCGTCATAGCGATAAGGAACTGATCTTTGTGGATACGGCAGGCCGCAGTCCGCATCATGACCTTCACATGTCCGAGCTGAAATCTTTCATGGATAAGGCTCAGCCTGATTTGACGGTGTTAGTCCTGAGTGCAACGATGCATTCGGCAGATCAGCTTAAAGTTTTCCGACGCTTTGAGCCGTTGTGTACCCATCTTCTTTTTACGAAACTGGATGAGACGGTCAATGGAGGTTCAATACTGAATCTTTTGGAGCAAACCGATTTACCGGTTACATACTTAACAAATGGCCAAAATGTCCCCGATGATATTGAAGCTGCAACTCCGGAACGTCTCTCACGCTATATTCTAGGAGAGGAAAAGAGCCATGCATGATCAAGCAACGGTCTTAAGAAAAATGGCCTCCCATCAAAATGTAATAAATAACAAGGGTTCCCTTCGCGTGATTTCGGTGACTAGCGGTAAGGGCGGTGTTGGGAAGACGAACCTTACGGTTAATCTTGCGTTGGCTTTAATTGAATTCGGCTATCGCGTGATCATTCTCGATGGAGATTTAGGACTCGCTAATGTTGATATTGCGTGTGGGATTACCCCTCGCTTTACACTCGAACATCTTCTGAATGGCGAAAAAACAATCGAAGAGATATTGGTTTCCGGGCCCAAGGGTCTGGGAATATTGCCCGGCGGTTCCGGTGTGCAGGATTTAGCGAACATAGAACGGAATCATTTAGAGAATGTTATCCGCAATCTGGGACGATTAGAAGGGTTGGCCGATATTTTAATCATTGATACGGGTGCGGGATTAGGCCACATCGTAACCAATTTTCTTAAAGCCTCAGATGATGTGATCCTGCTGACAACGCCGGAACCGACTGCGCTGACAGACGCTTATGGTGTGCTTAAAGCGCTGCAGACGGATGAAGAGGAAGAAAAGCCTTTACAGGTGAATGTGGTTGTTAATCGCGTTCTCAATGAAGAGGATGCAAGAGCGACCTATGAACGATTGGAAAATGCAGTGCATAGATTTTTACAGGGGTCGGTTAATTTTCTCGGGTGGGTCTATGAAGATCCCTCGGTGGGGAAAGCCATTATGAATCAAGAGCCATTAGCCATCGCTTTTCCTACAAGTGCGGCTTATCGCTGTATCCAATGGATTGCAAGCTCCGTTGCCGGAATTTATCTAGATCCTCCGCAGAAGGCGGCTGGAATTCGAGGATTCTTGACGCGGCTTTTACGTCATTAATATAGACCCATCAAATCCGCTATGAGGAGGTGGTGGTATGGACTACCGCAAAAAAATATGTCCCGGCTTAGCTGTTGAGCTTATCATCTCGGAAGGGGAATATGCCGGACACTATAAAACACATATCGATGAAGTAGGAGAAAACATACTCTCGGTCTACGCCCCTATACAGCAAGGCCAGATTGTTCCCCTCCATGAGGGAACCCCAATGAAAGTTATCTTTTGGGATGAAGTGGCAGCCTATGAAATTAAGTCGAAAATAATCCAGAGGATTGCCGTTCCGGTTGCCATTTTTATTCTGGAATTTCCACATGATATACGACGTGTTCAACGGCGCAATTTTGTTCGAGTCCCTGCCTTTTACCCGATAACCTTTCGTTCCGTGAACAGGCAAGGATTAAGTGATCCCCAAAAAGGAACAATGCTTGATTTGAGTGGGGGCGGAATGCGTTTTCAAACGTATGAAACAGTCGAGATGGGGGCTATCCTGCTTACCACTTTATCATTGCCCTCCGGACCGCTTCAAACTTCGGCACGGGTTTGCCGGGTGGAAAAAGATTTAGAACAAAAAAGATATAGTGTTTCTGTTGATTTTAACCAGATTCCGGAACGCGATCGTGATCGTATTATCCGCTGTGTTTTTGATTTACAGAGGGATATGCGTAAGAAAGGACTGGTCTAGGTATGGAAATATCACAACTTCAATTGGATGCTTTACGTGAGATTGGGAATATCGGCTCCGGACATGCTGCAACCGCATTGTCCTCTCTTTTGCAGCGGCGGATCGACATGTCTGTTCCGGAAGTTTGGGTTGTCCCGTATGAAAATATTGAAACCATTGTGGGTCAGTTAGATTCTCCCCAAGCTGTAGTCTATGTTAAAGTCGAGGGAGGGGCTGAGGGCAAAGCCGTCTTTTTCTTTCCTCTGGAAAGTGCGCAAATTGTCGTGCAAGCCTTGCTCGGAACCGATCAGCCCTTAGATCTCTTCGCAGATGAATTGGTTCAATCTGCACTCAAAGAAGTCGGCAATATCATGGTCAGCTCCTTTTTAATGGCTCTGACCAGTTTTTCGGGGATACCTTTACAGCCTTCAGTCCCGGCACTTGCAGTGGACATGGTGGGGGCAATTTTGGACGGCATTATGCTGGAAGAGGGTGTGCTCGATGACAATGTTTTGTTTATAGATACACAAATGACAGGAATACCGGAAATTGAGGGACAATTTATATTTCTTCCGAATGATGGTTCGATGAAGAAACTGTTGGGAGCTTTGGGAGTATGAGCAATGTGATCACAGTGGGTATGGCCGATTATAAAACGTCGAGAACTCCGGATATTTTAATGACGGCCGGTCTTGGTTCGTGTATTGGAATCTGTATACATGATCCCGTGGAAAAAGTAGGCGGGATGGTCCATATTATGCTGCCTTCGTCTAATGGAAATCCCGGGGTGAATCAGGCAAAGTATGCGGATACTGCTGTCGAATTGTTGGTACAGGAAATTCTTCACTTAGGCGCTAAAAAAATGCGTTTGCGCGCTAAAATTGCGGGTGGAGCGCAGATGTTTTCTTTTCCGGGGAAAACCACAGTTCTAAAGATCGGGGATCGTAACGCGGAAGCGGTCGAGGTGGAATTGAAACGCTTAGGGATACCCCTGCTTATTGCCGATGTGGGAGGAAGTTTTGGACGGACGATTCATTTTGATGTAGGTACAGGCGATTTAAAAGTTCGGACGATTAACCACGGCGAAAAGGTGATTTAATTTGGATAAAGAAACCTTAAGAATTTGGGCTTGGCGGTTAGCACTCGGAACGGCTCTTGTGGTGGGAATCCTTAGTTGGGTGACAAAGGTCGGCTTTTTACGGATAATGATTCGTATTATCTTATCCTATTTGTTAATATACGGACTCAGTTATGGAAGTCTGTATTGGTTCGAAAAAGCGGCTCCTCCCGGTGATGATGTTCCGCCGGATAACCGGGTTGAGGATGAATTAAACGGGACCCGTGGCGCCTTATTCGATGTGGCTGTGGGAGAGGATGAGATGGACCCCCCCATAGCAGGTCAAGTCAATGCTGATTTATCCGAAGGGCTGCCCGATGCCGAACAGCAAGCGGATATGGTACGCCGCATGGGCTGGGGTGAGTAAGCCATGAGCAAAGGAGGTCATTAACGTGATAACCAATCCTTATGAAGGAGCCGCAACACGCGGTCCCTGGAAGATTGAGCAGATTGAGAAATATTTGCCTTTGGTTAAACGAATCGCCGGCCGACTTGCTATTTCCCTTCCCCAACATGTCGATGAAGATGACTTGATCGGGTATGGCGTTTTTGGTCTGCTCGATGCCTTAGAACGATTTGATTTAGCGCGCGGGGTTAAGTTTGAGACCTATGCTAATTTAAGAATTCGCGGGGCAATGATTGATGGGTTGCGGACGATGGATTGGGTACCGCATTCCGCCCGCCAAAAAGTCAAACATATTCAGGACGCCTTTGCTCTAGTCGAAGCGACTTTGGGACGGCCTGCTGAAGTTGAAGAGGTCGCCGCTTACTTAAAGATGGATGTACGTGAACTCGAAGGGGCTATCCGGCAGGGCCAAATGCTGAACCTTAGCTCACTTGATGAGCTGGCGGATGGGGAAGATGGCGAAAATTTGTCTCCCATAAGCATGTTAAAGGATCCCCAGGCTCAGGAGGCTTATCAGGATGTTGAAATAGAGGAACAACACCAAATTCTCGCCAAGGCGATCGAAAAGCTCCCTGAAAAGGAGAAAATGGTTGTGGCGTTATACTATCAGGAAGATTTAACGCTTAAAGAAATTGCGGCGGTGATGAATCTTTCCGAGTCCCGTATTTCTCAGCTGCATTCTCAGGCCATTCTGCGTTTAAGAGGACGCTTAAGCCGGCAGAAGAAGAATCTCTTTTAGTTAGATAATTAAACCTTAAGTTTTAGACAGGTTTTTACGATATAACAAATAGAGTCAATTTGGAGGTGGTGCCATGTCAGAAATCAATGTTCTTGTCAGCGGCAGTGTGACGCCCACGGTTAAAGGGGGGTCCATTGCCAAGGGAGAGAATTTCGGCGGGGACAGTGCGGCATTGGAATTTGCGGCGTTGTTCAGCGGCTGGATAGCTCAAGCGATGGGACAAGGACAGGACTCTGGCTTTCAGAGCAACAGTGATCCGGCAGGCAAGGAGGCCAATTCCGGACAAACAGGTATTCAGGGATTAGAGGGTATGCTTGGTACATTACGGACGGCTGCCGGGCTTAATTTGGAGTCCGTCGGCGGGCAAAACGAACCGGTGAAAGATTTCCCGGTGAATTCTTTCGGTCCGGAAATGACCAAACTTTTTTCCCAAGAAAACCTTTTCGGAGATGCTGCTGATTCAGGGATAGGATCAGAGCAGCTTCAAACGGTAAAATTGCCGTTATCGGAGTTGGATCAATATAGAGTATTGATTACACAGCTATTACAGGAAATGTCCGGGGAGATCAGCGAGGTTGCGGTTAAACCGGCAGAAGTTCAAGGACTTCTTTCCCAATTAAGTCAGGAACTGAATTTAAACCCATCTGAGAATACCGAACAATTATTACGAAATCTTCTGGTTCAAAATAAAGATCGGCTTCAGCCACAGATTCAGACCGAAACTCAGGTACAGAATCCGATTCAGCCCAAGGATGTTCAACCTGAATCAATGCCATGGACGATGATGCAAAAACAAGGAACGACTCCTGCACAGAGTTCTATACCCAATAATATACGGAATGAACTTCAAACCAACGGTTTTAGTCATACAATGACAGTCTTATCGAATGAGACAGACATAACCGGTGAGACAGACTTATCCGGTAAGACGAATACTTATAATACGGAATCGGCACTTAGTCCTGAGGTTGCTGTAAATGCTAATCCGAACGGCGAAAAAGCGGAACCCACGCTTCGCTCGACCCAAGACTTACCCCTAGAGAAGGGAGTTCAAGCAGAGAAACCTCCTATAGAAGCCCTTCCCCTAAAGATAAATACGGGTGAGCAAACAGGCCGGACGGATACCGGGAAAGAGAAACAGAACCTTTCAAGTAATGAAAATGGAAAGGCTATGATTTCTAAGGATAACGGAACGGAAAGCATAAATTCAAATCAAGGAAATATTAGCTTTTCGAATTCAGTATTGAATTCGGTGGCTGAAGTGGGAAACAGAACGGCGGTTTCCTCAAATTCACCGATATGGCAGCAAGTTGCTCAGCAGCTGCAAGGAAAGCTGCTCAATCAACTTCCTAATGTTCATAGAATGAATATTCAACTTCACCCGGCAGAGCTTGGGCAAATTTCAATTTCTGTTGCATTGGATAATGGTCAGGTTCATCTCCGGATGCATGCATCTGAAGCCGCGACAGGACAGGTTCTGCAGAGTAATTTTCCGGAATTGCGGCAGTCCCTGTCTCAAGCGGGGATTCAATGCGGCATGATGGAGATGGGTTTTGCCGATTCTAATCCGAATTTTAACCGGGGCCGAAACCAAACGTTTACACCACGATTGAATAATCAGAACCAACAAGCAACGGAAGACGGACTTAATATTGATGAAATTCGCGGCGAAATTTCATCCTCCGGGACTTCGGGACAAGAGCTTGGTCAAGATTATCGAATCAATGTTACGGCTTAGGAGGAAAATATGAGTAATGTAAATGCAACCGCAGGCGCAACTGCAACCGCAAGCACTCAGGATAAGACTGGCAAAGCTGTCTCTTCAGCGGTTGATAAAACCTTGAATCAGGAAGACTTCCTCCATTTGCTTACGACCGAACTAAGCAATCAAAATCCATTAGAACCGATGGATAATAAGGATTTTATTGCTCAGTTGGCTCAGTTTAGTACTTTGGAGCAAATGAATAACTCAGTTGCGACGCTGAAGAATTTGAATACAAATATGATAAGCTTTTTTCAGCAATCACTTCTTACGCAAGGGGCAGCTTTAATCGGAAAACAGGTCAGCGGTATGGATGCGAAAGGCGGGACTGTTTCCGGTATTGTGGATTCTGTCCAATGGCTTGACGGTAATCCTCAGCTCAAGCTTTTACAAGGGGACGGGACCTTTAAAACCTTAGAAATGAATCAAATCACGGATGTCACTGAACCTGTATCGAATAAATCACCCAATACTCCGACTTTATATTAAAAATAGATGGAGGCTAACTATTATGATGCGTTCGCTTTATTCGGCCATCTCGGGGCTGAAAAATCACCAGGTAAAAATGGATGTTATCGGCAATAACATTGCCAATGTCAATACTACGGGTTATAAAAAGAGCAGAGTAACATTCTCGACAATGCTTAGTCAGACATTGCAAGGGGCATCCTCAGCTGGAGCAACTTTAGGGGGGACTAACCCGATGCAAGTTGGTTTAGGAGCTTCACTGAGATCCATTGATCAGATTATGACCCAAGGCAGCATGCAGTCCACAGGAAAACCCGAGGATTTGATGATTCAAGGAGAAGGTTTCTTTGTTTTGACGACGAATGGGACAGATCGGCTGTATACTCGTTCCGGTGCATTTTCTAAGGATTCTGCTGGAAACTTGGTTGAGCCGGCTTCCGGGGCTAAGGTCGTTGCAGCGAATAACACGGGTACAATTAAAATTGATCCTGATGTTTATACTAGTTTTACCGTTGATAAGACGGGTGTGATTACAGGCATTAAAAAAGATGGCACGTCCGAAAAAATAACGGATATGAATATTCAGATTGCGACATTTCCAAATCCTGCGGGGTTAATGAATCAAGGCGGGAGTTTTTATGTAGAATCAAACAACTCAGGGACTGTAAAAAGATATGGAGAAGGAGCCACAGATGGTTCGTATCCGGCAGGAACAAAATTAATTTCTAATACAGTAGAAATGTCCAATGTCGACCTCTCCGAAGAATTCACAGACATGATTACTGCTCAACGGGGTTTCCAAGCAAACTCTCGTGTTATCACTGTATCTGATACGCTTTTACAGGAACTTATCGATCTTAAACGGGGTTAGCTAAGCTAAAGGGACGTGTAAACGACGTTCCTTTTCCAGCCTTATTTGGAGGTAAAATATGCGTTTACTGGGTACTGCAGCCGGCGGCATTCGGGCACAACAGGTGGCTTTAGATGTCGACGGGGATAATATGGCTAATGTCAATACGACCGGTTTTAAAGCAAACCACACTAATTTTGCGGAGACTCTGGCAACGGAAATGCGTTCTGCTAATGTAACCATGAATGGTCAACCGGTAGGAAAAAGCCTGAGCATGGGTGCAGGAGTGCTTTATAATGGCATTGGTACGGATTTTAAACAGGGGGCGGTCAAGACAACGGATCGTCCGCTGGATGTGGCCATTAATGGTTCCGGCTTTTTTGAAGTAACGACAGCCAATGGCGAAAAGGCTTATACCAGGGATGGAAATTTTCAAGTTGATGCGGACGGCAACTTATGTGATAGTAATGGAAATCTCGTGACCTTAGTCGATGAAGGGGGCAATGAAATGCCGAAAGGGAACCTTTTACTGACTGAAGGGCTTGAGATTGACAGCAACGGAACGGTAACAGCCATGGTCGATGGGGAGAGAATGTCCTTTGGTCAGGTTGCGCTTGCTTTGTTTCCTAATCAAGAAGGACTATTGAAACTAGGATCTAATTTATATGGGGTATCCCCGACCTCCGGCGAGCCCCAACTCGTAAGCCCGGGGACAGAAGGTACGGCAAGCCTGCAGACTAAAGCCCTGGAAGCTTCCAATGTTGACTTGGCAGCCAATATGACGGATATGATTCAGGTGCAAAGGGCTTATCAGATGAATTCCCGCATGGTATCATATGGTGACGAGATGTGGAGTATAGCGAATTCCCTAAGGAGGTAGTCAAAGATGTCAGGTTGGTTAGATAGTCCAATAATGGCGCTGATGGAAACGGGGTTAGATGCATCAAGCTTGAGGCAAAAAGTTCTGTCTAACAATGTTGCAAATGTGGATACCCCTAACTTCAAGCGCTCAGATGTCGATTTTCAGCAAATCCTTGGTGAGGCGCTGGGTGAACCTCCAGCCAATCTTCCTTTAAAAGTAACTTCTCCTCAACATATTCAAGGTGTTCAAGGGAGTGTTCGATCGGGCGTGGTAAAAGATAACTCGACAACACTAAGAAATGACGGAAACAATGTTGATATTGACAAGGAAATGGCTGATGTTGCGGAAAACGGCTTGTATTACAATTCTATGACACAGGCAATATCGAATGAACTCGGATTCTTGCGAACGGCTATCGATGCAAGGTAACGAGCAGAGGGTTCTGAATAGGGAAGGCGTGAGAATATGATTCGAGGGCTATACACTGGGGCAGCAGGTATGTTGGCAACACAAACCCAAAGTGAAATTATCGGGGATAACATAGCGAATGTCAGGACACCCGGTTACAAGGAAGAAGATGGCATAGTGAAAGCTTTCCCGGAGATGTTAATGGAGAGAACAGGGCTTGCCAACGGACAGCCCGAAAACGCCATGATCGGGAGTATGGGGACCGGGGTCGTTGTGGACAGTATTGCCCGCTTAAATGTTCAAGGGGCAATCGAGACGACCGATTTGGCTACGGATTTGGCCTTAACATCTCCAGGCTTCTTTGCGGTTCAGACTCCCGATGGGGAACGTTATACACGGAATGGCCGTTTCCAGCTTAATACGAACGGCATATTACAAACCGCGGATGGATACCCGGTTCTCGGAGAAAACGGGCCGATCGGGCCGCTAAGCAACTCATTTATGGTCAGCACAGACGGTACAGTATCTGATCAAGATCAAGTGATCGACCATTTAAGAGTGGTGCAAATTCCTGCGGAAGCGCTAGTACGGGAAGGTCAGTCGTTATATTCTTCATCGCAGCCTGCACAAATCGTGAACGTGGATATGGGTAATGTACAAATGCGTCAGGGTGCCATCGAAGCCTCAAATGTAGATATTCCGGGACAAATGACGAAGATGATTACGGTATTCAAAGCCTATGAGGCCAATCAAAAGGTGATTCAGACTCAGGATTCGACACTGGATAAAGCCGTTAATGAAGTAGGGAGAATCTAAATATAGGTATAATGATAATTCTCAAGAGGCATATGTGAATTCGAAGATAGGAAGTGGTTTCGATGGGAAAGCAAATGGTCATTTTTTCACTCGGTAAAGAGGAATATGCTATACCAATCGAAGTTGTACGTGAAATTACGCGCCTTGAAAATATCCGTCCGATTCCCCAGGCTCCGTCTTATGTCATGGGGCTGATCAATATTCGGGGGTCCGCTATTCCTCTCATTGATCTGCATTCCCGATTTGGAATTGCCAAGGATGAGACTTTAGTTTCTGCTAAAGGAGATACCAATGCAGACTATAAACTGGCTTTGATTACTGAGGTCGACGGAAAAGTTGTAGGATTTTCGGTGGATCAGGTTCGGGAGGTTAGTGTTCTCGAGGGAATTGCCGAGCCTCCTCAGCTGGTTACAGCACCTTTCATCGGGGGAATTGTGAATTTGCCTGATCGCATTATTATGTGCATCATTCCGGAAAAGGTTCTCGATAAGGACGAACTTCAGCAGCTCCGTCAATTAGAGTAAAGGGAAAGGAGAAGTTAATAATCATGAATGTGGCAGAAATGCTCCTTCTTTTCCAGCTTCAAAATATGAATCAGGCTTGGCAGACGAATTCCGAAACGAGTTCGTCAACGTTAGATTCATCACAAGCACTTCTGTTTGCAACTGTACTCCAGTCAGCACTGGCAGGTCAGGATAATAACATAGATTCGAATGATCTTCTGAAAGCTTTGAGTGCCGGGATGGGTTCCGGATCGCTCGGCTATCAAAGGTACCAAGCCCTTAATCAAAACAATCAAAGTTATAATGTGAATCAACAAATGCATCCAATGAGTGGTGCGGGAAATTCGGATATTGAAAATTTAATCGCCCAAGTCGGGCAGAAGTACGGCGTGGATTCAAACCTGATTCGGCAGGTTGTAATTGCAGAATCGGGCTTAAATCCAAGTGCGGTTTCACCGGCCGGGGCGATGGGCTTGATGCAGCTGATGCCGGGAACAGCGCAATCTTACGGGGTCAGCAACCCCATGGATCCCGCCCAAAATCTGGACGGCGGGACGCATTTTCTGCGGGATATGCTCAATCAATTTCATGGAAATGTTCCGCTGGCGCTGGCCGCCTATAATGCGGGACCGGGAGCAGTGGAGAAATATCAGGGGATTCCCCCTTATCAGGAAACCCAAAATTATGTCCATAAGATAATGAACGCCATCGGAAAATTTGACGCTGAAGCATAGACTTCCGAAACATAAAAACTTAATACGATGAAGCTAACCGGTACGTTTGTACTGGTTTTTATTTTTTTATCTTTAGATCATCCAAATCGGCACGATCAGATGGTTCGTGTCAAACGCGCCAAACCGGTCGGACATGCATAGCACTGCGCCGGTGCCGAGCTTTAGTGACGACTTATCAATCACGTTGAAAGTGCGGATAATGCGTTTATCCGGGGTGGCGTTTTTTTTAATTTCAAGCGGACAGAGCTTGCCGTCGCCTTCGATGATGACATCGATTTCCTTGGCATCGCGGTCTCGGTAATAATGCAGGAACGGTTCTTGTCCGGCGTTCTGATAGCCCTTCGTGATCTCGGAAACCGCAAAGTTTTCGAGCAGTGCGCCGCTCATAGCGCCGCTTTCGGCGACTTCCGGCGACGACCATTTGGTCAGATAGCAGACAAGACCGGTATCGTAAAAATACAGCTTCGGTGTCTTGATGGTACGTTTCAGCACGTTATTGGAATAGGGATGCAGCAAGAACACAATGCCCAGGGTTTCAAGAATATTGATCCACGCTTTGGCTGTAATCTGGTCGATGTCGGCATCATCGGCAATCGCCTTATAATTTACAAGCTGCGCTGTGCGTGCGGCAGCTGCGGTGAAAAATTTTACAAATTTCAATGCGTCAACTGTGCCGGAAAGATCACGGACGTCCCGTTCGACGTAGGTGGAAAGATAGGAAGAATAGTAGATGCCGCGGTCGGGATATTCGCCGCTGACAAGCCCCGGCATGGAACCATGCCAGATGCGCTTGTAAAGCTCCGGCGTGGTGACCGGCTGAACCTTTTTGCTTTCGGCAGCCAGTGTATCAAAATCGGTGGTAAACGGAACGCAGTCCGCGCCGATTATTTCTCTTTGCGACAGAGGAGACATATGCAGCAGGGCAACGCGCCCGGCCAGTGATTCCTGCACGCCGCGCATCAGACGGAAAACTTGTGAGCCGGTCAGCCAGAAGTCGCCGGGATTGTGATGCTCATCAATATGAATTTTAATATAGGTGAAGAGCTCCGGCGCATACTGAATCTCATCGATCAACACCGGAGGCTTGTGCAGCTGCAGAAACATTTTTGGATCGTTTTTGGCCATTTCGCGGATAGTCAAGTCATCCAGCGATACATACTCACGCCCGATATTCTCTTTTTCGGAGAGCCTTCGAAGCATGGTTGTTTTGCCCGCCTGACGCGGGCCTGTCAGCAAAATCGCCGGCCAGGACTTGCTCAGCCTCTGCACGACATCTTCCATATGTCTTTTAATATATTTCATAGTGCACCTGCCAATCAAAGATTTCGGCTAAAATTACCTATAATATTATTATAGCCGCGCATCAAAGGAGTAATCAACAGGGTCCCAGCCAAAACGTCTTTGTAATCTGCGGAGATCATGATATACTAGGAAAAAAGATTACCCGTACGGGGTATAACGATTAGCCATCGGATAAAGGATGAAAATGACGCTTTAGACAAAACAATGATAGCGGTATTCTACCGGGGATATAAGGCAGATAGGGAGGATTTTAAAGAGATGCTGATCGATTTAGAACATAAACATACCGAAGGATGTATGATCTGCGGCGAGGAACTTATTTATTCGGAAAAGGCAGAAACGCATCGCTGCACCATTTGTCAAAAAGAATTTACGAGTACGATTTCCTGTGCGCGGGGCCATTATATCTGCGATGAGTGTCACCGCGCGGATTCGAGTCAAATTATTAAAGCTGTTCTAGAAGGAAGCTCTTCTACGAATCCCATTGAGCTTGCTCGTGAAATTATGGCTGCCCCGGTTTTTCAAATGCATGGCCCGGAGCATCATTTGATGATCCCGATGGTATTATTAACTACCCTTAAGAATCTAGGAATGAATATTACTGAGACCCAAATGCAAAACGCTTGGATTCGTGCTAAGCAGGTTCCCGGCGGCAGCTGCGGAAGCTGGGGGGCGTGCGGGGCCGCGATCGGGACAGGAATTGCCCTGAGTATTGTTCGTGGGCTGACTTCTTTGAGCAAGGAAATTTGGGGACAGACGAACCGTGATACGGGCGAGGTCTTACAAAGTGTGGGTGCTTATGGAGGCCCTCGGTGTTGCAAGCGAAGCACCTATTCAAGTTTACTTAAGGCTATGGAAATTCTTGAACGAAGCGACGTTGTTCACTTCCCGGAAGAGGCCCATCAGGTTCCGGTATGTAAGGATTTTTGGCGCAATAAGCAATGTATTCAGGCTGAATGCCCATACTTTCCGCGTTGACCCTTTCTGAATAACATCCTATAATAATTCTAAAAGAGAAGTAGGTTCAGGAGTGAAAAATGCTGGATTATTATAGCTACCTTTTTAAGATCACCTGGCCGGAGTTTGTCTTGACGAGTCTCGTTATTATCTTTATCCTGGCTCGTCTGGTTGCCAAAGTCATACAGGATCTTAAACGGTATAAGAAATGGGGAAGGCTGCTTCTTATTTTTAAAATTGGATTTTGGATGGGTATTATTGCAGCTTATCTATTGATGTTCGGCCAGGCTAATCCGGACTGGTTTGCTCACCCGAAGGAAATTCAAGGGGAACTTATCGGGAAATCTTTGACCCATAGCCAAGAGAATCCTTATAGCCTTCAGATACAAGAGGAAACGCATTCACTCAGCCTTTTCGTAGATTATCGAACCTATAAAACTCTTGAGGTGGGTGATCAGATAAGCCTAAAGGCCCTGCCGAATCGTATGGAAGTTTATCAGTGTGAAGTTCTGCCAAATAATTGATTAAGGGGTGTGACATATGAGTGCGGAAGTATTTTTTACGAACTTCCAGATCAAAAACGGACAAAGTCTGCTGACCAAGCTTGAAAAACTCGTAAGCCGTTCAAAGATCTTAGAGGGAATTGCACCTAAGGATTTAGTTGCCATAAAATTGCATTTTGGGGAGCGGGGGAACCTAGCCTATATCCGTCCTCAGTACGTACGACGGGTTGTGGATCAGGTTAAAAAGAAGGGAGGACGCCCTTTCCTAACGGATGCTAATACCCTTTATGTGGGCTCACGTTCGAATGCAGTGGACCATTTAGAAACTGCGATTGAGAATGGATTTGATTATTCAGTCATCGGGGCACCTTTGATGATTGCCGACGGCCTAAATGGGAAAGACTATGTGTCAGTTCCGGTCGGTTTGAAACACTTTAAAGAGGTAAAAATCGGAAGTGCGGCAGTGCATGCCGATGCTTTGATTGCCATGACCCATTTTAAAGGACACGAAGCTACGGGCTTTGGAGGAACATTGAAAAACCTGGGTATGGGACTTGGCAGTCGGGCCGGTAAACAGCAGCAGCATTCGGATTTGCTGCCGACGGTTATCGAGGAAAATTGTATTGGCTGTGGAAAATGTAAGTTGTGGTGTCCGGCTCAGGCAATCACAGTTGAAGAAAAAGCCCATATCAATCATGAAGAATGTATCGGCTGTGGGGAATGTACAGTGACATGTCCCCATAAAGCAATCAAGGTGAACTGGAAGACGCAGCCGGATGTGATTCAGGAGAAAATTGCCGAATACACGGCCGGAGTTTTGAAGGGGAAAGAAGGCAAAGCCGGCTTCATTACATTTATTAATAACGTTTCTCCCCTCTGTGACTGTTCGTCCTGGAACGATATTCCGATTGTCCAGGATATTGGAATCTTAGCCTCGACTGATCCGGTTGCGATTGATCAGGCGGCTGTAGATCTTGTGAACCAAGCCCAGGGCAATCCGCATTCTTTTTTAGGGGATCACTATAATGAAACGGATAAGTTCCGGGTCCTCCATCCGGAAGTAGACTGGTCGGTTCAGCTAGCTTATGGTGAACAAATTGGTTTAGGAACCCGAAAATATTCGCTCATTTCTTTAGATTAGACGAAAATTAATACTTTTAAAAAATTAATAAACATTAAAAAAGATCTTTTTAGCAACAAAGACGAGTTGTAATATGATATTATAGGAATAAAATAATGATAGATTAGGGAAGGAGAGGTGGAGATTATGCGCATACAAAAGGTTAATGAGAGTACGATCCGCATCTTCATCTCCTTTACAGAACTTGCTGACCGTGATATTACGATGGCCGACTTATTCCAGCGCTCGGCAAAATCCGAGCAGCTATTTTGGGAATTGATCACGCAGGCAAGGGAAGAAGTGGAGTTTAACCTTGACCAACCCTTTTGGATTCAGGCAAGTGCGGCCTCAAACGATGAATTTGTCATTACCGTCATGAGGCAAGAGGAATCAATTGAAACCCCGGCTAAAGAAAAAGACAAAAAACGTCCAACCCGTTCAAAAGTTCTTGAATGGATATATGTATTCGAAGATTTTGAAGATGTTTTAGCTGCAGTTAAACGGTTTCCTGATTTTCCACGATTATGGTCCAGCCTTTATGAATTTGAAGGGGAATATTATTTGGCAGTAAGCCATCTAGGGTCAGGCAAGAAAAAACAATATGCTGAGGCTCTCCTTGATGAATATGGCGAAATCGTTGATATCGCCAAGGTGTTCCTTCAAGAACATGGTAAAGTCATCATGGCGGAGCGTGCTGTCCAAATCATGAAAGAAACATTTTAACAGTGTAACTGAATAGGAACCAAAAGAAAGGGATGCCTTAGTTGAAGAATTGAACTTCAACTAAGGCATCCCTATTTTCTGTATTTCCAGAAGTTTCTTTTCCCCTAGAACTTCTGTATAATTATGTTAACCACAGACGAAAATAGCAGGAATATCTTGTAAACAATCGGAGCAAACAATTTTTCCTTTAAAGGTTTGAAGATGGAGTGTTTCTCCGCAAAAAATACAGGCTTGGGGCTGTTCCTGAGTATGTTTAGGTTTAAAGAGGAGAACGACACCGGACTTTTGCAAAGTGTGATCTTGGTTTAAATGATGCGAATACATGGGCGATACCTCCTGTCTAGCATTAAAGAGCAACCTTTCCTTTATCATAAGACAAACCCAATGTCGAAATCTTAAAAAGAGTGCGGTTGGGCAAGGAGAAAAAAAGTCGGAGTTGCTCATTACATATTGAGGAGTGTTTATTGTTGGAAAGAACAAAGGCCTTATTACGAGCCTTACCCGCAGTTCATGAGGTTCAAGCACGCTTGGAAACGATGGAAGAATTCACTGAGTTTTTGACGAATGATGGGGATAAACGTCGTTTAACTCAAGTGATTCGAGAGAGCGTCCAAAAAGCGCGCCATCAGATTTTAATGGGACAAGACGAGGATCTCGAAGAGAGTGAACTATGGCCTTGGATACTTCGGGTTGTGCGCGAGAATCTTCGCAATCAAAAGACAAGCCTGAAGCGAATCATCAATGCTACCGGGGTTGTCCTGCATACCAACTGCGGCAGGGCTCTGCTTGCGCCGGAAGTCGCCGAATTTGTTGCACAGCAGGCGCAGCGTTATAGTAACCTGGAACTCAATGTTCAGACGGGTGAGCGAGGCTCACGTTATGTTCATGTAGAAAAACTGCTCTGTGAACTATCGGGTGCGGAAGCGGCAATGGTTGTTAACAATAATGCGGCTGCCGTTCTTCTCGTTGTAAATACCTTTGCCCTAAATCAGGAAGTGATTGTGTCACGGGGTGAACTCGTAGAAATCGGAGGGTCGTTTCGAATTCCCGAGGTGTTGAAGGCCGGCGGAGCACAGCTTGTGGAAGTAGGCGCGACCAATCGAACATGGTTACAGGACTATGAAGAAGCGATTCGACCGGAAACGGGGATGCTGTTTAAGGCTCATACCAGCAATTACCGAATCGAAGGATTTACGCATTCCGTTTCAGGTCAAGAGCTTGCGGAACTGGGTCAAAAATATAGGCTGCCCGTGGTCGAGGATTTAGGAAGCGGAAGTTTTAAGGATGGCACATCTTTGGGCTTTTATCCGGAACCGACCATTGCGCAGTCTGTGCAGGCGGGGATAAGTCTGGTCACATTCAGCGGGGATAAACTGCTAGGGGGTCCGCAGGCGGGCATAATTGTCGGTAAGCGTGAACTCATTGAGAAATTAAAGAAGAATCAACTGACTCGGGCTTTGCGCATCGACAAGCTGACCTTAGCCGCATTGGAAGGAACCTTACGCCTTTATGAACGTGGGGAGACGGATAAAATACCGGTCTGGAGAATGCTTTCCAAACCTGAAACAGAGCTGCGCGCCGAGGCAGAGCTTTTGAAAAACGGAATTGAGGAGCTTGCCCAATTTAAAGCGGAAGTGCAAGCTGATTTTTCTCAGGTAGGCGGCGGTGCTTTCCCAACTGAGGAATTGCCGACATGGGTTTGCGGGGTACAGCCGCAAGAGGGAACCGTGGAGGAGTTGGAAGCATTTTTGCGCACATTTAGTGTACCGATTTTAACGCGGATTAAAAAAGACTGGATTCTTTTTGATCCACGAACGTTGTTAGCGGGGGATCGCGAGGAAATCATGAACATTCTTGGTCAATGGAAAAGTCCGCAAGGATGAAATAGTCAGTAAAAATGAGAAAGTCCTCAAACTTGAAAGAATTACGAAAGCGATATATAATTTATTGATTATAAGAAATTATAACAAAAACTTATTCATCGACAACTAGAAGGAGGACGAAAGAGATGATGCTGGGAAATGCTCGAGATAAAATCCGCCTGACCCAATATTCGACGAAAGCGGGCTGAGGCTGTAAAATTGGTCCTGCGGACCTGGCGCAAGTTTTGCGCCATATACCAAGGAATGTTGAGGATGCTGATTTGATCGTGGGTATTGATACGAACGATGATGCCGGGGTTTATAAACTCAATGAAGAACAGGCCATTGTTCAAACCGCAGATTTCTTTACCCCGATTGTCGATGATCCCTACTCATTTGGGATGATTGCGGCAGCCAATGCTTTAAGTGATATCTATGCGATGGGGGCAAAACCGTTGACGGCAATGAACCTGGTTGCTTTCCCCATCAAAAAATTAGATTCTTCCATTCTTGCCCAAATCCTACAGGGGGGTTACGATAAAATCAAAGAAGCCGGAGCGGTTTTGCTGGGGGGACATTCCATCGACGACCAAGAACCCAAATACGGGCTATCGGTTACCGGAGTTGTTCATCCTCAGAAGGTATTGTCAAATGCAAAAGCCCAAGCGGGTGATTATCTGGTGCTTACGAAGCCGTTAGGAATAGGGATTATTACGACAGGGATCAAACACGGCATGGTCTCTGAAGAGGGGGAACAAGAGGCCATCCGTGTGATGTCCGAGCTGAATAAATCAGCTTCGGAAGCGGCAATTGAGGTTGGGGTCAGCTCGATTACGGATATTACCGGTTTTGGTTTACTGGGGCACCTTCATGAAATGATGAAGGGCAGCGGAATGCAGGCCCAACTTCAAACTCAAAATATTCCTGTCCTTGAAGCGACTTGGGATTGTCTGAAGAAAAAGGCAATTCCCGGCGGTTCTCTCGCCAATCAAGCATATCTCTCCGACAAGGTGATATTTGACAGCCGGGTATCTGAGAAATTGCGGATTGTTTTATGTGATGCCCAAACCTCGGGGGGGTTGTTGATCTCCGTGCCTGAGGAACGTTTAGAGCTTTTGCTTGAGGCGCTTCGGAAACGCAAGACTTTATCATCTGCCGTGATTGGTCGAGTGGATTCGGGTGAACCGGGGTTAATCAAGGTAGCAATAAAATAGGAGACATGATTTTTTTTGATAAAAAGGCTTTGCACATGAAAGCCTTTTTATTTTGGAGTATTAGGAAACTGATGTTGCTTTAAATTCTGCAGTAACATCTTCCTTAACGGGTCTGTTAGATTTTATGGCAAGTTGGATTATATGGGGAAGGGAAGTCGCCTAAATAATTTCTAGTAAATTGATCTCCATAGTTAAATGTGCATTTTCTCTTAACAGAAAAAGGGGGGCTTATATATAGGTAAAACTGCTTTTTATAAATGTAATTCTACTTTTAATCAGGGTTATCTTGCTATTCGGAAGGATTGGCGTAACTTGATTCCATTTCAGCCCAAAATTTAACAATAATATTTTACAGAGTTTATTCTATTCATAGGACCTGAAATAAATTAGGAAAGGAGGATCGAATC
Organism: Desulfitobacterium sp.; assembly: GCF_034927245.1. Classification (GTDB taxonomy): domain Bacteria; phylum Bacillota; class Desulfitobacteriia; order Desulfitobacteriales; family Desulfitobacteriaceae; genus Desulfitobacterium_A. The sequence goes on from NZ_JAYFQK010000015.1 coordinate 36,398, forward strand.
AAGATGTTAAGTTTAAGGAAGAGAGGGAAAAGTATGAAAAAGATCTCAGTATTTCTTTTGGCGTTAATGCTTCTTTTCAGCACTTTATCGCCTGTGTCTGCTGCTACAGCAACACCGACAACACCTGAAACTTCTTCAACACTAGCACAAACAGATATGGTAGAGCCGAATTTGGTGGAAGTAAAAACTATATCGGGTGAGACAACCCTGTTGAAGGAAGTAAAAACTGCATCGGGGGATACAACCCTGATAAATGCCGCAGCAACGTCATATCCGACTCCTTGGGTACCCAATTCGCAATGGAATTTAGCGACTAGTCAGTTACTCCGAGCATCGACCAGAAATGCATTTAATACTGCTATGTTTACATTTTTGACGGGTCGGTGTTCCAATGCAGCAACTTTAGCAAGCATTGCGGCTGGTGCCTTTGGAACAACCTATATGAATGGGATCGACCAAGAAACGGAATATTATTATCATAGTTATCAATGGAGAGAGTATGGACCTCCAACATTCGATGGAAATGGCAATATTATCCCAAAATATGAAATTCAAAAAACTCAAAGAACATCACCCAATTCAGACTGGACGGGTGGAGATGTAACTGTGACAACACAGTATGGTTCCATATTAACACCTTGGTTTTAACCACGATGTTATCCTTTGAGCATTGAATCAACAATTATCTTTTTCCTTCGCCCATTGAAATTCTTTTTCAACCATAAAAAATAGCTCTCTATGATAGATAACTAATCTTGCCATAGAGAGCTATTTCATTTTCACAATTTATTAACTATATTTAGGTGCATTGTTTACAGCTCCGTATATAAATGCGTTTCACTTCTCTATATTATTTTTTAGCATTATTATACTTTCTAAAATTACTAATAAAACAAATCACGCAAGTAATCGATGAAATAATAATAGAGAGTGAAACCGAATTTTTTAGAAAAAATATCAAAACTATATTTAACAAAATAAAAAATAATATATCTTTAATAAGTTCTTTTAAATAAAAAATTTACCCCACTCCTATCAAAACAATATTTATTGGATTTACAACCAAAAAGGATATGAACACTTTTTCATACAATTATTTTACCAAATCATTCTTTCTCTTGCAAACTTTTGAAACATACAGAGGCGCAAACTAAAGCACAGGTCTTCTTACCTATGCGCAGCGGTCATATTTTCGTTTTAAAGAGCCAGGAACCTCTCTTTTAGAATCCGTAGATTTGCTTCGGTGATGTATGCCTGTTCCTTAATACCTCCGAACTGAATGTTATATGTTTTGTTATGGTACCGACTGATTTTCTCAATCTTGCTAAGATTGACAATATAGCTCTTGTGGCATCTAAAAAAAGTTTCTCTTTTTCCCAGTAATTCGTTGACCAGAAATAAGGAGGTTGATAATTGCAATCGCCTGTTTTTTAAAACGGCAATAACTTTACCATTTTCCACGGTAAAAAATAAACGTCATTAACCTCAATCGCTTGCAAATAATCTTCATTCTTTGCAAAGAACATCTCCACAGCAATCATCACCCCCAGTCTAATTTACATAATCCTTATTAACCATAGTTACTCCATTCAAATCAAATAGTTTCAGCCTCCCTTCTCAAGTTAGATACTTTTAAAATCAATAAAGTTACGTTATTATTTGAAGAATAAACAAAAATTGGGGAAAAGGGGGAAGAATCCTTTGCTTTTAGCAGGGCTTTTTTATCATGCTGAAGAATTTCTATATGTAGGAGGGATAGCATGATAAATCAGACTTCGCTAGATCTGTTCGAAATCTTATGTAAGAATAACTATGATAGGGTTTATAGGGCGGTTTATCTATATACAAAAAACCAACAAATTACTGAAGACGCAGTTCAACAAGCCTTTGTAATTGCATTTAGGAAGCTCGATCAATTAAAGGATAAAGATAAATTTCATTCATGGGTAATTACAATAGCATTAAACGAAGCAAAGAAGGTTCTCATTAATCGGTCCAAACATAAAGTTATTCCGCTTACGGAAATTGAGTTCAGCTTAGCTGCTGACGATTCTCAATTTTACCTCAAGGACGAAGTCCAAACTACGTTAAAGCAATTAAAGGCTAACGAAAGTGAAATTTTATATTTAAAGTATTATGCAGACTTGTCATTAGAACAAATCGCAAAGTTTTTAGATATTAGCTTATCTAATGCAAAAGTAAGGTTACATCGCGCTAAGGTCAGTTTTAGAATTCTATTAAGTAAAGACAATGAAGACTTTGGGGGTGGCTCGAATGGTAATATATGATGAACCAATCGAGAATGTTATTCGGGACCAAATAGAAAAAGAAGCATCCAATATCAATGTACCCTCTTTTGAATCCCAATGGGAAAAGATAAAAAATGAATTACAAGAAGATACTCATAAAGAAAAGCATTTAAATATTAAGTGGATTGCTTGTGCTGCTATTTTTATAACTGCAGTCGGTTTTTTTAGCTTAAATCAAGCAAAAGATGTGAACGCATTTGGCGTAAAGATTTTTTCCTTTTTCAATCATATGGTTGGTAAAACCACAGTAAATAAAACGGACACGTACCGAAATCCATCATCATCTCAGGGTGTCCCAGCCGTACAGGATCTAGGGTCTAATTCAGATAAAGAAGTCACTCTACAAGAAGCCCAAGCAGCAATCCCCTCTAAACTTGCAGTCCCAAATTATACTCCACCCGGTTCTAAACTAAATAGAATTGTTTTAACTGACCTCGGTAATGAAAAATCGATTATGATGGAATATGTTTATCAAGATAATGTTATCGTGTTTACGCAAAGAAGCGGTGGAATAGCCTCTTCCAGAGGAAACTTATATGATACAGATGACACGGTTGTTAAGGATGTAATGATTAATGGAACTCCGGCGACCCTTTTAATTAATAAAACTGGGCTTACAACTATGGATTGGCAAATTCGGGGGCTTATCCTTCAATTAAAAGGAACACTAGACCAAACAGAAATAACTAAAATTGCAGAATCGATCAACTAAAAAATGCCACAGTATCATGAGGTAACTCATTGCTGTGGCATTTTAATCGGAAAGACCCTACTGAATATATAATGCTTCTGAATAAGAGATCCCTTTTTCGTTAATATCACCATATAAGGAAGTATGATCTGCTGCTACGCGATAATAGTAGCCCTTAGAAACGGATAGGGAACGACCTCCGGAAACGTATGAAGAGTTGTTTTTAGTATAGGTATAAGTATTGAGTGTGTACCAATTTCCTCCGGATAAATACTGGAGATGTAGAGTAACTCCTATTTGAGTTACTGCATAAGCTGTCGACGTATCACCGGAGATATTTATGTTTCCGTTTCCGTAATCAGTTATAGAACATTCTCCACCAATGATAGTTTGATAAATGTTAGGAGTTACAGTCCCCATTTTGCCAGATGACGTTGTAGCACCTAGGGCATTCGAGACAAAAAATATAAGAAAGACCAGTGCAAGGATGGGAACAAATCTGCGATGCTTCATGTTTAATCTCTCCTTTTTGTGTTATTTATAAATAGAGTATTTTTTAAGCCAAAAGGTTACAAAATATCTAGCAGATAGAAGTTCGTTCATCATGCTTTTAGGAAGATAAATTCTTTTTATTCCAATATTACTTTAACATAAAGTATAAACGAGGTCAGTAGCGTTGCATTAAGTTAGATCATGGTTTGTCAATAAAAAATTTATTGAAGAATAGGCTTGATTAAATTTACTTTATTGGTGTATACAACCAGATGATTATTCCTACTTGAGTCCAAAGGAACGTTGACCCAAGAG
>NZ_JAYFQK010000013.1:0-43658 GCF_034927245.1 Desulfitobacterium sp.
GCTGCATGGGGTATGCGTTATACTGCGCGCACCCTATTGCTCAAAGAAATTTCCAGTTATAACTTGGCTAAATTAAAACTCCACGTTCCATTTAAAAAGGACTCGTGGAGCTAGGAACAAATCATATTATACGAGGAGGAATGAACGTGAAGAAAACGTTAGTTATCGGCGGAGGAATCGCAGGAATTACGGCCGCGGAAAAGGTTGCCCAAAATGGCGGTCAAGTGATCCTGATTGAAAAAGAAAAGGAACTCGGCGGAAACTTTGCTAAATTAACTTTCACTTTTCCGGTTCTGGGTGATGCGAAGGCCTTGCTGAATAAAGAAATGGATGTCGCTCAATCCCTCGCGGGGATCGAGATTTTAAAAGAAACAACCTTGGCAAAAGTCAGCGGCGAGGCCGGAAATTTCACGGTAGAGTTAAACACTTCCAAGGGGTCCCGAACGGAAAATGTGGCATCCATTATTGTGGCTCCGGGATTTCATTATATGGAGCCGACAGCCTATACGGAATATTATTATGGAAGCAGCCCTAAAGTGGTCACAAGTATGGAATTTGAAAAGATGGCAGCCGAAGGACGCCTTCCTAAAGGCAAAGCCCGGGTTGTTTTTGTTCACTGTGTCGGTTCCCGCGATAAAGCCAAAGGACATCGCTATTGTTCAAAAATCTGCTGCTCCTACTCTGCGAAACACGCCATTATGATGAAAAAAGCAAATCCGGAATCTAAAAATTATGTCTTCTATATCGATATCCGTGCCTTAGGCAAAGGGTATGAAGAGTTTATCCGCTCAGCCATGGAAGAATATAATGTTCGTTATATTCGTGGACGGGTTGCGAAAGTTTTGCCGGAAGGAGACAAACTCCTTGTTCGCGCTGAGGATTCGCTCATTGGCAACCCGATTGAAGTGGAAGCCGATTTAGTTGTCTTGGCATCGGCCATGGAGCCGCCGACAGGTTCCCGTGAATTAGCCGGAATCCTTGGAATTGAAACCGATGAGTACGGGTTTTTCCAAGAAGTAGAAGCGAATGTGCGTCCCTGTCACTCTACAAAACAGGGAGTATTCCTAGCCGGAAGTTGTACTCAACCTATGGAAATCGCAAGCGCAGTAGCTATGGGCGGGTTAGCGGCTACTGAGGCCTTGATTTTAGCCCGGTAAAATCCGATCACTTGAAGCAAGGAAGTGAATCTAATGCGCTTGCGTATTAATGAAGACGGAATCCGGAATCAAGTCGAACTAGGTATCCAGAGACCTCTAACGGCTTGTCTCCAATGCTCAAAGTGCGGGGGAGGCTGTGCTTTTACAGATGAATTTGATCTTACCCCGCGTCAAATCATCGAATCCTTGTTGGATTGCCAGGATGAAAGGGTATTGGATAGTCGAACTATTTGGCTGTGTGGGAAAAAATGTTCCGGATGTCAAATCATCTGCCCTGTTGGGCTGCCTCTAAATGAAATTATGTCAGTGCTTAGGGGAGTGGCGGAGGAACGAGGCGTTGAGCCAAAATATCTGCAGCCGTCGCTGATTTATCATAAATTTAACCACTGTGCGAAACACCGGAGAGAGGGTGAAGCGAGTGAAAGTATGGATGGACGAGAAGCATAGCTTCTTGGAAGAGGTTGAAGCCCGCAGTGGGCAGAAGGTTCAGGAATGTTACCAATGCAGTAAATGCTCGGGCGGGTGCCCGTTTTCAGGAATTATGGACTATGCTCCTAATTCCATTTTGGAAATGATTGTGTACAACATGAAAGACCAATTGCTCTCAAGTAAAGCCATTCAGATGTGTGTTCAATGCGGAACATGCGGGGCCCAATGCCCTGCAGGTTTTGAGCTTTTTGAGGTCATCAATGTCCTTAGAGCTATGGCTAAAGAAGAAGGATATATTACCAATGAGAAAAAGATTCCTAAAATGAATGAGATTTTCCTCGGAGAAGTGAAAAATCTTGGCCGTATGCATGAAGTGAATCTGATGCTTAAAAACATGCTGAGTCAAGGTCAATTCGTCAAGGATGCCGCTTCCTTAATTCCAATCGGTCCGCCTATGTTTTTAAAAGGAATTATGGGACCCGGTGATATGCTGGGTCATAAGATCCAAGGACAAAGCGCTGTAGCCAGGATTTTTGAGAATGTCGAGAAAATGCAAGGGGGACATGCAAGATGAGAATTGGATACTTCCCTGGGTGTTCCCTCCATTCCACCGCGAAAAATTATGAATCATCAACACAGGCAGTCTTTAAAACATTAGACGTACAGCTCGATGAAATCCCAGATTGGAATTGCTGTGGCTCAACGCCCGCCCACCAAACGGATCATCTTTTAGCCTTGTCTTTGTCGGCTCGAAACTTAGCCCTAGCGGAAAAAGCAGGGATGAAAGAAATTATGGCTCCCTGTGCGGCATGTTTCAGCCATTTGCGTACTGCCGAGGTAGAGTGCGCCAAAGATAAAAAAACGCATCAAAATGTTCAAAAAGCAATTGAGATGAAATTTGATAACCACGTTCACGTACTCAATATTCTTGACCTTTTAGTCAATCGCGTCGGCATAGAGAACATTGCCAAAAAGGTGAAGAAACCGTTAAAAGGCTTGAAAATTGCTCCTTATTATGGATGTGTGCTGACACGACCCGCGAAAATTGCTCAGTTTGATGATCCCATCAATCCACAAAGTATGGACCGTTTGCTGGAAGCGTTAGGAGCAGAAGTTGTGAATTGGGGCGCGAAAACAGACTGTTGCGGGGCAGCCCATGTTCTTACCCGGCAGGAGGTTGTCCTTGAACTGACCGGCCGAATTGTTCATCAGGCTAAAGAGGCGCATGCGGATGCCATAGCAACCGCCTGTCCCATGTGTATGTCTAATTTAGATTTACGGCAAAGCGCTATTCAAAAAGCCACGGGTAAAGAAACCAAAGTTCCGGTTATGTATATTACAGAACTCCTGGGAATGGCTTTGGGTATTCCCCATTCGGAGTTAGGGACTCGTAAACATGTCGTTAGCACCGCAGCCGTGACGGCTAAAATAAGCTAAAATCTAACTCGCTCAAAGGTAAAAGGAGCCCTTAAATATGACGATAAATAAAGAACTAAAACAAAACAAGGATATCTATATTGAAATTGGGCGTTATGTCCACGATTGTCGAGTACGTCGAAATTTTTCCTTGCAGCACTTGAGCATGAGGTTAGGAGTAAATCCTTCTTATTTAAGGGAAGTTGAACGAGGAGAACGGATTCCTGATGATTCCTTCATTAGGAGCCTGTCTGATAATTGCAGCCTTGATGAAAACTATATCTATAATTGTCTTGGAAAAGCCCCACTCATTGCTCGAGAAGAAGTGGATCAGCATCCAATCTTGCAGGATGCACTAAAAGAAATTGGCATGTCTTCATTACCCGAGCAGAAGAAAAATGAAATATATCAGGAGTTCTATCTTCTGATTAAAAAGGAACTGCCTGCTCAAAATTAGCTTTCATTTATATGATAAAAACTGCGTTTCAAACCGCAAAGGTTGGCGCAGTTTTTTTATTAATTTTTTGTTAGCAGAGGATGTCCTACTATTGACAAAAAAGCAGAAATCACATATATTGTAAATATACCCCCCTGGGGTAAGGGAACAAGCATAATGATGATTCCTTAATAAATGTGCATACTATTGGTATAGATAGGGGAGATTTAAATGAGTGACAAAATTTTATATCTATCAGCGGAACAATTTGAAAATGAATTAGACCATAACAAAGGTCTCTTAGTCCTAGATTTCTTTTCCGAGGATTGCCCGCCTTGTGCCCAATTAGCACCGATTTACGAACGTATGGCAGAAAAGTTTCCGCAAGTTACATTTGTTAAAATGATGCGGCAAACGTATCGTCCGCTTGCGGAGCGTCTTAGTGTCAAAGGAAGCCCAACCGTTCTTTTCTTTCAAAACGGGAAAGAAGTCGGAGAACGATTAACGGGGTATATTGCCAAATCGCAAATGAGAATTGCTTTAGAAAATTTGCTGGGAATCGAACCCGAACAAATTGAAAAAGAAGTTATTGATGCAGATGTACTTGTCCTCGGCGGGGGACCTGCGGGTTTAACCACCGCATTATATGCTTCCCGTTCAAGGCTCAGGACAATTGTAATAGAGGAAGGAATTGCCGGCGGTCAAGCTGCAACCACGTATCATATTGCGAATTATCCGGGAACCGTGGGAACTATCGGCGGCAAAGATCTTATGGAAAATATGATCAATCAAGTGAAGGGCTTTGGTGCAGAAATTCATGATCTGAAAGAAGTATTCAGTGTTGGCTTAAGCAGCGAAGTAAAAGAGATTGTCACTGAAGATGCAGTCTATCGGGCCCCTGTAGTTGTTGTTGCAACAGGTGCGGAATCACGCCGTCTTCCGGCAGAAAGAGAAGCGGATTTTCGAGGAAATGGAGTTCACTACTGTGCAACCTGTGATGGGGCAATGTACCAGGAGGCCGATAATGTTATTGTTGTCGGCGGAGGAAATTCAGCCGTAGAGGAGGCCATATATCTTACGAAGTTTGCAAAGCATATTACAATTATTCATCAATTTGATCACTTCCAAGCATCAAAGACAGCTCAGGAAGAAGCAATGGCAAATCCTAAGATCAGCGTCATTTGGAACTCGGAAGTGCGTTCAATTATTGGGGATAAACATCTGACAGGCGTTAAAATAGAAAATGTTTTAAACCATAGTGAGAGCACGGTTGAAGCAAACGGGGTATTCGTCTATATCGGAATGCAGCCCCGTACCCAACTTCTGAAGGATCAATTAAAAATCAACAGTTGGGGATATATTGAAGCGGATGATGAGATGAGAACGAATATCGAGGGTGTTTTTGCCGCGGGTGATGTTCGGAGCAAGACTGTCCGTCAAGTCGCTACAGCTGTCGGTGATGGGGCAGTGGCGGCAGTTAATGCTGAACGCTATTTGGCGTCACATAAATAGTTCGGATGAATAAAACTTTAAAACTGGGGGTAAACTCCAAATAATTTTAGACCAGAAGTTAAAGCAAGTGATTGAGAAATTAAAAGCTGGAGTGAACTAATTATGCCAAGTGACTTTCGACTTAAAACACATTATGAGTTAGCGATTGTGGGGTGCGGACCGGCTGGTATGGCCGCTGCGCTTAATGCAAAGATTCGGAAACGGGATTTCGTCTTGTTAGGCTCCGATTTTTGCAGCCCCAAACTCGCGAAGTCTCCCCAAGTTGATAATTTTTTGGGATTTCCAGAAATTAAAGGGGAGGAACTGCGCCAGCGTTTCTTAAATCATCTGAAACAAATGGAAATAGAAATTGTATCACTGAAAGTCACGAACATTTATCCGGGACCTCCGTTTATGTTAGTTGGGAAGGATCAGTCCTTTGAAGCGGATGCGGTGATTTTAGCCACGGGGGTCTCCGTTCAAAAACTCGTACCGGGTGAAGCTGAGTTTCTGGGTCGTGGTGTAGGGTACTGTGCAACATGTGATGGCCCGCTTTATAAAGGAAAAACTGTGGCAATTGTTTCCTATGATCGGGAAGGCGAGAATGAAGCAAACTTTATGGCGGATCTTTGCTCAAAAGTTTATTATATCCCCTTCTATAAAGAAGTCGGTAAACTGGATGAACGAATTGAGCTAAAGAAGGATAAAGTAAAAGAGATTAAAGGGAACCAGAAGGTTGAGACGCTCGCACTTGGGCAAGAGGAACTGGACGTCGACGGTGTTTTCTTCTTGCGTGATATTTTGCCTACGGAGCAATTAGTTCCGGGTCTCCAAATGGATAATGGAGCCGTGGCTGTCAATCATCATTTAGAAACGAATGTTCCGGGTTTGTTTGCAGCGGGAGACAGTACGGGCCAGCCCTATCAGTTGATAAAAGCTGCAGGTGAGGGCGGAACAGCGGCTTTGCATGCTATTAAGTATCTGGATGGACTAAAGAAATAGGCGTCCAAAGGATAATTGATTATAGATTTAAACAATAAAGTGGATTGAGGATGGGAGAAATTGTGCCGATTGTTGAGATTGTGAAAAGGTATACAGAAGAGGATAAAGATGCGAATTTAAGCTGCGGGGGAAATATTCAATATCTTAATTTAAAAGAAGGTGAAAAGGTTCTCGACTTGGGCTGTGGCCGGGGCGGAGAAACGATAGAAGCAGCAAAACGCGTGGGGCCAAAAGGCTTTGCCTGGGGTCTTGATTTAACACCGCGCATGATTGACCTTGCCAAGGAGCGAGCACAGAAAGAGCGAGTTAAGAATGCAAAATTTATTATGGCTTCTATGGATCAGATTCCTTTTGAACATGATTGCCTAGATGCGGTTCTAAGCAATTGTGCAATTAACCACGTTGAGGATAAAGCTGCCGTCTATCGTGAAATACATCGTGTTCTGAAGCAAGGCGGTCGTTTTATCGTATCAGATATTATGACTGAAAAGCCTTTACCGCGGGAGATTAGAGAAGACCCGGAAGCCATTGCCGAATGTTTTGGGGGAGCAATCACTGTTCAGGAATATGGAGAAGCTTTGAGTAACGCTGGTTTTACTAAAATTGAAGTATTTAAAGAACGACGCTATTTAAAAAATGGATATGAAATGATCAGTCGCACCTTCCAAGGCTATAAAGAATAAATAATTGAGAAAAGTGCAGGGGCACTTTAGAAGGGGGGTGAGAGTGGTGCGTCCAATTACTTCAACATCGTCAACCTGTTGCAACTCAAGTCTAGCACTGACTGTTGCACAATGTTGCTCGAAGTCTTCCCAAATCGTCGCGGGTTGCCACGACTAATTAGGGTGGCGGCGGAGAAAGTCTGCCGCTTTTTTGATAATTATTTCTCCTTATAGGAGTCGGTTTGAAAGAAAAGGGTGGGAAGATGTTTTTTAGTCAATATAATTTAATTTTGCCGATGAAAGAAAACCCGAAATTTCCGTATGCTATTTTGAACTCGCTTTCCGGTGGGTTTGATCTTGTTCCCCAGGAAGATTATGAGAAACTGCAAGCCTTGAAGAGAGGAGAAGTGATAGAGGATATTGAATTCCTAAATTACCTGCAAAGCCGAGGCTATCTTTATCAGGATAAGGAAGCGGAGAATCAGCGTCTGCAAGAACGGTTGCCGGAATTCAATAACGCTCTTAATGAAACGGCACCGCAAGTTTTGTTTGTACCTACGTATACCTGTAATCTCGCATGCCCTTATTGCTATGAAAATGGAATTAAACACAAAAAGGATCTTGTAACGAAAGATGTCGTTGACGCTTTCTTTGAACATTTAGCTCAGAAGTTTCCGGGCCGTAAACCCTTTATTACCTTATTTGGCGGGGAGGCCTTGAAAAATTCCGTTAAACAGAAAGAAATGATTGACTACATTGTTAAAGAAGCGGCACAGGGCGGGTACGCGATTTCAGCGGTTACAAACGGTTATGATTTGCAGGAATATCTGGATATTCTACAGCAGGCAGAGATTAAGGAAATTCAGGTAACGGTTGATGGACCGAAGTCTATTCATGATCTTCGTCGTCCTACCGCAGGGGGACAAGGATCCTATGATCGTATTATGGAGGGCCTTACGGCGGCAATTCAACGGGAAATTCCGATTAATCTAAGGGCCGTTGTTGATAAAACGAACTTTAAAGATTTGGTAACTTTAGCCGAGGATTTTGACCGGAGAGGCTGGTTGGATCTTCCGCCTCAGCGGTTCAAAACGGCAATCGGCCGCAATTATGAATTATTTGAATGCTATGCGATGCCCGATCATTTACTGGGTCAGGCTGAGCATTGGGCGATGTTTATAGAGTTAGCCGAAAAATATCCTATTCTTAAAAAGTTCCACAAGCCTGAATTCAAAGGGATCAATCATTTGGTTCAGACGGGAGAACTCTATTTACCAAGTTATGATACGTGTCCGGCGTGTAAAACGGAATGGGTCTATGATCTCTATGGTGATATTTATGGGTGTACGGCAAGTGCCGGACAAGATGAATATAAACTTGGAACTTTTTATCCCGAGTATACAGTTAAGGAACAAGAAGCCAAAGAATGGGAAGAACGAAGTGTATTAACCATCCCCGAATGTAAGGATTGTGATGTCAGTTTAATCTGTGGCGGCGGTTGTGGTGCCATTGCGAAGGATCGGACGGGTCGTGTGCAAGGACCGGACTGTCGGCCAATCAAAGAAATCCTTACTTTAGGTCTAAAATATTATGGTGATGATCTTCTTAAAATGGGTTTTTAGGGGGGAATACAGATATGCCAAGCTATGATATGATTTGTCAGGTGTGTGGACATAAATTTTCAGTGTTTTGCAGCATTAGCCAAAAAGATCAGCAAAAGTGTCCGCAATGTGAAAGCCCGAAGGTTAATCAACGATTTACGGCGGTTAATATTGGGGGAAGTAAAGCTACCGGCAGCGCTGGTGCAGCACCCGTAAGGTCATCTGGGTTTGGCTGAGCCGGATGCTAGGGAAACCGTGTGTTTCTTGATAAAATTAAGGGGCTTTAAGGTTGACTTTGGGGGAGGAGTTGGGATGTCTTTAGCTGCATTTGTTTTGGAAAAACTCTGCCGAGGATGTCAGAGGTGTGTTCATGCCTGTCCGCAGAATGCAATCCAAATGCTTTCACAGTTAGCGGTCGTGAATCCGGACCTATGCATTGAATGTGAAGCATGTATGGAGGTCTGTATGCAGGGGGCGATTACTTTCCGTGAGACCAAAGGGGAGGTTAGCGCACATGGATGAGAATCAAAGGAAGATGACTGAGGAGCGTCTTGATGTGTTGCAGAAGGAATTAGCTGACCTCAAATTGCGTTGGCCAGCTCACTCCATAAAGCCGGCTATGCTTATTGAGCTAGAGGAACTGGAGGAAGAAATCGATAAGCTGCGGCAGCTTTTAGGTAAAAATAAGTCAGTGTAAAACTGGGGGTAAAAATGAGCTCAACTCTTCAGATAGGTCCGTTTGTACTCCAAATCCAAGGTTTAGTCATAGCCATGGCAGCGTTTTTGGGTTATTATAATGTTACTTTTCGGTTGAAACGTATCGAAAGTATTGCGGATTCCAATAAAAATCAAATTATTGAAACGCTTGAGATCGCTTTTATTCTTGCGATCGCAATCTGGAAATTCAGCTTTATCCTTTTTGAGCCGGTACGTGTCCTTGCTCATCCTTCATCTTTACTCTATTTTTCAGGGGGAGAGCGGGGAGTTTGGTTAGCTATTGTCACTGCCGTCGCCTTTTTTTACTACCGTGCGAAAAAAGAGGGTAATTCAATCTGGCTTTATATGGATCTTTTAGCGGCCGCCTTTTTAGTAGCTATGGGAGTATATTCTATATTTGCTCTTATTGGAAACATGAACAAAGCATGGGTTTACGGAAGTCAAGTCCTTATTGCAGTTGTGCTGTATTATCTTCATTTTCATAGTGGCGCAAAGATTGCAAGGTTAAAGAACCTCAACCGGGCTTTACTATGGTTCAGCCTCGGGCAGGTCTTCGTTTCATTTTTAAATCCATTAAAACAAAATGTTTGGCTGGGTTTTGCGCAAGATCAAATTAACTTCATAATCCTTGCTGCAGTGTGCATTGGGCTTGACTTTTTACCGGCAGACAGGACTAAAAAGGACGCTTAGGAGGAGCCCTATGGAGAATGTTTCAATACTTTTTGCCTTTACAGCAGGGATACTATCATTTCTTTCGCCCTGCGTATTTCCTTTGATTCCAGCTTATATAGCTAATCTTACAGGTTCAACCTATGGAGACAATCGGATCGAGGTTTCTAAACGGGTGCTTTTAACGCGTTCTGTTAGTTTTATCCTTGGATTTAGTATTATCTTTGTGCTCATGGGCGCTTCAGCGAGTGCTTTAGGGCGTTTCTTTACGAATAATCGAGAGCTTATTCAAAAGATCAGCGGACTCCTCATTGTTATGCTGGGGTTGCAAATGGCGGGAGTGTTGAAACTCCGTTTCCTTATGATGGAGAAACGCTGGGATGGCAGCCAAGCGACAGGAAACTCGATTTGGCGATCTTTGATCATGGGGGTTTCCTTTGGAGCAGGCTGGACTCCATGTGTTGGCTTAGCCCTATCCTCTATTCTTTTAATCGCCGGATCAGCTGAAACGGTATATAATGGAATGTTTTTGCTTTTCGTTTACTCCCTGGGGTTGGGAATTCCTTTTCTGGCGATATCCTTAATCATTACATATTCGTTTAAGGTCGTGAGGGCTATTAACCGTAAATTGGGAATCATTTCGATGATCAGCGGGTGGATTTTAGTGGGTATGGGTTTATTATTATTTACAGGTCAACTCCAAAAGATGAGCGCATGGTTATCCCAATTTACGCTATAATTCTAGGTTAGAGGAGATGGGTGTGAATGAAAAAATACTTAGCTATTATTGTCTTAGTTGCCTTAGGTCTTTGGGGTTTTGCCAGTGTTCAGGGTAACAATAGCCGACCGAACAGCACTTCCGAAAACAAAGATCAGGGCTTGAGCGTTGGTCTTGAAGTGGGTAACTTAGCTCCTGATTTTGAACTTCAGACATTAGACGGCAAAACAATTACCCTTTCAAGTCTCAAAGGAAAAAAGTTTATTCTTAATTTTTGGGCAAGCTGGTGTCCGCCTTGCCGACAAGAGATGCCGGATATGGAAAAATTCTATACCGATAATCATCAAAACGGGATTGAAATTTTGGGTGTCAATCTAACAAGCGCAGAAAAAAGCCGGACAGATGTTCCGACTTTTATAGAGGGCAATGGTATTACATTTCCTGTAGTGCTGGATGAGAGTGGAAAAGTGGGTCAGCTCTACAAGGTATCCTCAATACCGGCGAGCTTTATCATAGACTCTGAGGGGGTCATTCAAAAGAAGCTTGTGGGTCCTATGACATATGATTCAATGCGGTCCATGCTGGGGGCTGTTAAATAGCTTAAAAGACGATAATCAAATAGGAGACAATTGATATTGTGATTGAGGCAACCAGCATTGCTGCTAAGGGACGAAGTGCCCGCGAGCGCAAGCTCCCGATGTGAACGTTCAATCCGAGTCCAACCATGGCGGTCGCAAGCAGGAATGAGGAAAGAGTTGCAATGGAATCCAAGACCCGGGTAGGAATTGAAAGGTAGGTGCCGATAAGGCTGGTGAGCATAAATCCTAAAAGAAACCAAGGAAACGAAGGCTTTTGAGCAGTTTCGGGGTTTTCCTTTGAATTATGGCGCATCCATAAAACAAGGATTAAGCTGACAGGGATCAGAAGAAAGACTCTTCCCAGTTTGGCGAGTAAGGCCCCTTCCAAGGCATCAGACCCTGCCGGAACAGCCGCGGCGACTGCGTGGGCAATCTCGTGCAGGGTAAGTCCGCTCCACATTCCGTATTGGACTTGAGTTAAACCTAAATAAGGGTAGAGGATAGTATAGGCAAGCGTGAAAATCGTACCTACCAGAGCGATTATACCTACGCCAATAGCTGTATCTTCATCCTTGGCGTTAAGGATCGGAGCGACAGTGGCGATCGCCGCTGCTCCGCATATTCCGGTTCCCAAGCCTAAGAGCAAGGAGAGCTCTTTGTCTCCTTTAAGATATTTGGATATAATCAGTGTAATGCTTATAGCAAGGACAATGGTAAGCGCACCTTGAAGCAACAAGGGTAGTCCTTGCCGAAGAACCATATTAATATTTAGACGAAAACCGTATAAAATAATAGCAAAACGCAAGATCTTTTGTCCTGTAAACTGAATACCTGAACGAAGTGCTTCAGGATATCCAAGAGTATTGCGATAAAGCACCGCAATTAAAATGGCACAGAGCATAGCGCCTATTTTATTGGCCACAGGTAAATAAGATAATCCCGTACCCATTGCGGCAATAACTCCCGTAAATAAAATACCTAAGAAGAAACGCAAAGTATCATATTTGGACGAGGAAAGCAGGCTTTCCGATAGAATATTAATATTAGACATGATATCCTCCTAATATTTAATTTAACTGATCAGTTGCATATGTTACTTTACAATGTGTGAGGCAGGAAAACCAATATGAATTCATAATCTGATTTATTGATAAGTGTTATAACTCATTTATGGGTAAGTGTTATAATATGCTTAAGGGAGAGGATATCTTGATCATTGAACCACTTAAAATCTTTAATAAAGTTGTAGAAGAAAAAAGCTTCTCTAAAGCGGCAGAAGATTTATTTCTATCTCAACCGGGGGTTAGCTTGAGCGTTCGAAACTTGGAAAGTGAATTTGGGACAAAGCTTATCTACCGCTCATCCAAACATGTTGAGCTTACCCCGGCCGGTGAAATATTTTATGAAAAGTCCTGTCAAATTATCAATCTTTATATGCAGGCCAAAGAAGAAATTAATCAAATGCAAAGTGTGGTTTCGGGAAGCCTGCGAATCGGAGCAAGTTACACTATAGGAGAATACATCCTGCCCGAGGTGGTTAGTCAGACTGCCACAAAATATCCTAATCTCAATGTTTCCGTAACCATTTCGAATACTGAAGAAATTGCCCAGGGCCTTAGCCAGAATCGCTTGGATATTGCTTTGGTTGAAGGACGAATCAGTAATTCTGATTTTATTGTTCAACAGTTTATGAAGGATGAAATGGTATTGATTGCTCCGCCGGAACATCCGCTGACAATGGCGAATGAGGTAACAATGAAAGATCTGGACGATCAAATCTGGATATTAAGGGAGGCAGGTTCCGGCACTCGCGAGTTTAGTGACCATTTTTTAAAAACCCTTAACCTGAACATGAAGCATTCTTATCTATTCAGCAGCAATAAAGGGGTTAAAGCTGCGGTGGTTAGCGGGCTGGGAATAGCTTTAGTTTCCCGCATCATTATCGAGAGGGAGTTGGCGTCAGGAGAACTAGCGATTGTACCGCTTCACCTCGATGAAATTGAGCCCTTTCGAGAATTTGTAATTGCACGTATGCCTGATCATTTTTTTACAAAAGCTGCCGAAGTCTTTGTGGAAGAACTGCGTGCGGGAATAAGAGTATAATTGCTGCGATGGAAGAAGCCCGCGATGCCGCTGAAATATCAAACGAGGGGGATTAAAATGAAAGAGGTTATTTTATTTACAACGAAAACCTGACCGTACTGTAAAGTAGCGAAAGAGTTTCTTTCGCAGAAAAAAATTCACTTTATAGAAAAGGATATTAACAAGGATGATCAAGCTCGAGCTGAATTGATGCGAAGAAATATCAGCGGCGTACCCACGTTTTTAATTGGCGATGATGTTGTGGTAGGCTTAGATAAAGCAAAAATACTAAAACTTGTTGATCACCGAGTTGTCGAATGCGAGCAATGCCATTCAAAGATGAGAGTTCCGATTGACAAAGGAACAATTAAAGTGACTTGCCCAAAATGCTCACATACATTTAATGTTACGCCTAATTAACCGAGGCGCGAGAGTTCAAGGGGCTTTATAGATTTAAATGAAGTTGGTGCAGACCAATGTTTGCGCATCAGCTTCTTTTTTTTACGCCGCTATAATTTCCCCTTCATTTTTTATATAACAAATATTTTGCAAAGGTAATATAGGTAAAAATAAGGTTTTATAAAAGGTTTTATAAGGTAAAATCAACATATTCTTGTCTAGTAAATATCTACCCACCCGGGGTACAGGGGATAAACTAAGAATGAATGACCTACAGCGAAAAATTGGATGATTAGTGATAATAATCCCAATATTTGACGCTTTTTGTCGTTCGCAAAAAAGTTAGAAAAAGGGTATGCTCTCACTAAAAGTGAAAATTTGAACAGAGGAGGTCCTTGCGATGAGTTCTTTAAAAGAACGCAACGTGGCAGCTAAACAAACCACTGCTTCACGTGATGTTGAGTGGGTTCCAAGTATTTGCAATTTTTGCTCAACGGTTTGTAATGTGCGCATCGGAGTTAAAGAAGTAAACGGTAAAAAGACCGCCGTTAAGATTGAAGGAAATCCCAATAGTCCTTTGAATCGAGGAAAAACCTGTGCACGCGGTCAAGCGGGATTAAAACAAACTTATGATGAAGGTCGTCTCACAACTCCATTAATTCGGGTTGCCGGATCAAAACGGGGTGAATGGAATTTCCGGCCTGCATCATGGGAGGAAGCAACCCAATATTTCATGCAGAAAATGCAAGAGCACCAAGTTCAACCTTGGGAAATGGCAATGATTGGCGGCTGGACTTCCTGCGTATTTTATATGCCCTTAGCTTTGGCTTTTGCTTTTACATTGCAGATGCCGAATATTGTAGCCGCTCCTATGCAGCAATGCGTTACCGCCGGTCACTTTGGCAATGACCTCGTAACCGGTAACTTTAATTTCCATGATGAAGTTCTCGCTGATTTTGAAAATGCTAAATACATTATTTTTTCGGCAACGAACTCTGGCGTAGCGGCAGCATCAACCAGTCGTTTAGTCCGTTTTGCCGAAGCGAAAAAACGGGGCGCGAAAGTTATTGTTTTAGATCCGCGTATGTCTGAGTTGGCGGCAAAAGCGGATGAATGGCTCCCGATCAAACCCGGGACGGATTCAGCCTTTTTCCTAGCTATGATTCATGTCATCCTTCGCAAAGGTTTATATGATGTTAATTTTGTAACTAAACACACAAATATGCCTTTCCTGGCTGTTGAACATCAGGGAATGGTCGTTCCGATGATGGAAAATGATGAAAAAGGCAACCCAACGGCTTTCTGGGTACTTGATCAGGTCAGCGGCGAGGTCCGTAAACTCCCCGGGTATAACAATACAAATATGGTCGATGTAGAGGGCAAAAATCTTGTTCCCGCGTTGGAAGTACCTAAAAATTTTGAGATGAATGGTCAGAAGCCAAAAACGATTTTCCAATATATGATTGAACAAACGGCGAAATTTACCCCGGAATGGGCTGAACAAGAAACAGATATCCCGGCGGCTACGATTGAAAAAATCGCCATTGAATTTGGACAAACACGGCCATCCCTAATTGATCCGGGCTGGCATGGTGCCCGTTATGGCAATATGATAAACACCCGTCGTTTACAAAGCGTTGTTCAAGCCTTGGTCGGCGGCATTGATACCACCGGCGGCTGGCTCATGTCCGGTGAATATCGGGAAAAACTTCTTCATTTTGTAAAGAACATGAAAGAGGGTAAGCCAACTCCGGTTTTAAAACTTCCTGGGATGAACTTCCCAATGACCGCTGCCGGTAAGTTCTTTGATCCAAGTTCATGGCAACACAATCATCCTTCATTTGCCATGGCCCATTCGATGGCGGAAAAAGCGGCCGGTAGACCGGGCGTAGTTATGCCGGCATTCTCTGATTATGGGCTGGAGGAAGCGATAGATGGCAAGCTGCAATATAACGGCGAGCCTTATCGAATTAAAGCCATATTGATGAATGCAGCAAATCCTGTTCGTCATTACTATCCTGAATCTCGCTGGAAGAAGATGTTGTCAAGTCCTAATCTTGGGATACTTGCAGTAATCGATATCGTCCCATCGGATACCGCGGCTTATGCGGACGTTATTTTCCCGAATCAGAACTACATTGAACGGGATGAGCCTTTCATCTATGGAGCTGGCCCTTCCACTGATCATGCAATTACCACTCGGTTTAGTGCAGTTGAGTCTAGCCCAGAGTTAAAAGGAACTGCGGACATTCTTTTTGGCTTTGCCCAAGCTTTTGGGGCAACAGATCCTTTAGTTCAAACGATTTCTGAGCTTAGCGGTATGAATCTCCAAGATCTCCAAGAACAAGTTGGTAAAGCAGTTAAAGGCCAGCAAACCTACACTAAAGCTCTGCGTAATGTCTCCTTTAAGCAACATGCAAAGAATCTGGGTATGTCGGCGGATAAGCTTGAACAAATCCTCCGCGAAAAAGGCGTTCTTGTTGTTGAGACAGCTGATAAAATGCGGGAGCATGCAACACTATTTAAAGATTTACCGGTGCCGACTCCTTCCGGACGGGCCGAAATATATTCCTTAATGCTTGCCGGCTTTACGATGCAGCAAGGTCCTTCCCAGAGCTGGAATCCGGGACTCAGTTATATTCCTCCGCAAGTAAACCAAGCGAAGAAACCGGATGAATTCAACTTTATATATGGAAAAGTGCCAACCGTTTCTTACGCTTCCACGAACGCTAATAACCCCATCCTCATGGCACTATCCAAAGTCAAGGAAAATGAATTTATGGGTCTATGGATTAATCCTCAAAAAGCAACAATGTTAAAGATTAAAACCGGCGATACCGTAAGGGTTGAAAACTTGGTTAGCGGTCAAAAAGCTCAAATTAAAGCCTTTGTAACCGAAATGGTTCGTCCTGATACCGTTTTTATGGCTTCATCATTCGGAACTGAAAACCCATTGTTGAAAAATGCTGTGGGAGTCGGAACAGCGGTCAATACTTTAATTCCCTATCAGGTTGAACCTCTCGTGAGTGCATTCAGAAGTCAAGAATTCACCGTTCGCGTAACAAAGTAAGGAGGAATAAATATGGCACGCTATGGCATGGTCATAGATCTGCGTTCCTGTGTAGGCTGTCAGGCTTGTAGTGCAGCATGTTCCATTGAAAACCAAACTCCATATTGGTCTGATAAATGGCGGACCAAGGTAAAGGATATCCAAGTAGGCCATTATCCCAATACGGCAAGGCATTTTGTCCCCACGATTTGTATGCATTGTAAAGAACCGGCCTGTATGGCGGTTTGCCCGACTAAGGCAACTTTTAAAAACGATGAGGGTTTCGTCCTGGTCAATTATGATACGTGTCTCGGTTGTAAAGCGTGTATGGCGGCTTGTCCTTATGGAGCCCGCTATGTATACAGCAAAGAGGATGTACGTAAGGCGCAAGAAATATATGGTGACAGTGCACAACACAACAAAGTTCACATTGATAAGTGTACTTTCTGCCAAGATCGGATCGCCCGTGGGATGGAACCGGCTTGCGTTACGACCTGTCCAACTGCTTCAAGGATAGTCGGCGATTTGGACGATCCTAACAGCGAAGTAGCAAAAGATGTAGCCACCGGATTGGCTAAACCGCTCCGGCCTGACCTCGATACCGAACCACGCGTCTATTATATTTATTAAGGAGGGGATATCCATGGCAAAACCGATGCAGCTTGAACGCCAAGAGGCATTTGAATGGCCTGTGGCAGTATATATATTCTTTGGTGGTTTTGGCGGTGCGTTGATTACACTGTCCTATATTTTCAATTTCTTTAAAGCAACCGGATCAATGGTCGGATTAGCGGCTCTGAGTGGACTTGTTTTTTTCGCCATTGCGGGGTTATTCCTCGTTTTCTTTGATTTGGAGCGCCCTATCAATGCAATTTACTCTTTAAATAATGTAAGCAAATCCGGAATCTCTTGGGATATCGTGCTGATTGTGCTGAATTATGTATTTGGGATTCTCTTTGTGATTCCCGAGTTTGCGAATATAAGTGCCCTGAGCGGTTTAGCAAGTGCTCTTGCTCCTTATCAAGTAATTTTCGGTGCTATAGCGGCCATTGCGGGATTTATGTTCCCGATCATCTCCGGTGGGCTACTCTCTGCTCCGGCATCGATTCCTCTCTGGCACACTCCGGCCTTGCCGCTGCTCTATCTTGTAACATCATTCTCCTTAGCCATTGCCTTTATCGGTGCGGTCTTTGGACCAGAAGGAGCTGTTTATACCGCTTTTATGGGCGCAATCCTGGCTCTTACGGCAATAACCTTCGGCATTTCTTTAGCTTATCTCGAGCATACTCATAATGGCCCGATTGAGGCTAAAGAGGGAATGCATCGTATGCTGAAAACCGCTCGTTTTGTTATCCTTTATCCAATAGTCGGGGTGTTATTCCCGTTAGTGTTAAGTGCTTATCTGTTTTTCTCAGGTGCCTCAATTACTTGGGCGATGCCCGCTTTGGCAATCGCATTATTCTTTGGTGGTTTTGCTGCCCGGAATTGCGTTGTAAATAATGGAATTGAAACTTATCCTTGGCCCTATTAAGAGATAATATTTGCCTAGGTCCTAAAATACGAATAGAGGATATTGGGTTTTCCCAATATCCTCTATTCGTATTTTGAGCCTAATATTTAGCAATCAATTTTGAAGAGCTTTTTTCATTTCATCCAAGCTGTATCCCGGAGCCGCTTTGCTGATTTCTTTCATCATGGTTTCTTGAGAAACATTTTCGGGAATCTTAAATGTTTTATAAAATTGATCTAACTCGGTATTTGTCGCTTCGGCGGCCTCTTTAATCGTCATATAGCCTTTGACTTCAGCATAATCAATCGTTTCACCTGCCGTTAGTCGAGTAGGTAAAACCGTGTATACCCCGGCAGCCTTGAAGGTTAGGAGGGAACCAAAAAATATGACCATAACCAGTGTAATGACAGGAAGCGGTTGCAATGCTTTCGGACCTTCTTTGTTCTCTAATGCTCCAGGCTTAGGACATTCTAAAACGCAAATTTGACAGTTAATACATTCCGCAGTTTTTACTTCTTGGGAGTGTTGAACGTCAATATTCATGGGACAGGAACGGTTGCATTTTCCACAATTGATACAGGTCAATTCATCTCTGACAACCTTAAAGGGGCTTGCTTTACCGAGTATTCCGTATAACGCCCCCATGGGGCAGAGATATTTGCAGAAGAAACGATCATAGAGAAGTGATCCGATCAAGGTAACGACTAAGAGAATTAAACCTACTGCAGATTCCTCCCATACACTTCCTAAACCTTCCGGTAAGTGGGCATAGGCTGACCATGGATCATAAGGGGACATCCACAAACCTGCAGTCTTCCAGGCATAAAATACGGTAATAATGAGGACTAAATATTTGAGATGCCTTAACGGTCTATCTATTTTAATAGGCATAATAAAACGTTTCTTAAATATTTTTTGACCGATCTTAGCAAAAAATTCCTGAATGGCTCCGAAAGGGCATAATAACCCGCAAAAGCTTCGTCTAAAAAGAAAGGCCAAGAGGAGAGTGATTCCAAAGAGGATCATTGTTCCCGCAAAGATTTTGCTGATAAAGCTGCCTGTCGTGAATGCCTGATATAAACTCTCGAGTCCGCCGAAAGGACAAAGAGCATGGACCGAGGGTGATTTTCCTCCACCTTGAGTAATATGCAAATAGGATTCGGTTGTGATAAAAAGGATAATTAGGATCAATATAGACCAACGCAGATATTTTATATATTTCTTTTTCAACTATCATCACTCTCTCCTTTGTAAAAGGGCTACAAGCGGAAATAATGTTCCGCCGGCAGCCCCATTTTGGTTAATTCATAACTCTCTATTTATTGGTTTATAGCTGAATTCTGTCCCGTTCTTTGACCGGCACCCATGCCCCGGCCACCGCGATTTCCGAATCCGGCTGCACTGCCATTACCCTGACCGAGCCCCAAACCACAACCGGCTCCCCGGCCATAGCCGCCGGCCCTCATTCCCTGACCGTTGCAGGTTGCCTGGTTATTTTTCATGGCTTCATAGATTTGATCGGCTTGTTCTTGTGTAAGATCCCCGCTCTGAACGCGTTCGTCGAGAATTGCTTTGCGCTGCTCTAACATTTGGGATTGGAATTCATCAAGCCTTCCGGCTTCATTAGCAATTGTTCCATAAGACTTATTGCTAGAAATCCGCTGTTCAGTGACAGTTTCTACGGATTGTCCTGTCACTTCGGCAGCAATATCAGCCGGGGTTTTGAATGTCGCGGCAAAAGCTGTACCTGCCGTTCCCAAGACGCCTATGGCAGTTGCGACAACAATTAGTTTTTTTACATTTTTCATAATTAATCACTCCTTTTAATCATTGGTGTAATTACCTTACAATTGGATTATAAGCAAGAAATGTGGCAAAACTTTGGCAAAACTTCGAAAAGTTTTTGTCATTGAATATGCCATAGTTATGTCACACATTGTTTATATTTCGTGGTAAATTAATGCTAGAAGAAGTCAATAATGATTTGGAGGAATTATTTTGAACAAATCAATACTGATTGCCGATGATCATGACGATATTCTTGAAATTATGCAGCGTTATGTGAGTAAGGAAGGATACATACCGATTCTTGCTCATGATGGAGACGAAGCAATCCAGAAGTTTAATGAATATTCACCTGTCCTGCTCTTGCTCGATGTATTGATGCCGAAAAAGGATGGGTTTGAGGTTTGCCGTCGGATTCGAAAAGATTCAAATGTACCTATTATTATGATTACAGCAAAAGGTGAAGATGGAGACCGAATCATGGGTCTCGATATTGGGGCAGATGACTATATCGTTAAACCGTTTAGTCCGGCGGAAGTTATGGCACGGATCCGCGCGGTTTTGAGGCGGATTGACATTTCTGAGGAGGAAGAAGAAAAGGATATCATCCGTTTTTCAGGACTAGAAATCAATATTTCGACTTATGAAGTATGGGTACAGGAAAAGGATATAAATTTGACCAAGAAGGAAATCGAAATATTATGGTTGCTAGCAGGAAATCCCGGTAAGGTTTTTTCGCGGGATGCCCTTCTTGATCGTGTCTGGGGCTATGATTATTTCGGTGATGCCCGTACTGTGGATACCCATATTAAAAGACTCAGATCCAAAATAGACGCTTCGGAAACGTTGAACTGGGATATAAAGACTGTTTGGGGAGTAGGCTACAAATTTGAGGTTAAACATGATTAAAAAGACAATAACGTTAAAATTAACGGCTGGTTTCGTAGGGATTGTGTTGATATCCATGTTAACGATCGGTCTTCTTTTTATTCAAATGTTTAAGCAGTATACCTTTAACAGCCAAGAGCAGATCCTCTTAGAAAAAGCTTACAGCATATCAGAGCTCTTCAGTGAAAATACGGAAAAAACGGGGCAGATGCGGGGTATGGGAGGATTAATGAAAGCTCTCAATAACCTTGCAGGGGCGAAGATATGGATAACAGATGATAAAGGTGATCCTGCGGTAATATCGGGTATGAACATGGGTAAGGAAAATGGAATGGGAAAGGGCATGGGTAAGGGGATGGCGGCAAACTTAGGCCAAACGTTTAGTACCGATCCATTGCCGTCACAAGCCAAAAACGTGATCGATGAGGTATTGTCAGGGCAAGAATCAATCAGCGAGAGTTTCAGCAGCGTATATAATGAAACAACCTTAACCGTGGGGGTTCCAATATGGGATTCAAACCACAAAGTAATCGGTGCTGTCTTGTTACACGCACCGGTTCGTGGCATAACGGAAACCATAAATAAATCTATTATGATATTAGCAATCAGTCTATTGGTTGCACTGATCCTGGCTATTGGCTTAGGAATATTTTATTCTTTGCGTTTTACACGGCCCCTAAAAGCGATGAATCATACCGCAGTGGAAATGACACAAGGCAATTATTCAACGCGAACAGGGATTAAGCGTGAAGATGAATTAGGACAGCTGGGAAATTCACTTGACCTGCTTGCTTCGAAGCTGGGCTACACGATTGATCAGCTTTTTCAGGAGAAGGGAAAAATGAGCGATATTATTGCCAGCATTTCGGAGGGAATAGTGGCTTTTGATCAAAATTTTATGCCAATGAGTGTAAATAGTGCGCTTGCCGGAATTATGAACAAACCTTTAATATATTCCGACGATGATTTGAGAAGGGATTTTGAGGATTTAGAGATTTATACTTCACTTAAGGAAGTAATGCTAAGTAAAAAGCCAATGGAAATTCTTAAAGATTGGAAGGGGAAAAAGCTTAAACTTACATTGTCACCGATTACGGATCAACTAAATCAGGTTACCGGATGTGTGGCCTTGGTTCAGGATGTTAGTGAAAGTGAAAGGCTGGAACAACTACGCAAAGATTTTGTTGCTAATGTATCCCATGAATTTAGAACACCGCTCACGGTGATTAAGGGATCGTTGGAAGCTTTGATGGATGGTACGGTTAACCAAACCTGCGATATTGAGCATTATCATCAGAGAATGCTGGCCGAAACGAAGGGACTGGAGCGATTGGTCGGGGATCTTCTTGAGCTTTCCCGGCTTCAGTCGGGGAAAATTTCAATTCATTTAGAAAAGATTCATATTCCCAGCCTTCTCTCTGATGTTGTTAAGAGTATTCAAACATTGGCAGATAAAAAAGAAATGAAAATTATCGCTCAAGGACCGGAACACATACCCGTACTCATGGGAGATTATGATCGGCTAAGGCAGTTATTTGTTATTTTTATTGATAACGCTGTAAAGTACTCTCCGGAGGGAACTTCTATTATCATATCAACACGCATAATCAAGGATAATAGGATAGAAGTTGAAATTCAGGATCAAGGTTATGGAATTCCGGAAGAAGAGCTGCCCTATGTCTGGGATCGCTTTTATAAAGCGGATAAATCCAGGAAAAGCAAAGGTACGGGACTTGGCCTGGCTATTGCTAAACACTTGGTTCAGCTGCACGGAGGACAGGTTTCATTAACAAGTGGAGTCGGCAAAGGCACGCGGGTAACCGTTGAGCTTCCGATAAAGGAAACTTGCTTTAGCTAAAGGATTGACATTGACAAAGGGAAAAGCTATGATGAACTTGCCCCCCGTATAGGGGGCATATGAAGGATAGAAGGAGAAAGCTATGATCAGCGTAACGGAAAAAGCAGCCCAAAAGCTCAATGAGCTTATCGAAAAGCAACCTAATTCAAATAATACAGTGATTAGGGTTTCTTTTGGCGGATTTGGCTGAGGGGGACCGAAATTTCAATTAGCTCTGGATGAGCTAAAAGAGGATAACAATCAGAATGGTGATGTGGTTGTCGAATCAAAAGGAGTTAAAATTGTCTATAGTTCGGCTTTTGAGGAGCATATCGGTAATTCGGTTATTGAGTATTCTAACTACTTTTTTAATCGCGGTTTTTACATTAAGGGATCAGGACTATCGTCTTGCTAGGAGGGAATAATGAGCCATAAATTTGATCCGGCCCACAAGGATAAACTTAGAGCCGAATGGCGTACTAAAGCGATACCCCCGGTTCCAACCCTACAAAAATTAGGCCTTCGGGCCGAAGATTGTATGGCTGATATAGGCTGTGGAATCGGCTATTTTACAATTCCGGCAACCGAAATTGTTGATTCAACGAATCAAATCTATGCATTGGATACTTCTGAAGAAATGCTCGCCGAAGTAGAAAATAGGCTCGTTGGATTAGACGTGGCCAACGTAATTCCGATCAAAACAGGGGAGTATGATTTAAAACTTCCCGATGAATCCGTTAGTTTCGCACTGATGGTTACTGTTCTCCATGAAGTTGAAGATAAGGAACGATTTATTTGCGAGGCACATCGAATCTTAAAGCCCTCAGGCAGAATAGCTGTGGTAGACTGGGAGAAAAAGCCGACGAAAATGGGTCCACCTGTTGAACATCGCCTTAGTTCGGACGAAGTTATCGCCCTTTTAAAGACAGCGGGTTTAGAGGTTAGCCAGGATGAGGAATACCATTTTGCTGAGGTCTTATATGGCATTGTGGCTATTAAGAACTAAAACATGAAATTCATGTTTTAGAAGATAAACTTCAATAGAAATATTGAATATATCTAAAAAAGAATATATAATATGCATTATAGAAAGAGAAAAGCAAAATAATAGAAACAAAGAACTAAGGAGGAGTTTATTATGACAAAAAAGATAGCAATTCCAACAAATGGCGAGGCTCTCGATCCTCATTTCGGCAGGGCTTTAGAATTCACAGTTTTTGAAATTGAGGGTAATGAAGCGCATAAAGCGGAGGTTTTAAGCACGTTAAATCTTCAGCATCAACATGAAGGACTCGCAAGCATGTTCAAGAGCAAAGGAATTGAAGCACTTGTCTGCGGAGGAATCGGCGGGGGCATGATCAACGCGCTTACCGCAGCAGGCATGGAAATCGTCAATGGGGCTTCCGGTAATGTAGTGGATGTGGCAAATGCATATGCACAGGGAAACTTAGTGACTAAGGAAGCGGTTTGCCATGAGCACGGTGATGAATGCCATCATCATGGATAATGAGGAATAACTATAGAAAATTCTATACAAATCGATTTGCTTAATGTTAAAAAAATTACTTCGGGTGGAGTTTTGACTCCACCTGGAGTTTTAGTGGCGGTACCCATAATGACGGATCGTGCGGTGATTATATGATAGATGAAGAAAAGGGATTATATTCGATAGGTACTGTTGCCGATCTAATTGGCGAACATCCGGAAACATTGAGAGTATGGGAAAAAAATGATCTTCTTCGACCGGATCGGGCGAGTTATCAAAGGAAGTACTCCAATAATGATTTATTACGGTTGAAGTTTATAAAATACCTAATGGATCAAAAGGGGTTGAATGTTGCCGGTGTAAAACAATTAACATCAATGTATTCATGTTGGTATAAGCGCAACTGTAAGGGTGGGGCGAAGAAAAATAGCACCTCAGCAATCAATGAGTCCAAACCTTGTTGGCGGGTAGAAGGAACCTTTTGCCTTGTAGCCAGTGATAAGAGTGAACTCTGTAATTCGTGTGAAATGTTCAAGAACTGTAAGGGATGCAATGGTTGCAAATAAATAATACGTTGGATATAACATCAATAAATTTATTGATGCTATATTGGAATTATTATATAGATAGAGGTGTTTCTTTTGGACGAAGCCATCCTTCGATCGATACTCAATAATCTGGATAACCATATAAAGTCAGTGCTGGCCACGATAGTGTACACAGAGGGACCGACTCCTCGCGAACTGGGAACTCATATGCTGATTATGGGAAGTGGCCAAACCATAGGTACAATTGGGGGAGGAGCTGTTGAAAAGTATATTTATCAAAGAGCATTGGCTATTATAGCAGAGGAGGGCCAAGTTCAAGCAGAAATACAAAACCTCCAAAATGATCAAGAGCCTGCCCAAGATGAGTTGCCTGGTTGCGGGGGAAATTTAAAGGTGTTGCTTGAGCCTATTCGTGATCGAAATATCTGGCAAGCGGCGTTAGATATACAGGGAAATGATCAGGATGCAGCTCTGGTAACCGCTTTATACGCTCCCTATTTTAAGGGGATTGTGAATTCTGAAGGTAGGCTGCTCGCAGGGGAAACGATCAATTTTGAATGTTTAGCTGAGAATTTGCATCAATTCGGGTTGACAAGGCAAACGCAGGTACACAAGATAAATGATGAACAGAGTTTTTTAATAGAACCTTTCTACCAAAGGGAACGTTTATTAATCTTAGGAGCCGGCCATGTGGCAAGAGAAGTAGCATATTATGCCAAACCGCTCGATTTTGAAATTACGGTTATTGATGACCGCGCGGAATACGCTAAGCCGGGATTATTTCCGGAAGTTTATAAGGTTATACGGGGTGAATATATATCGGGTATTCAAAATTACTACCCCGATAAAGATACCTATGTTGTTGTTGCGACCTGGAGTCATCAGACAGATGCAGCGTGTGTGAAAGAAATCCTAAACTATGAAACAAAATATGTGGGGATGCTGGGCAGTACTCGAAAAGTCAGGGCGATTGTTCAAAAACTTGAGGTGGAGGGCAATACTGCTCAAAATATTGTCCGTTTACGAGCACCCATTGGGTTAAATATTAGGGCCCAAACTCCGGCTGAAATCGCCCTTAGTATTATGGCAGAGATCATTTCTGTACGGAGAAGATAATCTTTATAGCTTCGGAAAATAAAAATGCGAGACCAGATTAGATACTGGATCTCGCATTCTATTTATACTTTATGTTATACAAAAATAAACTGAACAAGCAGCATATAAAGCAGCGTACCACCGCCTATACTTAGAAGCACATTGTTTTTCCAAAGGTGAACGAGGACAATAGCCGTAATGGCAATTGCTTCAGGGAGACCATGCGGAGCGGAGAGCAAAGATACGTTTTTTAAGCAGTAAACAATCAGTAAGCTGATACAAGCAAAAGGGAGAACCTCCCCGAGATAAAGGACAAATTTGGGGGTTTCCCGGTTTGCCGGGAAAAGGATGAAGGGCAGGGACCTGGTTAAAAAGGTTCCTACTGAGATTGTTAGGATTATGATGATTGACTGCTGGACGGTAAGTAACATTTCTCTGCCCCTTTCTCAAACGGTTTTCTATAGAAGGCCAGGGAGATAAGAATAAGACCCATTGCCGGAATAATGAAATTTTGAGCACCAAAAATTAACAAGCAAATAACGGAGGCGCCGATGCCAATGAGTGCCGGTGCATGACGCTTTTGCGATTTCCACTGGTTAAGAAAAATAACGACGAATAACGCAGTCATAACAAAGTCTATTCCCTTTGTATTGAAGGAGACAAGGGAGCCTAATATGCCGCCAAGGACACAGGCAGTAATCCAATAAAGGTGATTAAGAAAGGTGACGAAAAACATGAACCAGCCTTTGTTTACTCCATCAGGGGGTTCTGTTGCACAAAGTATGGAAAAGGTTTCATCAGTAAGCCCAAACATAAGATAAAACTTTTTCTTGCCTGCTGTATTGTATTTTTCTAAGAGGGACAGTCCGTAAAATAAATGTCTGGCATTGACCATCAGAGTCATGATAAAGGCATTTAACGGATTAAAAGCAACACACAAGAGCTCTATGGCAACATATTGCATCGAACCGGCAAAAATAATAATACTCATGAAAAGAGCCCATATGAAGGAATATCCCTTACTGTTCAAAAGGATGCCAAAGGCCATTCCGAGAAAGAGATATCCGGTCATTACAGGCAGGGTATAGGGAAATGCAGCCTTCAAGGCTTTTAATTTATCCTCCATCATTAATGTTCTCCTATCATTTTTTGATCATTTGACTAATGTTCGCCAAGGGGGATTGATAAGGTCCTTTTTTCAGTTTGCATGACGATACTTGTTTCTACTCGGTTTACTCCGGGTATTGCCATAAGATAATCAATAATAAAGTCTCGGTAGGTAGACATATCTTTGGCAGCTACTTTTAAAAGATAGTCTTGCCCTCCCGTAATTGTATAGCATTCAAGCACGTATGGAGTTTCGTTTATCTTTTGAACGAATGAATTGGCAATATCACGGTTAAGAGGAGATAAGCTTACCCTTGTAAAGGCGAGTGTTTCAATACCGAGCATTTTCTCATCGACATATGCTGTAAACTGCTGAATGACTCCTAATTCGCGTAAATTTTTGGTTCGGGTAAGGCACGCCGAAGGTGATAATCCAATGGATTTCGATAATTCTAGGTTTGAAATTGATGAATCTTCTTGGAGTGCATGAATAATCGCTTTGTCATAACGATCCAGAGTAAAGCCCATTTATATAATTCACCTTTCGTTTAAAATACAAAATAATATTTTTATATAGATTATTTATACTATACTTTATTTTGAAAGGCAAGGGAAAGTAGATGCCGGGATAACAAAAATATAGGACGCAAAACCTATGGCCGTGTAGTTTCGGGTCTTTTGCAATAGTCTATAATTATGGGTGCAACAAAAAGGGGCTGTTTTGCGACAGCCCCTATGCATAAGTTCAATTTACAAGCTTTACAAGCTAGAGTATATGTGCTCCTTGAGGGGTAATATGGAGAGGATAGGCTTCAGCTTTTAAGCCGTGCCGGGCAAATGTATGAACCATTCCTTCGGCAACTGCTTGAGTATGCTCCGGAGCAAGAAAGGCCAAAAGGGTAGGGCCTGATCCGCTGAGCGCTGCGCCGTAAGCCCCATTATTTAGTGCAGAGCTTAGGGCTTCCGGAAGACCCGGAACGAGTGCGGCGCGCTGATTTTGATGAAGTCGATCACGCATTCCTTCCTTGAGAAGTGTATAGTCTTTTCGGATAAAAGCTTCGATCATTAATCCGGCATGAGCAATATTAAAGACCGCGTCAGGACGCGAAACCTGTGAGGAAAGTACTTTCCGGCTTTTCGAAGTGTTGAGTAGGAACTCGGGAATCACTGCTAAAACTTTAACATCAGAGTTCTCACTCAAGACGCGCGGAAGAATTCCTGCATCGGTTTCGACAGCTAGGGTGACCCCGCCATATAATGCAGGAGTTACGTTATCCGGATGGCCTTCGAGTTCATTGGCCATTTGCAGGAGATCAAGCTGAGAAAAAGGGTTTCCGGCAAGAGTGTTCGCCACAACTAAACCCCCGACGATTGCAGCTGAACTGCTGCCTAACCCGCGGGCGGGAGGAATATTGTTCTCCATTGTCAATGTAATTCTGGGAGTAGGATAATTAACTCTTTCCCAAAGGTGAAGCATCGTTTGCCAGACGAGATTGCTTTCGTCTACGGGTATATTTTCCGTATATTTTCCGGCTAAACGAATTTCCCAGCTTGTACTTTTTTCGACAGTGATAGTGTTGAATAGATTAAGGGCGAGGCCCAGGCAGTCAAAGCCTGGGCCGAGATTAGCCGAAGTAGCGGGTATTTTAGCGCATAGCATATTGGTTACCTCCGAATTTAGTTGCCTTCAAAACGTATGACATTGTTGATGGTTAAAACTTTACTGTAGGCTTTTACTGATTCAAGCGCTTCCCGTAATTGACCTTCATAGATGGGGTGGGTTAAAAGAACAATTTCTGCTTCATTGTTGCCTTTTTGTTTTTGAATAATCGAGGCAAAGCTGACATTGGCTTCTGCGAAGAGAAGAGCCAGTGTTGCGAGAACGCGGGGCTCATCCTTGACCCGCATCCGAATATAAAAGGCGGTATGAAAATCAGCCGATTTTTTCAAAAGAAGATTATTATAACAGGTACAGTTAATGGCCGCGGTGGATTCCGATTCGATATTACGTGTTACTTGAATAATATCTGAAACGACTGCACTTCCTGTGGGTAAAGAACCCGCTCCGCGCCCTAAAAACATGGTCTCTCCAATAGCATCGCCAATGACATAGATGGCATTGAAAACCCCGCTGACAGATGCTAAGGGATGTGATTCAGGAATAATTGAAGGATGAACTCGAATTTCTAAGCCATCGGGTAAATTCTTGGCAATAGCCAACAATTTAATACAAGAATTGAGTTCTTTAGCATAAGCAATATCGTCCGCTGTAATTCGAGCTATTCCATCAACGTAAACATCATTAACGGTAACCCGAGAATTAAAGGCGATTGAAGAGAGAATAGCCAATTTCCGTGCGGCATCTAGGCCATCAACGTCTGAAGAGGGATCGGCTTCAGCGTAGCCTAATGTTTGTGCCTCTTTTAATACTTCGTCATAATCCCTGCCTTGCTCAGCCATCGCAGTGAGAATATAGTTGGTTGTACCATTTATGACGCCAACAACTGTTGAAATCTGATTTGCCGCCAAGGATTGTTTAAGGGCAGCGATGATCGGAATCCCACCGGCTACACTCGCCTCAAAATAGAGGTCTTTGCCTGCTTCTTTGGCAACATCCAGAAGTTCATGACCATGAAGAGCAAGCAAATCCTTGTTTGCGGTTACGACGTTCTTACCGTTGTGGAAGGCTTCTAGAATATAGGTCCTCGCAGGTTCAATCCCACCCATGACTTCAACAACGATATCGATATCCGGGTCGGTTAAAATATCGCTGGGATTATCCGTGAGGGTAAAATTTCCACTGATAGAACGAGGAGTTTGCAAATTGCGAACCAGTACTTTCTTAATGTTAATATGACTATTCGTCCGCTTCGTAATATCCTCGGCATTCTGGGTAAGAATTTGGACTACTCCGCTGCCTACCGTACCCAGTCCTAATATCCCAATTTGTATTTCTCGCAAAAAAACTCCCCCAATCCTCCTTGCATAAACAAGTGTATTTGTCTAGTGGACATTATAGTATGAAAGAAGGGGTTTTACAAGAGTGAGGAACAAAATTTAACGTTTAACAAAATTAATGGGTTGACACTCTAAGCTGTAACATATACACTATCCATAATAAATCAATGTATTATAACACGATGAAAACAACGATAATAGAGTATATATTATGTAGGAAGTGTACCTAGGGTTCCGGGGACATCCTGTCAGGACCGAGCGGTACAGAAATCCAGTCAATTGGGTTTACACCGTGGGCAGAAAAAGCCCGAGCGGAAAGTTCCTCTGTCTGGGGACTTGTGCTCGTGGCTTTTGTTATATCCAAAAGAATTTAAAATAAGAAAAGGAGGCGCTTAATTTTTAAAGTTTTTCCATATCAAGGAATCAACATTTGAGTTATAATTTAAGAAAATTCGAATTAGTCAATATAGCAATTACTTTTGAGAAAAGAGGAATTAGCAATGAATAGTAATACGGTAAAACAAGGTATCGATCGGGCTCCTCATCGATCGTTATTAAAGGCGTTAGGCTTAACCGATCGGGAAATTCAAAATCCATTTGTCGGTGTTGTCAGCTCCTTTACAGAGATGGTTCCCGGGCATATGCATTTAAGACAAATAGCTGATGCAGTAAAAGCAGGAATCCGCTCAAATGGAGGTACTCCTTTTGAATTCTCAACTGTTGCGGTTTGCGATGGCTTGGCAATGGGCCATGAAGGGATGCATTTTTCCTTGGCCAGTCGTGAATTGATTGCTGATACCATTGAAGTAATGGCAAAAGCGCATCAATTGGATGCTTTGGTATTAATCCCGAGTTGTGACAAGGTTGTCCCGGGGATGATGATGGCGGCCATGCGGCTGAATTTGCCGGCAATCGTCGTCAGCGGCGGACCGATGCTTCCTGGGCATTTCGAAGGAAAACCTGTAACCCTAAGCACTCTTTTCGAGGCAGTGGGCCAGGTACATGCCGGTAAAAAGGATGAGGAATGGCTTCATGGTTTGGAAGCTAAAGCATGCCCGACCTGCGGATCTTGTGCGGGAATGTTTACGGCAAATTCGATGAATTGTTTGACTGAGGCCTTGGGACTTGCTCTACCCGGGAATGGTACAATTCCGGCGGTTTATTCCGAACGGTTGGTCCTTGCGAAAGAAACGGGTTATCAAGTCATGGAGCTGTTCCGGAAGAATATTCGTCCCCGGGATATCGTGACGATGACATCCCTTAAAAACGGAGTTGCTCTTGACATGGCCTTGGGCTGTTCAACAAATACCATCCTTCATCTGCCTGCGATTGCCAATGAAGGCGGTATTGAATGGGATCTTCGCAAAGTCAATGAAGTGAGCGCTTCAACCCCGCAAATCTGTAAATTAAGTCCTGCGGGGGACAGTGTCCTCGCTGATTTGAATGAAGCTGGCGGAGTAAGCGCTGTATTAAAACAACTTATAGATAATAGGTTTATTGACGGAAGCCCGATGACGGTTTCCGGTGTTACTCAAGCCGAACGCTTAAAGAATGCCAAGGTTCAAAACACAGAAATAATTCATCCCATGGATCACCCCTATAGTATTCAAGGCGGACTAAAAGTACTCTACGGTAATCTTGCTCCCGAAGGGGCAATAATCAAGCAAGGGGCCCTAGAAGATCAAGAGATGGTTTTTGAGGGAACTGCGCAAGTGTTTAATGGTGAAGTTCCGGCGGCTGAGGCTATTCGTAATCGTGAAATTAATGCCGGTGATGTGGTGGTCATTCGCTATGAAGGGCCTAAGGGAGGTCCGGGAATGCGTGAAATGCTTGGTCCCACATCAACACTTGCGGGAATGGGTTTAGATGCTTCTGTTGCTTTAATTACGGATGGACGCTTCTCAGGCGCAAGCCGCGGTTTATCTATCGGCCATGTTTCTCCCGAAGCGGCTCTTGGCGGTGAAATTGCACTTCTTAAGACAGGCGATAAAATACGGATTGATCTTAAAGAAGGACGCCTTGATTGGGTAGCTACAGATGAAGAAAGAAAAGCACGGCGTGTGGAATATGAAAAGAACCCATTACAATTAGAAAATTTAAACCCCGAGCTTAGAGCAGGGTACCTTGGCCGATATTCGGAATATGTACAATCAGCATCACGGGGGGCGGCTTTTAGACCTATAAAAGAGTGATTCGGGAGGCGAAGCTTGTGAGTAAAAATAAAGCCAAAGAGGAAGGGCAAACTGTTTTAAAGTCTACCG
This sequence comes from Desulfitobacterium sp., assembly GCF_034927245.1. Lineage (GTDB taxonomy): Bacteria > Bacillota > Desulfitobacteriia > Desulfitobacteriales > Desulfitobacteriaceae > Desulfitobacterium_A. The sequence goes on from NZ_JAYFQK010000013.1 coordinate 31,882, forward strand.
GTGCGGAGCTCTTACTCAATTCCTTGGTTAAAGAAGGCGTTGAAGTAATCTTTGGGTATCCCGGAGGAACTGTTCTATCGATTTATGATGCTCTCCTTCATTCCCCAATCCGCCATATTTTACCTCGACATGAGCAAGCAGCTGTTCACGCTGCCGACGCCTATGCTCGCGTCAGCGGGAAGGTGGGAGTCTGTTTAGGAACCTCCGGTCCCGGCGCGACGAATTTGGTGACCGGTATTGCTACAGCCTATATGGACTCGATTCCTATGGTGGTTTTAACGGGACAGGTTCAGACAACTTTGCTCGGAACAGATTCTTTTCAGGAAGTGGATATATCGGGGATTACGCTTCCGATTACCAAACATTCCTATATTGTTAAAGATGCCCGTCAAATTCCGCGCATTGTCAAAGAAGCGTTTTATATTGCAAGGACAGGACGCCCGGGACCGGTGCTTATCGATCTTCCGAAAGATATTCAGGCAGCTGTTGTTGAACCGGAGACAGATGAGCTCAGTCTCACAAGCTATAAATTTTTTAGTAAAGGAAATGCGGGACAGATTGAAGAAGCCACTCGGGCTTTAGCCGAATGTGAGCGTCCGGTTTTATATGCCGGAGGCGGGGTGATTAGTTCCGGTGCCGGAGAAATTTTAAATAAGATCGTTGAAAAGGGAAACCTTCCGATTGTAACTACATTGATGGGAATGGGAAGTTTACCGACAACTCATCCTAATTTATTGGGTATGGTCGGAATGCATGGTACAGTATCCGCAAATTATGCGGTCAATGATTGTGATCTTCTCATTGCCGTAGGTGTGCGTTTCGATGATCGTGTTACAAGCGGATTAGGCCATAAGTTTGCGACGAAAGCCAAGATTATTCATATTGATATTGACCCCGCTGAAATTGGAAAAGTTGTCAAAACCCATATTCCGATTGTCGGCGATGCGCGGAGTGTTCTTGAGGATTTATCCAAGAAGCTGGTACCGCCCAAGATTGACGCCTGGTGGAAACAAATTCACGAATGGCAAAAGGAACAGAAATCAAGACAAGAATCCAGTGAGAATTTGCAAGAATTAACACCTCAAAATATTATTCGTGTTCTCGGAGAAAAAGCGGATCCCCAAGCGATAGTTACGACCGATGTGGGTCAGCATCAAATGTGGGCTGCTCAGTATTATCCTGTGTTACGACCCCGGCAATTTATTACGAGCGGCGGACTAGGAACGATGGGCTTTGGCTTGCCCGCGGCAATCGGCGCGCAAGTGGCTCAACCTGATGCCCAGGTTTTCCTGATTACCGGAGATGGCTCTTTCCAAATGTGCATTCAGGAACTGGCAACAACGGTCCAATGTCAACTCCCTATCAAAATTATCCTCCTCAATAACGGAGTCCTAGGAATGGTTCGTCAATTACAGAAGCTTTTCTATGAAGAGCGGTACAATCAGATTCAATTGAGAGATAATCCTGACTTTGTCAAAGTGGCAGAGGCCTATCATATCCGTGGAATCCGGGTTACACGTTTGGACGAGGTTGCGTCGGCGATTGATGAAGCCCTTGCTTATAATGGACCGGTGCTTTTGGATTTTACAATTTCTGAAGACGAGCTTGTTTTTCCAATGGTTCCTTCAGGAAATGAAATAACCGATATGATAGGGAGGTAGGGCTAATGTTGCATACTTTAGCGGTACTCGTTGAGAATAACCCAGGAGTATTAACCCGAGTATCTGGGCTCTTTGCCCGGCGAGCCTATAACATCAATAGCCTTTCCGTTTGTCAGACTGAAGATCCGAATATTTCCCGAATGACCATTGTGGTTGACGGAGATGACGCGATAATCGAACAAGTTACAAAACAATTGATTAAATTGGTTGTAGTGCATAAAGTTACTGATTTAACGGAGGAAGAGATCGTCGATCGTGAACTTGCCCTTATTCGGATTAAAGTTAGGTCGGATACGCGTCTCGAAATTCTTCAAATTGTCGATGTTTTCCGTGGTCGTGTTGTTGATATGGGCAGAAGTAATTTGACGGTAGAGCTTACAGGTGATGCTGAAAAGATTGACGCTTTTGTTCGTACAATTCGTCCTTTCGGATTGATGGAACTTGTCAGGACGGGTAAAATTGCAATAACCCGCCTCGATTCTTAATCATAGCTATCCTTATTAAATAATAATTTAAGATAGAAAAGGATAAGAAGCAAATAAAAAGGAGAGATCTTATACCATGGCAAAAATGTATTATGATTCCGATGCAAATCTTGAAGTACTTGCAAAGAAGACAATTGCGATTATGGGGTATGGCAGTCAAGGACATGCGCATGCCCGTAACCTTCATGACTCAGGACTAAATGTCATAGTAGGATTACGCCAAGGTTCTCGCCGTTGGAAAGAAGCGGAAGAAGCGGGGTTAAAAGTAATGACCGTTCCGGAGGCTGCTGAAAAAGCCGATGTGATTATGATGCTTCTTCCGGATGAAAAACAAGCCGAAGTCTATGAAAATCAAGTTAAACAACATATGACAACGGGTAAAGCCCTTGCTTTTGCCCATGGTTTTAATATTCATTTTGGACAAATCGTTCCGCCCAGTGATGTCGATGTCTTCATGATCGCCCCGAAAGGCCCCGGACATATGGTTCGCAGAACTTATGAAGAGGGTGCCGGAGTTCCCTGCCTGATTGCTGTTCATCAAGATGCTACAGGTAAAGCGCATGATATCGGGATGGCATACGCTAAGGGAATCGGGGGTACACGTGCCGGCGTTCTCCAAACAACCTTTAAAGAAGAAACCGAAACAGACCTCTTTGGTGAGCAAGCTGTTCTTTGCGGCGGGGTTACCGAACTGATGAAAGCCGGTTTTGAAACCTTGGTTGGAGCCGGATATCAACCGGAAAGTGCTTATTTTGAATGCTGTCACGAGATGAAACTGATTGTTGATATGATTAACGAAGGTGGATTCAGTTGGATGCGCTATTCCATTTCCGACACGGCTCAATATGGGGATCAAATGATCGGCAAAAGAATCATTACCCAAGAAACCCGCAAGGAAATGAAGAAAGTTCTTGAAGAAATTCAAGACGGTACCTTCGCAAAGAATTGGTTGATGGAAAACAAAGTGGGTCGCCCGCAATTCAATGCGATTGCCCGCCGTGAAGAAGATCAACAACTTGAAAAAGTCGGTGCTGAAATTCGTAAAATGATGCCTTGGTTAAAAAAACACTAATCTTTTTACCTAAAAGGATATAATCACTGCTTCATGAACTTCAGGTGGAGCCTATAACTCCGCCTGAAGTCAATTTCTATATTAAAGCTGTTTCATAAGCCAATAGGTGAGGAGGTTCATGCATGCGCCAGATTGATATTTTTGATACGACATTGAGAGATGGAGAACAATCCCCGGGTGTGGCCTTAAATCCGGCTGAAAAAGTCCAGATTGCCCGCCAACTTGCGAAGTTAGGGGTCAATATTATTGAAGCAGGATTTCCAATTTCCTCGCCTGGAGATTTTGAAGCGGTTAAACAAATCGCTGAGGAGGTTCGTCAAGTCTCCGTCTGTGCTTTGGCGAGGACACAGGCAAAGGATATCGAGCGCGCTTGGGAAGCGATTTCTAAAGCGGAAAGTCCAAGAATTCATACGTTTATCGCAACGTCTCCGATTCATATGCGGTATAAATTGAAGAAATCCCCCGAGGAAGTGCTGGAGCAAGCGGTAGCCGGAGTTAAATTGGCGAAATCTAAGGTTTCCGATATTGAATTCAGCGCGGAAGATGCTTCACGCAGTGATGTCGATTTTCTGGGACGCATATTCTCCTCAGCAATTAAAGCAGGGGCAACGGTACTCAATATTCCCGATACTGTCGGTTATGCTACTCCGGAAGAATTTGCAAAGTTCATATATGAGGTAATGGAACGGACCGAGGGAATTGAAAAGGTCAAGGTTAGCGTTCATTGTCACAATGACTTAGGTCTCGCCGTTGCCAATTCACTGGCAGCTGTTCAAGCAGGAATTCATCAGCTTGAAGGAGCGATTAATGGAATCGGTGAACGTGCGGGAAATGCGGCGATCGAAGAGCTGGCGATGGCCTTAAATACCCGTCGTGACCAATACCAAGTTCAAACGTCGATTAATAGCAAGGAAATTGCACGTACCAGTCAAATGGTGAGCCGGTTAACCGGAATGATGATTCAACCGAATAAAGCAATCGTTGGGAAAAATGCTTTTGCCCATGAATCGGGGATCCATCAAGATGGAGTTTTAAAGGAACGGTCAACCTATGAGATTATATCGCCGGATTCAATTGGCTTAGATATGGATACTATTGTTTTAGGCAAACATTCGGGCCGGCATGCGGTCAGGGATCGATTGACCGAATTAGGGCTCGAAGTGGATGAGAAACGCCTGGATGAAGTCTTTAAGGAATTTAAATTACTCGCCGAACGAAAAAAAGAAGTAACTTCTGCAGATTTATATTCTTTGGTTGATACGCACACACATGATGTACCTGAAATTACTTTAGACTATCTTCAAGTTTCGAGTGGAACCCAAATTGTACCCACATCAACCTTAGGCTTGAATTATCAGGATCAACGCTATGATGATGCTGCCTGTGGGGATGGTCCTGTTGATGCGGCCTATAAAGCCATTGATAAAATTTTGGGGATAGACCACAAACTTCTTCGTTACGCTCTCCAAGCGATCGACGGAGGCGAAGATGCTCAAGGGGAAGTGACGGTAAGTGTTCAATTTGATGAGCATACTGTAGGCGGCCGTGGTGTCAGCACTGACATTATCGAAGCCAGTGTCAAGGCATATCTCCAAGCTGTCAATCGTGCGTTTGAACGAGGCTGGATTTCATTTAAGATCGGAGGTATTTAATACAGTGGGAATGACAATTACAGAAAAAATCTTGGCTGATCATGCCGGCCTGAAGGAAGTTGTCCCGGGACAATTGATTACAGGCAAGCTTGATCTCGCTTTAGCGAATGATATTACGGGGCCGGTTGCAATTCAAGAATTTGCGAAATTTAATATGGATAAAGTATGGGATCCGTCAAAGATTGCGCTGGTGCCCGATCATTTTACACCGAATAAAGACATTGCCTCTGCAGAATTAAGCAAATCCCTGCGCCTTTTTGCGAGAGATCAAAAAATCGTGCATTACTGGGAGCAAGGACGAGTAGGGATTGAACACTGTCTGCTTCCTGAGCAAGGGGTTACTCTTCCCGGAGATGTAATCATTGGTGCGGATTCGCACACTTGTACGTACGGAGCGCTTGGGGCTTTTGCGACAGGTGTGGGAAGTACAGATCTTGCCGCAGGATTAGCCACGGGGGAAGCATGGTTTAGAGTCCCGGAATCGATGAAGTTTGTTTTTAAGGGCCAAAACTTTCAACCTTGGGTTGGCGGTAAGGATCTGATCCTTTATACGATTGGTAAAATCGGCGTTGACGGAGCCCGCTATAGGGCGATGGAATTTGCAGGTGAAGGTATTGAAGCCTTATCGATGGATAACCGTTTTACGATCTGCAATATGGCGATTGAAGCGGGTGCGAAGAATGGAATCATTGCACCGGATGATAAGACACTGGCCTATGTGAAGGAACGTGCGGAACGTCCTTTTAAGATTTATCAAAGTGATCCGAATGCTCAATATGCGGAGCTCTATGAATTTAATATCGAAGATATTCCGCTCCAAGTCGCTTTCCCTCATCTTCCGGAAAACGCAAAATCGGTTGAAGAAGCGCATGGAATTAGGATCGATCAAGTTGTTATCGGTTCTTGTACAAATGGACGTTTGGAAGACCTGAGAATTGCAGCGGAAATATTACGGGGTAAAAGTGTACATCGGGATATTCGTCTCATCGTCATCCCGGGGACACAGAACATCTATAAACAAGCCATGAAGGAAGGCTTAATCGATATCTTCATTGATGCCGGTGCTGTTGTGAGCACCCCAACATGCGGCCCATGCCTGGGTGGATATATGGGGATTCTCGCCAAAGGAGAACGAGCTTTATCTACCACGAACCGCAACTTTGTAGGACGTATGGGACATCCGGAGAGCGAAGTTTATCTTTCAGGTCCGGCAGTTGCGGCGGCATCTGCTGTTAAAGGCGAAATAGTGCATCCGCAGGAGGTGGCATAATGAGTAAAGCCTGGAGATTTGGGGATGATGTGGATACGGATGTCATCATTCCGGCGCGCTATTTGAATAAAACCTCACACAAGCACCTGGCGGCACATTGCATGGAAGATGTAGATGCGAGTTTTGCAGAGGCGGTTCAGGTGGGGGATGTGATTGTCGGCGGCAAAAACTTTGGTTGTGGTTCATCTCGCGAGCATGCCCCTTTAGCCATTAAATCTGCCGGCGTACAAGTTGTGATTGCCGAGTCATTCGCACGCATATTCTACCGGAATTCTTTGAATATCGGACTTCCAATTTTGGAATGTTCGGAGGCAGCTCGGGGTATTCAGGCGGGTGATGATGTTTCCGTTAATCTGGAAACCGGTGAAATCTTAAATGTTACCCAAGGAACCCGCTTTCAAGCAAGACCTTTTCCACCGTTTATGCAAGAATTGATTAAAGCCGGCGGGCTCATTCCATATATAAAGGGGAGAAAAAACAATGCCTAAAATTGCAGTATTACCCGGAGATGGCATCGGACAAGAAATCGTTCCCGAGGCGGTTAAAGTTTTAAAAGCCGTTTTAGCGAACTCCCCGGAAAAATTTGAGTTTATCGAGTATTGGGTTGGCGGTACCGCTATTGATAAATGTGGAAAAGCATTGCCAGAGGAAACCTTAAAAGGCTGCGAAGAAGCCGATGCTGTTCTTTTGGGAGCAGTGGGCGGACCGAAGTGGGATCACCTTCCCGCCGGAGAACGTCCGGAAACTGCGGCACTTCTAGGCTTAAGAAAGGGCCTCGAGTTTTATGCCAATATTCGGCCCGTTAAAATGCTATCAAGCTTAATTGATTCCTCAACGCTTAAAAAAGAAGTGGTTGAGAATGTCGATATGGTTGTTATTCGAGAACTGACGGGAGGCGTCTATTTCGGAGAGAAGAAGCGAATTGAAAATCCGCTCTCCGCTTATGATATGATGTCTTATTCAGCTCCGGAAATTGAACGGATCATTCGTTTAGCGTTTGAAATCGCTCAAGATCGCCGTAAAAAGGTATGCTCTGTTGATAAAGCGAATGTTCTTGAAACTTCGCGCCTTTGGAGAGAGATCGCGATTAAGGTCTCGAAAGACTACCCGGAAGTTGAGTTATCCCATTTGTATGTCGATAATGCAGCGATGCAGCTTGTTCGTTACCCCGAACAATTTGATGTTATTGTTACAGAAAATATGTTTGGAGATATCCTGACGGATTTAGCTTCAATGCTCGGGGGTTCGATCGGTATGCTGTCTTCAGCAAGTATGAACGGGAAGAAAGGCATGTATGAGCCGGCCCACGGTTCTGCCCCGGACATTGCGGGTAAAAATATTGCCAATCCCTTAGCTACGATTTTGTCGGCGGCTTTAATGCTCAGAAATACCTTTGGGCTTGACAAGGAAGCTCAGCAAATCGAAACGGCTGTTGTTAAAGTTCTTGATCAAGGATATCGGACAGCTGATCTTACTCAACCCGGGGATAAATGTTTAGGGACAAAGGAAATGGGTGACGCAGTTGTTGCCGCACTGGGCTAAGCCTAAATAATTGAGGGTTGAGTTAACCATAGTAGATATTTGATTTCTGCTATGGTAATATAAGGCTAAATAAATATACAAAAAAAATGCTGATGAACGACCCAAACGGTCTAAGAGATGCTCGAGAAGAGAGGGCAGCAATTGCTGAGAGCTGCTCAGTGCTAGGACCGAAACCCAGTCGGGAAGTGCTGATATTAAATCAGACGGTTCCAACCGTTATATGGAGCCCAATCAACCCATGTTGTAGGGGCTAAAGCCGGCGTAAGCAATTAAGGTGGTACCGCGGAAGGTTACTTTCGTCCTTGGAAAGAGGACAGAAAGTAACCTTTTTTCTATAGCTATGGCTAACTACAAATGAAAGGAAGTTTATTATGCAAGCAATAGGTTTTATTGGTTCTGGAAATATGGCGGAGGCCATTATCCGGGGTCTGCGGGCAGTTGGAATATCAAGTGAAATCCGGGTGACTAATCGTTCAAACAAAGAAAAACTTCGGGCTATGTCCGAGCAATATGAGATCAAACCCTCTAATTTTGAGGAAGTGGTTAAGGAATCAGAAATTATTCTTCTTGCCGTGAAGCCTAAAGATATAATGAGTGTACTAAATGATTTGCAAAAGAATATTAAAGCGAGTCAACTCCTAATTACTGTTGCTGCCGGAATCCCGATGAAAACCTATGAAACAATCTTGCCGGGAATTCCTGTGGTGCGGGCTATGCCGAATACTTCAAGCGCCGTCTTAAGTTCTATGACGGGATTAGTAAAGGGAGGGGCTGTTCAAGAAAGCCATCAGCAACAAACTGAAGCGATTTTTCAAGCTGTCGGCAAAACACTTTGGATTCAGGAAGAACAAATGAATGCTTTAACGGCGATTAGCGGAAGCGGGCCTGCTTATTTCTATCTCTTTACGGAAACCTTAATTCAGGCCGGTGTAAACATAGGACTTTCGGAAGAAAATGCAGAAATGCTCGCTAAGGAAACATTGTTCGGAGTCTCGCAAATGTTGAAGAAATCTGGGAAATCTCCGGCAAGGTTGCGTGAAGAGGTGACTTCCCCCAAGGGGACAACATTAGCCGCATTAAATGTTTTCTGGGAAAAGGATTTACAAGGTATTGTTACGGGCGCGGCGAAGGCTTGTCAAACACGTGCAGAGGAAATGGAAAGGGAGTATCAGGGGTGAACCGGAGAATCGTTATTAAGATTGGAAGCAGCAGTTTGAATCATCCTACAGGTGGTTTAGATGATCGTTCAATCGAAAAGATTGTTAAGGTTATCTCTGAAATATCTGCGCAAGGGGTTGAGTGCATCCTTGTCAGCTCCGGTGCAGTAGCGGCAGGGGTAGGTAAACTCGGTCTTGCCACAAAGCCAAAAGATGTAGCAGGCAGGCAGGCGGTTGCTTCGATTGGTCAGGGCGTTTTAATAGAAAGATACGCCCAGTATTTAGATGACCACAACCTTGTAGGGGCTCAAATCTTGCTTTCAAGAATTGATTTAGCTGATCCATCTCGGTACAAAAATGCTCAGAACACCTTAGAACAATTATTAAAATTCAAAGCCATCCCTATTATCAATGAAAATGACACGGTAGCCGTTGAAGAACTTTGTTTTGGGGATAATGATCGTCTTTCCGCACTTGTCGCAGGAATTATTCATGCCGATTTACTGGTTATCTTTACTGATGTAGACGGCCTCTATACGGCAAATCCGAAGATATACCCTGAGGCTAAACTGATTGAAAAGGTAGAAAATATTGCCCAAGTGAAAGGACTGGCCGGCGGAGCAGGGACGCAGCTAGGAACGGGCGGTATGATTACCAAGCTTAAAGCGGCAGAAATTGCCACACGTTTCGGAATTGGAACCTATCTTGTAAATTCGAATCGAATGAAAGATTTACCCGCATATTTTCAAGGAGAAAAACTTACGGGAACCTATTTTGTACCGGCAAAACATCGCCTCATGGGGAAGAAACGCTGGATTGCTTATGGCGGACTTTCCGAGGGGAGCATCATCATCGATGACGGGGCCGTTAAGGCATTAGCAAAAGAGGGCAAAAGCCTCCTTGCCACGGGGATCATAGGGGCCGAGGGAGAATGGGAAAGGAAAGAACTTGTCCGAATCGTTAACGTCAAAGGAACGGAAATTGCCCGCGGCTTGGTTGAATTAAGCAGTGAAGAGATAATACTTACCCAGGGCAAACATTCTGATGAAGTGCTGAGGCTTATTCCTGATCTTGAGGGAAATGAAATTGTACACCGGGATAACATGACATTGATGATCTAAGGGAGGGTTTTTTTATGAGCAACTTCGATTCAGAACTTTTAAAGATGGGACAAAACGCAAAAAAAGCGGCGCGTAAATTAGCTTATATGGGGACCGATGCCAAAAATGAAGCTCTTATGGCGATGGCCCAATCGTTAATTCTTTCTGAAGATGAAATTCTCCGGGCGAATAGCAGGGATATTACTGCTGCTGAAAAGAAAGGGATTAAGAAAAGTTTAATCAATCGTTTGCGCTTAACCTCTGAAGGCATTCATCAGATGAGTGAAGCTTTGGGCGATGTGGTTCACTTAGCCGATCCTGTCGGAGAAGGAGATTTCTGGACACGCCCCAATGGATTAAGAATGCAGAAAATGCGTGTTCCGCTTGGCGTTGTGGCCATGATTTATGAAGCAAGACCCAATGTAACCGTTGATGCCGCTGCTCTCTGTCTCAAATCCGGGAATGCCGTGATTTTAAGAGGGGGGGCTGAGGCGATTGAAAGCAATAAAGTGTTAGCCCGTGTTATTGCCGAAGCAGCGGAAAGCAAGGGTATGCCCGCCGGAACGATTCAACTTGTTGAGGAAACGTCACATGATTGGGTTCAACAAATCATAAAAATGAATAAATATATTGATGTTGTTATTCCTAGGGGTGGAGCCGGATTAATTCAAACCGTCGTTCAAAATGCAACAGTCCCTGTGATTGAGACCGGAACAGGGATTTGTCATGCTTTTGTTGAAAGGAATGCAGACTTTAACAAAGCAATTCCTATCGTGATCAATGCGAAAACCCAAAAGCCTGGAGTTTGTAATGCTCTGGAGACTCTTTTAGTCGATCAGAAAATTGCCGAATCCTTCCTTCCGTTGATGGGGGCGGAGCTGCAGAAACACAATGTGGAAATACGCGGTTGTGCTGAAACCTGTGGAATTTTACCCTATGCAGTTCCGGCAACTGAGGAGGACTGGGCGACAGAGTATCTTGACTTGATACTCAGTATAAAAGTTGTTAAAAATCTCGATGAGGCGATGGATCATATTTATGAGTATAGTACTAAACATTCTGAAACAATCATTACTGAAAACTATACTGTTGCTCAGAGATTCTTAAGAGAAGTCGATGCGGCTGCTGTTTATGTCAATGCATCAACCCGTTTTACAGACGGCGGGCGCTTTGGCTTTGGGGCAGAAATCGGGATAAGCACGCAGAAACTTCATGCGCGGGGTCCTATGGGCTTGAAGGAATTAACGACTGTAAAATATCTTATCTATGGTGACGGACAGATTGTAAAATAAGTTTTAATTAAATAGCTTAAAGGGCCATCGGTTCAAACTCCTTTTGACTTGCTTAACTTATACCTTATTCGGAGTTTCCTATGGCTCTTTCTTTGTATCATTAGGACTAAAATCGACACAATAAAATATATGTTGACATAAAGTCTTAGTCTGTGGTACTCTTATTGAGCGCTGAGGGACAGAAATCCTAAAGCCGGCTAATATGCTGACATGCGCACGGAGGATAAAATTAACAGTTGACTCGAGAGAGGAAAAATGTTAATCTGAAACTCCTCGCCGATGAGCTTTGAAAGAAACGGATTAACTTTTAAACGAAGTTCGGAAGCGAAAAAAGCACTTGACTCGCAAGAGTTAATCTGCTAAAATAAATAACTGTCGCGGGTAACTGCGGCAAACCAAAACCAGGTTTAGTCTTATGGTCTTTGAAAACTAAACAACAAGGAACAGCCAATGACTCGTCAATGAGTAAAAGACAATTTGAGCAATCAAATTTTCTTCATAAAATTTATGGAGAGTTTGATCCTGGCTCAGGACGAACGCTGGCGG
>NZ_JAYFQK010000067.1:0-44950 GCF_034927245.1 Desulfitobacterium sp.
CGAAGAATTATGTGCGAAGTTCAGAGCTCCCATGAGCTTACTGCCTAATGTACAGCCTTCTTCCAGCAAATTCGGAACAACCACCCTCTTCGGTGGCGAAATCCCAATTACCGGTATTGCCGGTGACCAACAGGCAGCCCTCTTCGGACAGGCTTGCTTCGATGCTGGTATGGCTAAGAACACCTACGGAACCGGCTGCTTCATGCTGATGAACACCGGAAACCGCGTGATCGAGTCGCAAACCGGCCTTTTAACCACAATTGCTTGGGGAATTGACGGCCAAGTCACCTACGCCCTGGAAGGCAGTATTTTTATTGCCGGGGCAATTATCCAGTGGCTCCGCGATGAATTGAAGCTTATTGAAACCTCTGCCGACTCCGAGTACTTTGCCTCTAAAGTTCCGGATAACGGAGGAGTTTATGTCGTCCCCGCTTTTACCGGACTTGGTGCTCCTTATTGGGATATGCATGCCCGCGGTGCGATCTTAGGTCTATCGCGAGGCAGCAACAAAAATCACATTATTCGAGCAGCCCTCGAATCCATGGCCTATCAAACAAAAGATGTTCTTACGGCGATGGAAACAGATTCCGGTCTGAATCTCAAACTTCTGAAAGTCGATGGCGGAGCAGTCGCCAATAATCTTTTGATGCAATTCCAAGCCGACATTTTAGGGGTACAGGTTGAAAGACCCCAATGCATTGAAACAACCGCCTTAGGAGCTGCCTACCTTGCAGGACTTGCAACAGGCTTCTGGACAAATACCGATGAGCTTAGCCAAAGCTACCGCATCGACCGCCGCTTTACCCCCCAAATGGCGGAAGATCAGCAAAAGCAATTATATCAGGGATGGCAGAAAGCTATTTCCCGGATCAAAAACTAGCAAGCCTTTAAATCAAAGCCCTACCGGGAAGTTCATCAACTTTCCAATGCAGGGCTTTCATGTCTAAAGTTCGGTTAATTTTATCCCCAGCCAATTTTTTAGATCCTCGATTATGGCTTTATCTTCTTCAACACCCCCGATGGTTTCTAAACCTTCCCGTATATCCTCAGCAATAAGGGGGCGGCCGATTAAGGCTGCGGCAATATCTTCAATGAGATTAGCATTCATTGCGTCTGAATAGATCTTGGACTCTGAAATAATTCCCTTGTTAAGCGTTAATCCCAAATCGATTCCACCCCAAGGGAAACGGGTTTCCCAGCTGACATCAAAGCGGGGTGTTTTACCGTAGAGCCAATCCCAAGAAGAGTATTTAGCATAGAGTTCTTTTAAATGATACTCCTGTTCTTTAATGAGTACCGGCTCAGGGCTTTTCCCATAAAGCTCTTGGAAGCTTTGGATCAATGTTTCTTTCATCTCATCAATCGTTAAATCAGGACGATAATTACGAAGATTGGTCACTCGGGACTGAACCGAATCAACCCCTTTCGAAACCATCTTTTCCCGAGAAACCTGAAGATACGCAGAAACCTTCCGCACATCGACATCGATCATAATTGTCCCATGATGATACGCTTTATCCCCTTCAAAGTAGAAGGCATTCCCTGAAAACTTCTTTCCGTCCACCGTTAAATCATTCCGCCCCGTAAACTCGGCATGAATCCCCAGTTTTTGAGTTCCCTCAAGAATAACGTGGAGCTGTTTTTTTAGATCATAAAGTGAGCGATCCATGATAAAGGTAAAATTAAGGTTGCCTAAGTCATGAAAGACTGCCCCTCCGCCGGAAAGTCTTCGCGCAAGTTTGCCGCCGTCACTTTCCAACTTTGAACAACGGCACTCTTTCCAGGCATTCTGATTTCGGCCGACAACGACCGTATTCTGGTTTTGCCAGAGATAAAGAATAATCTGGTCCTTTTCGACTTGGCGAAAAAGATATTCTTCAAGCGCCAGATTATGCCATGGATCAAAAGAATCCGATCGTACGATTTTAGTCTTTATAGGTTGGTTCATAAATTCAGCCTCCGCTTAATTGTATATGTTTTTTACCGCTCCGGTGTAATCAAATATATCCCCTTATTCACGAAGACGCAAGGCGTAATCGCTTCTTACCATTACTCCCCAGTAGTGCTATAATTTGAATTATTAAATCATTAAATAAAAGATTATTTTAGACTGGAGTGTTCTTGTGAATTTCTATGATCTCTTCATGTCACCCTTAGAAAAAAATATTCTTGCGAAAATCCGCAAAGATATTATCTCCAAAGCTTTCGGCAATGTGCTCGAAATCGGATACGGGACAGGTGTAAACTTTCAATACTATAACCATACCGCCGTTAAAAGTATTTCGGCCTTAGATATTAAACCTTCAGCTCTTGTAGTAAAGACAGAAATTCCCCTCAATTTCTTTGAAGGCAAAGCCGAGGATCTTCCCTTTGTCGATGAGTCGTTTGACACGGTTGTCGAAACTTTGGTATTTTGTAGTGTGAAAAACCCGAAAAACGCCGTCAAAGAAGTTTGGCGTGTGCTAAAACCCGGCGGCCTCTTTATTTTTACCGATCATGTATTGCCGGAGGGAAAGAATATGGCTGCCCTGTTCAAAGCAACCAATACAATCTGGCCTAAGATCGCGGGGGGCTGCAATTTAACCCGGGAGCCGCATAAGCTTATTGAAGCTTCAGGCTTTGTCCTTGAGGAATCCGGAAAATCGGGTCATGATATCTTTCGTTGGGGTATCGGCAGAAAAGAAGCATCGTGAAAGGCTGTTGCATTGCAACAGCCTTTATTTTTAGAAAGAAATAACTTTATCCGCCTCGTGCATAACTTGGATGATCGTCGGCATATTCGAAACTTGCCCTAAACCGATTTTTTCCGTGATTCCGTAATATTCGAGGCATGTAACACAGGCGAGAAATTCAACACCTTCAGCTTCCAATTCCCTTAGAACTCCAAATGCATCAAATTCGGGAAGCAAAAGCTTAACCCCACTTTCCACGAGGAGAACTTTTGACGGTTTTTGTTCCGCTTCAAAGAGTTTACGGAAAAAACCTGCCATGAGTCTCTTCCCCAGTTCCGGGTCCTGATTTCCCATTTTATCTGAGGATATAAAATAAACAATATCAGGCACCAATATAATCCCCCTAACTTTCAAAATCTTGACTTTAAGGCTTCGGCGGTTAGCATAACGCCCGATACTTATTATATAACTTTTTAGTTATTCTTTCTATTATATTTTCGAAATATATTGAGTATCTCATTTCGTTAGATTTAGATTATGGGCTCCATTATTATATTAACTTCAAATTTTATTCGTTAGATAACAAAAGTCCTATTTTTCATAGGACTTGGTGATAGGTTCAGTTTAAATCTTGGCGTTTTCCGGTAACAACATAGATGACTTCTTCCGAAATGTTTGTACAATAATCACCCATGCGTTCCAAGTGTCTTCCCGCAAATAGGAGATGAGCCGCTTGAGTGGTCTTCTTGGGGTCTTCAATCATTAAGAGTAATAACTCACTGAAAATCTGATTATACAGGTGGTCGACTATATCATCCTTCGCGGCCATGGCTTGAGCCTCTTCCGCATTTTCATTTTTACACGCCATAAGGCCCTGCAGGGCCATTTCTTGGACAAGTTCACCCATACGGGGTAAATCAATAAGCGGTTTAATCAAGGGTGTCTCGCCGATACGCAAGGAAATCTTAGCCACATCAACGGCCAGATCGCCCATACGTTCAAGATTGATTGAAATTTTAAAATGAGCCACAATCTTGCGCAAGTCTTTAGCAAAAGGTTGTTGAGTCGCAATGAGCAATGTACACTTTTCTTCAATTGCTGCTTGCAATTCATTAATCTGCAGATCACCGGTAATCACTTGATTCGCCAGCTCTAAATCGCGCTTTTCAAGCGCTCTCATAGCATCTTTTATCTGCTTGTTTACCATTTCCCCTAAACGAAATATTTGTTCATTTAATTCCTCCAGGGATTGATCAAATAAATATCTTGTTGCCAATGGAGTACCTCCTTTAATCAGCCGAAACGACCGGAAATGTAATCTTCTGTTCTCTGATCAGCAGGCCGTGTGAATAAAACTCCCGTTTCATCCGCTTCAACGAGCACTCCGTTCAAGAAAAAGGCGGTTTGATCAGAGATCCGAGAGGCTTGATGCATATTATGTGTGACAATAACGATGGTATACTTCGTTTTTAATTGAGTAATTAATTCTTCTATTTTCATTGTCGAAATCGGGTCAAGCGCCGAGGTTGGTTCATCCATCAAAAGAACCTCCGGCTCCACTGCCAAAAGGCGGGCAATGCATAATCGCTGCTGCTGTCCTCCGGATAGTCCGAGAGCACTCTTGTGCAAACGATCCTTCACCTCATCCCATAATGCTGCCCCTCGCAGACTGGACTCAACAATCTCATCCAGACGCGCTTTGGAATTCTCGCCATGAATCCTCGGCCCGTAGGCAATATTCTCGTAAACCGATTTCGGAAAGGGATTCGGTCTTTGAAAAACCATGCCGACCCGTTTCCGTAAGAGGGCTATATCCGTATCCGGTGCATAAATATCCTGGTCATCAATCTTAATCTTTCCCATAATTCTAACATCTGGCAAGAGATCATGCATTCGATTGAGGGTGCGGATAAACGTTGACTTGCCGCAGCCCGACGGTCCAATCAAGGCTGTCACACTCCGCTCAATCATCTTAAGACTAATATTATTCAAAGCCTTATGATCACCGTAGAAGAGATCCAGACTCTCAACAACGATTTTATCTTTCATTACTCGTCTCCTTTATTGTTTACTGCCATTAAGCCGTCTTTCCAATAAACGGCTTGGCAGTGATAATACCAAATTAAAGATCAGTACAACAATAATCAATAATGCCGCTGTACCATCCGCAATGGCATCTGCATTCGTTCCGGGCAATGGATTTGCCTTCACGGCATATAAGTGAACCGCTAATGTTTCACCCGCTGCCATCGGATTGATGTCAAAAAGATTACGGGAGACATTCATGCCCGCCGTAAAAATCAGAATTGCAGTTTCACCTAGGGCACGACCCGCAACAAGGGTAATTCCTGTAACAATCCCCGGCATTGCCGTGGGAAGAATGACCTTGCGCAAGGTTTGCCACATCGTAGCACCTAGGGCAAGGCTAGCCTCACGGTAACTTTCAGGAACAGAGCGCAAGGACCCTTCCGTAACCCGGACGAGGATAGGTAAATTCAAGAGGGCTAAGGTAGCTGCTCCTCCCAGGATTGTATAACCCAGTCCCAAAACATTAACAAAGATAATCATTCCGAAGAGCCCAAAAACAATGGAAGGTACGCTGGCCAAACATTCTACACTCAAACGGATTAAATCGGTCAGCTTATTTTGGGGAGCGTATTCCGCTAAATAAATACCGGCTCCAATTCCAATCGGTAAAGAAAAAAGCAGCGATAGGAAGAGAATATAAAACGAGTTAAAGAGCTGTGCTCCAACTCCATCAGGACCCGTGAAAAACTGAAGATTAAGGTAAGGAATTCCTCGTTTTAAGATAAAAACTAAGAACCAGATCAGGAGCCCGATAATAAATAAGGCAGCAGCCCAAAGGAGTAAAGTCGCCAATTTATCCGTTATTTTGGGTTTCGCTATTTTAAGCCTCATTGTTTAGCCCCCCTTCTGGCTGTCATTCGTACGAGAAGG
This sequence comes from Desulfitobacterium sp., assembly GCF_034927245.1. Lineage (GTDB taxonomy): Bacteria > Bacillota > Desulfitobacteriia > Desulfitobacteriales > Desulfitobacteriaceae > Desulfitobacterium_A. The sequence continues at coordinate 5,631 of NZ_JAYFQK010000067.1, forward strand.
ATAAGAATCAGGGAAATAATAAGAAGAATTAAAGCCATCATAAATAACGCATTATTCCAAGTCGAACCGAAAGGAGTATTTCCCATCTCCATAACAATGTTGCTCGTCAAAGTTGAAGTCGGGCTAACTAACGAATTCGGGAATCGAGAAGAATTTCCAATGACCATTTGTACAGCCATCGTTTCTCCGATCGCACGCGCGATTGCCAAGATCAGGGCCGTCAGAATACCCGGTGTGGCAGCCGGTACTAAAACCCTCCAGATGGTTTGCCACCGAGTTGCGCCCAGTGCTAAGGAAGCTTCTTCGTAGGTAGTCGGCAATGAACGTAAGGTATCTTCCGTAAGACTAATGATCGTTGGCAAGATCATAATCGACAAAACAACTCCGCTGGCAAGCAAGCCAAACCCGGTCGGCGAACCTGTTGTTTCGCGAATGATATTGACGAAAACCGTAATTCCAACGTAACCATAGACGACTGAGGGAATACCTGCGAAGAGGTCTGTAGCCGGACGCATAATTTGCCTTAACCAGGGCGGAGCAATTTTAGCCATAAATATAGCACCGGCTAATCCCAAAGGTCCTCCGATAAGCACAGCGATAAGGGTTGAAGCAAGTGATCCCGTAATAAACGTCAGTGCCCCATAATTTCCGTTACTCGGGTTCCATACACTGCTCGTAAAAAATTCAATAATACTTGCTTCACGAAAAGTTGCAAGTCCTTGATTCCCAACAAACCAGATAATCGAAACGATAATGAGTGAAACAAGAACTGCACTGGCAATAAAAAGATAACGAAACAATCGATCATTAAAATAAACAATAGACCTACTTTGAGGCAAAACCCCCACCTCCTTTGTATACGTGAACATACTTTACTTTAGCTTGCCTCTGTAAATTCAAAATTAAACAAGTGTTAAATTAATGTTAAAAATCCTAACCATCTATTTAAAATTCAAAATTTAATAGAGGGTTAGGATAATCAATAATTCGTGCTAACAGGGTTTTAAATTTTTAGGTTATTGTTATTTTTTCACTTTGCTTACAGGGATAAAACCGGCTTTCTCGACATTCGCGTTTTGGAATTCGGCACTCATGATATAGTCGAGGTAAGCCTTAACCGTACCTGTGGGTTCCCCTTTGGTATACATGTGACCATAGGCGTAGATGGGGTATTTTCCATCGATCACTGCATCTGCACTATAAGCAACACCATTGTATTTCAACGCCTTAACCGTATCTTTTAAGTAAGCCGCATCAATATAGCCGATAGATCCGGGAGTTTGAGCCACAGCCGTTATTAAGTTGCCTGTGGAATCTTGGGCTGTTGCAGCAGAGGTAAAGTCTTTCCCATCCATGACGACTTTACTGATCGTTGCCCGAGAACCTGAAGAGGCTGAACGGCCAATAATCGTAATTTTTGCATCTTGTCCGCCGACATCTTTCCAGTTGGCAATTTTGCCGGTAAAGATATCTGTTAACTGGGCTTGGCTTAAATTATCAATGGTGACATCTTTATTGGTAATGATTAAGAATGGCTCAACTGCAACTAGATGGTCAACTAAACCTTTGTCTTTAAAATCAGCATTCCCTTCGACACTGACATCTGAGTTGCCGATATCAGCAGAACCGCTCGTAACATTATTTAGACCGGTAAAGGAACCGCCGCCGCTGACATTGACTTGAATGCCGGCATTCTTGCTCATAAAGTCTTTAGCAGCTGCTTGCGCTAAGGGTTGTAATGCTGTCGAACCTGCAAGGGTAATTGTTTTCTTGTCAGTTGTCCCTGAGGATGTATTTCCACCTTGCGGCGCGGCGGCCTGTCCACAACCCGCCAGGACCAATAAAGCAACTAAGGCTGTACTTATAAGCGCAATTCTCGACTTCTTTTTAAACATATTATCATTTCCTCCTTCAATTTTGGTTTTAACCACCTAAACCTCTCTTACAATTGCATTATATCTAATGTTTGTTAATTGACCGTGAAATAATCGTAAAATGCATGTTAATTTTTCAAGAATTGGGTGGAAGAAAAACGATATCCGATTCCGCGTACTGAATCAATGACTGGGCCGAGTGCTTTCAGCTTATTCCTCAAATTACTGATATGGACATCAACCGTTCGCGTATCAGCACTTGTTTCATAACCCCATACCTTCTGCATAAGATACTCCCGACTAAAGACTTGATTCGGGTGACTGAGGAAAATACGGAGCAATTCAAACTCCTTAACCGTAAGATCCATATTCTCCCCTGCTACGGCAGCAATATAGCTCTCCGGCCATAGTTCTAAATCCCCCCAGGAAATTGATTCTTTTTTATCTTCCTTAATATTGCGCTTTCCCTCACGGAACCTCGCTTTAATCCGAGCGATTAATTCTCGATTACTAAAAGGCTTCGTTAAATAATCATCTGCCCCTAACTCAATCCCGATAATTATGTCTGCCACTTCATCTCGTGCACTCAACATTATAATAGGAAGATTTGTGCTTTCATTGTTCGCTCGTACCGCTTTGCAAACTTCATACCCATCGATCTCTGGCAGCATAACATCCAACAAAATTAAGTCGGGATGTTCCGTATAAACCATTTCCAAGCCCTTTTTCCCATCCCCGGCTACAATAACTTCATAGCCCTCCCTTGTCAGATTAAAGGTCACAAGTTCTTGAATCATTTGTTCGTCTTCAATCAATAAAATCTTAGCCATAAACGTCCTCCTGATCCGCAATGATACTCTAATATTGAATTTATTTTATACTTTTCTTGTTAATTCATAGTGAAGGCTGTGTTAATTTATCGTTAACCTCTTGCGAATTCTTTACATAAACTTTACTCTATCCTAATTTTTTCTTTTAATTTCTAAATATAATATTTACTTTTCAGTTTTAAACTTATAGATATAAAAATCTAATTATAATAAGAGGTACGAATATGAACAATAATCTTCAATGTAACCAGTCTCATGAACACAAACTCCATCAATTTTTGCGTGAAGGATATTCTGTTTGGGTCTTATACATCGACATTGTTAAATTCCATGAAGTCGAATTTCGCTACGGTTATAAAACCTGCAATCGGATACTGGAAATCGTTGAAAAAGAAATAAGTGATTATCTCAAAGAACAAGTGCATCTTTTCAAAACCACACTACTCGAATGCCGAGGCGGGGATGACTATGTTGTCTACTTTGTTCCCCACTCTCAAACCTCTTTTGATTTTCAATCATTTATTACTCCCTGGCTGCCTCCTCTTCAGAATCGAATTAACTTAAGAACTCAAGAGTTTGTATTAGAAAACATCCATATTCGGATTGGTTTTGTAGAATGTAAACCTCAGGCTTCAAGAAGTGCCGATTATTTGCTTTATAATGCAGTTAAAGAAGCCTTCCGCTTAAACAAATCCGAACCTGATTCTCAATACTATGAGCGCAAGGATGAAATTCATCAATTATTGACTGACCCTAATAATCATTTAGCCTCCGCTTATCAACCCATTCTTGACGTTAAACGCGGTGAAATTTTTGGTTTTGAAGCCTTGGCCCGAATGAAAGGCCCTACCTGTTTTCCGGATATCGCTGACTTTTTCCTCTTCGCAGAAAAAATCGGTGAACTTTATCCGATTGAAACGTTATGCCGGCGAAGTGCAATTTTTAACTCGTCTAAGGTACTGAAACCTCGGGAGTTATTATTTTTAAATGTCGATCCCCAAATCCTCACTGACCCGGATTTTGCTTCCGGACAAACGCGCAAACTTCTTGCTCAAAAAAATTTAAAGCCTTCTGACGTTGTGCTTGAAATTACGGAACGCAGCGCTATTCAAGACTTTCCAACCTTCCGCGAAGCCCTGGAACACTATCGAAATCAAGGCTATCTTATCGCACTCGACGATGTCGGAGCCGGCTACTCCTCATTGCAATCAATCGCTGAGCTTCAACCTGATTTTCTAAAGATTGATCGCTCGCTTATTCAATTGATTCACACCGATCCGACAAAATGGGCATTGCTCGAAACATTCAGTACGCTCTCTCACCGTATTGGGTGCCGTCTTATTGCAGAGGGTGTTGAAACCGAACCCGAAATGCAGACAGTTGTTCAATTAGGGGTCGATTTCGTGCAGGGTTATTTCATTGCCCGCCCCTCCTTTGTTCGCAGCGAAGTCAATCCACAAAGTCTTGAATTAGTCAAAAAGCGCTATAGCATCAACTTCCATGATAACAACACCATCCGGACGTTAGTCGAACCTCTTCCCCTTTTTCGATCGGAAGACTCCGTTCGCATCGTTGATGAGTATTTTCGGGCACATCCAAACATCTGGTTTATCGGCGTCAGCGAACAGAAACGAATTGTCGGAGTCATTCACCGCGATAAATTCTATTCTTCGCTTGGAACGCGCTATGGTGTTAGTCTCTATACAGACCGCCCTATTACTTTGCTCATGGATTCAACCCCTCTTATGCTCGAGGACAATACCCCAATTGAAGTCGCTTCAACCCTTGCGATGTCTCGTTCCGATGCCCAGCTTTATGACGGTCTCGTCGTTATCCACCAGCAAATGGCCGTGGGTATGGTTAAAGTCGCTTCTCTCATAAAGGCCATGGCTGCAACGCAAATCAAGATCGCCCAGGGTGCTAATCCGTTGACCGGATTACCCGGCAATATTGCGATCGAACAAGAGATGCAAAAACGCATTAACAATAATGTGTCATTTGCTCTCATTTACGCAGACCTCAATCACTTCAAATTGTATAATGATTCTTTCGGATTTCAAAAAGGAGATATGGTCATCAAAACCTTAGGCGAGATATTGTGCAAGGCAAGCGAAGAGAGTAAAGAATCCACTTTTGTCGGTCATATTGGCGGGGATGACTTCTTATTCATTACCCAAAACTCTGATCTTGAAAAACTTTGCAAAGAAATTATTTTTGAATTTATAGCCAAAACTGAGCAAATGGTTGGAGCGGATCAACTAAGTGTAGCCCTCGCTGTCCTCATTTTGCCAGCAAATCATTCCTTAACCCCCACTCAGATAGCTAAGCATGCCGCTCATCTTAAAAAGGAGACTAAAACAACCCCTGGCAATGCCTATCGGATTGAAAGGCTCCAAATTCAAAAAAATGAAGAGATTGGTATTTGATGACTAAGTATACATAATTCATGGAGTTTTCAGTCAAACTATCCCAAATATTTTCTTGATTAAAATTATGTGTAAATTTATAATATTAAGTAATTACGAGTTATCCAGGGTCAAATTTTACGATTTGACTCTTTTTATATATAATAATATTCTCGATAATACAGACAAAAAGAAAAAGAAAGAGAAAAAAAATGAGGAGGAAACAATAAATATGGAGGCATTTCACAATTTTATTCTCTGGCTTAATACTTACCTCTGGGGCCCCCCAATGCTGGTTTTGCTTTTCGGCACGCACTTATTTCTAACGTTTAGGACCCGCTTTATTCAAAGGTATACTTTTAAAGCCATTAAACTTTCAGTAACAAAGGATCATTCTGCTGAGGGAGATGTCAGTCAGTTTGGCGCCCTTACAACAGCCTTGGCGGCTACCATTGGTACGGGAAATATTGTCGGGGTCTCGACCGCGGTTGCTCTCGGCGGTCCCGGTGCTGTACTCTGGTGCTGGCTGACGGGAGTATTCGGTATTGCCACCAAATACTCGGAAGCTCTCTTAGCTGTAAAATACCGTGTAAAGACTTCTGATGGAACAATGCTCGGCGGGCCAATGTATGCCCTGGAAAATGGTTTAGGTCAAAAATGGCTCGCAGTCTTATTCGCAATTTTTACATCAATCGCTGCCTTTGGAATCGGGAATACCGTCCAAGCGAATTCAATTTCTTCTATGGTTGATGTAACCTTTCATATTTCCCCCTATATCAGTGGCGCCGTAATGGCTGCTCTCACCTTCGCCGTCATCATTGGCGGGGTAAAATCAATTGCTCGAGTCACTGAGAAACTTGTTCCTTTTATGGCAATTTTCTATGTCGTCGGTTGTGCCATTATCCTAATGATGAATTCTGAATTTGTAGGACCTGCCGTTTCTCTGATCTTCCAATCTGCCTTTACCCCTCACGCTGCAGGCGGCGGCTTCATTGGCGCAAGTGTTATGATGGCGGCTCGCTACGGTATTGCCCGGGGTCTCTTCTCCAATGAATCCGGATTAGGCTCAGCACCCATTGTGGCGGCAGCAGCGCAAACCAGAAATCCTGTTCGCCAAGCTCTTGTCTCATCTACCGGAACGTTCTGGGATACTGTTGTCGTATGTGCCATGACAGGTCTTGTTGTCGTCAGCAGCATTTTGAGTAATCCCGCGGCAACAGAAGGATTGTCAGGCGCCGCGCTAACCAATGTTGCCTTTGCACAAATCCCCATAGTCGGTCCAATCGTCCTTACTGTCGGACTTTTAACCTTTGTTTTTTCGACGATTCTCGGCTGGTCATACTATGGTGAACGGGCGGTTGAATACCTGTTTGGCAAAAAAGGTATTAAGCCTTACCGTTTTCTCTGGGTTGCCGCCGTATTTGTCGGCTCCATTATAGGGCTTCCTTTGGTTTGGGATATGGCAGATGCCTTCAACGCTATGATGGCCCTTCCGAATTTGGTTGCCCTGCTCCTGCTCAGTCCTGTCATCGTATCCGAAACGAAAAAATATCTATGGGAAGATCGATTGGATGAGATTAGCACCGAGCCCATCCCCATCGTCGGCAAGTAAAAATAAAATGAATTTTTAACTTAAGTACCAATAATAAAAAATACCCAATATAATATCCAATAAAAAATGGCGGGGCTGTCGCAAAACAGCCCCGTTTCCGTGCGCCCATAATTATGGACTATTGCCAAAGACCCAAAACTACACGACCATAGGTTTTGCGACAGCTCCGTTTCTTATGTCGGTTAAAGAAAAGAACCCTAAAGTATCAAAGGGGATAACAAAATTTTGACGAAATGTTATGGTAGAGTATAAGCACACAGCTTCTAAAACATTAAACATTACTCTTGATTAAGGAGGCCCAAAACTTGCGATTCCTTCATACCTCTGACTGGCATCTCGGTCGGATTTTTCATGGCATCCATTTAACGGATGACCAAGCTTTTTTATTAAACCAATTTATTGACCTGATCCGTGACAGCAAACCCCAAGCCGTAGTGATCGCCGGTGACATCTATGATCGTGCTGTTCCTCCTACCGAAGCAGTGGAACTCTTAAATGAGACGCTCTCCCGGATTATCCTTGATTGCCAAACACCTGTCATCCTGATTGCCGGAAACCATGACAGCCCGGAACGTATAGGCTTTGGCAATAAACTTCTTGCCCGGGAGGGATTGCATGTATTCGGACCGCTCACAGGTAAACCCAGAACCATCGTGCTCGAAGATGAATATGGTCCGGTTCATTTCGTTCCCCTGACCTATGCGGAGCCGTCGATCGTCAGAGAACGTCTTCAGGAACCTGAAGCTCTCGACCATGAGCATGCCTTAAATATCATGATTAACCATGCTTTAAGTCAAATTCCACCCTCCGCTCGTAAAGTGGCCATTGCCCATGCTTTCCTGAGCGGGGGCTCAGTCAGTGATTCGGAAAGACCGCTTTCCGTCGGCGGCAGTGGCATGGTTAGTGCTGATCTGTTTAAACCCTTTAATTACACTGCCTTAGGTCACTTACATCATTCCCAAAAGGTCGGTAATGACTCTATCCGCTACCCCGGATCGCTTTTCAAATATTCCTTTTCCGAAGCTAATCAAACGAAAGGCATCAATCTTGTTGAACTGGATGCTCAAGGGCAAGCTCGCATCGAGAATATTCCCCTAATGCCCCACCGGGACGTCCGGATTCTTGAAGGATACTTTAAGGAAATCCTCGAACACGCGGACTCATTCGGAAATCGAGGGGATTATCTGCAGATCGTACTTAAAGATACCGATCCTATACTGGACCCGATCGGACAGTTGCGCAATGTCTTTCCGAATGTCTTAGCTATTGAGCGGCCTAACATTACCAATAAAGGCAATCTGCTCGGATTGAAAGCTGATCATCGTAAATTGACAGAGAAAGCACTATTCGCCTCTTTTTTTGAACAGATGACCGGACAAACTATAAATCCTGAGCAGGAAAGGGAATTAACGGATGTGCTCGAAGAAACCTTCCGCGAATTACGGGAGGTCACCGTATGAAACCTTTAGTTTTAACCATGGCGGCCTTTGGTCCCTATGCCCATCAGCAAACTTTAGATTTTGCCGAATTAAAGGGACGCTCTTTCTTTCTGATTACCGGGCCGACAGGTTCCGGAAAAACCTCCATTCTGGACGCGATTTGTTTTGCGCTTTATGGAACGATGAGCGGAAGCTCCCGCACCGGCAAATCCATGCGCAGCGATTATGCTGATCTCACCGTCCAGACCGAAGTCGAATTTGAATTTGCCATCGGCGAAAAGCAATATAAGGTTCATCGTTGGCCGGAACAGGAACGTCTCAGCAAACGCGGAGGAGGCACAACCAATTCCCCGGCCAAAGCCGAGCTTTTTATCCTCGCTGAGGACGGAAACTATGAGTTAATCGCTAGTTCATGGCGAGAGGTCACTGAAAAAGTAGAAGCGCTCCTTGGCTTCAAGAGTGAACAATTCCGTCAGGTTGTTCTCCTGCCTCAAGGGGAATTTCGCAAGCTCTTAACAGCATCCTCCGATGAGCGGGAAGTTATTATGCAAACCCTTTTCAAAACCGATATATATCGTTTAATCGAAGATAAACTCAAAACCAAGGCCAAAGAATTGACCCAGCTTCATAAAGAGCTCCTTCATGATCAGGAGATGATTCTCCAGGAAGCTGAAGTTGCGAATTTAAATGACTTGGAAAAAGAGTTAGGGCTAATTCGTCAAGATGAAACTCAATCTAAAAAACATGTGGAAGAATCGGATTTAAAACTCAAAAATGCTCAAGCCGAAATTACCACAGCTGCTCAAGCAGAAGACCAATGGAAAGAGCGTGAGGCTGCAGAAAAAGAACTTAATGAACTCGCCGCGAAAACTCCCCTCGTGGATCAATTTCGCCGGGAACTTACAAGTGCCCTTGCCGCAGCTGCTTTGACAGATACGGAAGCACAGCTCTCCCAACAACTCCACGATGTCGCACATCTCGAAACGCAGTTAAATATTCAGGAGAAAGCGCTGCAATCCGGCAAGCAGGAGTTTGAAATATCCCAGAAAAACTTAGAAATTCAAAAAAACAGAGCACCGGAGCGTGAAAAGGCCGCAGCCGAAATTCATCGTCTGCAGCAACTCTCGGGAACGGTCCAAGCCCTTGCCTTAGCCCGCAAGGAAGCCCTTGAAGCTCAAAATACCGCTCATTTAGCTTTTGAACGTAAAAACCGTTCTCAGCTTCAACTCGAAGAAGCTCAAAAAAACCATCAAGCAAAAACGGAAAAAGCCCAAGCTCTTCTTCTGCTATCCAGTGAAGCCCAAAGTCGTCGTCTGCAGTTAGAAAAGCTCCAATCTTTTCTTGAAAAACGCCAAAGTTTAGAAAGTGAAAAGAAAACGCTTCTGAGCGCTGAGCGTCATTTATCTGCGACACAGCGCAAGTTAGAACAGTCGGAGGAGCAGCTTAAAGAGCTAAAGCAAGTCTATGCTGCCCTTCAACAAGCTTGGTTCAACGGACAAGCCGGAGCCATGGCCTCTCAATTGACCGAAGGAACACCTTGCCCTGTTTGCGGTTCTATCCATCATCCTCAACTTGCCGCATTTGTTTCGGAAACGCCTGATGAAACGACACTCAAACGAAAGAACTCAGAACTTGAACAGGCTGAAACCAATGTCAAACTTCTTCAAACCGCCTATCACCGTGAATTAAATGAGCGCGATCTCACCGCCCAAAAAATCCAAAACTTAAGTGATGAGCTCGAAAACTATGCTCAGGTAGAGCTTCTCACCTTAAAGACTGAACTTGAACACGCCCGTTTAGCTTATCAGGAAGCCCTCAAGGCAGCCCAACAACACGAAACGCTCCGCCAAGAACTATCTCTCTGGGCTGAAAAACAAACACAATCAGAGCGCGAGGCGGAAGATTATGCCAAGGCTTGGGAATCCGCAAATTCAGCCTCGCAAAAAGCTCAAGCCATCTTAGAAGAACGGCAAACCAGCATTCCCGCCGAACTTCGAGATCCATCGGCCCTTCAAAAGGCTTTGCAGGCGGCTCAAGCTCTTCAGTCCCAGCTAAACTCCGAATGGGAAAATGCCCAAAAAGATGAATTGCGTCTGGGCCAAACCCTGACCAAGCTTCAAGCCGACAATGATAATATTTCAGCCAACCTGAAGCAAGCTCGGCAACGCTTAGCGCAAAGGCAAGAGGATTTCGACAGCAGACTTAAATCCTCCGGCTTTTCAACCCATGAAGAATACAATCACGCAAAATGGCCGCCTGAACGAATAAAAAAAGTACAGGAACACATAAAAGACTTTGAGCTCAACTTAAGCGCAGCTGAGCAACGCGTAGAGCGGAGCAAAGAAAAGACAGAGACCCTCCCCCGCCCGGATTTAGGAAAACTTCAGCAATCAGCCGCCGCGCTTCGTCAGGAATACGAAGCTGCAGTTCGTCACCATTCGGATCTTCTCCATACAATGGATCTTAAAAAGCGTTGGCTTGACCGTTTGAAGGAGATCAATGAAAAAGGCGAAAAACTTGCTTCGCGCTATGCCGTTATTGGCCGACTTTCTGAAGTCGCTAACGGTCAAAATGATTATCGGCTTACGCTCCAACGCTTTGTCTTGGGCACATTGCTGGATGATGTCGCCTTAGCCGCCAATGAACGGCTGAAAACCATGAGCAAAGGACGCTATTATCTTCAACGCACGATGGACCGCACCCGTAAAAATTCAGCCGGCGGTCTTGATCTGGAAGTTTTTGATAACTATACCGGCTTTGCCCGAGGTGTCGGAACCCTTTCCGGTGGGGAAACCTTCCTCGCTTCTCTCTCCTTAGCCCTTGGTTTGGTCGATGTTGTCCAGTCTTATGCCGGAGGTATTCATCTTGATACCCTCTTTGTCGATGAAGGCTTTGGCACTTTAGATCCTGAGTCTCTCGATGTTGCCATTAAAGCCCTTCTCGACTTGCAGCAAGGAGGCCGCTTAGTCGGAATCATCTCTCACGTACCCGAATTAAAAGAAAGAATTGACGCCCGTCTCGAAGTCACACCCACTTTAAAAGGAAGCGTAGCTGCCTTTAAGGTTGGGTAGTCATCGGATTAGAAAATAAGTCATATTTAATAAAAAATGCCTTAAGAAATTCCCTTTACGGGTTTTCTTAAGGCATTTTGCTTTAACATACTGTAATTAGAATGCTCCGATCACTCGTTTTCCAAATTCTCTGCATTGGCTCAAACCTTCTTCATCAGGAGACCAGAGCATCCGGAGTCCCGGATCAACAACTTCGAACCCCGCTTTTTGGAGTTCCTCAGATAATAATTTCGTATTTTCGCCGCTCCAACCATAACTTCCGAAGGAACTGGCTTTTTTCTTTTTAAATTTCATTCCCCTTATTTCTTCTAAAATTCCCGCCATCGAAGAGAGAATTCCATTATTAACCGTAGGTGAACCCACAATGATTCCTTTGGAGCGGAAAGCCTCGGCAACAATTTCCGTCTTATCCGAACGCGCTGCATTAAAGAGTTTTACCGTTAAATTAGGATCAGCTTCTCTGATCCCGGCGGCTATTTCTTCTGCCATTCTCCGCGTTGTATTCCACATCGTATCATAAATAATGGTAACTTGGTTTTCCTGATAGTCTGTCGCCCACTCCATATACTTCTTTACAATTTGCATAGGGTTATCACGCCAGATGACACCATGGCTTGGACAGATCATTTCAATGGGTAAAGCCAGTTTTTCCAGCTCGTTAATTTTCCCGACAACCATTTTGCTAAAAGGCGACAAAATGTTGGCATAATATTTCATTGCCTCAGTGGCAATTTCATCCTGATCGGCCAAATCATTATACATATGTTCGGAAGCATAATGCTGTCCAAAAGCATCCGTACTGAACAGGATATTATCGCCGGAGAGATAAGAAAACATGGTGTCCGGCCAATGAAGCATTTTTGCTTCTATAAATGTAATTTCCCGCTGTCCGATATTTAAACGGTCACCGGTTTTCACTTCTACAAAATTCCAATCCTGGTGATAGTGGCCTTGAATAATCTTTTTACCGCTGGCCGTACAATAAATCGGTGTATTCGGAATCTCTTGCATTAGGTAGGGAAGAGCACCGCTGTGATCGACTTCCGAATGATCCATGATAATATAATCAATCTTGTTTAAATCGATTTCCCGTTTTAGCTTGTCAACAAATTCTTGACCAAAGGGTTTCCAAACCGTATCAATAAGAACGGTTTTTTCATCCCTGATCAAATAAGAATTGTACGATGACCCCTTTTGTGTTGAATACTCTTCCCCGTGAAATTTCCGCAGCTCCCAGTCAATCTTGCCTACATAGGTAATGTGATCATTAATTTTAAAACTCACTTCTACAACCCCTCCTTGAACATGCAATCACGGATTTAATAATTTGTTCTGCCAAACACAATTCTACGAGTAGTTGCTTTTCTCCTTCATAATTTGGCTAATTTTAAACTTCTTATGCCCCATTAGAATAAAGAAAACCCCAGAATGTTTCTTATCGAAAAATCTGGGGTTTTTTACGTAAATCAATTATGATAATTTGATTATTGGAAATAAGGTGTGAACGGGAATTACTGATCATCCCTCTTGACAGAAGGGAGTATCATTTCGACATCACTGTGAGGACGGGGGATGACATGGACAGAGATCAGCTCGCCAACTCGCTGGGCAGCCGCAGCTCCGGCATCAGTTGCAGCTTTTACGGCACCGACATCTCCTCTGACCATTACCGTGACAAGACCTCCGCCGACTAATTCGCGGCCGATTAAATATACGTTAGCTGCTTTAACCATAGCATCGGCTGCCTCAATCGATCCTACTAAACCTCTGGTTTCAATTAATCCTAGAGCTTCTGTTTTACTCATTATTATTTCCTCCTAAATTTCATTTTAATATTGTTATTTTGGATGTTGATGAAAGGTTCATCGCATTCGCTTCTTCTGTATCGATATGGCATTCAAGCGCTGAATCATTGTTGGCTCTGATCATGACATTGGCATAAGTTCCTCCGCGAAGTCCGCATGTCTGAATGGTCACTTTCTCCCCATCTTTAACGCCATAACATTTTGCATCTTCCGGGGTCATATGAATATGCCGTTGGGCAACCATAAGACCTTTAGAAAGGATAACGCTTCCTTTAGGGCCAATAAGCGTAATTCCCGGAGTTCCATCCAAATCCCCGGACAACTTTACCGGGGCGACTATGCCTAATTTGAAACAATCGCTTTGGAGTATTTCCACCTGGGATTCATTTCGCACAGGCCCAAGGATACGAACTTTTTCAATAGCACCTTTAGGACCGGCTATGGTTAGGGTTTCTTTGCAGGCATATTGCCTGGGTTGGGACAAATCCTTCGTTGCCGTTAATTGATATCCTTCACCAAACAAGGTGTTCAATGCTGTTTGGGACAGATGAATATGACGGTTAGATATTCCCACAGGAATGGAGTTATCGTCCTCCTTCAAATCCCCCCCTTCTTTGACTACTGCCAGCAGAAGTTCTACTAAAGCGTCATATTTCCCCACTTTAGTTATCACCTCTTTTTTTCAATAGGGTCAGAACCTCGTTAACCAGGGTTTGAATCTGTTCTTCACTGACTGAACCGGAATTTCCAAGCTGGGCCTTGCAAGCAGAATACACGGGATTGACATTTTCGGTGAAATCTTTGATGCCATAGGCTACCCGTTTGATATTGATCAAGTGCATGGGGGTTACATTATCGGAGGTTGCACTGCCGCCCCATGTACCGCAACCCAAGGTAAAAGCAGGTGAAAGTCCGGTGCTTGCTCCCACACCGCCTAGGCTGGAAGGGGTATTGACTAAAATCCTGAAGACCGGTTTTTCGGCGAATCTCATCACCATATCGGAATCCTCCGTATGGATGGATACGCTATGCCCAACCCCTCCATTATTTAATAACTTGATACATAAATCACACGCTTCATGCCAGTCTTTTACGCTATAAAAAGCCAGTACTGTCGTCAGCTTTTCATAGGAAAGCGGATATCCTTCTCCCACACCTTGTTGTTCACCTAAGAGGACTTTAGTTCCGGGCGGAATAGAAATACCGGCAGCATTTGCAATGACTTCAGCGGATCTTCCAACCATTTTCGCGCTCATCGCATGACCGCGGACAAACAAGTTTTTAGCGACCTTTTCTGTCTCCGAGGGGGTCATGAAATAGCCGCCTTGGCGTCTAAACTCTTCCATAACCTGATCTCGATTGCAGTCTTCAACAATAACGGATTGTTCAGATGCACAAATGGTCCCATTATCGAACGTTTGGCTCTTGATAATATTTTTAACAGCTTTGGTAATATTGGCCGTTCTTTCGATATAGGCCGGAACATTCCCCGGGCCTACACCCAGAGCCGGTTTTCCTGCACTATAAGCAGCCTTTACCATAGCTGAACCGCCTGTTGCAATAATCATGGAGACTTCATCACATTTCATCAGTTCATTGGTAGCATTCATGGATGTTTTTGAAATACAGCCGATAATATTGGCTGGAGCACCTGCTTCGACAGCAGCGTCATTCATCAATTGGGTTGCACGCAGCGTACATTTCGCAGCTGATGGATGTGGAGAGATTACAATTCCGTTGCGAGATTTAATGGCTATAATGCAATTGTATATTGCCGTGGATGTGGGGTTTGTTGATGGAACAATCCCCATAAGCAATCCGACGGGTTCGGCGATTTCCATGACTTTATTAGCCTTATCTTCTTTGATCACGCCGATCGTTTTCATCGGTTTGATGAATTCATAAAGTTCCGTGGAAGCAAAGCGATTTTTAAACGTTTTATCTTCGACTTTGCCGAATCCCGTTTCTTCCACCGCCATTTGGGCCAGCGAAACAGCATTCTCCTCTGCTGCTTTCACCATATTTCGGATAATCTTGTCTATCTGCTCACAATTGAATTTTGCGAGTTCAGCTTGAGCCAGTTTGGCTTTACGGGCGAGATTTCTTGCCTCCTGCACTGATTGTAAATCGTAATCAAAGCTTTCCAATTTAGTATTCCTCCCTCAACCGTCTATACCTAAGCAACGGATATACCTGTTAACATCCATGATTTTCGCCACAAGTTACGCCTTATTCTTTCCCTCGTAATATCCCTGTAATTTTTGAATAAGCAAATCTTTATTGGCTCTGGATATTGCCCTGCCCACTATATCCAGTTCTTTATATTCTCTTGCCAGATTTCTCAGCTTTACTACAGGGAGGGATTTGAGAGCATCCACGCTTTTTTCAAGCCCGAATTTCAGAACGAAATCATCCACTTGTTCTTTATGGCAGTTTTCCAAAGTCACCGGTTCCAAGTTCGTATTCTCATTTTTCATCTCGATCGGTTCGATCGGTTCGATCGATTCAATCGGTTTGATCGGTTCAATCGTTTCAATCAATTCTGTGGCTGTCTCCCCAGGGAGACGTGTTTTCTCCTGTTCCTCCAGAGAAACGGTCTGCTCCTCAGCGGAATCAGCGTTTTCATCAATTATGCATTCTAAACTGTCATGAGGTCTGGGGATGACATGCTGCGAAACCAATAACGAATGGCCGATGCTCTCAACCGCGCTTACCCCTGCTTCCACAGAGGCTTTAACCGCTCCGACATCGCCCGTTACAGCAATAGTGACCAGACCGCCGCCTACAAAAGTTCTCCCAACAAGTGTTACTTGTGCTGTCTTGAGCATAACATCTGCGCATTCAATCGCCGGAAGAAGCCCCCGTGTCTCAATTAGGCCAAGAGCCTGCATAACTTATCCCCCTCTTATTTAGCCGTAATCTCAGACCAGTTTGCCGGGTAAGTTACGTAAAAGAGTTTGACATAGCCGGTAGAATTCCAGGTAACTTTTGAACCTTTAGGTAGGAAAAGCACATCACCCTGGCAGGCTTCATAGGTTTTACCATGGATTGTGACGGACAAGCTTCCTTCGAGAATGATATCTATTTCTTCATAGCCTAATTCCCAGTCAAAGCTCGATTTTTCAATGGTCAAAAACCCCGCGCTCATTTGAGAATCATCTTTGCCGATGACTTCTCGGAAAGCCGCATGTGTACCGGGCTTCCCTGTATCAAAATTTTCGAATTGAACGCTTCTGCCGCGCACAATTTTCAATCCGCTTTGGGGATCACCCTCGGTCAGGAAGGGCTTTTCAAGGGCCGGAGTAGAAAGACTTGCCAGTAGCCCATGGCTCAATACCGCTTTGACGACTTGATAAATGACATCTCTGTCTATGGCTATTGCCGGATTCTCGGTCTTTGGCAGACTACTGTTTTTACAACGCGAACTTTCTACGGCAGCCGGAGCTGAACCAACCGAAAATTTCACTCCCAACTCTTTAGCCAAATCCTTTGCTGACGGTGTAATGATTGTCCCGCAATCTACGCAAAAAACGTTTTGACCCTTTGCTGCTGCCGCTTTTACCTCTTCTGCACAAACAAGTTTCTTCAAGATCGCACCTCCTTTCGATCGCCACTAGACCAGAGATGACCACAGCCGATCAGAAGGCGAAGGAATCACTTCAGTATCGACGAGCAAACCTTTTTCCAGGGCAATGGCTTTTCCCGCTTCAACCCCTTCCTCTACAGCTGCAACATCGCCGGTAAATGTGAAATACGCTTTACCCCCTAATCCTCTGCCCAATCGAAGTTCCAAGGCCTGAATGTCGGCAGCTTTAAGTGCCGCATCAGCCGCGGTAATCATGGAAGCCATTGAGAAGGATTCCATAATTCCCAGCGCTCCGGTACCCTCCGGTTCGGAGGTACCCGTTATGGCCGGGAAAATCCCCGGATGAACATTGGGAAGAATAAAGCTATCGACTAAATATTCTCCCGCAGAAGTCTCCCCTGCACTGATCGAGCTTTCCACAGCCGCAACATCGCCTTGAACAATGGCAATATATTTACCGGGGCAGACAGGGGTAGCACTGACTACATCAACGTAGGCTTTTTTTAGCATTTGGTCTGTTGCAAAAATTCCTTTAGCAACACTCATAACCTCAATCATACCTATTGCTCTATACATATGAACCCACCCTTATCACAATAGAATTCTCTTTGATCTCGGCAACCGTACCCGCCAAGCTGGCATGAACCGCTGCCCCAAGGCTATTTTCCGGAATCTTCCCAATCATTTGCTCTTTCTGCACGTATTCACCGACAGCTACAACCGGAATTGCCGGTGCTCCGATATGCTGGTGAAGTGAAATCTCAATGGTTTCAGGCCGAAATTCGACTTGAGTCATTGGCGCAGGCTGATCAAAAGGGGTCAAGCCGATTTTGGCGATAAGCCGTTTGCTGGGAATCAAGCGATATTCTCGGGCCGACCTTGTTTGGTATTCCTTCTGTGTCGGCTGGTATCGTATTCCTTGCTCAGCCAGTTTTTTCTTAAAATAGATATTGGCTGATTTGGGATGAAGATTTGCCGGACAGGAGAATAGTTCACAGGCATTGCATTCACAGCATAATTGGGCAATTTGCAATTCATTGATGTCCTGAATATTGTAGCTGAGAGCCCGCATCATTTTGTGCGGCTGAATGCTGTGCCCCAAGAGGTAGCGCGGACACAAATCAGTACACATGCGGCATTGCTCACAGGCCGTCCTGTTGATAACCCGAGCCTGATTCAGGTTCACCGATTTCTTGCGAATCAAAAAATGATTCTTTTTCAGCACAACATAGCCCTTGCTCTTTTTCGTAACGTATCCGTCAACACCGGTCTTGAGCGGGCCCATCATAGGGCCGCCGTCAATAATCGCATAATCATCTAAATCTTCTACTCCGCTTTGCTTGATAACATCACGAATGGGTACTCCAACCGGCACTTTAAGGGTCAGACGGTGGGGAATATCTCCGGCAACAGTGAGGTATGTTTCCGTAACGGGTTTCCCGGACATGGCCTTAAAAATATTAAGTGCCGTTTCCGCATTGATGACGACACAACCCACTTTTAAGGGAATGGAGGCCTCCGGAACAATCCTTTGCGTCAATTCATGAACCAAAACTTGTTCATCACCGGCAGGATACATATCCCGCAGTTCCTTCACTTCCATGAAATTTGCCAGTCCCAAAGCGGATATTCTCGCCCGCATGTGGGCAATGACTTCTTTATGTTTGCCTTTTATCCCCATGATCGCTTTATCGGCTTCAATATATCGTCCCGCAGCTTCAAGTCCTTTGATAATTTCATCAGCAAACATAGCCATCAACTGCTGATCCACCCGCAGCAGCGGTTCGCATTCGGCACCATTCAATAAGATATACTCGGCTTTTGACGTGAGCTTGGCATAAGTTGGGAATCCTGCGCCTCCTGCCCCAATCACCCCTGCATTCTTTATCATGTCTAACAGATCCAACGTTTTCCCACCTCCGAATTTCTAAAACGTGCAGTCTTCATCGATAATTCCTACAATAATGGCATCAACGGGGGTATTCTCCTGATTCAGCATTTTGCGGGCGGAGCTGCCGGTACAAACAAGAACACGTTCGCCGATCCCTGCCCCAATCGTGTCTGCAGCAATGAAGAGACGGCCGGCATCAATACCGCCGATAACTTCCACCAGCATAAATTTCAGCCCTCGGAGCGAATCCGCTTTACGTGTGGACCAGATATTATCCATTACTTTTGCTGCTATCATAGATTCTCACCTGTTCACTTCTTTAATTTTTCCTGAATCTCGCGAATCGCTGCTTCCACCGCTGCCGTATCCCCAAAGATAGCAATCATGATGAGATGCTGCGGGCAATGACCTTTTATATCCTCCACGACGACTCCGGCTGCCTTTTCAGCGATGTCAGCGGCAAAAACCATATCGATCAGCTGCCCCTGGACTAAACCTACGGCATCGTAGTTCTCAATCGAGACACTGGGTGCGGAACCTTTACGCCGAAAAAGGATATCGATCGTTCCTTTGGATGGAGATTTAATGATGCGATAATCCATGAACAACCGTCACTCCCCTCTAAAGGATTTCCTGAGTACAGTTCAAAGCTATCCCTAACGGTGTAACAAACATCGGATTTTGCGGCTTATAAATAGGAAGGTTTATTTGCTTGGCGATGATATTTTCGATTCCTTCCAAACAGCAGGTTCCCCCGACCAGGTAGATTTCTTTAACCGGGTAATCACGGACATGGCAGTTAATGATGGAGGCTACTTTTTCAATGACAGGCCTTAGCACCGGAAGCAATTCCTTATGATGTCTGGAATCCCGCTTATATTGGTCTGCTTCGTCAAAGCTCAACTTATAGGCCCCCGCAATAACAAGCGAAAAGTGCGTGCCACCCGTGGGCTCATCGGCTACATAAATCACTTGGCCGTCTTTCAGTATGGCAATCCCCGTAGTTCCCCCGCCAATATCGACAATCGCACCATTTTTAATGTTCAGCACAGCATTGGCTGCCGTGGGTTCATCTAAAAGCTTGGTTAATTCAAAACCGGCTCCCTGCACCACATATTTGATGGCTCCCGAATCCAAGGTGAATGTCCCCGGGGGAAGGGCTGCTGCGGCATAGATTAGTGTTGTCCCGATTTTTTCTTCAAGCTCTCGCTTTAGTTCTTTAACGATGCGAATCGCCCCAATATAGTCAACAACCATGCCGTCTTTAACAACATCGGCAAACCGGTAGGCACCGGCAACCGGCTGATAATTCTCATCAAGAACAGCCAGAACAATATAAGCTGTCCCTAAGTCAACCCCTGTATAGTAAACGGAGGATTTCTTCACAATCGGTTGGGCAATCACTTTTTCAAAATCACGCACCAGTTGATCGCAATATTGAAAGGATGTATTTACGGTTTGCATTGTCGTCCTCCTTGACACTTCCACATCATGATGCAGAGCACATCCATAATAATGTTTACTTTCTCAATTAAATCTTCACGTGTACAGGCTTGCTGCTCTTCATTCCAATAGGCTTCCAAAATCGCAATTTCGGCCTCGCGAAGGGAAACACACAAGTGATTTAACTGGGCCATTGTTTTTCCATGCGGAAACTGCACAAACGAGTCATCGATGATTAAATGTTTCTTAAGATTTTGAGAACAGTTTTTAATCTCCGTTTCCGTCCATTCCCAGAATTCAATCTTATCCGGCGCTGTTTGATTGCGTTCCGCATTTTTTACGCTTCGAACGTATTTCCCCAGTTGCAGGACTTCTTCACTTCGGGCAGCATCACCGCTGCTAAAAAGCTCTGCCGCTGTCACCTGAAAAAGTGATTCAATGCAGTCCAGTCTGCTCCTTAATCTGAGAACACACCAATTTCGCGATTCTTGTACAGGATTTGCCCTTTGGCCGTTCTTGTTCTGCTTGTCTTGCTTATCCTGCTCGGTCTGCAGCTTTATCCCTCTGTCCATGAGAAATTGGCGAGCACCGGGTGTGATCTTTGTATCTGGTTTGAGAACATAAGTGCTGAATGGATCTATTTTATATAAATCTCGCAGCTCCATTTCAGTAATGAATTTCATAGCCTCACCTCACACTTTCTTGGCTTCGGAATGATCCCGTTTTCCAAGCAGATACGATTTCAGCGTTTCAACGCCTGTATTGTCTTTTAACGAAATCTCAAAGCAGGGTTCTGAAACTCCGATGCGCTTGAGTTGCTGCCGACACAAGCTGAGATTTTCCGGCGCTAAATCAATCTTTGTAATCACACCGATAACCGGACACGTAAACGTTTTGGCAAAGCATGGAGGGTAGACGTCAATCGGGCGGAAAGCATTGATCAGGAGGAGTACATAGGATGCGGTTTGTGCTGTTGCAATCAGGTATCTGTACATTGAAGCGTTTTCAATATATGAGCCCGGTGTGTCCATCGTATTTTTCCCATAGATGACATCCTGAGTTTTTCTCAACGGTCTTTCCGTATCATTTAAAACATTGACCAAAGTGGATTTTCCGGCCTGGGTAGGCCCGATAACCATAATGCGTTTTTTCATGTTCGTGTCACCTTGGCCGGCGTGAAGAGCAGCAAATTTTCCAATGTATCATTGATGGCAGTCATGGCGGATTCGACACTGGCTACATCTCCGGAAATCACCAAGGATCCGGTAAAACGATCCAAAAAACCGATCTCAACGTCTGATGCCTTTGTTGCAATATCAGCGGCTATAATTGCCGTCTCACTCGGAGTAAGGGTTAAAATTCCGATGGCTCCGCGCTCCTCAATTCCCAAACGTTCATATAAATCGGATACGGGTGAGGCGATGATATGGGCCAAAGTAACTTGTTTGCCGGGTACATATTCCTGGATGATGCGTCTTCGGTCAAATTCATCATCTTCACTCATAAAATCCCCCCATCCGTTGGTCTCATTTGTACCGCTTAGTGTTTAACAATATTGACGTTTAGATTGTAATCCTTGATCACTTCGGCAATACGGTCCAGTTCTTCCGCTTTAAAGCTTAAATCTTCCGTAATGGTGTACTTTAGATCTAACTGCTTGTATTTGTTGATTCCTAATTTGTGATAAGGCAGCAGATCAATGCCTCGAAAGTTTTTGAACGTTTTAAATGGAAGTAAAAATTCCATGGTACGATGAAGGGTATCTGCACTGTCATTCATGCTTCTGATCAGCGGCATCCTAATTTTGACGTTAAATCCCCGATTAATAAGCTCTGTCAGATTATCCAGAATGCGTTCATTCCGGACTCCGGTCAGTTCATAATGATGATCGGAGTCAATATTCTTAATATCAAACAGAATCAGGTCGGTGAATCGGGCGACCATGAGCAAAGCATCCGGTTTTGCATAACCACAGGTCTCAATCGCTGTATGAATTCCCATCTGTTGGCATTCCATTAGAAGGTTAGCCGCAAACTCAGGCTGCGATGTGACTTCTCCTCCGCCAAGCGTGACCCCGCCACCTGAACTGAGATAGAAAAGGGCGTCTTGTTGGATGATTTTCAAGACTTCAGATACCGTTTTGTCCATACCGGCTATGGAAAGTGCCTTTCGCGGACATACCGATTCACATCTGCGGCAGCCTCGGCAATCTATCTTTCGATTGACTTTGTGTCTGGGTCCTTCCATCCAATAATGAATCTTTTCCGGACAAACAGAAATGCACTTGCCGCAATGAATGCACAAATCTTCCATAAACATGACCTGATATTTTCTTTCAAGTCCCTCGGGATTTGAACACCATTTGCATCTTAGCGGACATCCTTTGAAGAAAATTAATGTTCTTATGCCAGGCCCGTCATAGATTGAATACTTCTGAACATTGAAGATCCTCGCTTTCCGTTCTAAGACTCCGCTCATTTCTGTACTCATAATGTCTCCGTTCTAAAATTCCCTTTTAAAAATGATCTAAAACTGTTCTGCTGATAATCTCATCCTGTACTTCTTTGCAAAGTTCTACGAAGTAGGCACTATACCCGGCAACACGAATGATTAAATCACGATATTTGTCCGGTTCGATTTGGGCCTTCTTTAAGACTTCATTGTCAACATAGCTAAATTGCATCTGGCCATTGCCGAGAATAGATGCTGTTCTGAGCAAGGTAATCAAACCATTTTCACCTTCCGGCGTTTCGAGAATGCCGCGCAGCAGTTTAAAGTTGTGCACCATGCCGATATTCATAGACTCCACACTCAGCTTGCTGACCGATTTAATAATCGCGGTGGGACCAAGCTTATCGGCACCTTGGGTCGGGCTGATTCCGTCAGATAAGGGTGTCCAGGCGAGCCGCCCATTGGCTGTCGCACCGGTAATTTCGCCGATAGGTGTATTGTTGGAAATCGAAAGCGTACCATGGGAAAAATGCGAGAAGAGCATTTTATAGGAGTTATGCCTCCGTTCAGTCCAACTGATAATATCTGAGGCAATCGAGTCAACATAATCATCGTCATTCCCGTATTTCGGTGCATTCAAACAATCCGTTCGCAGAGCTTCATAGCCCTCAAAATTTGCGTCCAAGGCATCGCGAATTTGTTTAAGCGAATACTTCTTTTCTTCGAACACTAACTTCTTAATGGCTGCCATTGAATCCGCATAGGTTCCCAAGCCGGAGAAGATCAGACCGGGTCCGTAATTGATGAGCGCTCCGCCGTTTGTAACATCGGTCCCCTTTTCCATGCAGCCCTCGATCAGCAGGGACATCAGCGGTTTGGGAACAAGTTCCCGATGTACCCGCTGGCTGACAAGAGTTCCTATAGCCGATAAGCGAATAATGTGTTCGATTTGCTTCTTACAGGCCGCGTCAAATTCTTCATATGTCTTAATCTTGTCGAGATCCCCGGTATCCACCCCTTCCATCGTGCCATGCCATTTCATGATGCCGCGATTCAGAACAAATTCAATCGCAATCGGCCACTGCGTATAACCGGTGGAGGTCCACTGATAGATACGGCCGGATTTTTGCGGTTCAACACATCCCATCAGGCAATAGTCGCGTGCATCTTCGATGCTGAACCCCTTGGCTAGCATCATTTTTATATGACAATCATCAAAGTGGCAAGCGGGGAAGCCTAACCCGGCTTTAACAACCTCTACGATTTTCTTCAAATATTTTTGTGGGGATCGATTGTGGATCCGGCAAGCAAGAGAGGGCTGATACATCTTGGTAAACCGAACGGCATCCATAATTAGATAGGTCAAATCATTCGTGGCATCACCGCCCATCCGTAGCTGTCCGCCGACCGTCAGGTTGATGAACGGCTGATAGCCGGCAAAATATTTTGCTCCCAGCTCACTGGAAAGCCACATCACTTCAGAGCATTTGATAATAAAACAGCTCATCAATTCAAAGGCTTCAAGCTTGTTGATGCGGCCCGCCTCCATGTCCGCCTTGAACATTGGATAAATATATTGATCCAAGCGTCCGAGGGAGATACCTGTCTGATTCTCTTCCACTACAAACAGGGATTCCAGCGTCCAGACCGATTGCAAGGCTTCATGGAATGTTTTCGGCGGATTAGCCGGTACACGGGTCAAGATATCCGAGATTTTGTACAGTTCGTTCCTCCGGGCAGTGTCCTCTTCTCTGTCAGCCAGTTCATGCGCATAATCCGAAAGGCGTTTAGCATAGGCCAAGATCCCGTTACACGTTTCAATCTCGGCTTTATAAAAATAAATCTTATCGATATCATCGGGGTTTTCCATGGATAACCGGCTCAATCTGTTAACGGCTTCCTGTTTTACCCCACCGATCCCTTTTTTAATAAGGATGACATCATAACCCGGACAAGTATCCCCGCCGCCATTCAACTGATGATAGGAGAGGTCACTGACAAAGGCCTCGCCGGAGAATGACCAAATGCCGGCTTCTTCATATTGTTGCTGACAGATTTCATCCAGGCTTTTTCCTTCCCAGAAAAGAAAAATCTCCTCCCGCAAGATCCGCTTGTCCTCTTCACTAATTTGGAAAGGATCCTGGGGCCGGGTTGACATAGTATCCAACTCATCCCGAATCCATCTCCAGGCAATATCAGGGGATACTGCCCCGGCACGCGGTTTACCGCAGGGATGTCCCACAATTAACTCATCCTTTTGAATCAGCAAAGGGGCTGTCTCACAAGCTTTTTTGAAACACTTGGCCCGCAGCAAAATCTTGGGCAAGCCGGCATTTTCCTTAGCGACTTGGGTAAAGGCCTTGGCCCGATAGGTAGTAACGCTGGGTTTCGCTTTTAAATAAGCAGCGCGAAGACGTTTCAGCCTTGGCGTTAAACCGGTAATTTCCCCTTCATACACTTGTGAATTCGACCCACCGGATGTTTTAGCCCGTGTACTCGCTGCGGACAGTTCCCTAGAAATTCCTTGGAATAGCTTCATAACAGCCTTTTTTTCTTCCGGGGACAAATTTTTAGTGACATCGGCAAACTTTGCCGAGAATTCTTTTGCATCCAACATATTGTCCTCCATCTACTTATTCAGCAGCCGCTCAAGCAAATTCTCCAGCTGCTCTTTTAAATCAGACTCGTTTTCTTCGGAATGATGCACACCCTTTATATCTTCCAGTTTCCGCACACCATAACCCACTTTGCGGATATTGATCAGGTTTAGGGGCGAGACATTATCGGAAGTAAACCCGCCGCCGGCTGCACCGCACCCTAAGGTCAATGCCGGGAAGAGATTTGTTGTCGCTCCGATTCCGCCTAACGTGGAAGGCGTATTCACCAAAACTCTGGATACGGGTTTTTTCAGGGCAAATTCCCGAATCACATGATCGTTCTGTGAGTGAATGACGAGGGTATGTCCTCGGCCATCATTCAGCAGCAATTCGATGCATTTTTCACAAGCATTGTGCCAATCCCTTTCAATATAAAATGCCAAGATGGGGCAAAGCTTTTCCCTCGAATACGGATTGGTCGGGGAAACATATTTTTGTTCTGAAACCAAAACTTTCACATCATCAGGCAGACTCAGCCCAATCTTCTGTGCTATCTCACCGGCTGATTTCCCGACAATTTCCGGATTAATCGTACCGTCAGGACGCTGGAAAAATCGACTAAGCTCTTCCGATTCCTTTTCCGAAAGGAAATAGGCCCCCCTTTTTTTAAGCTCCCGCCTAACTTCTTCGGCAATACAATCCTCAACGACGATGGATTGTTCCGAGGCTGACACAATACCGTTATCAAACGTTCTGCTGGCAATAATATCTGCTGCCGCCTGTTTTATGTCGGCTGAACGTTCGATAAAGGCAGGGCCGTTGCCCGGTCCGCCATAGATGACAGGCTTTCCTGAGGCATATGCCGTCTTAGCCATCTTCGGTACCCCTGTCACTAAAAGGAGTGCCGTGTCCTTGTGCTTCATCAATTCAATCGTACCGCTCACTGTGATTGTATGCAGATAGGAAAGAGCACCCGGCGGCAATCCACTGGTTTCAGCCGCTCGTATCAGTATCTCCAGCACTTTGCCCATTGTTTTTTGAGCCTTGGGATGGGGTGAAAAAACAATGGCATTGCCTGATTTTATAGCAATTAACGCTTTATATATCGTGGTTGATACAGGGTTTGTCGAAGGAACCAAAGCGACAATGACTCCGACGGGTACCCCAATATCCATCGTCTTGTTTTCATGATCTTCAGCAATTATCCCGACAACTTTCATATCTTTAATCTTGTGATAGAGAAAATCACTGACAAAGATGTTTTTGATCCACTTATCCTGCCATTTGCCAAATCCCGTTTCTTCGGAAGACATAACGGCAAGCTCTCTGGCATATTTCGCAGCCTCCGAAGCCATATGCTTAACAATCTCATCCAATTTTTCCTGGGGGAAAGCTGCCAGAAGCTTTTGTGCTTCACGGGCATTCTCGATAAGAATCCGTGCCTCTTGAATCGAAAGCAGATCAATATCCATATGATTCACTCTCACCCTCTCATAACTCAAATCCTGTTCAACAATTCCCCTCTATTTACCAATCAAGAACATACTTAGCAACGATCTTTTCCACATCCGGATGGGGATTGGCAATTACATTGGTGCTGTAAATCTTGCCGACCTTGCCGGCGGCTTCGATACCCGCTTTGACCGCAGTTTTGACAGCTTCTACATCACCGCGTATGACAACGGAAATCAATCCGGAAGCTACATTCTCATAACCGACTAGCTCCACATCTGCAGCCTTGCACATGGCATCTGCTGCTTCGAGGACCGAAACAAGTCCATATGTTTCTATGAACCCTAATGCATCGCTTCTCTCCACAGCATTCTCCTTTCCGAACATCAATCATCAGTCATCAATATCATGCTGAGAAACAATTTTCCCTACACGGCTGACAGGACGCGGCATAACATGGGCGGCTGTTAATTCACCAATGGCAGCAGCGGCTGCCGCCCCTTGCTCGACAGCAGACCTTACAGCAGCGACATCACCTTTCACCATAACGGTAACAAGCCCGGAACCCACATTTTCATACGAAACAAGAACAACATCGGCTGCTTTACACATCACATCTGCCGCTTGTATGGCCGGAACCATCCCTTTTGTTTCCACAAGACCGAGTGCTTCTTCTCCAAAGTATTCCATGAGAACTACCCCATCCGATTTTTTTCTGATTCAACCCGTTTTTTATGTTTATTATTATAGTGCGACACACGGAGTTTGTAATATACTAAACTCTTATACGGGATATAACTCAAACGCTCTGCTTCGGAACCATGTCTATACCAATTTTTCAGCTACCTTTTTCTTATAGCTAAGAATTAATACAGCCGCAATGAGAACAACACTAAAACCAATTTCGAGGAACAAACTTTTCCCAACATAGTTTTGGATAAAAGGCTCACCGAGCATCATCTTTACTGCCGTGTGTATGATGACTGCAGCACCAATGGGAAGGATTATAGGAAAACGTTCAATTGCTTTGGTAATCAAAGTACTTCCCAAAACCACAATAGGAATGCTAATAGAAAGACCGCAAACAACAAGCAATGGACTGCCATTCGCCGCTCCGGCTACAGCCAAAACATTATCTAATCCCATCACGGCATCTGCGATAATGATCGTTCTGACGGCACTCCAGAGATTTGCACTCGATTCTATATGACTTTCTTCGTCACCCTTCTTTTCATTAAGGAGGTTATACGCCATCTTTACAAGAAACAGACCGCCAACGAGCATTAGACCGGGTATTTTCAACAACCAAACCGCAACAACGGTTGCAATAGTACGAATAACAATGGCCCCGCCTGTACCTATAAAAATAGCTTTTTTCTGATTTTTGTGAGGTAAATTTCGTACAGCCATACCAATAAAGATTGCATTATCTCCACCAAGTACTAAGTCCATTAGTATAATCGAGAAAAGAGCACTAACAAATTCCATTTTTGATTATTCCCCTTCTTAAACCAAAGCTTTTAAAACTTCCAACTATTAGTAAGACCTTTACCCAAATTGGGTAAAGGTCTTGCTTACAACTATGTTGCCAATAAAACCGGGATTAAAAGATCCGTACTGACGGCTTTATTGTTCAGCTACTCCCCTTTAAACAATTGAAATTTAATCTTTTCTGTAACGATAGCCGCGCAAATGGTATTTTCTAAACTTCTTCTGTGAAAATTTGATAGATTGGAGCCCCTTCACACTGTGCAGGGAAACGCAAACCCAACAATACTGCAACAGAAGGTGCCACATCCACTTGACGAATCGTGCGCTCGGTTGTAAACCCGGCTTTGATCCCGGAACCTGCCGCAGCAAAGATAGGCGAAACGGATGTATCGAAATATCCTTCTGAGGTTGAAATACTGTCACCATGTAATCGGTTGTAACCTTCTTCAATCGAGAAGAAGATATCGCCGCATTCCGGTCCGTTTGTACCGATTAACACTGCGTCTTTGTTTCTCAGGCAGATACCGACAACACGTTTTCCTGTCCTATCATCTCTGTAATTATATAGATCAGAGATGATTTGTTCTTCCAGGTCATACTTATCTTTCGGATCGACAATTCCATATTTATCTCTACCTTTAAGGTTGACATAAATATAGTTGCTGCGAATCTGAATCGCTCTTGTTTTTTCCCAATCCACTTCTCTGATAGAATTGCCATTTTCATCTTTTTTCATGACTGTATAGCCCAGTTCTTCCATAACCTTTGTATTGAGTCCACCATACTCCCCTAAAATAGGCGGTACGTTTTCACCAACGATAAGGCCATGGTCACTCAAAAATAGGATAGTCCAACCTTCATCTAATAGATGCAGGAACTCACCCAGATAATTATCAGTTTGGACATAAAATTTCTCGATGAACCCTTGGTAGGTTTTCTCATCTGTGTGTTTCCAAGGTTCCAGAGTTTTCCCGAGATGCCATAATTGATGGCCTGCACAGTCAATGTTATGAAGATGTGAGAATACAACCTCATATCCCTTTTCTTTGATACAGTAATTCAGACAATCCGCTTGCCATTTGTCATAAAGGGCCCAAGAAGGTTCAAAAATTTCTCGAACCAATTCGGCATCTTCCCCGCCGATCAAACTAACCGGCGGAACTTCGCCAACATTTTTAACGATATCTTGATAGAGCGATTTTTGATGCCATAGTTGGTCATTCGAAATATCCAGAGCATTACTGATCCAAAGTCTTACCTTATTGCCGGCCGGATCAAGTTCTAAAATCTTCATCGAACGGCATGCGGGTTTAGTCACTTCTTTTTTAGTAACATCGTCAATAATACCGGTGATCATGATATCTCTTTCTAAGGTAACGATCGGTGCTTCCGCTTTTTTATTCTTATAAATAGCCACTCGGTCATATTCACCGGCTTCATTTTTAAGGATTAAAGCGGGACGTCTCATGACACCGCCGGAAGTTATGATGGTAAATTCTTTAGCCCCTTTTGGTGCATTGGCCCAACCTGTCGCATCTTTGAGCGGGGAATTAACAATGTCATAGGCAACTTTACTCCCGATCACAACTTCAGTGTCCTCGTCATCCATGACATAGGTGCGAATTTCGCCGCCTTCACGCGCTTTATCTCCCCACCAAAGCTCCATCATTTCATCGTCAACTTCATCGTCCAAAGTACCTTCCAAATCCGTAATGATGCAGCCTACACCTGCCGGTTTCTCCGCTCTTGGGGCATAACGAACTTCTTTAATTTCAGGTGTAGCCACAATAACTTTTTCCCAGTCAAGCTGTGCGACACCCATATTAACAGAACCCGGCTGCGTACCATCGACAACACTTAGATTTTCACTGTGAGAGGTTGGGGGCCAAGAACTCCCGGGCCAGTGCCAGACTAGAGTTTTCTTCCCTGCTTCAGCTGCGACATTCCAGACTTGTTCAGCGGTACAATTCCGTGAATCCATATTGTAAACAACTGCATCAAGGCTTTCCGGTGATTGTCTCCAATAACACGTGATACCATGGGTTCCCGGGTAAGCACCTGTAGCTAAGGTTGTCCAACACGGCGGTGTAATGGTGGGAATTGCACCGAGCAAATGTAAATCTTCGCGAGCTGATCCGCGATTAATGAATTTTTGTAAGTTAGGCATTTTCCCTTCGGACAGGAATTTTTTACTGATCCTAGGGTCCATTCCATCGACACCTAATACCAGAATTTTTTTGGTAAGCGGTGTTCTTTTCATATCATGTCACTCCTCTTCTGCTTCGAATAATTTACTTACTGGCTTGGGGAATCGATTCCGCATTAACTGTGTCAATTTCGCCATCATATTTGTCTGTAGTTAGGGGGCGTGCATATCCAAAATCTTCACGCAGCCATTTCACCGTGGAAATCGCGAGAATAATCAGCAGGAATAGTACCGGTACCGCTGTCAAGACAGAGGATAGCTGAACAACTTGCATCCCTCCGACGAGGAGCAAGGCGACTGTTGAGAAGAACAGCATCGCTGCCCAGAAAAGCCGAATCCATTTCGGAGGTTCAACGCCGTCTTTTACTTCATAACACGCCATGTTGGCCATGGTAAAGGAAGCCGCATCTACCCCGGTAGCCTGGGAAATCGCCATGACAAAAATGAAGAAAGGAATGACGACCTTAGAGAAGGGAAGTGTATTCAAGAACGCAGAAACAACGGCCGGACCGCCTTGCGTTTTAAGAATTGCGGCAAGATCAGCTCCATGGTTAAGGATGGCATCGACCTGATAGCTTCCAAAGACAAGATAGAAAAGCATAGAACCTATGGTCGCTGAGAAAATCATGTTTAGAATGAGCGAGCGAATCGTACGTCCCTTGGAAATCCGGGCTGCGAAAAGGCCTACATAAATTGCCCAAGCAAGCCACCATGCCCAATAGAAGACAGTCCAGTCTTGAGGGAATCCTGATTTAGTGATCGGATCGGTATAGAAGCTCATCCGCACGAAATTTTGAAGGAGCACACCGATATTATCGCCAAATAAAGAGAACATGAAGGTGGTTGGCCCAACAATCATTACAAACCCAAGAATAATAAAGGTTAAATACATGTTCATATCAGCGAGCTTGGCAATCCCGCCTTTTAGACCATGGTAACAGCTCCAGGTATAGATACAGGAGAAAAGCACACAAACAATAAGTTTAAATTGGATATTATCTGCAATCCCGAAATAATCGGCTGAGATCTTGGATAACATGGGAATAACAAAGCCCAATGATGTGGCCATCCCTCCGACCATACCCACGATGACAATGGCATCAATGAATTTTCCTAACCATCCGTCAGCAGCTTTTCCGATTACCCCGCGGCAGGCATAACTTGGATAGAGATAGGGTTTCTTGCGGACATAATACATGTAAGCAAAAGCGACGGCCGGAACAGCAAAGGTTGCCCAAGCACTAAAACCCCAGTGAAAAATTCCATAGGCCAAGCAATATTGGGCAGCTTGTGGTGAAAAGGGTTCAATCCAAAACGGCGGAGCCTGCAAGTAGGAAATCGGCTCGATCAATGCCCAGTAGACAAGAGCCGCACCTGACCCTCCACAGAACATCATTGATATCCAAGTAAATGTGGAAAATTCCGGTTTATCATCCGGGCCCCCTAACTTTACATTGCCATAGCGGCCCATGGCTAACCAAGCTAAAAAGATTAGACACCCGAAAATAACAAATTCCCAAAGCCAGTCCGTATTATACGTGATAAAGTGTATTGCCTTATTCACGGGTTCTTGGGCCGCATTTTGGAATATCATCATAGGGCCATAGACAAGAAAGCAGGCTATAACGGAAACCCAAAACACAGGGTGGTTGACTTTTGCATAAATTGGCTTTTCATCTTTACCAATGGACATTGAACAATCCCCCTAAATTATCCGATTTTAGCTTCTTCAAAACTGATTAAATTTATAAGTTCTATTTTTTCTATTGAGACGGCGATACCAGATATATAACTTGACATTCCTCCTCATTGAACAATTCGGCTCCGCGGTACCGTATTGTTCTTGTTATCACTTGTACTTACACGCAAATTATAATCATCCGATGTTTAGCTGTAAAATACATCGTGATTATGCCCCGTATAATTAATTTAATCTGGTTTGGTAAAACTTTATTTAGCTCAACTGACAATACTAATATATAATTAAAAAAAGATGGATTAGATATGCTTATATGGGAGAAGGAAAGATTATGCGTCTTGAACAACTCATGTATCTTGTTGCGGTCAATGAATCGGAATCCATTTCTCTTGCAGCCGAACGAATTCACATTTCTCAACCTGCTCTTAGTTCTGCGCTAAATAAACTTGAAGATGAACTCGGTGTCGTTTTGTTAAAAAGGACAAATTCGGGTGCCCAGCTCACTGAAATCGGCGAACTTATTATTGTAAAAGCCAGAGAAGTTCTGAATTCAGTCGATGAAATCAAATCCATAGCGCACATTAACTCCATTGAGCTTAATGGAAGTATTTCTATTGCTGTCGAACCCGGCGTTAATATTACGATAATGCCTGATATTTTAACGACCTTTAAGCATAATCATCCTAAAGTCAATGCTCTCCTGAAAGTCGGAGAGTCAAACAATATTTTAAGGGATGTAGAATCCGGCAAAGCCAATTTTGGTATTATTTTAAATACTGATGCCGTTCAAAAATCTAAGGATATTAACTATCACGAATTATTCACAGACGAATTCGTAATCATCACCGGAAGAAATCGCAAAATTGCTATGGATTTACAAACAATGACTTTGGAAAAGGCACTTTCCATGCCCATACTTCTCTACAATACGGAATACATTACCGATTGCGGGGTATCCAGCCTATTAAGAAAATATGGTAATTTGAACGTTTCTTATCGAGTGGATAACCTTGAAATGGTGGAAAAAATATTAACTTCCGGTGATATTATTGCGTTCGTCCCTAAATTTATGGCTGATGAATTTGTTAAAACCAGTAACATAAAAAAGATGCTGATTGAAGATGCTCACCTGGAAGTTTCCATTATCTTAATATGGTTAAACCGTCATCATCTATCGATGGTCGAGAAAGAATTTATTAAAATTATAAAATCAACATGTTGCAAGAAAACACAGTAAAAAGTTTCGTTCCAAAAGTTGATCCGATAGAAACTTAAAAGTTATAGGGGGTATACGAACTTGGTATTTTACTTTTCACTTTGATTATGTAAAATATTTCTCATAAGGACCAAATAGATCTTAGGAGTCTTATCCAAATGGATCAACAAACACGATTATTCTTGCAACAGAGAGACCTAAACTTTGCCAAAAAGGGGATTAACAGCGGATTATTAGCGGGTGCTGCTTGGGGCTTAGACGGGGTATTAATGGGGATGGTGTTAGGTTTAGCACCATTCACAAACAATATGAGCCTATTTGCCGCTCCTTTAGTTGGAGCCTGTCTGCATGATGGTTTTGCCGCACTATGGTTATTTATAAATAATGTCATTAACGGAAAATGGCGTGATTATGCACGCACCTTAAAGACTAAGCCCGCCAAAATGATCATGTTAGCCGCTATCTTGGGTGGTCCCATTGCTTCGTCCGGCAATTTGCTGGGCATTTATTTCGCGGGTGCCTCCTATACCGCGGCAATTACTGCAGCTTATCCGGCTATAGGTGCTATTTTAGGATTTATTTTTCTTAAAGAGGAAATATCACTCCGCGTGTGGACCGGCATAGCATTTGCCATTATTGGCTCATTTATTGTTGGCTTTACCCCGCCGGAAGGGACAAACAATCCCAACTTTTATCTCGGTCTTGGATTTGCCGCGGTTGCAGCCATTGGCTGGGCAATAGAAGGGGTTATATCAACCTATGGGATGGATTTAGTCGATTCGGATATTGCCATCGGGATCAGAGAAGCGACTTCGTTTTTTGTTTATATCTTTGTCATAATTCCTTTATGCGGAAGGACAGCTTACCAGATTCTTTTTGCTGCTTTAGCAACACCCTCCGGCTGGTACATTGCTATGATCGGCTTGATTGGTGGAATTTCCATTTTTTCTTGGTATCGTGCGATGAATATGACCGGAGTGAGCAGAGCGATGGGTCTAAACGTAACCTATGCCTTATGGTCTGTATTCTTCGGGTGGTTATTAAATAATTTACAAATAAAGCCGAACCTGATAATCGGAGTTGTCATTATTACCATAGGTACAATTCTTACGATCGGTAATCCTAAAGATTTAGTTCATTTAAAAAGCTGATATGGTAAAAAGCTGATATGGAGGTCCACCATGAGTCAGATGCCCGTAAAATTTAGAGTAGTTCAAGCAATCTACGAAAATGAAGAACTATCCAATCAAGAAATATTGGAAATTCTCAAAAAGGAATACCCTTTAGATCGAAGTGTCAGCGAAAAAGGCGTCGAAAACTGCCTCCTTTCGTTAAAAGCGAGTGGCATGATAGAACTTTCGCATGTGACATCAGATAATAAAGGAAAGCTTAAACTGAGTTATAAAATCATGGATTATGGTGCAAGACGCATGAATTATATTATTTAGAACCTAAGTTTAGACATAATAGTAAAAGCACCGGCGTTCTCACATGAGAATACCGGTGCTTTGTCATAACCTTTATTAACGGATAATCAGCTGCTGAGGAGACATTTTTCCCTCTTACCCATCGTTTGCTCCGGTGGGAATTCGCAAGCAGCAGCATATTGACAAATTGTCTTCCAAATATCTTGGCACTGAAGAAATTCCCGGAAATGAACAGATACAAGACTGACATAAGCATTAAATTCTTGGATCAGAGGCGAAAAATCGTATTGAAAAGTCCTGCTTAGGGTCGGAACGGATTTTTCCAGATTAGAACGAACTTCTTGCACTGCCGAATTAAAATGATTGGGGTCCGTCAGATAGAGTAAAAGCGGTTTATAGCGAATCCATCCTAAACAGGCCTTATAAAAGCGACGGATGATCGCCGGTTGTTTCCATAAAACAGCCTTTAATTGAACAGGCAAAACCCCCTGCAATATTTTATCATATTGCAAAAAGCCATCATGAAAAGCGTAACACGGAACTTTAAGCACTTTAAAATCGGCTAAACAGGCACTTAAAAAAGTGTCCTCGCCGCGGGCTCCTTCCGGGTTATAAAACGGAGGCAGGGGTTTATTTTCATAATATGTTGACAAGTTAAAGCCGAGATTTGAACCGGAGATAAATTTAAGGCCTCGGTTTTCCTCAACAAGATATGGACTGCCTACGGCTGTTTCAAAATCTGCGTAATCCACTCCACCTCTTGCCTGTCGATCGGCCACTGCCTCAACACTAATAATATCATTGCTTACGGCTTTCAAGAAACAACCCAAATTATCTTTTGCCGCACGATCTACCTCTTGTAAAACAGGGATAGGAGAAATATAACCGCAATGATGACCATGCGTTACATCGGCTTGATCCAAATAATTGAGATGCGTCCCTAAAATATCCTGTCTTTGCCAGAATATTTGACCACTGTAGTCATACGCAGCTAAGGGATACTCATCATCATCAATAAATAAAAGATAATCCATTTTATGTTTAACGGCCGAATAGACAATGGCATTTCTGCGTTTGGCGTAGCCCCTGCCTAAAACTTGCCGGGTTCTTACCGGATTGGCGATGTGATGTCTTTCCAGCTCAAGGATCGCTTCATCAATCTCCATATCATCAATAAAGTAAACCGCCTCAACCATGTCTAATATTTCACGATCTAAGTTCCTAAAAACTTCAGGACCCACCCCGTTATACGTTGTATCATAGGCAATAAAAAGATTTAAACTGAATTTGTCTTTGTCGGCAAACTGCCCGTATTTCCAATTCCGGGCATAAAACTGAAGCAATGTCGGGAAAACGGCCCGGCCTGTAAAAAAACCAATTCCCACTCTTTTGGGGCGAGCAGGACGAACAGAAGGTAATGGATAAATTGACATAAAAGCTGATTCCTCCTTTCTCATATGCTTAACAGAAGATAGTTGTTAGCACTCATCTCGATTGAGTGCTAACAACTAAGTACATTCTAGCACTTTAAATAGAATTAATCAAGAGAGTGCCAATTGAAGTTGTCAGTTAAAGTTGTCAGTAAGTCTCTCATTTAATAAAAAAGCATGAGTCTTCAGTTCGAAGAATTCATGCTTCAATCACTTACTTTAGACATAATGATAAAAGCACCGGCGTTTTCACTTGAGAATGTCGGTGCTTTTATCATACCTTCATTAGCGGATTAGAGCCAAACTTAACTAAAAAGCCCAGCTGTCAACCCCGGAAACAGCGTTGAAACTAGTAGAAGCAGCGTTAATCCGATTAAAATTACCGTGAAAATCCAGGCCACTCCATTGTAGAAAGGTGTATTCACATACTCGCCCATGATACTTTTCTTGCTGGCGATAAGCACCATAAAAATGAGAATCGGCGGGAGGAGCACCCCGTTGATGACTTGCGTAAAAAGCAAAACATGATAAAGAGAGAGACCCGGCCAAAGCACAATTGCCGCCCCCAGAATAATGATCACCGTATAAAGGCCAAAAAAGAATGGGGCCTCACGGTAAGATTTACTGATTCCATGTTCGAAACCAAATGCTTCGCAAACGGCATAGGAAGTGCTGAGCGGAAGGACAAAAGCAGCTAAGACCGATGCTCCAAGAAGCCCGAACCCAAAGAGTAAACTTGCATATTCCCCGGCTAACGGCTTCAAAGCCAGAGCGACATCCTTAGTTGTTTCAATCGGAATATGATTAGCATAGAGCGTTGCCGCCGTTGCCACGATGATAAAGAAAGCGATAAATCCGGTGAAGAAAGAACCAATCAAGACATCCCAACGGGTATACCGATAATTTTTCGCCGTTATCCCTTTATCAACAACCGAAGCCTGGACAAAAAACTGCCCCCACGGCGTAATCGTGGTCCCAATCACCCCAATGGCCAGCAGGAGAAAATCAGGGGAAGGTGAAAAGGTCGGCGTGATGGACTGAATCATCACCTCTTTCCAGGGGGGATTCACCATCACACCTGCTATGACATAGCTAAAAAAGGTTAAACAGAGCATAAAAAAGATCTTCTCAATCTTTTCATAGCCTGTTTTAATAACTAACCACCAAATAATGAAAGCCACCAGAGGAACAGAAATATATTTACTGACACCCAAAATTTCAAACGCGGTAGCGATTCCCGAAAACTCGGATACTGTCGTACCCAAATTCGCGACCATTAAAACAGACATAGCAAACAAGGCCCAACGAACGCCATATTGCTCACGAATCAGGTCGGCTAAGCCGCGACCGGTTGCTGCTCCGGTTCGGGCAGAAATTTCTTGAGCAATGACTAAAAACACAGTACTTATGATCATTACAAAGATTAAAGCATATCCGTACTTTGCGCCCGCCGAGGCATACGTGGCAATTCCGCCGGCATCATTATCGGCAAAAGCGGTTATAATTCCCGGTCCCATTACCGATAAAAAGAGGGCCAATCTACTTCTCAAGGTCATTCGGTTTGCCCCCTTTTCGTTTGTCTTCTCCGGACAGCAAACCAGGAATCAAACTCATTTTTCCCGCGTTCAGGAATCAGCAACTCTAAAACATCATCCACCGTAATAATACCGAGCATCTTTTGATCTTCATCCACGACCGGCAAAGCAAGCAAGCCATACTTATTCGTAATATCGGCAATCTTCTCTGTATTTTCTAGAGGGTGGATTTTGACGACTTTTTTATGCATGATATCCTTCAACTGCGTTGATGGCCGGGCAATAATCAATTCACGTAAAGAAAGCACGCCCTCCAAAGTTTCTTTTTCATCGACAACATAGACGTAATAAATCATCTCGGCATCCGGGGCCAGCTCACGAAGTTTATCAATAGCCTCCCCTGCCGTCAGATGAAGCGGGAAACCGATATAGTCCGTCGTCATTAACGCACCGGCCGTATTTTCCTCATACTTCATCAACTCACGAACATCTTCTGCCTCCTCAGATTCCATCAATCTTAAAAGCGTCTCCGATTTCTCAATCGAGAGTTCTCCTAAAATATCCGCAGCCTCATCCGGCGGCATTTCTTCCAAAAGATCGGACGCGGTATCTTCGTCCAATTGGTTAATGACTTCAACCTGAGCCTCAAGTTCCATTTCTATCAAGGCATCGATCGCCTGCTGCGAATCCAAAGTATGAATTAAATTCGTTCTTTCTTTATATCCCATGGTTTCTAACAAATCCGCAACGTCGGCAGGATGAAGCTCTCGAAGCTGCTCCTTTCCCCGAGTAAGCTGCAAAGCGGAAGAGCGACTTTCCAAAGGCTTTATATATTGCCAACTGAGGAAATTGTTTTTCATTCTACGCACAAAGAACTCTGCTCCTAAACGTCGGAACAAACCCCTTATGCCAATATCGACTGCCGCCAAAACTAATATTTGCTTATGATTACGAGTAACCCAAGATAGGGCTAAATCATTGACACGAACAAGTTTTGACCCTTTCAAATCGATAATTTGCTTATCCAATAACCATTTCCCAATAAACGTTTCATCTTCTTGAAGCGGAACAGTAATGTCGGGACTGTAATTAACCGACAATCTGATTTCTTGGGGGTTTATTGAAGAAACCCGGTCAATTGGGATCATCTCATGGACCCCTTTAGCCACCTTAATCGCTGTAACATGAGGTGTCAAACTATCCCAACGCATGACCATATCTTTGACCCGGCCTACTTTTCGCCCTTGAACATCAACGATAGGTTTATTTAGAACTTGGCTAAAATAAAATTCCTTAAGAATCTTGACTTCACCCATTTTCCTCCTCCTCTAGCTCCGGAGTCTGACCCCCTCGAACCGGGAATCAACTCCCTGTAATTCACTTGTAATGTCTCTTATAACCGATCTTAACCGTCTCTGACTAGGGCCAGAATCCATCATAACCACCTCCTATATCCTTCCCATTTAATCTAAGCAAATTAAAAAAGCCTTCTAAATTAGAAGGCTTCAGCACGCAAAAGAGGAAAGCGCCATATTTAACCTTCCCTAACTCGTTGAGCTTTAGCACTGCATAACGTAGAGCTTACTCAGCCACCTTAAGTAAAACCTTATGCCGGTAATACCTGTTCTACCCCTTGGCGTCTCTCGACATTTCCGGGCAGTGGCCTTTGTTTATACAGGAGCCTCACCTAACTGAGAATTAAGAATTATAAATTGTAGAAATGATTTGACTGCTGAAAGCAGTTAAATTTAGTCCTCTATACCTGCTAAAGTGGAAAAATGAGGATAATCCAGATCCAGGTCTTAATGTTCCTACTGAATGACATGTTAGTCGGGGGTATAATCCCCATTTCTTCTTCAT
>NZ_JAYFQK010000025.1:0-69545 GCF_034927245.1 Desulfitobacterium sp.
GAGCAGCCCACTCACCTCCTCGTGATTTGTAGTTAACTGTTATCCCTATGGCTGTAGAATAGTAAGAAATTAGCTCGAAGGCAACATATTTCATGCTGTTTTGTGCCTTGAGCGAAGCGAAAGGAATGGCTATATAAATGATAACACGATGATAGAATTTAAAGATCCGGTTTTAGAAAAAGCAATTCGAACACTTATCTATAAGCCAACCGCCAATATCTATAAAAGTGATGTTAAAAATATTCCCAATCTTTTTATTGATAAGGGTTGTCAAGATTTATCCGGAATAGAAAACTTAACCGGTCTTGTCTTTCTTGAAATCAATTCTGATCAGATTCAAGATCTATCACCTTTAAAGGAAATACCAAATTTGGGAAATTTGGACTATAACGGATCAATAAATGACCTTGAATCTTTAAAAGGATTAACCAATTTAAAGCTTCTGGATCTAGGCTCTACCAAAATTAGTAGTCAAGATTTATCTTCGTTACAGAAAGCCCTTCCCGATTGTTTCATAATGCCCTAAAAAAGGGTGGAATAACACCCCGGCTGTACAACTGGCAGAAATGGTCGGCACTATTAGAAGAGCAAATAGCTCCCCGGTTAGGGTTGAGCTACTTGCTCTTTTGCTTTCCGTTGCAACCCCCTAAATGATTTTTATTCCGGTATTTATGATTTCCCTTACAAACGGATTATCCACTGTAAATTCGTGTATAGAAAAAGGGTGAGGTTCTATTCTCTTATCAATATTTCTTCTAAACTTCATTAACATATGCGTATCCTCAATAATATCACCTGAAAAGCCTTCAGCAACTATAGCAATGTCAATGTCACTATCTTGGTGGCTCTTGCCTTTTGCATAAGAACCAAAAAGATACACGCTATGCAAATCTAAATGTTGTTTGAGGCTGTCCGCATACTTTAAAATAGTTTCATTCAATTGCTCTCCAGTATCGAAATCAGCCATAATCTCAACTCCCTAATCTCTGTTATTCTTTCTGTGGTGTATGTCCCTGTGCATTTCTTATAGAAAGTTTGTTGGTAGTCAGGATATCTGGTACTTATATTATAAGTTGTTATAAGGTCAAGCAAATCTTCTATCCTATTGTCTAAGGATAGCCCTGCTTTATTTGCTAATAAAAGTAAATTATGTGTTCGTGGCACGTTTTCTGTGCCAACATTTTTAACGTATAATGCTTTGAGAAGTTTCTCTATAACTTACTTTTGAACAAATTCATCATGGTAAAATAGTCTTTATCCGCTGAATCTCTCCAATAGTTAATAATATCTTCCGCCAGCATCGTTTCACCATCCTACTCTTAATATAAATATTATATCAAGTTCCACAGCTTTTTGATTTCAATTCGTCCTCTCTCGTAGAGAGCGACTTTATTCGCGGGTGGTCATTATGATACTAATTCGATTTCAATTCGTCCTCTCTCGTAGA
The DNA here is from genome assembly GCF_034927245.1 of Desulfitobacterium sp. GTDB lineage: Bacteria > Bacillota > Desulfitobacteriia > Desulfitobacteriales > Desulfitobacteriaceae > Desulfitobacterium_A. The sequence continues at coordinate 1,448 of NZ_JAYFQK010000025.1, forward strand.
GAGCGACGGTTCTTGACCGACATCAAGACCGAGTTCGAGGAATTTCAATTCGTCCTCTCTCGTAGAGAGCGACTCTACTTCGATGACACCGTCTCCGGCACCGTGGAATTTCAATTCGTCCTCTCTCGTAGAGAGCGACCGCAAAAAGCAACAATTACATGCTCTCTTTAAAGGTCTTTATCACAATAATTAGGGTTTTCCATCAAAACTGCACTAAAAACCTACGACTACCCGCATATATCAACATAATTCTTATAATTTCGCGGTGCGAAAGCCCCTGGGGTTCCATGTTCGCTATACATTCGCACTAAATAACTAGGATGTTCTCCACATCATAGAAATCTTTTGCTCCGATATGCTCAACCTTGTTCTTATAGTTATTTTCCAGCATATAAAATCTCAGACCTCTGGAACAGCTCAGGGTGACCTGAGTGGGTCTGACCCCGTTGGCCATGACTAGGCTTTTGCTGACTTTGCCTTTCGATAAATTGCTGGAAATGCCTGATACCTAAGAAGGTGCAATCTCGACACCCATATTGATTATCTCTTTAACAAGTCCGTCCGGCTCTAGTATTAAATTATTTACAGCCATATTATACCATAATATGGCTGTAAATAAAGCCAGTTAACAAAATAGCAATTTTTTCCTCAGCTTCGTTGATGCTTGTTGTAAGATAAAAATACATAATAAAGAAGAGGGTCCCTTCGGGGATGGTTCTTTTCTTCATATGAAATCACCTCCGGTATGACCCTATCTGAAACCAGATCTTTTTGCCGTATTACCCGGAATTCATCACTTACCTGATGCTAATAATACTGGGTGCCCTCAATCCCGGAATGACCAAGATATCTGCTTAAGTACGGCATCATTACATCCAGTGAAATTCCTTCAGCCATCCACTTATTCATCCGGTTTACTACAAAAGTATGTCGCAAGGCATGGACAGTCGGCTCTTTATCACATTTACTAGCATAACGCGTCATTGCCCATAACTGCTTAAACTTTTTATCAATACTTGTTTTATCGATATGCTTTTCCGGGGTACGTCCTGGGAAAAACCAGATGGTATCAGGCAATAGACTAGTAATCTTCTGCAAATATTTCCTGCATAAAGCCGTAAGGTCATCTGCCATATGCACCAGGCGATCTTTTCTTCCTTTTGAGCGTCTTATGGTAAGAACGCCGTTTTCTAGATCAACATCCTTCTTTTCAAGGTTACACCCTTCGGACAGCCTCATCCCACAACAGTAATATAGTCGAAAGAGTAACTGATATTCCATAGCAAAACGCTGCCACTTGGAATCGTTCGGAAGATAAGTATCCACTTCCTTAAATAATGCCTGTAATTCTTCCTGATTTAAAATATGGGGAACGGTAACAGCTTCCGATGGTGTGAAGCGCGGAATGTAGCTGTTTATACCCATTGAATTCATGTATAAGGAAAGTTGCCGTAGAAACGACACCCGCTGATTACGGTAATTGATTCCTTCACTTTCTCTTTGGATGGCCCATTTCATGGCAATATCACGGGTTATCAGTGGATTAACATAGCCATTATCCAAACAGAAAAGATCAAAAGTTTTCAGGATGTAAGCTTCATAATCGTAGATAAAGCCGTCAGCTTTTTTCTGTCGGATAAGTCCTTCAATATAAGGAGCAAATGCGCTTTCATAGTGATATAGGATCTGGTTCATGACAGCATACCCCCTTTCACTTCGATTCCTTCCAGCGAAATGGCACACTGTCGCATTGATTTTCCGTCAGTTGAAAGGTAGGTCATGACTGTGGAATTGTCGCTACGACCCAAAGTTTCTGCGATCATCGTGGGATTTGTGTTGTTAATAAGCATCCTTGATGCAAAGGTCTTTCGGGTAACATGAAAGCCATGCGGGTCCTTACTCAGAACCTTTTTCAGCACTCTGGCACAAACTCCTTTTTCCAACTTGCCGTATGGAACCCTATGCATAATAAATAGGTAATCTGAGGAAGTCTCCGGACGTCCATCCATGATATATCGGTATAAACTATTGCCGACTTCGGTTGGCATGGGAAGTTTTAGAAACTTATCCGTCTTAGCCTGTTGGACGGAAATGGTTCTCTGCTTCCACGAGATATCCGACAGCTTCAGTTTTGTTATGTCAGAAGCACGGATCCCCATCCGCAAGCCAATCATTATCATTGTGGCATTCCGTAGTTGTATATCGGTGTGCGCATGGTTTTTAAATTCATAAATAGCAGAAATATCGTTGGCATCAAGCGTTCTTATGATATCCACACGAGCTGCAGACTCATTTGATAATGCCAGTACCAGTGTCGATGGGATATAACCCTTTTCGGCCAAGTATTCCAGGAAGCCCCTGCACTTCGCGGCATAGGCATTTCTTGCTTCTGGTGTTGTATGTGGATCAGAAACGTGAAAGTCCTTAATGATTTCCGGCGTTATCCTATCCCAAGCTGTAATCCTAACCCGGTCAAGAAATCCTAAAAAACGTAAGCAGGAAGCTTGATACATCTGGATTGTTGATGCAGCAACTCCTTCCCGGGACTTATGTAGAATGAAGCTTCTGAATTCACCCCGGCACCATAGAGGAAGATTTTCAACTTTATCCCCCCGGTAGGTATATACGATCTCTGGTTGGATGTCACCAGTATTCCGAAACTGCTCAAATATTTTAACTGCACGCCGAAACATCCTCCACTGGACTGTGTAGTGCTGCATATGGTTTGCCCAGGACAGTGCGGTTTCCTGGCAATAATTAAGCCCGTTGGCTTCCAAGAAGACAAACAATTCCTTCCAAGCTTTACGGAATGTTTCTTTCATTGTTTTAGAATAGCGATGACGCTTTATATATACGTTTCTGAGTATAAGTGTTTTTGAGTAGAATTCCTGAGCACCCATAAAATCTGAACCCGCTGTTATATAGAAAATACCCCTGTCACTTGGGGGCAATTCATGAACTAGGACCAGTCGTTGAATAACGAATTTATCCAAAGTTAATGGAATAGATACCCTTACCATACCTTTGTTAGCAAGATGACTAAGAAAGTGTCTAATCAGACCGTTGTAGCGGTCCTTTATCTTCTGGGTCTTATGAAGATCATTTAGATAAAAATCTCTAATTGAAGAATGGTTAAGCTCAGAGATATTCTTTAAACCACACTTAGACAAATAGTCCAAAAATCTGGAAGCTGAAACTCGGTGCTCGTGAAGGGAACCTAAACCATGACTTTTGGAGAGCACTGCTAAAAATTCATCCAATAGTTCTTTATAATACGGGTTCAGATGCTGGTAATATTGAACGGCTTCATATGCACTTTTGGTATTGCTGATTTCATGATAGTTAAGGGTCTCGTTTATCCTGGACAGAGCTAGCTGGTAATATTCGGAAGTTGAATGACACAACCCTGGGGTAATAGAATCCAACCATTCCAAAGCCTGTTCCGGTGAATACGGCAATTTCATTGATTCCAAATATTCATTAAGTAACCGATAACATCGCTTATGTTTATATACGATGCTTGACGTGTAATTGTTGCTAGCAAGGTACTCCATTACCCTGCTTACAGCTTCTTCATAGTTACGACTCATGAAACTACCCCCTTGTAAGATTCAGATAGTTTCAGTATTTGTCGACTATTAACAAAATCCATATGATTTATTACATATTCTAAGATTCTATGCGGCCCCCGCCCAAACCTAGGGATTTCCTAATCCTGGGGATAAGACTAGTAATCCTAAGCTTAGGATTACTAGTCGAGAGAAGTATCCGTCCCTTCACTCTGGGAAGGAAGAACTGGGTCACCATGAAAACAGACCGGGGTACAATTGACAGTTCTATAGTCTACAGCATCGTACAGACTGCTCTGGTCAATAACCTGAAAATTTATGAATATCTGGTTTATTTATTGAAAGAGATGCCAAATACCGATTTCAGCCAATACCCGGAACGGATTAAAAAGTTTGTTCCTTGGTCGAAAGAGCTTCCGGCTAACTGTTACAAAACTAAAAATTAGGAAATTTGGGTCCAACCTTGGGGTTGGGCTTTTCTTTATTCATGTGCTTAGGATTTGACAATTACGTTTCACTTAGGAATCCGACCAATCTGGATTTTTATAATAAACTAGAATTATTGGAAAGCTATATACCCCGGGCGGATACGTTGTTAGAATCCTGTTATGCGAAGAAACCCAATAAAGAAGTTGAGGAAGGAAAAAAAGAATAATGGGTCTGACAAATATTAACGCTATGGTGGATATGACGAAATCGTTTTTAGAGGGAGAAATCGACGACATAAGTTATGGGCTGGATTTTCCCTATGAAATAGAAAAGTGCTATCGGAAGATGGTCCGGGAAGACAGAGAATATGCCGAACTTATTTTTGATTGTCTAATCGAAGAAGGAACCAACAAGTACGATGAACTAACGGACACCAGGATTTGGGATTGGTTAGGCCGGAAACTCATGCCCTTGGTGTCTATTTGCTTTTTGTATATGGTAAATCCCTGCGGAATTTACGTTGACAATTACATTTACATTGCAGGTAAGTTACATTGAGAAAAACAGAAAAAGAGACCCGAAATGTTCAAGCTAAACAAATCGGATCTCTTTTCCTCTTTTGTCAAATCCTGAGAGGGTCTGACCCCGTTGGGAGGTTGACCGAGTGGAAAACCTCCCCTCAAGCATTCTACTAGAATCCTGAAGAAATAACCTGACCAGTAACGGCTGTAATAGCATTACCAGCCAAATCGGTTACATTGCTAACATCAACTGTTCCCGTAACACCAGTTGCAATAGCAGGAGTACCAGTAACCGTAAGGGTAATAGTATTTGTTCCACTACCAGCAACACTATCTACCGTAAATGTTCCAGGTGCGCTAGTGGCACCATTTGCAAAGTTAGCAGCCGTTGCATTTACTGCCTCACTAAATACTAGTGTCAAATGTGTTGCGTCGGTGAAGTTCGCACTAGTTACTGTAGGAGCCTTAGCTTCTTTTACTGTAACCGTAACATCTTTAGTATCAGATACACCGCCCTTAGCAATGGTAGCTGTATACGTTACTTGATCATCCGTATCGTCGGCGTTGCTTCTTGTGATTGTAGCAGTACTGCCTGTAAGACTAGATACGTTTGAAGCATCCGTTTTCTCAGTCCAAGTAATAGTTGAACCACTCGCTCCTGTTGTAGGAAGCGTAATCGTAGAAGCCGTTCCATCATAATTTACTGTCAGCGCTGTTTTGTCGTTTGCCACATCGGTAGTAAAAGTAGATGCAGGTACAGTACCTTCAAATTTAATCTTGATGGTTTGCATTTGGCCATTTGTAGCAATACCTGAAACAACAACATAATCAGAAGCAGTCGGTATATAGTTGAATACTAAGGTATTATCTACAACCTGCGCTACCGGTGTTTTACTTGCATTTACACTGCAATCAGCAAGTTTCACTTGAGACAAATTCATATCCTTTGTACCATATTGGTCTTTAGCATAGAGGTAAATATAACCTCTGTTGTCTTCGCCCGCTGTTAAGGCGTCATGTTGATTAGGAACTGCGGCTGCAGTTTTATTTGTGTATCTCGTTAAGTCTCTGCCCGCAATAGCATTAAGGACATTATTCGCAGGAATTCCTAAAGAAGCAGCATTTGCACCTTGAGCGGTATATTTACCTTGTGTTCCATTTAAGTTAACAGTTACTGTAGTCCCATCATAAGTGATGCCTGTTGCAGTCACCGAATCAGCTCTATCAACCGTTTGAGCGTAGAAGCCCATGGTTTGTGCAACTGCTTCATCTGTCTTAGATGTTACAGTCGTTGTTGCGGTATGATATCTCATATCATTACTATTGTAAGCTGTTGCAGATATTGTAGCTGATGAACCAGTCTTGGATGCGTCTAATTTATTAGCTGCAACTTTTGTTTGAGTATTATCATCACCCATGAAAGTATAGAAATCGCTGTTGGATGATGTTCCAATAGTAACTTTGCTTGGATCAAGGACTACCTTGCTGCCAGACGAAGTTTTACCATTTAGAATCAATTTAACAAACTGATCTTTCTGCTGAGGAGTTGGAGTTGCATCAGAAGTTGCATAGATTGGGTTTGGTGCTTCACTTATAACATAATCGGTAATTTTGTCATCAGCTAATACTGTCATTGATAGGGTTTTTGTGTCTAAAGACAAATCATCATCATTACCAATTGTTGCATCAGTACTCTTCATTAACTCAAATTTTACTGTTGCCGATCCAGCTTTATTTTTAGCTTTTAATACAACTTCATGCCCAGCAAACGCATAGTTCTGAGTAGAATCAACCTCTAAATAATCATTTGTTGGTACACTTGCTTTTACATAGTAAGTAACACCATCAATTACATTTTTACTTGTCATATCAATGGCCCTGCCATATTGGTCTTCAACCTTGAATCCGCCATCGTTATAACCAAAGTCAAGAGCCTGAGTTGAACCTAGCTGCATTCTTGAGATAAGAACAGATTCATCAAGTTTCAGTGTGTCGCCTTTCTTAGCAACGTCTACATTGATGGTTACAGAACTGAAATTACCTGTGTTGTTAACTGTTGCATTTAAGGTTTCCTGTTGAGCTGTAGTAGCGCCCACAGGAAGAACCGGAGCGTCATATTTTAATGAAGCGGTACTGTCAGCATTTTCCTCAAAATACAAACCAGTTGTGGCGCCGTCTTTCTTTTCAGGTGATAATGCTACAACTTTATCTTTAGTGATATCTGTATATTTAGTAAGCTGTTTTCCATCTTGGTCATACGCTACAAATGGAATTTCAACACCTGTTTCACCAGAAGAGATAGTCTGTGTCGGCGCCATTAGAGTAAAGGTGTTAACTTTCTGAGCTCTCTTCAGACTAAATGTTAAGGAATCAGTTTTTCCTGTATAACTTGTAGCAGTAATTGTAATTGGCTGATCCACAATCATTGTATAGTTATCAGGATCTAAGATGCTAACTTCAATTGCGCACTTCGTATCATCTTTCGGATCTTCAACAAGTTTAGCCGTAACTAATTGAGAATTGGAAGTTACGAGCTTATATTCTTTATCTTTATTGTCGATAGTAATAAGCCCATTTTCCATTAATGTTAAGGACTTAGTTTCGTTGCCTGCCATATCTTTGGCGGTGTAGTCGATATAATATTTTTCACTGTCACCAACTTGCGGAGCTGCAGCATCACCGTCAGCAGTTACCAGTTTATTCAGGGCAATGTCACTGATTGTCCCTATTTGAGTAGAAATATTAAGTGTTGCAGTTGCTGAACAAGGAATATTTTGGCTCTTTGTTACAGCAGTGATAACGGTCGTTTGATACTGTGTCAACACTGTCGTTGATTTATCCTGGTTTGGATCAGGATTAAAGCCAAACGGAGTTATAGTCAATATCCCTTTATTATCTGATTTTACATTGCCAATCCCGCATGTCCAGTTAATGTAGCTATCGCTTGCGAGATATTTATCGGTGATATCATTGCCGTACTGGTCTAATGCACGATAGGAGACATAACCCGTCTTTCCGCCTGTGACTACTGCTAACTTATTGGAATCAAACTCAATTTTAGCGACTCTCTGTGCGGTAAAGTCAACTGAAGTTGTTCCCAAATCCGTATCGCCATTCTTTACGACTACACTGTAAACACCTTCAGCGAAGTTAGAAGAACTAGCTAAGACAGCCTCTGTTTTATTCGCATTCCAAGTTGTGGTTATAGGAGCATTGGTTGTTCCTCTTGTGACTTTGAAAGTCACTTTGCTTGTATCAGCAGGAGCAGCAGTGAATGCTACTTTGATGCTGTTTGCACTAGCAGCCTTTACGCTGGAAACAGATACAACACCCGTATTTACGTTTCCTTTGTTAACTTGGCCAAGAACTGCATCGCTGACAGCGCCGACACCACCAAGAGCGATAACTTTACTGCTATCGGTCAGGTTGTCATTAACGCCTGTAGCGGCTTTTGTTGCATCAGCAAGTACGATTGGGGAATTGGTTTGAGCTGCTAATGGTGCACCGGCAAGTGCATCGACGAGGGATTCGCCGTTAGCAACATACACTTTATCATATTTGAATGTCAGTCCATTGTTAACTGCATCATTTGTAGCATAACGGTCAGCACCGGCAAGTTTGGTAGCGCCGTCATATTTAGCTTGACCGCCAACGGTGTAGACTGGAGCAGTTACTTTTTCGCTTGCAGGGATTGTTCCATCCGGATTAGAAACGACGATGGAATAACCATTTGCTGCAGCGAAGGAAGCAGCAGACAGAGCATCAGCCGTACCGTTGTAAGCTACAACAAAGGAACCTTTAACGTTGGTTAATTGAGCTGCAACCTTGGCAGCGGTTTCTGTACGGTCAGCACCTTGGAGAGCTGTTACAGTTACGCCGGAGATTGCTTTTAAGGAAGCAACAGTGTCAGCACTCAGAGCACCTACAGCATAAACGTTTTTAGCACCTAAGTTTTTGATCTCTTTTGCAACATTAGCATCAAGGGCATCCCTGTAAGTAACAAGGATTGGAGCCTTCAATTGACCTGCCAAAGGAGCAGCAGCCAAAGCGTCAACGATGTTAGCGTCATCAGCAGGAACAACGATAACGCTGTCAGCGCCGTTTGCCCATCCTTGATTAGCAACTGCGATAGCAGTTTCCACGCGGCCTGCGCCTGCGAGTCGATTTGAATCAGTGGTAGCTCCGAATACACTCATTGGAGCCATAGAGAGTACCATCCCGGCGATAGCTAGGGATGCTACAGCCTTTTTCGTCTTTCTCATGTAGTAAATTTCTCCTCTCATTTATTGGTGATTACCATTTTGTCTTTGGATTCAGGTTTTGTGCACTTTTTAATAATAGGTTGTGCTTTTATGTACCTGATTCCATACCGCGTTGCACGATACCTAGTTGGCTTTCACCCCCTTAATGTAAGCCGCAAATCTTTAGACATTGCGCAATATCTAAAGGCATCCCACCCCTTTACGGAGGCGTCCCCCCTGAGAGACATATTCAGCCTCACGGGTGGCCTACCCTTTAGAACGCATTTAATGAGAAACCCATAATAGGTTCTACATTCGTAATAGATATTCTGTACCGGAAGCAATATTCCTGCAAACCTCGTAAAATATTTTCTTTTTTTTTGAGAAGATTTACGAAGTTTATTCTTATTTTACCGAATATATTCCAAGATTGCTAGCCCCTTAATAAATTCTTAATAACCTTTATAGGCTAGAATCCCTTGGTAGATGCCCTCAGCGGCTTTTTTCCGGAAGGCTGAAGAACTGAGAAGCGACTCTTCTGTCGGATTCGAGATAAATCCAAGCTCGGCCAAGACGGCCGGCATGGCAGTATTTTTAATCACGTAGAAATTAGCAGTCTTAACATTTCGATCATACAGTCCGAGCTCTTTAACAAGCGCTTGTTGAATATCAAGGCCAAAGGTCTTTGATTCATTAGCAGCCGAACTGCTTAAGGAATAATATGTCGTGGTTCCGCCGGCATCAGGGTTGCTGAATGAATCGTTATGAATACTGATAAATAGATCAGCCTGATTCTGATTGGCAATAGCAACACGGGCCTTTAAATCCTCCGCTTCGGTATAATTTGCACCGGCCGGGGATACGTCCGTGGAACGCGTCAGTATCACATTCGCCCCGGAGGACCGAAGCAGATCAGCTAAGTACAGGCCGACAGACAACGTATTATCTTTTTCACATGTCCCATTTGGCCCAATCGCCCCGGGATCGGGTCCCCCATGACCCGGATCAACAACGATGGTGGTTCCCGCTAAAAGCGAAGACGGAAGAATTGTCCCCGCAACCATCTCCTGAACTTGGGCTGACAGAACACCGGTGCCTCCCACCAAGATCACCCAAAGACGATCCGCCTCTGTCGCATTGATCATCGCTGAGTATGTTACGCCGGGCAAATCGTTTTTCTGGGCCATAAAAAGCGGTGTGTTTTGTTTCGCGGCGAGCGCTCCGGACACTAAGGCATCCGGAAAATCTTCTCCTGTCACTAAATACGCTTTCGGAATTCCGTTTGCAGGGGCCTTGGTAATATTTTCTTGAGTATACCAATAAATACTTGCGGCAGTCTCATAGCGATCTAGACCGGATAGGCGCTGCACCCCGGCTAATCCCTGAACCACATTTTCAGCAACTGCACCTTTCCCGCCGATAACAAGCGTTTTCGCAGCAGCTAACTTCTTAAGTTCAGTTTGCGTCGATTGCGGTAATTCAGTCGCTTGGGTGAGAAGAATCGGGGTTTCGGTTACCCCCGCATACGGACCGACGGCTAAAGCATCAGGAAAAGTTTCCCCGTTCGCTAAAATAACCTGCCCGTTTCCGCCCAGCCGTTCGGCCACTAAAGCAGCCGTTTCATAGCGGTCTTCACCGCCGATTCGTTCCCACTGAAGCCCCGCCTGATTGAGTGATGATGTAATGGTTGAACCCATCACTCCCTCCCCGCCAAGCAGAATCACGTGATTTGCGCCTAAGCGCTTAATTTCCTGAAGCACATTCTGATCCATTTCTTGCGGATAGGTTAGCAGGATCGGTGCGTCTAAGCGTTTCGACAGCGGAACGGAAACCAAGGAATCCGGAAAATCATCGGCACGCGCCAAAAGGACTGTTGAAGCTTCTTCCCAACCGGCTTGGGAGATCTTGACGGCAGTAGCTATGCGGTCTGCTCCATAAATTCGTGTTGTATCTGCTGTTAAAGGTGATGCGCTCACCGGGTTTTGAGCACCCAGCAAAAATGCCAGTGCCAAAAAAAGAAGAGCACTGCCCCTAACGATTCGTTGCCACAAAGATATCCCCCCCTTATTAATTTTAATGAAAATAACTTGGCATTTTACAAGTTTCGATACGTTTCTGGATTATCCTTCTGTGATTATATAGTTTCATTACATAATTGTGGTAATTACTGCAGCATTGTTTGAACTTGAGTCATGATCGAATCCGAAACTATACTGCTGCCCCCGAAGGCAAATACCTTTTTGCCGCTCCAACCCTGCAATACTGTCTGTTCCTCCGCTCTCATTCCTGCCGAAGACACCAAAATGAGATTGCTGCTATTCAATGACGCTAAAACGCCCCCTGTCAAAGCATCGGGGAAATTCTCGCCTGTTGCCAGAAAAGCAGCCCCTCCTCGCGGCGGAAAAACTTTCAGCACTTCGGCAGCAGTTGCGTAGCGATCTTGGCCGGATAATCGGGTCGGATTAGGGAGATTCCGCATCGTGTCAGAAGAAACAACACCTTCTCCGCCGATGACAACTGTTGCGGTCATTGCGGATTGCCCTAAAACTTCATTTGTCTCAGCGGGAAGGACATTAGCAGCCGTGAGTAAGATTGGCACGCCATATTGTGCCGCAATGGAAGACATGGCAAGCGCATCCGGAAAATTGCTTCCATTGACGAGAACGGCTTCCCCGGTCATGCCCATAGCAAGCGCAATTTGCCGGGCCGTATCATAGCGATTGGCCCCGCCTAAACGCCTGACGCTGTAGATATTTTGCAATTCCTGCTCGATGCTGCCGGAAATAGCCCCGGTTCCCCCGAGAAGAATAACCTGCTTAGGCTGCAGACGCTGGATTTCTGTTAACACGTTCGCGGATAAACTTGCCGAATTCGTCAAAAGAATGGGGGCGTGCAATTTATAGGCCAGGGGCACACCCGCCAAAGCGTCCGGGAAATCTTCGGCCTTCGCCAAGAGTACGGTATCCGCACCATCCGGGAATCCCGCTTGAGAGATCTGAACCGCTGTGTCCAGTCGGTCCTCGCCGGCTAGACGGCTCTCCTCAGGCATTGCCGCTGAACCCATTTGATAAATGCCCTGCTCCGTGATTCCCACGGTGACTGTCCCCGAAGTCATTCCACCTCCGACTTTGAGCCAGCGTGAACCTGTCCAGCGATAGATATATTGGAGTCGGTTCGAGTCGGCAGCGTAGCTTACAGGGGTCATCGAAAGCTGTAGGAGCTTCTTAACGGGAGCTGTATCCTCCCTCTCAATGCTTATAGGCTCACCGATGGGTTTGACTCCGGCAGGTAAATTGGCCGTCACTGTCGGTGTGCTCAACTTAAAAAGGGGAGTTTTCGATGGATCTGAACCCAAGGCCCGCGGAGGAATCTCTAATTGAACGGAAGTCTGAGATGAGCTGTTCTTAAGAATCCCTCCTGCCCAAGTCACATTGGCTGATGCGGAAAAAGATTCCGGTTCAGCCGCAAACCGTACAGCCCAATACGCATTAACACGGCCATAACCATACGTGTCATCCCGGCCGGTCGTTCCCAAATCCAATGATGAATCCTCAAGAATCTGACGGACCTTGCTCGCTGAAAAGTCCGGATGTTGACTCCAAACCAATGCTGCCGTACCCGCGACAAAGGGTGATGCCATTGAAGTTCCATCAGAGACGGCATAACCTGCTGCGCCCTTTTGCCAATAGTCACTGACAATATTTGTCCCGGGCGCGGCCAAACACGCACCGGGGCCCGTCAGAGAGAAAGAAGCCAACCGGTCTTGTTCGTCGGTTGCGGTTACCGCTAAAACCTCGGGATCTGCGGCCGGATAAGTCAGGGTTGTCAACCGGTTTTCCTCGTCTTTATTCCCGCCGGCAGCGACGATTAAGCAGCCTTGATCGAGCGCGTAGCGAACCGCTTCTTTAAGAATGGCTTCCTCGCTATCCGCACCTAAACTCAGGTTAATGATCTGTGCTCCGTGATTCGCTGCCCAAACAATTCCGTCAGCAATGACATCATCTGTTCCTTCCCCGGTACTGTCCACGGCTTTGATCGGCATGATTTTCGCTTGGGGTGCCACGCCGACGATCCCCGTTCCGTTCAGCTGTGCGGCAATAATCCCGGCAACATGTGTACCATGTCCGTTATTATCCAGAGTCGCACTTAATCCGCTTCGCCCGGTAATCGCATTATAACCCGATACGATATTGCCCCGAAGATCCACGTGTTCACTATCTACGCCCGTATCCACAACAGCAACGGTAATGCCCTTTCCCGTTGCTCCCAGAGCCCAAGCCTGGGGAACCTCGATTTGCGTTAATCCCCATTGTCTTGCATAGTAGGGATCTTGAATTGTTGTGTCTGCTGCCGGGGCTGCTGCTGCGGCTGACGCTGAAATTTTCATCTTCTGAGCGGGACTGACACTCAACACGCCGGGAAAATCCTTCAATTTATTCATGACTTCATCCATACGACCGAACTCCAAGGCAAGCGTGATAAATTGTAATGGGCCTTTCCGGACGAGCTCAGCTTGAACGCTTTGGGCGACTGCCTCCGGTGAAATGCCCGGACTTAACTTTACGACAAGCCTTCCTTGAGAGCTTATATCGGAAGAGTTTAACTCAACCGGCATATTATTGACCGCTGTCACCGCTGCCTTATCCTGTGCAAAAGAGGGTATGGGAGCCGAGGCCCAACCGGACCCGAGAAAAAGTGCCGTTGCTAAGATAATACTTATGGCTTGTTTTAGTCTAAATTGAGTTTTTGTTTTTAACACAATACCTTGCTCCTTACCCTATCCTGCCTATTTTTCTCTACTATCTGAATATATAAGTTTTTGATATTGTTCTTGAATTCGCCGCTAAACCCGTTTTTTCCTTTTCAACACAGGAAATCGTTTCTTTATCGCGAATATTAAAGTTTAGGTATAAAAAAATTAAGGAGCTGATGATACTGCCGTGTTAAAATTAAAACCGAATTTTCAAAAGAAAGTGGCTGTGGCCTTAGCGACTTCGCTTGCCGCTTTTACTCTTTTTTTCTCAAATCCCGTCGTCCCCAATGTCCAAGCCGAATCCGTCACTTCACAAACGGCACGCATTGCCGGCGGTACGCGCTTTGAAACAGCGCTCGAAATTTCCAAAACAGGTTGGGCTCAAGCGCCGGCTGTTGTTCTCGCCCGCGGTGATGATTATCCGGATGCCTTGGCCGGTGCCATCCTTGCCCATAGTTCACAAGTTCAAGGTCCGCTTCTCTTAACCGATTCCGCTTCTCTTTCGGCGGGTGTTCTTGATGAGATCAAACGCCTCGGAGCAGGAAAGGTCTATATCCTCGGAGGAACAGGTGCAGTTTCTTCCGGAGTAGAAGCATCTCTTAAAGCCCAAAATCTTACGGTGGAGCGCTTAAGCGGCGATGATCGCTATCAAACGGCAGCCGCTATCGCCCAGAAAGCTGTACCCCAAGCTTCTCAAGCCTATCTCGCCTCGGGAAATTCCTTTGCCGATGCGTTAAGCATTTCTTCTTATGCCGCCAATAAAGGCATCCCGCTCCTTTTAACCGAACAAAAAACGGTACCGGAAGTGACCCTTAACACCTTAAAGGCTCTGGGTGTCACAAATGTGGCTCTCATTGGCGGCGAAGGGGTCATTGAGCCTTCCGTAGAAAACGCTTTAAAGGCTCAGGGAATCAGCGTAACCCGCATGTCCGGATTAGACCGCTATGCAACAAACCTTGATGTCCTGAATACCCTGAATTATGACCGTTCCAATATCTATGTGGCCACAGGGGAAGATTTCCCCGATGCTTTGGCCGGCGCAGTTCTGGCAGCCAAACAAGGCAATCCGATTGTCCTTGTCCCGAAAAGCGCGAAAGATCTCAGTTCCGGAACAACCGGTTATCTCGGGGTTCGTCGTACTGACGGATCATCCTTTACGCTTTTAGGAGGAGTAGGTGTGATTCCTTATGGTATCGAAAACCTTATCCGCACGGGCTCACAGCAATCCCGAATTTCTTTGCAGTACCTTCAAGCCTATGGCACCGGTACTGATCCCGCCAAAAATCTTTACGATAATTATGTGGCAGAAATCAACAGCATCCCCGGAAATGCCACTGATACCGTTGACTGGCTCGCTCCGAACTGGTATCGCATGAATCTCATTCCCGACGGACAAACCACTGCCGACGGATCATTCAGCGGCCCCTGGGCAAAGGCCAATGAATTTTATGCTTCCCTTACCGTCAACGCGGCTCATGCCCGAGGGCTAAAGGTCTTACCCAGCATTACAGCCGACTTCAATAATAAAGGCCAAGCCACTTTAGATTATATCCTGGCGAATCCCTCAGCTCGTCAAAACCTCATTCAAAACATTAACGCGATGCTTCAAACCACCGGTGCCGATGGCGTCATCATTGACTTCGAATTTATCAGCGATGATTCCGGAGCAAACCTCACGCAGTTCATGAAGGAACTCTATGCTTCCCTTCATCCCCAAAATAAACTCGTCGTCCAAGCGGTTAACGCACGTACCTCGGCCACCGACTGGAACCAAGAATACGATTACAAAGCACTTTCAGAAACCGTCGATTATCTGAATATCATGACCTATGACTACAGCATGGCTGCCCCAGGTCCGATCGCTCCGCTCAGTTGGGTGAAAAAGGTCTTAAACTTTACCCAGAGCCAAGGTGTGAATATGAACAAGGTCCTGCTCGGCATGCCTTACTATGGCCGTGATTGGAGTTCGAGCGATAATTCTACGTATAATCGAACATCAGTCAGTCTCGGTGCCGCCCGCAACCTAATGTCCAAATACGGCGCAACTCCCAGCCGCGAAACATCAGCCGATGACCCGATCGGAATCCCCACTTTTTCCTATACCGATGAAAACAAAATCCCGCACAAGGTTTATTATGACGATATCGCGAGCTTGAATGCGAAGCTCGAATTGGTCAATAATTATAACCTTGGCGGAGCAGCCGCCTGGTCCCTCTTCTGGGTCAATAATGACACGGCAAAAGAAATCTTCCCGCTCTGGCAGCAACATGTAAGGTAAAACAGGGTAAAACAATATTTAAGATAATTTAGGTTAAGATAAAAGACGAAGGCCGTTCATAATGAACAACCTTCGTTTTTTTATGCTTAAAATGACCCAATAGCATGCTAAAATAACCCATTAGCGTAGCTTCTCGCATAGAAGTGAACGATTCGCGAAGGGGCGTTTAAGCACACGACGCTTCCATGGGGTTGCGGAGCCAGTGGTTCACATCAGGTATTGCCCAGAGGTTTGGCGTAGCTCCCATGGAAGCAAGTGTGCTAGCCCCGAAGCGCCTGAGCGAACAGCTATGCGAGAAGCTACACGACCCAATAAACAGCTTTCTTATTTACGAAGAAAAGTAATACTGATAAAGCGCCTTATCGATATCGACCCAGCCTTCCCACGACGGATGCCAAGGATCCCGAAGATAATAATCATCATACTCATGAGATGAGAAATCAGCTAGGGCAAAGCCTTCCGCCTGTATCATCTGAGCGAGCTTCTGATAACAGGCTTGGCGTTTCTCGGCACGAATCCCGGTGAAGTCCACCCACCGGCCATTCATTGGCAGAATCACGAACAAGGGCTGGGCACCCTCTTCCTTTAAAACCTCCATCAAAAGCTGTAAGTCCCCATACTCCTGTGAAGAAGTATATTGCGTATCTTTATCGGCTTCCTTGCGCTTCTGAAGGTTCGGGAGGATATTGGTTGTGAAATAATCGTTATCCATTTCAAATGGGTTATTGTTCGATTTTAATTTCGCCAGTTCGATAGCTTTGAGCCTCATTTGATCCCACTGGGGTTCTGTGGCTGAAGTCGAAGGGACATTTGCATAACTTGCAATCGTATCCGCGGGAAGCAGACTAATCCGATAAATGGTATGCCGTAAATCCTGCAGAACAACAGCTGCATATTCCATTTGGGCAGGAACAGCATAAAAAAGCCGCGTGATCCGTGAATTCCAATCGGATTGTCCCTGTAAAACGAGCATTTTCTTTAAATAAG
Source organism: Desulfitobacterium sp. (assembly GCF_034927245.1). Lineage (GTDB taxonomy): Bacteria > Bacillota > Desulfitobacteriia > Desulfitobacteriales > Desulfitobacteriaceae > Desulfitobacterium_A. Next base: position 18,226 of record NZ_JAYFQK010000025.1, read on the forward strand.
GGTAATCCTGATATGCCTTGGTGAACTGGAGGAGGCGCCCGGCGATGTTATTTTTGAGGCTTGGTGAAAGCGTCCGATCTTTTAAAATCGTATAAACATGAAGTGCGGAAAAATTCCCGGCAAAGGTGTCCTCATTGATGCCGCTTACTCCATACCATTGAGGAGTGACGAAAATGGCGAACTTCTTGCCGCTTATATCATTACCCAAGGCCGCTATATTTAACATCTGAATGATCGTCTGAGTCCCTCCCTTGCCTACGAGTAAAGGGGTAACTCCCGTTTCCGGCGTTAAAACTTTAGACGGATGATAATCATAGATCATGGACATTTCCGATGATCCGTAGAGCGGCAAAATCCGTGGATCCTCGAGCGCCTTTTTTTGCAGCAATAAGCCTTGAAAGGTATAAGGATGCGGGTTAATCCCCATCGCCGCAACAGTTCCGGGCTTGGCGACGAAAGTATTGAAACAGAATTCACTGATAGAAGGTAAGCTATAGATTGTTCCTAAAAAAAGAGCCACCGCTATCAAAAAAGCCAAAAAAGGAGTTTTGCAAAAAAGCTTAAAACGCATTAGAACAGCCTCCGCCTAAAAAGCATTATAGATATACGGTGCAGGCGTATGTTCTTTCTGAATAAAATAGAGAAAGAATAAGGCCATCAAAATAAAGTAGTAGTAAAATATACGTACCCACCAAACCAAGGTTGGATTCCATTGCTTTCTCAACTTCGACCATCCTCTCCACCCCAAATTTACGACCTGCGGAAAATCACGATACCTAATTCATTCTTCCCGGATTGCATCATCTAAAATGTTCGCTATTATCTGCGATTTTCCTGTCTTTTTCGTCATTAGTCTATTGTTTTCTTTTTCAGCGGCGTTTATTATTAAGCCCTTGTAATCCTTTCCCGATGACTCCCCGGATCAGCTCAATATCCCCTTTTTTCAAGAGAAGTACGTCTTGCCAACGACTTTGCGTAAAGCGAGTGTAGAAAAAGAGGGTCATGAGTGTGAAGCAAGTGTAGGAAATACTCGTCGCAATCGAGGCTCCGTTAATCCCCAACATCGGAATCAGAAGGAGATCCAGGGTAATCGTGACGACACTGGAAACGATCGCCGAATATGTATTTTTGATCAGCTGCCCCGCCCCGGCTAAGTAATTTGCCAGAATATTGGACACCGAGAAGATCGCCACCCCCGGAAGGAGCCATAGGAGGGCTGAAACCGCCGCTAAAAAATCCGCTCCAAACATCAGGTAAATGAGGGGTTTGCTCACGAGAGCAAGGCACAGGGAAATGGTCGTAATGATGGTCAGACTGATCCGCGTAACCCGGTTCGTAAATTCGTGCATCTCCCGGCTTTCCCCCGAGGCTGCCGCCCGGGGAAGAATAACCGTCGCTATGCTTCCGGAAAGTCCCCAGAGGGTTTCCGCCAGGGTGACCGCTACTCCATATACGCCGACGGCAGTCAGGGGCAGATAGTAATTGACGATAAAGATATCCAAACGATAATTCAGCTTCTGTATGGTATTGCCGATAATCGACTGTACTCCATAACTCAGAAGATCTTTAATGACCCTAAAATCAACTTTGAACTTAGCCGCATAACGGCTTCTAATCCGATAGACCGCCCAAAAACCAATGCTCAGAGCCGCAATCAGCGTGGACAAAATAGCCGCCGTAGGATTGGGCTTTACCCACAGAAAAAACGCCAGCAGGAAAAGCCCCGTTAGGCGATCTAAGACATTGATGCGATTGTATTCCGCCATATCCTGCAAACCAAGGACAATATTCAGCATTCCCTGTTTAAAATTCATCGCTGGGATGCTTAAGAGAACAAGGATAAATTGTGCCGAACTGATCCCTCTGAGGAACTGAAACTGGAAATGCTCGTTTAAAAAATAAAACGGAATCATCAGTAAAAGCGTCGGTATCGTCAAAAGAAGGTTATTCCCCAGAACTTCGGATATCTTTTCCCGCTCCCGCCCGACGATATAGACATTCGCCAAGGATAAGCCCCACCCAAAGATGAGGATCGCAAAGCTTAAAAAATTGTTGGCAACATCGACGACGCCCCGTCCGGAGGGTCCCAGCAAACGTGAAAGAACCACTGCGGATAACATAGAGATAAGAAAAATGAGTCCATTGCTGATTACCGTAATGGCTGTTGACTTAATAAATCGCATCAGTAAGCTCCCTTGCCTGTCAAAACAACGAAAAAGGTCTTAACCAGAATCCTCAGATCCAGCCAAAAGCTCCAGCGTCGTACATATTCCAGATCATAGGCCATCGTTTCCCCGACTGTCAATTCGCTGCGGCCGTTCACCTGTGCCAGTCCCGTCACTCCCGGCATTACTTCCAAGCGCTTCCGCTGCTCCGGGGTATAAAGCTTAACCAGTTCCGGTACTTCCGGTCGAGGGCCGACAAGGCTCATATTCCCCAGCAAAATGTTTAAAAGCTGTGGCAGCTCATCCAGACTGAACTTCCGCAAAAAGCGGCCGCTTGGCGTAATCCGCGGGTCATCCTTGTCCTGAAAAACAAAGCTCTCCAAATCCTTAACTTCAGCTAATTTTGCCTTCATCAATTCATCGGCATTCGAAAACATCGTCCGAAACTTATATATGGTATATGGCTCACCATGCAGGCCCACCCGAATTTGTTTGAAAACGACAGGCCCCGGCGAATCGATCCGAATCCAGAGGGCGATTAAGAGCCATAACGGGGAGATTAACACCAGCAGGATAATCGCTGCCAGCAGATCCAAGCCCCGCTTCGCTGCCAGCTGCCACCGCGGATAGTCGATGGGTTTATTATGAAGAGATTCCTTAGCCACTTTTTCTGCCGCCGTGCTCCGGCTCATATCAACACATCCCTGTTTTCTTTATACGTATCAGAATATATATAATGCCACATTGGTCTAGATAATTCGCCCTGAAAAGATAAGGAAACCGAAAAACACAAAATGGGCCGTAATTCCAATCGCTAAAACATCCCAAGCTCGTCCCTCACCCCAGAAATGTTTCTTCTTGTTCTTACGTTCTAACCAGTCATAGCCGATCATCATGGCTGCATGATAAAGACCATAGGTAATATATTGAAGCTGGGTTCCATGCCAGATTCCCATAATCCCAAACAAAAGAAGATAACCGAGATAAGCGGAGGTATAACGATTCTTAAAGCGCTTTTTCTTCGCCGAATCGAGGACAAAACGCATGTAGATATAATCGCGGAACCAAAAGGACAAAGACATATGCCAACGATTCCAAAAATCTTTAATATTCTTGGCGAGGAAAGGTTTATTAAAGTTAGGCGGAACCTTAATTCCTAATAGATAACCTGTACCGATCGCAAAAGCGCTATACCCCGCAAAGTCAAAGAACAAGTAAAAGCTATAGGCATACATATACTTAAATGTCGCCATGAACCCCGACTCTCCGCCCAAGGGCACTAAGGCGTACTTATTGATGAGATAGGCAAAGATGAATTTATAGAGCAAACCTCTGAAAATCAGATGAATGCCTTCACTGAGGAAACGGGAATATTCCTCCCCTGAAGCCGGATTCTCTAAGTCCCCAAGGAACCGGCGATATCGGTCGATAGGGCCGGAGGCTAATGTCGGGAAGAAGAGAACATAAAGAAAAAAGTCCAAAGTATTGATCCGCTTAATAAGTCCGTCCCGAATCTCTATGACCGTCCCTGTCGTCCGGAAGGTTAGATAGGAAATTCCTAAAAATCCAAGCGGAGTCAGCCATAATCCTGTTGCCTGAAAAATAGGGCTTAGTTTGACTAAAGCGAGTGGAAAGATACTGGCGAGAACGGTCAGGATATAAACGCGCTGAAGTATTTTCGCATCTTTGCCCTTGCCACTTTGCTTAAAAGCCAAGAAGGCCCGAATCAGGATATATTCCCCAAGGAAAAAACATCCCACTTGAACGAGGACAGAGATCGGTCTGTAAATAACCCAGAGCATAAACAGCGTTGTCAGAAGAAGCCAGCCTGCCCGGATTCGTCCGGAAACCCCGAGAAATCCAAACACGATTGCAGGGATTAAGGTCAAGGCCAAGAGAAAGAAGAAGGTAAAATTCCCGTAAGGAGTCATCGAATCCCTCCCTGCAGAGCTCGCCGATCCACTTTACCATTCGGGGTCATCGGCATTACCGACACAAAAGTAAACCGTCGCGGGATCATATAATCCGGAAGGTTTTGACGAAGGGCTTCTTTTATCGTCTGCATTGACTTAAATTCATCGACCACGGTTTCAGTCGGCAAAACAAAGGCCTGAAGGTGATCGACTTTACCCTTTTTCTCAACCGGAAGAACTACGGCATTTTCGACTCCCGGAACTTTTCGGAGATTCTCCTCGATATCTCCCAGTTCAATACGATAACCGTGAAGTTTTACCTGGAAATCCAGTCGTCCGAAGAAAAAGAGATAGTCTCCCTTAAATACCCCGGCATCCCCGGTTCGGTAAGCACGCCAAAGCTTGCCCGCTTTATCCTTCCATGAGAAGAAGGCTTTTTGGGTTTGCTTCGGATTATTCTGATAGCCGATACTCACATTCGGCCCGGCGATAACAATCTCTCCCCGTTCACCCGGAGCTAATCTTTGAGGTGCAGCCGTTAAAATACCCTGGGGAGCTTGCTCAATCGCTTGCGTAAGAATATCCGAATCACAGATAAGAACCTGGGCATCCGATTTGGCCTTACCTACCGGCAACGGATTATACTCCGCTAAAATCTCCGGAGTAATGGTCATTGTCGTTACCGCCACAGTAGCTTCCGTCGGTCCGTAGAGATTCTCCACCTTTGATTCCGGAAATCGCTCAAGAAGTTTCGTCGCTGTATCGTGAAGCAAAACCTCCCCACAAAAGAGAAAGTGCTTAAGCTTAGGCAATAGTGCTGCGTTAAAGCTTTTATCCATGAGACAAATCTCGGCAAACGAAGGAGTTGAAACCCAAAATGTTGTTCCCGAACGTGCAAATGACGCAAAGGCTTCTCTTAAATTAGCAATTTGTGCTTTATCGATGCTCCACAAGGTACCCCCTGTACTTAACGACATGTATAAATCCATGACCGATAAATCGAAGGAAAACGGAGCTTGATTCAGAAAAACTTCTTGCTTGAGAATGGGTTTATAGGAGGTCTTGACCCACTTTAGATAGCTCTCCAGGGCACCAAGTGTAATTTGAACTCCCTTCGGGGTTCCCGTACTTCCGGAGGTATAGATAATATAGTAGACTTCCTCTTCCTTCACCTGACAATCCAGTGGAGGAATTGGGTTTTGCTCATCAGCGTCTAAATCCTGCCTTGAAATCTTTTTAATCCGGAGTCCCTGTTCCCTTATTTCCTCCGGAACATCCTGTACGGAAAGAATAAGCTTCGTTCCCGATGCAGCAATGATTTGACGGACTCTTTCAAGGGGCACAGAGGTGTCCACCGGTACATAAGGATGTCCCGCTTTGATACAGGCTATGAAGGAAATCAGCATTTCACTTTCTTTATGTCCATAGACAACGATGGGGGAATCCGCTTCCCTTTCTTGCTCTAGGTTTGTGAGTATCCAAACCGCCAGAGTATCCGAATATCTTTTTAACTGCGCATAAGTTAAGGCCTGCTCCCGATATTGATGGGCTATACGCTCTGGGCATTCAACCGCCCACTGATCAATAATTTCTCTTAACATAATTGTCACCACTTATTTTTAAAAGTTATTATAGATGAAGGGTGCCGGATTGTGCTGGTTGAGCACTAAATAAATAAAGAATAAGGTTATTAAAACAAGGTAGTAGTAAAAAGCACGTCCTACCCAACGTACGGTAGGATTCCACTCCTTAGTCCCCTTGGTGATAAAACTTATCCAATGCCTCATCGACGTACACCCATCCTTTCCATCCCAGGTGCATGATATCCTGCAAGAAATATTTATCGTACTCATGTCCGGAAAAATCGGCAAGCTCAAATCCATTCTCTTGAACCATTTTGGCAACTCGCCGGTAGCAATCTTGGCGTTCTTGAAGGGGAAAGCCGGTATAATCATACCAAGGACCATTGACGGGAACCATTACGAAAAGTGCCTTAGCTCCTTTTTCCTTTAGTATCTCCATCAGCAGTTCTAAATCATCATATTCAGGTGAAGGGTAGAGCCGTTCATCTGCCTTAGCCCCTTTGTACTTCTCTAAATTAGGCCCTACATACGTTGTATAATAAGAATCCATAATTCCAATCGTGTTGTTCGTGGACAGCCCTGCTCCTTTTTGGTTCGCCTTTTCCCTTAACTCCACCCAATCTAAGGATCTTTGCTCACCGCTCCCGGCATTTTGTTTAACGTCATCTTCTTTATATACAGAAACTAATTGTGTCGTTTTAATGGTATCTCTTACCTCAAGACCCTTCATGCCAAACCATCCCATTACTTGGTAAATCTCTTTTTGCGGTAATTTAGTCCAATCATTTGTGCCATAATACTGTAAATTTTTGTACAAGATCGGATAGCGCTCGAAAACCTCCGGAAATTGGAGTAAACGTGTAACCAGTTTCTGTTTCAATTCAGGTGAAAGGCTATCATTGGCAAGAATATGGTACGTCTGAAGGGGTGAAAAGTTTTGGGCAAGTGAGTTTTTATCTATTCCCGCGGGCGTAAACCATTGAGAAGAAATAATAATGGCCACTTTTTTACCTTTTAGATCGTCTCCCAGGGCCCCTAAATTAATGCTATGCACCAGGCTTTGACTTCCACCCTGCCCTACAAGAAAAGGAACAAATCCACTTGGTTTGCCATCAAACACTGATGAAGGATGGAATTCAGACTTTGCCGAAAACTCCGAGGACCCGTATACCGGTAATATATCCGGAAGATCTAAGGCTTTTTCTTGTAGAATCAGACCTTGAAAAGTCGTTGTCGCCTGGGCAGCACCCACTGTTTGAACTACTCCCGGTTTAAAATAGATCTTCTCTAAAAGATAACGGCTTGGGCCTATGGAGAAAACAGCCAAAAAGAAAAGCAAAAAAGCCAGCGCAAGCGGCCCTAGGCTCCGTCTTATCATTGACCCACTCTCTTCTCTAGGTAGCTTATAATTTTATTGGGAGTCTCCCACTCCTCACGAGTTACCTCAGTTGGGGCAATTTCTATGTTTAACTCTTCCTGGATAGCCACAAATAATTGAATGATCCCAAAGGAATCTAATAAACCGCTTTTGAAAAGCTCCTGATCGGGGTTTTTGATGATCGCATCAACCCCGGTTATTTCAGCAAGTTGGTCTAAAATTACTTTACGTATCATCATTATCCTTCTTCCTTTGTTTTGCAAGCTTTTGCTGACTTGTTCACTGGGAGTAAATCAACTCGGCTCCAAATGAAGTAAAACCCATCGAGCCATTCACTCATTCACATCCTCAAATCGTTAGTTAATTTACTGCGCGCCCCCCGCTCTCACGAAGCACCTCGCGATAAACCTCTTCCATTTCCGTCACATTCTCTTCCCAATCGTAGTTGCGCAGCACAAACTCACGGCCTGCCCGGCCCATGCGCTCCCGCTCTTCGGGATGTTCAAGCATCCGTTTCATGGCTTCCATGAGCTTGCCAATATTCTCGGGCTCCACCATGATCCCTGTCTCTCCGTCGAGAACAACTTCCGGCAGTCCGCCCACTCGGCTGGCAATGATCGGCCGGGCACAGGCTGAACCCTCAACCGCAGTAACGCCGAAGCTTTCCTGACGCGAAGGCACCACAACGACATCTAAGTCCTGATAAAAGCGGGCAATCTCTGAATTGGGCAGCGTGCCCAACCATTCCACCTGGCCGGTGATTTCCAAGCGTGCGGCCAGCGCTTGCAGCCTTGTCCGCTCCGGTCCGTCTCCCGCAATTCTCAGAAGTGCGCGCTCCGGCTCAAGATGATTTAATTGAGCGAAAGCCTTGAGCAATAGATCTAAGCCATATACCGGTTGAAGATATTTTGCCACACCAAAAACAACTTTCTTTCGGCCTTTGGTATCAGCCTGTTCCGGAGGTACAAACTGGGTGACATCCACGCCGAAAGGAATGACATTAATCTTCTTTTTCATATCTATATGGCTGTACATTTCCTTGGCCATAACATGGCTTGTCGAGCAAAGATAATCTGCCGTGCTCAAAACCCGCTCCAACAATAGCCGATGGAAAGGAGAATGCTTCGGAAAGGAAAAGATATCACTTCCCCAAGCGGAGATGATAAAGGGATGCACCGAGGAAATCGCGCCCAAAAAGCCAAAACTTGTCGCATAATGAGCATGTAAAATATCGGGATTGAGCTCCCGGATTTTCTCTTTGACCCAACGTACACGGAGAATATAATCAATTTTTTGTCCGAAAACAGCGGGCACGAGATGAATCCTAACCCCGGGTATCTCAGCCGGCAGGAAACTGATAAGATCAACCGACCAACCGCGCCGGCCGAGTGCAGACGCCCATTTTTCCGTATGCGGGCTTGCCGCATTAGCAAGCAAACAAATCTTTGGCATATTCAGTTTCCCCCTTTCCTATGATATCCGCTGAGGTTTCAGATGGAGTAAAGACTCCATTGCAATTTTCTATAGTCCTAAATCCTGCAGCCAATGGCTGACGATCGATTTCCAAGAATAATGCTTGATCACAAAGTCCCGGCCTTGCTCGCCAAGCTTCTGACAAAGCTCCGGGTCCTGCTTGAGTTTAAGAATCGCTTCCGCAAGAAGCCGGGGTTCTTCCGGCGGAAGAACGACTCCGCCTCCGCTTTCTTCGACAACCTTAGCGCCTTCCCCTTCACCGACATAAATCAGAGGTTTCGCGCTCGCCAGTCCCGGGAAAACCTTCGAGGGACGTACCCCTTCCGCAAGCTTATACCGTCGTAATGTTGAAAGGCTGATCCGGGCAACGCTGTAATAACGCTGCATCTCCGTTATCGGCTGGAAGTCCACCCAGCGCACATTGGTAAGATTCATTTCACGCGCCAAATCCATCAGTCTCGGTTTTTCAGACCCATCCCCGACGAGGAGAAAAACAATTTCGGGGTAATCTTTTTCTAAAAGCCGAGCGGCCTGTAAAGCTACTTCTAAACCATGCGCATAACCCATTGTGCCGGCGTAGAGGATCACATATTTCTCGCGCAGCTGCAGGTCCTCCAGAAGCAATTCATCCGGAGCAATCGGTGCGAAGAGGTCGGGATCAACGCCATTAGGCAGAAAAACAACTTTTTCAGCCGGAATCCCCCGTACCTTTAAGGAATCGATGATACCGGTGGTCTGTGTCGAAATCTTCCAGGAGGTCTTATACATGCGCTGTTCTAACCCCTCGGCCAAAGCGATCAATCTTTTGTTGGTCACCAAACCTAAGGAAACGGCTGATTCCGGCCAGAGATCTGACACATTTAAAATGATCTTCGCGCCTTTCACCCATTTGGCAAAAAACATCGTATAGCCAATAAACAGCGGCGGCGATTCAACAAAAATATAGTCTGCTTTTCCTGCTTTTAAAACCCCAAAAAATGCTGAGAAAACAAAAGAAAAATAATTGAGCAGCCTTTTCCAGAACTTACCGCGCTGAACCGGATAAATCCATGTTCGGTATATCGGGATTCCTTCCAGCGAATCCTTCATGAAGAACTTCCCGCGATATTCCGGGGCAATGATCCCATTCGGGTAATTCGGAAAAGCGGTAACAACTTCTATGTTATGCCCTTGAGCCCGGAGTGCCTTGGCCACCTCAAAGAGACGGACTTGGGCCGCGCCTTTCTCAGGGGGAAAATACTGAGTTAGCATTAAAATACGCACTGGTTCTTCTCCTTCTTGCTACTTTCTTCCGAGAAGATTTTGATAAAGCTCTTCCATTTCGGCCATATTGCTTTCCCAAATCGCCTTGGCTCGAATCTTGTCCCGGTTCACCTGAATCGCAGCTTCACGCAGGTCTTTATCCTGTAAACTGCGAATTAAAGCCTGAGCCAAAGCTTCAGGATCTTTGGCAGGAACAATTAAACCATTAACACCATCATCAACCCACTCTCGGTTCGCGGGGAGATCCGTCACGACCGGAAAAGAACCGCAGGCCATCGTTTCTAATAATGAAACAGCAGTGGCATCCGAAGAGGGAACGCTTACGGAAATTGCGGATTCATTCAGATAGGTCTGAACTTGAGCATGGGGAAGCTGACCCACAAATTGCACGCATTCCTCTAAATGAAGGGAATGACAGAGCGATTTCAAGGCTTTCGTTGTTGAACCCTCGCCGGCAATAATCAGCCTCGCTTCAGGAACCTCCGCTGCCACATGTTTCATAGCCTTCAGGATAACATCAATATTATAAATTTCTTGGTGGCCCCGCAGACTTAAAATCTGCTGGGGTCTTTTTTTCACCTGGGGAAGCTCTTCAAACCACGCCTTGGAAACCCCCATGGTCACGGTTTTGAGAATTTTCTCTTGGCCATTTAAGAGCTGCCGCATCCGGCCGGACATATATTCCGAATCCGAGGTTAAAGCCTCGGCGTTCTTCAGCACATGCTTTACAACCGCCCGCAGCCACAAGGATTTTTCAGGTGCGACAAGAACGTCGGAACCCCAAGCAGAAACCACTAAAGGATGAAATCCGCTTACGACAGCCAATAAGCCAAAACTCGTTGCATAATGCGCATGCAGAATATCCGGCTGAATCTTATCCAGCAAACGTCGAATCTTAGGCAAGGATAAGATATAGTCGAGTCGTCCGTTGCGTCCCTCCGCAAGCAGGTGAACTTTTACCTCAGGATTAGGACAAGGTCTAAACGATATCACTTCGACCTGGTGCCCTGCTTCTTGAAAATATTGAATCCATCGCTCCAAATGGATACTGCCTGCATCTCCCAGGAAACACACTCGCACTGTTTACACCTCCTCGACTCTTCTTAAGGCCATTAATAAGCCGGCAAAAATCCAAAGTGCCGGATCTTCAAAAAATCTTCCTTCACCTTGAGCACTTATAAAAATTACCGTAATTGACAATACCGTAAAAACGGTGAGCAGCCAATTTTGAGGAATTCCGGAGATTCCGGCCAAGAGTTTTCGTTTACTCCAGCTTAAAATTAATTCTCGGTAGATGATCACAAAGACAGCACCTACCCCCAATACTCCTATTATACCCAATTCCGCCGCAGTTGTAAGGAGTGCGGTATGTGAAAGACTAATATTATTGTGAATTAAATCGGGATAATAGGTAAACATCATCGTCTCGAACCCGCCAAGACCGACACCCAACCCCGGATGATGGATAAACATATCCCAACCCGCTTGAATCAAATATTGCCGTTCCAAGGATGCAACAGCTAAGCCCTTGCGCAAATCCGCCAAACGGACTAAAAACTCCGGATGAATCGCAACTGCCACTATTGCCGCAGCTGCCCCTCCCACCAGTACGATAAGAATCTGTTTTCGGGGTACGAGTAGCGTTAGGAAAAGCAGGGCAAAGAGAGCACAAACCCAACCCGTCCGTGATCCTGTACCCACCAAGGCTATCAATTGGATCATCAAGGCTAACGCCCCAAAGAGATTGCCCCATCGATCCCTGCGCGCAATCATCCAAATCAGGGTTGCCAGAATCCCGATCACCAGAAAACGTGCATAGATATTGGCATCAACAAAGGTTCCATTGATGCGTCCCGCGGCCTGATAAATATCTCCGTTCCAAAGGAACCGGTTTGTGATCATTTCAAATATGCCGACCAACCCATGCAGCGTTGAAGCGATGCTGAAAGATTGCAAAACCAACCATTGTGAATGATCCTTGACCATTTGTGTATAAGCTGCGAAACCTAAAAACAAAAGGACGACAAGGCGAACACTTTGGACGACGGACTGAAGAGGATTAACCGACCAAATTGCTGAGAGAAGACCATAGCCAAGGTAACCGACTAACGCTATAAAAAGTGAAGTTCTCCAAATTAGTTCATCCTGCCCAAAGATCGAGCCCTGATACAATCCTCCCCATTGATTACGCCTTAGCCGGTTACGCACCAAACAGACCAAATAATAAGCGATAAACGCTAAGGAAAAAATCCGTGCAAAGGTGATGACCCCAATATAGGAACCCAGTTTATCCAGCCAGGAAAGATGCGGAAACCACGTTTGGGAAATATCCATCGGCAGAGAAAAGATCAGGGCCGGCAGAAAATAGCGAGGATAACGCCAAACCCCAATGATCCCGATTATAGTTAAAACCAATACGGCCATTTTTAAACTATCTACTCCCATGGGGCATGCCTCCCTTTCCTACATTCTACCCTACCTCTAGTTACGTTCTATCATACCTCTAATTACAAATGATAAAGAAATGCTTAGTTGCACTTCGAGTTTATCTGCCCAAAACTTATACTTTCCGTTAGTATCATAAAAACCGTATTAACCGTATGAATCGCACTTAAATAAGAGTATTATAAACAGCTGCGAGTCTTCCTGCCAGGGCTTGGCGGCTATATTGCCGCGCTACCTCCGGTCTAGTGGTGGAAATCAGCTGCCCTGATTTCCATTTCTGATAAAGCTTGAGCAGCGAATCTTTAATTTCTTCGATATTCTCAGGGTCCGCCACTATGCCTGCCCGAGCCTCTCTCACAAGGTCTGCTGCCAACCCGTCCGGAACCATGGCCAGAACCGGCTGCCCGGAACCGAGATACTCAAAAAGTTTACCGGTTAATACACCTTTTGACGCTCCTTTATTCAAAAAGAGCAGCAACACATCCGCAGCCCGCATTTTCTGGGTTGCCTCAAGATGGGGAACATACCCGGATACAGAGATAGCTTCCGGATAAGCCAGCTGAAAAGCGGTAATAAGCTGTAAGCTTTCCGCCCCAAACTGCCCCGTTAATTCAACCAGAATATCTTCCCGGCGCAACACTTTTTCGTCAAGAAGCTCAGCCATCGCTTCTAAAAAATAACGCGGAGAAATTTCGTTATAAAAGCTGCCGGTGAAGCTGAATACCAACCGATTTTTTGCTTCCTCCTCCCGCTTAAGCGGAGGAACCTCCAGATCCTCGGCATCATATCCATTGGGAATGACTAAAAATTTATCCGCTGCTTCCTGCGGGTAAGCTTTGAGTAAATCCTCTTTTATCGGTTCAGAAACGGTGATGACTTGATCCGCTTGCCGAACACACCGCCCTTCGAATAAACGGTCAAGCGGCTGACGCAGGCGGTTGAAGAGCAGATACTTATTTCCGGCCCAAGGATCCCTTAAATCCATAACCCAGGGCTTGCCGGTTGTTCGCTTAAGCTTCAAACCGATAAGATGAGCGGTAAACGGAGCAGAAGTCGTATAAATCAAGTCAATATCCCCTACGGCTAAACGCTCTCTTGCCGCACGATTGGCAAAAGAATACCACCCTATTTTATCATCCGGATACAGCAGAAAGGTATAAAACAGCAAGAAGGTATTTTTGAGAAAGCGATAGAGTCCGCTCTTAATCGCCCCATCCTGCTTTTGACTCTGGGGCTGCGGATTCTGATGTTCAATCACTTCTTTTTTCGCATGCGCCTTGCGGAGTTTAAGCAGATTCTCAATCAAGGTCAACCCGCGGATATCGGTTCGGATAATTTCGAGTCCCTCCGGGACATCCTTCTTTAAGGACTCATCCCAAAGCGGTATTTTATCCTCGTTAATCGTAATCACAACAGGCTCCCAGCCGTATTGACGAAGGTACTTAACATATTTGGTTGTCCTCTGTACCCCGCCTCCGCCATAGGGCGGATAATAGTAGGCTAGAACGAGAACCTTTTTCAAGAGAAGGTCTCTCTCCTTTCAAGCAGATGCGCTGACCAGGCCAAACCTGCGGCAACAAAAATATTCGGATTATCCGGGATATTGCCGCTCAGCATTGCATTGGCCAGACCAAAAGCTAAAATCGCCAAGCTGATCAGATAGATGCGCTGCCCTCGGCTTTTCTGCAAAATACCGCGGATACTTAGGGTTATCGTGATAAGACCAAATCCCAGCCACAAAAGAACACCGGGAATGCCTTGTTCCACCATCACTTCTAAAACGATATTATGAGGATACAGATACGGCTCATTCGGTTTATAAGGAACGATCGTATGGAAGGAGCCTGTCCCAATCCCAAGAACGGGGTGCTCCTGAATCATACCTAATGTATCCTTCCAGATAATCAGACGTTCGTTGCCTGTCCCTCCGGCATCGGAATTGAACTTCTCCGTAATACTGATCATCTGATCATTAAGTTCGGCGGCATTCGCCAGAGGTTTGGTCAGCGGTGAGTTGCTCCAGAAAATAACATAGAACACGGCTGTGAGAATCAGCATGTGCAGACCGCGCTTTTTCCAGTTTACACCGGAAACATCAAAGATCTCAAAGATCAGCAATGCAACAAACAGTGCGATAACCGGACCACGGCTGGCATTTAAAAACATCAAAGCAAGGATAAATATCCCTAAAATGCTGAGCCTTACATATTTCCGCTGCTCACCCGTTCCCCAGAAAAAGTAAAACAGGATCAGCGTTAACCCAAGCGACCGTGAGAACCAAATCCGGTTATTCCACCCATACATCGCCATGGGATCTCCCATAAGCATTCCGACAAGGGAGGCCAGAGCATACACTAAGCCAAAAAAGGCAGTGTATTTGAGGAAAGAATAAAGCTTTTCTTCCGGACGCGCAAACAGTATAAGCCCAAAGAAGAAAAATGCATTTATACTGACAAAACGTATAATTTTCATTGCTCCATAGGAAGATCGCGTACCATACAAAAAGGCGATGACCATATCTATCGCGATCAGCACCACAAGCAAGGGCAGCCAGCCTTTTAAGCGATCCCAAAATTCCCTGATTCCGACTTCCCGCAGTAGATAGTAAAGAAGGGTAATCCCTGAAATCATTAAGATCGAAGTACCCGCAAATAAGTTAATTCCCGTGTGGGTTAGCAGCAGTGTTGCAATGAACATTCCGTTCAAATAAATTGCAAACACCCCTTGTGGGGCTTTGAAGCCAAAAACAAACAGTGCCAAAATCGTTATCACCGTTACGATCAGCCAGGCGGTACTCTCCATCTCGATCCCTCTTTTCTTTCTGAACTTCATTCTTTATCTTTATTTTTGTCTTTGTTTATTTTCTTTTATCATGAGCTTTGTCTTTACTCTTTCTATAGCTTTAGCAATTGTTTGTGTTTTAATTTATGATCTTCTAAAACTTAGAAGTTCCTCCTTCGTGACCGTCCGCGTTGCCAGCAGGCAAAACCCATAGACAATGACGCCCAGAAGGATCTCCACTATTAAATAAGAAATACCTTGAAGATGAACGAATTTTTCCGATAGAAACAACGCCCCGACCATCGCACAAGCCGATAAGAGGACTTTCCCTGTCCCCCTCCAGTCAAAATGGAAATTAATTATACTTTTAGCCCAACGCACTACCGCCGCCGCTAAGAAAAGGAAGGAACAAAGCATCGCCCATGCTGCTCCCTGCAATCCAAATGCCGGAACCATGGCGAAATTAAGCACAAGATTGAGAACACCGGCCATCGCAAAAAAGCCGGTCAACTTTAAATTTTTCTCAATCAAGAGCGCACCATACAGGTTTATTTGATAAACCCCGTATAACAAGTTTGCTAAGGTGAGAACAAAAATGATATCTGCTCCCCCGGCAAAGTCTTTAGTCGATAAAAGGTCGACAATCGGTTTTGCAAGATAAGATAGTCCAAACGCGCCCGGCACAGCTAAGATAAGATACCAACGATTGGCAGCAGTAATCTGAGCAGCAACCTTTTCCTTCTTACCCTCTCCCCAGAGTTTAGAGATAACCGGGAAAAGTACGATGCTAATAGGCATAAAAAAGAGGGTCATAGTATTCGCGATAGTGTAGCCTGCAGCATACACTCCAACATCAGCTAAGCCTCGAAAATGCGTGAGAAAATAGCGACCGCTGGAATTGACCAGCCACAGAAAAAGGCTGTTAGGAACCAAGGGAAGACCGTATTTTAGATACTTAGCGATATTGGCCAAAGACAGTCCCTGAAATCCGATATTCCGATAAATGAAAATTAGAAATATCAGCACAAATAAGCACTGGTTCGAAATAAGGGCTGTCACCATTCCCGCTACAGAATGGAATTTCAAGGGAACAATGACCATAATCAAGGCATTTAGCAAACCATCAGCCATATCAAACATCGCATATGTGCGCATGCTTTGGGTTACTCGAAAGTAAGAGATGACATAGTTGTACAATCCCTGTGCCATAACATAAATGAAGGTTAAAATGGCATATAGCTTAAGTTCAGAGCTTGAAAACATGATCCGGCTAAACGTATTTGAAGCAATAGTAGCCAAAAGAATAAGCACAAGACTGAATATGCCGATAAAAGCGGCCAAGGAATAAAAGTCACGGATATTTTCCTTATTATCAAATCCTGTCGCGAAATAACGTATAACCGCAGTATCAAATCCCAAACCCACAAGCGGAGCAACAAAACTAATCGTGATGGTGATCTGTGACCAGACTCCATACCACTCCGGTGTAAAGGAGCTTGTTAAGGCAGGCAGAGTAATGAGTGGCGTCAGGCCTAAAATAATTCGGGCAATGGTTACCCACAAAACACTGGTCAGCATATTTATAAAGCTTCCTTAACCACTTGGGCAATTTGTTGTTGCTGCTCCAGCGTTAATTCCGGATAGCACGGCAAGGCTAGCGCTTGTTTACACGCTTTTTCAGCAACGGGAAAATCGCCTTCTTTATAGCCAAGGTTGCGGAAGGCGCGTTGCAAATGCAAAGGAACGGGATAATAAATCGCGCTGGCAATTCCGTTTTCCTTAAGCGCTGCCATGAGTTTGTCGCGTTTATCCGTCCGTAAGACATAAAGGTGGTAAACCGGCGTACCTGCGGGATCAATACCCGGCAAGGTCAGCGGCAGATCCGCTAAAAGCTCATTATAAATTTTGGCTTTTTTCCGACGGGCTGCATTCCAGTCGTCGATATGTTGGAACTTGACGCGCAGAATTGCAGCTTGCATTTCATCCATCCGGCTGTTATATCCGATTTCATCATGATAATACTTCGTTTGGCAGCCATGAAAACGCAGCATCCGCAAGTGCGCAGCCAGATGTTCATCATCTGTGACGACCATTCCCGCATCACCGTAAGCTCCTAAATTCTTCGTGGGGAAAAAGCTGAACGTTCCGGCATCACCGATCGATCCGGCTTTCCGTCCCCGGTAGCTCGATCCAATCGCTTGGGCGGAGTCTTCGATAACTTTCAGATCATGGCGGGCAGCGATCTCCATCACACGCTCAACATCGACCATTTGTCCAAAAATATGTACCGGAATAATGGCCTTGGTGCGTAGTGTGACCTTCGCTTCCAGTTGGTTTAAGTCCATATTTAACGTCACGGGATCAATATCGACAAACACCGGGGTTGCTCCCAGAGCGGCAACGGTTTCGGCTGAAGCAAAGAAGGTAAACGGAGTGGTGATGACTTCGTCTCCGGGGCCGACACCCAATCCTCTTAATGAGAGCAACAAAGCATCTGTTCCGTTGCCCACGGCTACGGCTTCTTTAACACCGCAATAAGCGGCCATCTCTTTTTCAAATGTCTTCATTTCCGGGCCGAGAATAAATTTGCTGGAATCTAGGACACGCATAATTGCCTGGTCGATATCATCCTTGATCGTTAAGTATTGAGCTTTAAGATCTAAAAGCGGTATACCCATTAACTTTAACTCCTTTCGGCATATGCCGTTGACGGTAATGATGAGTCGCTGAAGCAACTGAATTTATTATAGCCTAAGTTGTCGCTTCTACAAAATCGGGTTTGCTGGGTTAGCTTCTGCCGATTGCTTCCGCTGAGTTTGCTTCTGTTGAGTCAGGTTCTTAAAAGTCTGATTCTTCAAAGTCCGATTAAGCGGAGTCATGTGGTGTGTGCATGTCTTTATTTTATGTCTGCCGGAGAATGCGTCTGGGGTGGTGGATTTTGTTTACACCGTTCACTCCAGGCGCTTCACAGACCGAGGCTAAGGCACCGGCTCCTTTTCTGGGGTCGCGGGTTGTCGCATGTTTTCGCCGTCCTGGCACATGCGACACTTGACACGTCCTGTGTCATCGCCCGCCGAAATCGTCTCCTGACTCTGTCGGCGGCTGCGCACGTCCTGTGCGCAGCCCTTTGCTTATAAGCAGTCGCCGCTGCCTAAGCTTCGGTAGCTGCCCGCTTTAGTCGTTCTCTCCCGTAAATCAAAATCCACGTCCAGGCTTTCCTTCTTTTTTTGCATGCATTGCAGCCGGTGGTACAATGTACCACGCTGCCTCTTGTGTCACTGCATGAGATACTTGCAAGCGTCGCCCCTGTCAAAACTTCGATAGATGCTTGCTTTAGCCGTTCTCTCCCGTAAATCAGAATCCACATCCAGGTCGTTCTTCCTCTTTTGTATGCATTCGCGGCCGGTGGTACAGAATGTACCACGCCGCCTCCCAGGTCACGCATGAGATACTTGCAAGAGACCCATGAAGCGGCCAGGTGAGTTGCGAATACAGATGCGGAGGTTTTAAGCGAGCAGTTAGCAAACTCGGCGAAAGCGGGCTTGCATAAAGCGGGGCGGGGACATGACGAAAGTGTCCAGTGGACATTTTCACCCCGAGCCGCTTACCCAAAAGGACATCTCAACGGCGACAGGTTGTCCCCGGGCGCCACTGAGGCAGCGACGGCACAGGACGTGCCTAGTGCAGAGTGCGCCATGGACGGCATAGCACTCTGCGAGCCGATTTGGCGCCGAACCCCGCCTGCTTTCATCCACCCGTTTGAGCTGCTAGTTTGCTCTGCGAGCGCCTTATATCCGGAGCAGCTGTATTCGCAACTCTCCCCAGACCCCTACCTGCAAGATTTTACGGAAGCAGCTCCTCATCCGGCACTTGGCGAATATCGCGAGCCGGGAAGCCGATCATTACCCGCTTTTCTTCTGTATCCTTAGTAACCAAGGCTCCGGCGGCAACAAAGGTTTCAGGTGCCAGCTCAACCCCCGGTAGGAGTATTGATGCACCGCCGACGCGAGCGCCTTTGCCGATATGGGCTCCTTTAATGTACTTAAAGCGTTTCTCTGTGCGACCCATGAAATTATCATTCGTGGTCGTAACCATCGGAGCAATGAAGACGTGATCTTCAATTTCCATATAGGCTGTAATATATGAACCCGTTTGAATCTTCGTAAAATCACCGATCCGGGTGTCATTCTCGACGGCCGCCCCGCTGCCGATGACAACATTTTGGCCAATCGTGCACCTTTCCCGAACAAGTGCACCATCCCCGATAAAGACCTTGTCACCATAACTTGTCCCGGAATAAAGCACGACCGAGCATCCGGCTGTATAACCTTTTCCCATACGGAGAGGTGGTAAATCCGCATGAGCCTTGACGGTGCTCGTTGCCGCGGCTTTAGGAGCCCGTCCAATCGAGGAGTTGCTTCCAATAAAGCCCTCTTCCCCAAGATCCACTTGCGGATAAATCGTCGTGTGATCTCCGACTTTCGTATTAGCGCCGACTTTTGCCCAAGTCCCTACGCTTACATGATTTCCGATCTGGCAGCCTTCACCAATGACAGCTCCATGATCAATAGTCACATAGTGGCCGAGAACCGTTCCGGCACCGATCGTTACTCCGCTCGAAATTACGCAGCCTGCTCCCAGGACAATATTCTCGCCCAACGTGACGTCTTCGCCAATAACGCAAAAGGGGCCGGTAATCGTGCCCGCCGGAATTATTGCTTCTGGGGAAATAAAAAGTCTATTTACATTAGTCATCATTAAATACCTCGTTTCTCGCGAGTTGATAATTACGTTTCGTTAAGTATGCCTTATGAGTTGTTTGGGGATTGCGTCTGGGGGTGGATTTTGTTTACTCCGTTCACTCCAGGCGCTTCGCAGACCGAAGCTAAGGCACCGGCTCCTTATTTTGGGTCGCGGGTTCCCGCCGAAATCGTCTCCTGACTCTGTCGGCGGCTGCGCACATCCTATGCGCAGCCCTTTGCTTATAAGCAGTCGCCGCTGCCTAAGCTTCGGTAACTGCTTGCTTTAGTCGTTCTCTCCCGTAAATCAAAATCCACATCCAGGCTTTCATTGCTTCTTTCATGCATGCATCTGCAACCGGTGGTACTTATGTACCACGTTGCCTTTCAGGTCGTATAAGAAATACTTGCAAAAGACCCATGAAGCGGCCAGGTGAGTTGCGAATACAGATGTGGAGGTTTTAAGCGAGCAGTTAGCAAACTCGGCGAAAACGGGCTTGCATAAAGCGGGGCGGGGACAGGGATGTCCCCGGGCGCCGACAGAGCCATGGATGGCGATTCCGGCGCCGAACCCCGCCTGCTTTCATCTACCCGTTTGAGCCGCAAGTTTGCTCTGCGAGCGCCTTTAATCCGGAGCAGCTGTATTCGCAACTCTCCCCAGATCAAACTAAAGTACAGTCTTAATCCTCAACAAGCGGAAAAACCACAGGCTGCTTCGTTTCCTGGCATTTATAAATCGCAAGAATGATCTCTAATGCTTTACGGCCTTCTTCGCCGGGGATCGCCGGAGTTCGATCATCACGAATAGCATGAATCATATCGGTAATGATCTCGCGATGTCCAAAACCATAAACGGTCGGCGGATCATTTTCTTGACTATCTAAAATTTGTTTCTTCTCTTCTTCGCTGTTCGGGAACTCCCAAGTCTCAATGCGGTTAACGGCAATTCCACCGATAATGACTGAGCCTGTCGCCCCAAAGACATTGAGCGTTTCTTCAATATTTTTCGGATAAATTGTTGAAGCGGCTTCAATCAAGCCAATGGCACCGTTCTTAAACTTAATGACAGCTCCACCGACATCTTCCATCTCAATTGGGCGCAATGCCGTTGTGGTATATCCGAAAACGGATTCAACAGGTCCAAACGTCCATTGGAGCAAATCGATATTATGAATCGATTGGTTCATCAGGACACCGCCGTCTTGAAGCTTCGTTCCCCGCCAAGGGGCTTGAGCATAATAGTTATTATCACGGTTCCAGCGCACTGTCGCTTGTCCGTGGGTCAGTTTTCCGAAACGGCCGTCCTCCAACGCTTTACGCATAAGTTTTACCGATTTGTTAAAGCGGTTTTGGTGGATCACCGCGAGTTTTACATGGTTTTCCTTGCAGGTTTTGATCAATTCATCCGCACTTTTTAGAGTCATGGCCATCGGCTTTTCCACCATGACATGTTTGCCTAATTTAGCGGCTGCAATGCCAATCGGGGCATGTAAATCTGAAGGAGTGGCGACGGTTACAACTTCGATATCCTCGGCAGCTAACATCTCTTCAAAGGAGGTATACGGTTTAGCACCATATTTATCGGCAAATGCCTGAGCTTTTTCAGGGACAATATCACAGACTGCGACGAGCTCCGCTTCCGGAATCGCAACGATTGACTCCGCATGTTTTGGGGCAATCCGGCCACAACCAATAATGGCAAAACGAATTTTCTTTTCCATAATTCTCTTCTCCCTTGTTAAAAATAAGTACATTTATTCTAAAATGATTGTTCAAAGGGGAATCTGACGATTCCCCTTTTATTTATTCTGTTGATATTTTAACCGAAAAACATCAGATTTTGACAATCTTTTCCCGGTTATTTTTAACATCTTTTGTTGCGTTTCGGGTGTCAACGACGATTTGAGCCTTTTCAACGATATGCTCATAATCCAAAGCACTGTGGGCTGTCAAAATAAGCACACAATCTGCCTCTTCCACAGCTTGATCGGTCAATTCGATGCTATCCATATGAACAGTGCTGCCGCCATGAGGTTCAATAACAGGGATGAATGGGTCATGATAAACGATATTGGCACCTTCTCTGCGGAGAAGCTCCATGACTTTAAGGGCCGGTGATTCACGAACATCATCGATATCGTTTTTATAAGCCACTCCCAAAACGAGAATTTTGGCATCTTTCAGGCTCTTGTTCCCATTATTTAAAGCCCGAACAACTTTGCTGATGACATGGTAGGACGCTTCGATATTGATTTCCCCGGCAAGTTCAATAAAACGGGTATGGAAATCGTATTCACGAGCCTTCCAGGTGAGATAGAACGGATCAATCGGAATGCAGTGGCCGCCTACGCCGGGGCCCGGCCAGAATGTTTGAATTCCGAACGGCTTCGTACCGGCAGCTTCAACCACTTCCCAAATATCCAGTCCCATTCTATCGCAAAGGAGCATCAGCTCATTAACCAAAGCAATGTTGACGGCCCGATAGGTGTTTTCAAACACCTTCGTCAGCTCGGCAGCTGCGGGTGAAGAAACAGGCACAACATTGATAATCGTTTGCGAATAGAAGGTGTAAGCGATCTCCAGGCATATCGGAGTTACGCCGCCGCAAACCTTTGAGGTATTTTTTGTTGTGAAACGCTTATTACCTGGGTCAACACGTTCCGGAGAAAAGGCAAGGAAAAAGTCTTTTCCAACTTTGAGCCCATTCTTTTCAAGAATCGGCAAAATCACTTCTTCGGTCGTCCCCGGATAGGTTGTGCTTTCGAGCGTCACAAGTTGTCCGGGACGCAGCCGCTTAGCGATATCCAAAGCGGCATTCTTCATATAGGAAATGTCCGGGTCACGGGTAATCGTCAGGGGTGTAGGAACACAAATGACGATAACATCACATTCAGCGAGACGATCAAACTCGGTAGTCGCCGTAAGGGCTCCCTTTTGCACAAGCTCCTGAAGTTCAATATCCTTTACATCTCCGATATAGTTATCTCCTGCATTGACTCGGCCTGCACGCTCTTCATTCAACTCAAAACCGATAACCTTAAAGCCCACTTTTCCTTTTTCAACGGCTAAAGGCAAACCGACATATCCCAGTCCAATGACCCCGACAGTCGCGGTATGGTTAATAATTTTCTCCTTCAGGGTCTTAGCGAGCACATCATCATCTGTGATCACTTCTTTAAGTTCTAACATGACACAATTTCCTCCTTATTGGTTCGCCACCGTTTTGGCATTTTGCTTTCTAAATGTAGGGATGACGGTTTGCAGAAGCTCAACAACCTCATCCTTCGACAGGTATGAACCCCGCTCACGGATAATGTGGATGATTTCTTCAAGCTTCTCGGTTTCAACCGGGGATGGCTTAGCCACGAAAATACGCTTATGCTTTGTTGCCGAGGTCCCTTCCTCCGCCGTAAGCAACTCTTCATAGAGCTTCTCACCCGGACGCATCCCTGTGAATTTAATTTTTATATCAACATCAGGTTCAAACCCGGACAAACGAATGAGGTCACGGGCCAAATCGAGAATTTTAACCGGCTTACCCATATCCAGAATAAAAATTTCCCCGCCTTGAGCCATTGCTCCGGCCTGGATAACCAGCTGCGAAGCTTCCGGAATCGTCATAAAGAATCGGACCATATCCGGATGGGTAACCGTAACCGGTCCGCCCTTTTTGATTTGCTTTTTAAATGTAGGAATTACACTGCCGCGGCTTCCCAGAACATTACCGAAACGGACAGCGACAAATTTCGTTTTGGAGCGTCTGCCCATGCTTTGGATAATCATTTCGGTGACACGTTTCGTGGCCCCCATCACGCTGGTCGGGTTCACCGCTTTATCCGTGGAGATGAGAACAAAGGTTTTAACTCCTACGCGATCCGCTGTTTCCGCTAAGTTATATGAACCTACAATATTGTTTTTCAAGGCCTCTTCCGGATTTTTCTCCATCAACGGCACATGCTTATGGGCTGCGGCATGGAAAACAACGCCGGGATGATAACGCTCGAAAACCAGCTGGATTTTTTCTCGATCTTTGATATCGACAATTTCCGTTGCAATTTCAATTCCCGGATGTTCGGAGCGCAGTTCTTGTTCAATATCGAAAACGGTATTTTCGCCATGACCCAGAATTACAATTTTTCCTGGATTAAAGCGTGTAATTTGACGGCAAATTTCCGAACCGATGGAACCCCCGCCTCCGGTCACGAAAACGGTTTCTCCCGCTAAATAGCCGGCAACTTCTTGAAGATCCACCGATACCTGCTCACGGCCTAATAAGTCTTCAACCTGGACTTCACGAATCTCCTTCGTGTCCACAGTGCCGCTTAAGAGGTCGTACACGCCCGGCAGGATTTTCAAATCGACGCCGCTTTTTTCAGTGATCTGAACAATTTCACGAATGGCCTCACCGGATGCCGAAGGCATCGCAATGATCACTTCATCGATATTATGATTATTGACCACGCGGGGAATATCCTTATGCGTTCCCAACACCGGAATCCCCATCAGTTGAAGATGCTGCTTTTTAGGGTCATCATCAATAAAACCGACAGGACGTCCTTCATGATAATTGCGGTTCTTTAGTTCGCGAACCGCAACGGCACCGGCATCTCCCGCACCGACAATCAATACCTGTTTTTGCGAGCCCGGAACATGCGGTGTTAAAACATTCTCTTGTAAAATCCGCCAGGCAAAACGCGAAGCGCCGACAAGAAAAAGGGTGGTAAACCAAAGCAGCGCGGCAACGGAATGAGGCAGCCGCATGGGAGCTATGAAATATACAACCGTAACGGTAGCCGCCGTTCCAATCGTTGCTGCAAAGACGATCAATAAAAGTTCACCGATACTGGCATACTGCCAAAGCCTTTTATAAAGTCCGAAAGCATAGAAAACCGCCAAGTAGATAAGGGTGGCGGCCCATACTGAATAATAATAGGTCATCACATATTCGTGGGGAATACCGTCTTCGAAACGCATATAAAAGCTTAAAAACAGAGCAAGATTCACAAGTAAAGCATCAATTGCCATCAAAAATAAAGTTCGTTTACGCCATAGCATGAATTTATGATCCCTTCTTTAATTTATGGAAGTTTTAAAAGCTCTCTTAATAAATCACCGTTTTACAGTTTACTATAGTTTTTACCGTTTTACAACAGGACATGCAAATGCCTTCCTCAGTCAAATTACTGACCAAGGAAGGATTTTAGTTCTTTTTCAAGGTCTTCTGATATCGCTCCGGTACCGCCCATTAAATAAAGCTTAAGCGACTGGGGGGCATTGGGGGCGGTCGGATTGGTTAATATTTTCAGACGTCCGCGGATCCAATTTTTGAGATTCGGATATGGTTCAAGCGAATTCTTCGGGACAAGCACGATTGTCGAACCTTGATGGGCTGCTAAAGCCGCACCGGCAAGCGCATCCGGAAAATTCTCACCGGTAGCAAAGCTTAGATTATCAATATCATCTTGAAATTCTTGCGCAACAGCAGCCATCGTATCATAACGTGACGCTCCTGCGAGTCTGCGAATTTGCGAGGCGGACATATTTAAGCCCTGCTTGATTTCTTGCTCAACCTGCGGAGAAATACTGCCATTCCCCCCGATCAGGTAGACCTTGGCTGGGTTAAGACGCCGGAGTGTTTTAAGGGTGTCTGCGGGAAGTCCATTTGTTGAAGTCAGAAGGATCGGCATCCTTTTCGCACCGGCTATGGAGGCAATCGCTAAGGCATCGGGAAAATTCTCACCTGTGGCAATAGCTACGGCCGGTACATTTTGTAAAGCCGCTCCTTGAGGAATATTCTCTAAGCTGATCTTCCCCTCTACCGTAACCGCGGAAAGAGACGATGCTACTGTGGCCATGGCTAAACTTGCTGCCGTGCTATATCGGCTGTCACCGCTGATGCGAAT
Organism: Desulfitobacterium sp.; assembly: GCF_034927245.1. Taxonomy (GTDB): domain Bacteria; phylum Bacillota; class Desulfitobacteriia; order Desulfitobacteriales; family Desulfitobacteriaceae; genus Desulfitobacterium_A. The sequence continues at coordinate 43,869 of NZ_JAYFQK010000025.1, forward strand.
AAGGCTATCTTTATTCCAGCCGTTCTTTTCAAGCGTTGAAGTGATTTTGCCTCCCAATGCGCCTTCGCCGCCGAGGAGATAAATCGTTTGAGGTTTTAAGCTTTTCAAGGTTGTAAGAACCTCGGAATCAAGCTCTTTAGATGAAGTTAATAAGATCGGAGCTTGCAAACGCCCGGCTAAGGGAACACCTGCTAAAGCATCGGGGAAGTCATCCGCCCGTGCCAGAATGACGGATGTTGAACCTTGAGGCCATCCCTTTTGCGCCTGTTGAAGAGCCGTGTCGATTCGGTCTTTACCTTGGAGACGACTCCACTCAGGAATGACAGCCGGGAGAATCTTTCCGGTATCTTTATCGCTATTCATATTTAAATCCCCTAAGTGGTACGGCAGAGGAGTTGTCCATTGCAGCGTTTTTTGGGGAACTCCCTGCTCTGGCAGTGAACTTGCCGGAACCGGCGTAATCTCTACGGCCTTAATATAATGCGCTAACCAGGATGGCGGATTTGCGATCGTGCTCAAGATCCGCTCTTGATAGGGAACGGGTGTGGGTGCGGGAATGGGTGCGGGTGTAGGAATTACGGCGCTTCCGCCTCGAGATATTACTTTGCTTCCATCGGCTTTGGGGGTATTATCCTCTATTATAGAACTCGTTTTAGCTTCATTGGGATTATTCTTGCCGGACCAGATATTATAAGCCCAAATCGCAAAATACCAGTTCTCCAATTTATTACGATCGCCATCCCCGATCTTGGGAACAAAAGCCCACTTCTCATTCAAGAGCTGAGCTCCCCGACGGATATTATATTCAATATCTGTCTTTAATTTAACGATGTTTTCCGGTGTTTCGTATTTAGGGGAAATCTGCATAATCCCCATTGCCCCTGTTGGGCTGAGAAGGGGTTGGCCATTGCTGTCAAATTGATGCCACGAACTTTCCTGGAAGGCAATTGCTTTCAAAATGGGGCTTGGAATCTTTTCTTCCTTGGCCACCTTTTCCAGCAAAGCATTGATTTCCGCCTGGGAGGGATTGACTTGAGGTTTAAAATCCGGAGTAGGGGCGGAATTCGGAACTGCCCCATTTGTTGTCGGGCTATTCGTCAAATCCGTAGCTGCGAAGAGGAGGCTCGGTTCTCCCAAAACTTGTACAAGGATAAATGTACTTAATAAAACACTCATCCACTTTTTTCTCTTATTCACCAATAGCCCTCCTTTGTTGGGATACTCTATCTGTAGTCAAAACTCCACCTGAAGCAAGTTTCCTTTATCCCCCCTATTTCAACATCTTTATTTCAGTTTCCTGCTAAAAGATGAAAATAGGCCTTTCGCCTATTTCATAGCGAAAGACCTATTTTATCCGATGACTAACAAGTGACTAAACCCGGGTGGGGTTTTCGCCTAAGTCGCCTACTGCAAAGAAAAGCTGAGCGGCGCAGGTCACTTTTGCCGAACCACAAACTTCACAGAACAACTTTAGCGGTGAGGATGAGATAAGTGGCTAAGTCCCTGGACATAGGAAGCTTGCAATCTTTAACTTAGCAGCGTTTCCCCGGAGATCAACCAGTGACCATTGGATAGGATCAAATTGACACGTACATGAACAAGGTGTTCCGTCTTTTCCCCCTGGGGCATCTGTTCTCCTAAATCATAGTCCTGAGCGGCATAACGATAGGTTGCTTCAAGTGTTGCTGAGTTGGCGGTTGCCGATTCCACCTTAATTTCATCGAAGCGAATATCACTGACTGCTAAACCGATTCCTTGGATAATGAAGCTCTCCGCATTGCGGGCATGCTTTTCATAAATCTCTCCAATGTAGGCTTTAGCGAGCTGGTTCCGAAAATTAGTCATATCTGTGGATTGCCAAGCCCCAAAAAAGTAGCCGATATTTTGTTTATAATCACTGATTATTTTCTCTGTCCGCTCTTTTTCTACCGTGCTATCCGTTTCGTTTGCTCCTGCCAAAACCCCTTCGGGGGGAGTAAGCAAGCTGTCCTTCTGATCAGCATTGGGACTTTGTTTAACAGAATTCAGCACATTTTCCGAATTGATTGCCGTTGCCTGTGATTCATTATCCACTCCGAGTTTGGTTAATATTGAACTCCCCGTTGCAGGGGTCGTCGCAACAGCATGGCCGACAATTCCAATGACCAAACCAAGGCACAAGGCGACAGAACCCACAAGCCAATTAATCTTACGCATAAAATACAAAATCTCCTTTACCCATTAATCAATAAGGATAAGTTCCCTATCAATAATCTTGCCCGGCAAAAGAGATTTTAGACACAAGCTAATAAAAAATATCAAACATTCATGGCAATATTCATGGCAGTGCTAAAAATTTAGCTTTTTGAACTGAACATAGGAATAAAGCGTAGGCGCACCTACAAGTATAACCATAGCGACAGCAAAAAGCGGTCCCACCCATTGTGATGGCATAAATCCTAAAACACCGATGAGAATTCCACCTACCATCCAAATCGGTCCGGCAAATCGGTGCGTACGATACCAGACTTCTTCACTCGCTAAAGTCCAAGATGTCCTGATGCCAAAGAAATAATTGAATTTAATTTTTCCAAAATAATTGCCCAAGATAATAAATAAAATTCCTATTCCCGAAAAATACCAACGCGGAAGAGTTGTAAAATAACCCAAGCCTACACCCAATACCCCGACATGCATCAAACTTAAAAAGAAGATAATCGCCAGCGTGCTGATCCAATAGATTCGAGACATGGCCGGATAGTTTGCTTTTTTCGGATCAATCTTCGGGATAATCCAAAACAAAAGATAAATGCCGAGAAGAATCAGCGGTAACATAAAGGCTCCGCCAAAACGTGAGGAATAGCCGTTAACCTCACCGGCCAAATTCCAATGTGAGGGCACCCGATCTCCTAGTTGAGGATATGCCCAGAAAGCAATTAAAAAATCAGCGATGATCAGAAAGGCTGATAATATTTTTGCCCAACCGCCTTGATGATTTTCAAGATTTGACATAATCATTCCCCCTTAGTAATGTCATTCGGAGCTTTACCTAAGAACTCCATAAACCAGCCCATCACATCTTCAAAGACTGAAGTGTTTAGGGAATACATGATATTTTGTCCCTGGCGCCGGTCGCTGATTAAGTCAGCCTGCTTTAAAATACTCAGATGATGAGAAATGCTGGGCTTTGTCATATCAAAATGGTCTGCAATCTCCCCGGCGCTCATTTCTCCGCTGCGCAAATCACGAAGGATTTGCCGTCTTGTCTTATCGGAGAGCGCCTTAAACGTTTCATTATAAAGCGGCATTTCATTTCACCTCTTATTCTTTATTCCTTAGTCTTTAGATATTCATATATTTAGATATTTAGACATTATTCTAACTATATAATTATTATATGTCCGGTTAAGCAAAGAGTCAATTCTCTTCAAATAAATATTCATTAAGACAGTTTCAAAAAGCGAAAGCCGATTTTCCTTGCTCTGAAGAATAATCGGCTTTAGTTATTTGTAAATTCCGCCACGAGAGTCTATTGCCAGAATGTAGACAATCTTTTCGGTATGATTAACTTCAAAAAGTACGCGGTATGTACCAACCCGAAGACGATATAAGCCTTGCTGTCCCTTCATTTGCCTAATGTCGCCACTCGGGGGAATTGTTATTAGTCCTGCTAATCCTTTCGCAATACGTTTTTGAACGGACGCTTCTTTTTTGGATAGGTATTTGATTGCATCCTTACGGTAAATCAACTTGTAATCCGAACTCATGCTTGGCGTCCTCCCCGGTAACATAACCAGCATCACTATTAAGCTGGCGAAGTTCTTCTTCAGTTAAAGGTTCATCGTCCGGATCTACCTGATCGATTCCCTCCCAACCATTTGGTTTTTCTGTGGAACGATTTAATAGATACTGTATGAAATCAAAAACAGTTTTTTGATCATCTTCTGGAAGACGCTCAACTAAGTTATAAATATCTTCTTTCCGTACAACCATGAGGCTCAACCTCCTAAAATCAAATGTCCGCTAATACTTCAGCTAAGAGAAAACTACCATGTCTGCCAAAGTAAGTCAAGTGCAGGAAGAGTTACTGCAATGAATAAGCCAACTATAGCAAAAATAAATGAGACCTGTCCCTCCGGGCAGGTCTCATTATTTTTGCTCAAACGCGATGAGCTTTTCTATTCATCCTTATTCAGTTTTTCAATTATTGCGCGCACTTAAGATCTTCAAGGGAAAACCGCGGTTTTGTCTTCACGCTATTATCCGTCCATTTTCTACCCCTCACCTCTTAGAACTTTATGTTCGTTCCTTTCTTTGAGGTTAATTTTTCGGGTTAATTTTCCCTTCCAAATGATTTCTATTTAATTCTTTAATTGAATCATTAATTATGTTCTTCTCCCTACTGGAGGGCCCCTGACAAGGGCCTTTTTCAAAAACCTGTTTCCGGTACAGGTTATCACCGCTCTATTCAGTTCAATTTTAAGGATTCATATCTATATTTATATATTGACGGCTGCCCTTCTTCACTCCGGCTCCAAATCCTCACGTTTTGAAAACTAAAGCACGATTTTTTCCCCCATCATTATTATCTCTTATTCCGGATACCCTTCCTGCAGATTTTAAACGCGCTTGGATATGTTACCGTTTAGTGGCAAAGGGAGTTGCCCCATATATTTTGGCACTCGCATCGTTACGCATGATATGAGCGTCAAGATCATGAATCTCTTGGTGGAATTGTTCAATGCGCACCTTGTCTTTCGCATCAAATGCATCTATTCCACGATTGAACATGACGTCGAGATAATTGCTGAAGGAAGAAGCCTTTTTAGCGCCGTCCTCTTTCTTAATCTGATTATCCCAAACTGATTTATGAAATACGATGTATTTTTTAATATCCTGTTCATTCATCTGAGGACCGCTATTGGGTCCGTACAAATACCCATCCACGTATTGATGGATGTTCCAAGCCGAGCCGAAAGCAATATTCAATGCATCTTGACTCAGTGCACCCTCCTCGAAGTTATCTTTAACGGCTGGGGCTAGTGCCAGACTTTTTGTATCTGGTTCTTTGTACTTTTTAGGTCCTGATAGATCTCCCTGTGGAGCGACATTGATACCCGGCGGGTTCGTTACTGTACTCGCTGGGTTGGCTCCGGTCGTATTAGCTTGTCCCGGGGTATTTCCATCAGCGCCGTTTTGGGTCGCATTGGTTCCTTCCACAGGAGGTGTCTGTACAACGACTGGATTTTGAGCGCCAGAAACGGACCTATTCATAAAGACTTTCCAAGCGCTCGGTCCATAAATCCCGCCGACAACGACAGCACCGGCTAACACTAGGGTTCCTGCCAAAGTGAGTACTTTTCTCTTGTCGAACTCCATGATCTCCCTCCTTTTTAAAATTTGGTTCTATATTTCCTTCCTATATTACCAATTTATGGGGTTAAAACGTGTCGGTTTTGCTGAATCGTTCGCACCATTTTCTGCCTTAAGCCTGTCCAAATTGCCACGGGGTGCCTTAAGATTGCTGATCTTCGCGAAAATCAAACAGCATCCTTGAAAAAATGAAGGAGAAAGGTTTGCTCACTTTTCTCCTTCATTGTGTTTTGCTTTCGATAAGCGTTTATTTGGGTTCTTTTGGGGCAAGTCTTTGGGGATCATTCGGGTATGTCTCCGGGGTGTGGATTTTGTTTACACCGTTCACTCCAGGCGCTTCGGAGACTGAAGCTAAGGCATCGGCTCCTTTTTTCCGGGTCAAGGGACACCGCCGAAATCGTCTCCTGACTCTGTCGGCGGCTACGCACGTCCTGTGCGCAGCCCTTTGCTTATAAGCAGTCGCCGCTGCCTAAGCTTCAGTAGCTGCTTGCTTAAGTCGTTCTCTCCCGTAAATCAAAATCCACGTCCAGGCTTTCCCGCTTCTTTTGCATGCATTTGCAGCCGGTGGTACAGAATGTACCACGCTGCCTCCCTGGTCATACAAGAATAGCTTGCAAGGGACCCATGAAGCAACCAGGCGAGTTGCGAGTACAGATGTGGAGGTTTTAAGCGAGCAGTTAGCAAACTCGGCGAAAACTGCTCTTGCATCAGCGGGGCGGGCACAGGGACGTGCCCGGGCGCCGACTGAGCCAAGGATGGCGATTCCGGCGCCGAACCCCGCCTACTCTCATCCGGCAGTTTGAGCCGTTAGTTTGCTCTGCGAGCGCCGTGACCGGAGCAGCTGTACTCGCAACTCACCCCCAGACCCTTTCATTCACAAACTTACACAAACTTAAAAAGCAGGCCAAAGGATCCCCTTCGACCTGCCAGAATGCCCAATACTAAAATTTAGCGACTAACTTCTTAAGATAAGCCATCAAATCCTCGGAAATATCCTCGCGGCGAAGCGCAAACTCAACCGTCGCTTGGACAAACCCCAGCTTATCGCCGACATCATAGCGGCGCCCTTCGAAATTATAAGCGAGGATTTCCTGAGTCTTTAATAGTTCGCGAAGTCCGTCCGTGAGCTGGATTTCTCCTCCCTTGCCCGGTTCAACCTTCTCTAAAATATCAAAGATTTCAGGATTTAAAATATATCGCCCCATAATCGCCAACCGGGAAGCGGGTGCCTCTTCCGGAAGAGGCTTTTCAACAAGGTCAGAGGCACTATAGAGTCGGCTGGAAATTTCCGTACCATCTACAATTCCATATTTTGAAGTTTCCTCAAGCGGGACTTCCTGAACCCCGACAATGCTTGCCCCATAACGTTCATAATGGTTCATCATCTGGCGCAGGCAAGGAACATCTGAATGAATGACATCATCCCCGAGGAGGACAGCAAACGGCTCATCCCCGATAAATTTTCGAGCGCAATAGATAGCATGCCCGAGACCTAAAGCTTCTTTCTGCCGGACATAATAAATATCCACGAGTCTTGCAATATCTTGTACCATGTCGAGGAGTTCCATTTTCCCCCCATTTTTCAGAAAGGTTTCCAATTCGACAGATCGGTCAAAATGATCTTCGATGGCCCGTTTATTTCGGCCCGTCACAATGACAATATCCTCAATTCCGGAATTAACGGCTTCTTCAACGATGAACTGAATCGTGGGTTTGTCTACAATCGGCAGCATTTCTTTGGGTTGGGCCTTTGTTGCCGGTAAAAATCGCGTTCCTAAACCGGCGGCCGGAATAACGGCTTTCCGAATTCTCCTCATTTTTGTCTCTCCTTACTCAGCGTATGTTTTCATTAGGAATGGATATTATAAAAGCAGCATTTTTATTACAAACTTTAAACGGTTCGCGAACCCAATTATACCATACTATTCCCAATAAATTCTATATCTGGAGAAATACTATGTCTGTTAATCTTCTTTCTCTATCGCGTTATCGTTGGGTGCGTTTTCTCATCTACGGCTTTCTTGGGCTAACACTCGAGGTTATTTATACCGGGCTTTCCTCCTTGCTTAAAGGAGATTTAAGCATGCATGGTTTCACCTTTTTGGTCATGCTTCCGATCTACGGGATGGCTATTTTCCTTGAACCTATTCACAATATCATCAGACCCCAACCGTGGTGGCTCCGGGGCTTCATTTACCTGTTCCTTATCTGGGGAATCGAATATCTAAGCGGCTGGCTTCTTACACTTATCCTGGGTTTCTGTCCCTGGTCCTATCATGATCCCCTTAACATCAATGGTTGGATCACCTTAAGAATGGTCCCTGAATGGTTTTTGACGGGGCTCGGCTTTGAGATTATTCATGACCATCTCAGATAATTAAACAAAGTGCCCTCCCCTGGTAGATGTGTGATCTACACGAGGAGGGCATTTTTGTGCCCTTCTAGTGAACTCGTTTGGCTAAGGCTGGACATAGAGACTTCGGTGGGGACCCTACCCCCACCGAAGCAGAGTACGAGGGACCCACTCCCACTAATAGAAGTGGCAGTCTTACGATTGGATGAAGAAGTTTAGGGATCAGTCTTTCTTATCTGCGGGAACAATCTTCTCAAGAACTTCATCGACAAGACCGTAGTCCTTGGCCTCTTCCGCGGTCATATAATGATCGCGGTCTGTATCCGCTGCAACCTTTTCAATAGTTTGTCCGGTTCTTTCGGCTAAAATCCGATTCATTCTCTCTCTCACAAAGAGCAAATGTTTGGCATGAATCTCAACCTCTGTCGCTTGTCCGGAGATTCCGCCGCCGCCGATAAGCGGTTGGTGAATCAGAATTTCGGAATTTGGCAGTGCCGTTCGTTTTCCCTTTGCTCCGGCCGCGAGGAGAAAAGCGCCCATGCTGGCCGCCAAGCCGATACAGATTGTATGTACATCCGGACGAATATATTGCATCGTATCATAGATGGCCATGCCGGCACTGATTGATCCGCCGGGGCTATTAAGATAAAGGAAGATATCTTTCTCCGGATCCTCGGCTTCAAGGAATAAAAGCTGAGCGACAACGAGGTTGGCTACATCGTCGTCAATCGGTCCTCCCAAAAATATGATTCTGTCCTTCAGCAGTCTGGAATAAATATCATATGACCGCTCTCCACGATTCGTTTGTTCAACAACCATTGGTACTAGATAACCCATTAAGAATCCCCCTTAATCCTATTCTCATTTCATTATACGTTTTACATTTTCCTAATATCCTTTCCCGATAATCCTATTTTAGTACAAAGGTCAGTTAAGGTCAAATGATTTTCATGTAAAAAAAGAAAGAATATCTTCAATATCTATGTTATCCTTATTTTTCCTCACAATCCAAAAAAGGGTTTTCGGTTTTTTTAGCGAAAGCTATTATAATCCTTGAGCAGAGGGGTGCATCAACCATGCAATATATACTTAAACCGATTTATCACCGATTTAAAGTGGAGGAATTTGCTTCTCAAGATTTTTTTGATCATCGAGGTACCCTTCTTTTAGGCAAGGGTCAGAAAGTTACCTCATCACTCGCTTCGTTTTTAAATCGTCAAACCATCTATTCTTTGCATTGTGAGTGTGATTTTCCCAGCTCCGTCTCAGGGGAACTGCACGCTTCATTACTTATTCACTTTCCTCGAACAGCACCCTGGCTCCAGCGGGTTTATTTTGAAACAGCACTGATAAAACAAGAGCTATTAAGTGAGGCCGTCCGTTTTATCGATCAATTAGTAGACCATCTATCCCTTCATCCCGCGTTTTCTTTGGACTTTGAGCAATTACAAACCTCGGATAAAGTGACCTATAAACATTCCGTCAATGTCGCTCTTCTTTCTTATATTATCGGAAAATCCATGAACTATAAAGGAGAAAAACTTCGACGGCTTACGCTTAGTGCCCTAATTCATGATATCGGCAAATTGGATATTCCCGAAGAAATCCTCAATAAACCAGGTGCTCTCAGCTCGGAAGAATTCGAAATCATCCGAACCCATCCTGCCAAAGGGGTAGCACGATCGGCAGATCTTCTCTTGCCTGAAAGCGTACTCACCGCTATACTCCAACATCACGAACGCTGGAATGGAAGCGGCTATCCTCAGGGTTTAGCAGGTCTTGATATTTCAACTTCCGCGCAAATCATGGCGGTCGCGGATGTCTTTGATGCTTTAATAACAGACCGTCCCTATCATGCTCCCCTTCCTCCCTATCATGCTCTGGAAATTCTCTTTAAAGGCTGCGGCACCGATTTTTCACCCGAGGTCCTCAAAGCTCTTTTCTGCATGATTCAGCTTTATCCTCCGGATTCTTTTGTAACCTTGAACAGCGGTGAGGCCGGGATCGTTCTTCGTTTTACTTATCCCAACCTTACCCAGCCTAAAATTCAGGTTCTTTTCGATCCTTTCGGAAATCCTGTTGAGAAAGAGCTGATTATTGACCTCGCTGAAGATCCTTCGCGCTATATCTGTACGATGCATCACCGCGTCGGGTAAGAAGATAAAAAACCAGGGGCTGTCGGAAAACAGCCCCTTTTTCGTGGTGAGCATAATTATGGATTATTGCAAAAGACCCGAAAGCGTAGTTCCGCGCATAGAAGTGAACCAGTCCCGGAGCGCCAGAAGGAATCTAACGTGCGGCTTCAGAGCTTCTCCTTTTACCCGCTTTATAAGATTGATCAAGAAGTTGAATCGTATGAACAACATCTTCTTGAAGTCCGGCATTCTCAACTCCGCTTGTCAGCTGCAGGCGGCATGCCGGGCAGCCGGTTGCGACGGTATCCGTGTGTGTCTGAGCGATATCCTCAATCTTGCGATCGGAGATTTTAGCCGAAAGATCCGGATGCACCAGCATGAACGAACCGGCCATACCGCAGCAGCGATCCGGTTTTTTCATTTCAATCAATTCAATGCCGGGAATCGCTTTTAGGATCTCACGCGGTTCTGTCGTAATCCCTTGGCCGCGATTTAAGTGACAGGGATCATGATAGGTGACTTTGCGCTCAAGGCGTCCTAATCCTTCTCTTTTGAACGGAACGATATGAATTAAGAACTCGGAAATATCATAGGTCTTTGCCGCCCATTTTTCTGCCAGGGCCTTCATCTTCGGGTCATCATCAAAGAGTTCGGAATATACATGTTTCCAGGACTCCCCGCCGGAAGAACAGTTGGTAATGATCGCATCAACATCCGTTTTCTCAAAGGCTAAGAGATTGCGTTTAGCCATGACTTTAGCTGATTCCACATCTCCGTTAACCGAAGCGGGAGTTCCGCAGCAGCCTTGTTCCTTCGGAATTACAACCTCACAGCCATTTTCCGTGAGAACATCAACGACGGCCCGACCCATATCCGTGTAAAAATAATTCGTTACACAGCCAATGAAATAACCGACACGCATTTTAGGATTCTCAACCTTGATCACATCGGGTAATTCATCCTTGAGCGGTTTCTTCGCAATATTCGGGATAACTTTGTTCCCTAGACCTAAACCGAAATCATAACGGAGGCGAGCCCCTTTATCGCTGCCATGAATCCGTTTCATTGCTATTCCTTGAACCTTACTCCCAAATTTCAGGCCGGTATCAAAGAGGCGATTCGCTTTGAGGGCTTTAAAGGCGATTTTTTTGCCCGGATGAAGTCCTTGTTTACGAACGGCTTCGGCACGGGCAGCAAGAATAATTTTATCAAAACGTACACCGCAGGAGCAATGTTGGGTGCAAGCCCCGCAGGTTGTGCAGAGCGAGAGCCGCTCGTCCATACCCTTGCTGAGGTCCATTTCACCTGTAAAAAGCGTTTCGACTAAGGTAATTTTGCCGCGAGCTGCGCCGACTTCCTTGCGCGTTTCTTTATAGATCGGGCAGACCTCTTGGCAGTTTCCGCATTTCATACATTTATAAATCTCATCATAGATGGAGTCGAGAGAACTGTAAATGCTCACTTTAGTCCCTCCTCACCATTTTACCGGGGTTTAAAATAAAGTTAGGGTCTAAGGCTTTCTTAATATCTCTTAAAAGGTTGACACCGGCTTCACCGAATTCCAGCGGCAGGAATTTCGCTTTCGCCATTCCGATTCCATGCTCTCCGGAGAGCGTTCCTCCCAGGGAAATAGCGACATCAAAGATCTCCGCAACCGCTTTTTCGACGCGCTCCATTTCTTCGCTATTGCGTGCATCGGTAAGGATCGTCGGGTGAAGATTACCGTCACCGGCGTGACCGAACGTACCTATCGTCAGATCATATTTCTCGGCAATTTGACGAATGGCCTTAATCATTGCCGGAATCTTGCTCCGAGGAACAGTCGCATCTTCAAGAACGGTGGTCGGTTTGAGCTGGGCCAGTGCCGGTAAAGCATTACGGCGAGCCAACCAGATTTGGTCCCGCTCTTTATCATCTTTTGCCAGCTTCACTTCGGTTGCGCCTTCTTCGGCCAGAATTTTTTCAACCAAAGTTGCTTCACGTTCTACCGCTTCTTTATATCCATCCACTTCGCACAGAAGGATGGCCTGTGCATCAACCGGCAGACCGGCATGGGCATAGTTTTCAACGGTTCTGATCGTCATGTTATCCATGATTTCCAGTGTGGCAGGGATAACTTTATTACGAATAATCGCCGAAATTGCGCTTCCGGCTTTGTCTATATCATCGAAGACCCCGAGAATACTCTTTTTCGCTTCGGGCGTAGGGGAAAGTTTAACAAGGATTTCCGTAATAATTCCGAGCGTTCCTTCCGCTCCGGTAAAGAGAGCGGTCAGATCATAGCCGGAAACATTTTTAACTGTTTTGCCGCCCCATTTAATGATGTCGCCATTGCCGCGAACGAGTTTCATGCCCATAACATATTGCTTGGTTACACCGTATTTTAAGCCGCGCAATCCGCCTGAAGACTCTGAAACCGAGCCTCCCATCGTTGCTGTGGTTACGGTTCCCGGATCGGGAGGATAAAAAAGCCCATGTTCCATTGCCGCATCATTGAGGTCTTGAATAATAACTCCGGGTTGTACCCAAGCTGTTAAGTTTTCAGCATCCACTTCAAGAATTTGGTTCATATTCAGCATGGACATTACAATTCCACTTTCGACCGGAACCGTTCCCCCGCTTAAATTGGTGCCTGATCCGCGGGGATAGATTGGAACGGAATACTTATTGGCAATCTTCACAATCTCAGCAACCTGTTCGGTCGTGGACGGTGTGATAACAACTTCGGGAAGAACCCGTTTTAAAGCCGCTGTAGCATCATAGGCATAAGTCATTAAGTCAACCTTTTCGGTAAGAACATTATCTTGACCTAGGACTTTGATAATTTCCTGTAAGGCTTCCGGTTTTAACATATTCAATACCCTCCTTAAATACAAAGAAAGTTTTGGTCTGACCATATTATGATAAGTTCTATTGTTATAGTATATTATTAACATTAAATATTCAATAAACTTTGGACATTGAGAAAAAAAGAACTTTTTTAACTAAAGGCTAAATTGGGAGTTTAAAATAAAAGCTTAAAATAAAAACTCAGGGAGCTTCATTATTTCATAGTCCCTGAGTTTAAATTTCTATTTTTCTTTTGAGTCTTCCCGATACTTCTCGAGCTCAAGCTCAACTTTACGAAGATGCTGATACATGAGGTTACGGGCTTTTTCCGAATCCTGAGATTGGATTGCATAATAAATATCCCGATGCTCCTCAAAAAGCCGAAGCGTTGTGCCTGCAGTTGCAGCCAGCCAAAGGGCCCGAGTAACCTGAAGGGTCTGACCCATCGTTTCTTGAACTGTATTCATCAGCCGGTTAAGAAGCGGATTTTTACTGGCACGTGCCAAAGCGAGGTGAAAATCAAGATCGAGTTGTTCACTGTCTTTGGCTTCCGGCAAATCCGTTTTCATCTTTTCAACAATGGCTTTAAGATTGTCCAAATCCTCTCCGTCACGGCGCTCGGCAGCCAGGCCTGCGGCTTCAACTTCCAGGGCCTTTCGTACTTCAAGAATATTCTGCAGCTGATCTTTTTCCAACAGCAAAATAAAGCTCAGGGGTTCGATCACAGAATTTGGAGAAGCTGATTTCACGAAAATTCCTTCGCCTTGCCGAATCTCAAGAATCCCCGTTAAGCTTAGAGCGGCTAAAGCTTCGCGGACCGAAGTTCGAGAAACTTGAAAACGTTCTGTAAGTTCACTTTCGGTTAAAAATCGATCACCGGGGACCAACTGGCCATCGATAATTAGATTTTTGACTTGTTCTAAGATAATTTCCGTTGTCCGTTTGTTTTTTATCGGCTTAATATCCATAGGATTTACCTCACAATTATTGATAATCTCCTCAGTTATGTGTTTTAGTGAGAACTTGAAGAATATAGAAATTATATCACAAAAATAGCCTGAGACTCTTGAGGAGTTTTCGGCTATTTCTTTTAGCATATGTGATTTATCCGGATGGGGTCAAAACTCCACCATTAGTAAGTTCCCTTTATCTGTCTTTATCCGCTAATCCGAGCAAAATCACTTGAGCAACAGCTTCATGGTCAACGTCTTCGGGGCTAAATCCGTCAATAAACATCTTTTTCATTGCATAATTTTGAATGCCACCCATAATCGTCGCCGCCGCGATCTCGGGATCGATATTACCTCTAAGCTCATTCGTCCGAATTCCATCACGAATCATATCTTCGACTGCTGTAGCTGTTGTCCACATTTCTTTAAGCATGCGCGAACGCATATCCTCGGAGAGCGTCTGTCCTGTCATGATCGAACGAAACATATCAAGATGTTCTTTCAAAAAACTTGCGTAAAACTGTGAGATAAGCCGAATCTTTTCTAACATCGTGTTTCCCTGCTCGATCACAGGAACTATACCTTCACTGAAACGCTTCCCGCTATAACGAATCATTTCAAGGAATAAAGTATTTTTACTATCAAAATAATCATAAACTGTCCCTTTGCCAATTCCGGCTTTCTTCGCAATACCTTCGATTGTAGCCCCTTCGACTCCTGCTTCCGAAAACACTTTGATGGCGGCATCGAGTATTTCGATACGCTTTTCTTCCTTTGCTATCATTCGAAATCCTCCCATAGCATCACCTGAAGTTTCCTTTATGCTGTCATTACACGTTTAATTCTAGCTTACCCATAATAATTTTTCTATTGCATATTTTACCTAATGTTTTAAGACCATCAACAGCGGCTGATAAGCATAATTCAGAAGGAAAAACAAGAAAAACCCAAGGATTCCCCCGACGATTGAGCCGTTGATCCGAATCCACTGAAGATCATTGCCGGCCTTATCCTCAATAAACCGGTTTAATTCATCATTAGATAGATTTTCCAAGGTCTCCTGAACAATTTCCCCGATCAAAGAATGTTCCTGCTGTGCAACTTTCAGGAGAGTGTCACGGAAAAAGGCATCAAGCGTATCCTGCAAATTTTGATCTGTTTGAACTCTCTCCCAAAAGCGTTCCGCCAAGGGCAAAACAGAAGAAACCAAACTTTCTCTGTTTAAGGATTTTCCGTTTTGCCAAGTGCTCAATACTGTTTCTATCCCTTTTTCGAAATACAAATCGATCGGCAATTCCGCGAGCATCTGTTCAATCCATTCCTCAATGTGTGCTTCGGTTAGCGTGTCCTTTTCCCAACCTTGAAGTCTCTGCTCCAGCTGATATATGAAGCGAAGCCGTAGCTCATTGTCAGGGGATTTCAAGGATCGCACTGTCAAGATCAGATGGGTCTGCAAGGCTTTAGCGGCATCTTCCAGATTTACCCCATCCGCGGCCTGGAAAATTCCTAAAAACGTCCTTTGCAAAAATCCTCCGCTCGCCATCTGCTTATCCATTATTTTTTCCAGGTAGATTAAGATCTGGGCATATACTCTTGTTCCCGAAGCGTAAATCAGTAAATCCTCAATTCGTTCATCCAGCCAGCCATTAAATTCCCGGCGATAAAGCTGTTGTTGGGAATAGGCTAAGATCTTTCGAGCGAGACCGAACTCCCGTGCTTTAGCGCGGAGCAGTGCACTTAAATTTTCGGCAGCCTTTGCCCCATTGATCTGAGTCTTTAGTCCGGCAAGGAAACCCGCCAGCTTTTCGGCCAGAAAATCTGCTCCTCCCTGTTTCTCAAGCGTTTTTAAAATCTTGCGCGTGAACGGCAGGCCCTCAATCTTTTGGCGGATCATCACTTCGCTGATCAATTCCTCCTCAACCATGACCCGGATCGCCCCAATCATTTTTGTCCGATTCCGCGGAATTAAAGCGGTATGATAAGGCCAGCCTAATGGCTTTCGAAAGAGCGCCGTAACCGCAAACCAATCGGCAATTCCGCCGACCAAGGACGCTTCAAGCACAAACCGGCTGAGACGCAGCACAAAATTATCCGGCCAATAGTATTTGGCTCCGGATACAAGGATAAATAAGACGAAAACTATGCTCAAAACTATATTTGCCCTTCGGCGGTAATTCATCCTGTATCGATCCTTCCTATAGTAGACAGTTTCTTTCAACACGACCATTTCTTACAACACAACAGTTCCATTCTTCTCTACGTTATTCATCTATTGATCAGCCATTTTTCAGAACAGGAAGTTCACCAAATAAAACAGCACTCCTGCCAGCCCCCCGACGACTGAACCATTGATGCGGATCATTTGCAGATCATCTCCGGCCTTATCTTCAATCAGATCAACCAACATTTCATTGGAATACTTTTCAAGGCCGTCCCTGACAAAGCGTCCGATCCGCTCATGCACTTGGGCAACAACCGGAGTTAGGAAAGCTTGCACCTTATGATTAAAAGAAACCTGTTTTTCTAAATTTTGTTCGAGTTCAAGCCGGTAGTTTTCAATAGGCTGAAGAATAAAGGCTATCCACTTATGAGCGTCCTCAGGCTGATTTAACCGTGTTTGAAGATTATCTAAGATTGATCTTTCGCCTTTTTCCAGAATTTCGGGCAGGTTACGCTCAATTAACCGATCAAAACGAGGTCCTCCTATAAATTTTTCCAGCCATTCTTGAGCCGATTGAACAGCTTGTCCCCCCGCCAATTCGTTAGAGACCTGCATTTGAATCGTCACGGCCAGGGTTGAAGATTCGGGTAAAAACATTTGTACGATTTTCCGCGAGGAATTTTGACTGACATAATCAGCCAGCGCATCATCAATCCATTGGGTTAAGGTTCGACGCATTTCCGGACTTTGAACCCAAAGATTAAGCTCATAAATTAAGATCTCCAGGATATTTTGCACGGTTCCCTTGGCCAATGAATGCTGAAAGACTTCGCGAAGAATCTGTGTGATTGCGTGGCTTTGATTGCTCAAAAAGGGCTTTCTGTCAAACCGATTCACACTTTCTAAAAGACATGAAGCTAAAGCTTGAAGGCTTGGTTCAAGCTTGGCAAGTCCTTCCTCATCGGCTATATATTTAAAAATCGCCGCAAAATCCAAGACAGTCAGTTTTTGGATTAATGCTTCCTGGGAAAGGAGCTCATCTTGGACCATATGGGTTAATTCCTGAAAAATGCGTTCACGATTACGGGGAATGATCTCCGTTCGAATGATCCGCCCCGGACGAATGTTCAGCGGTTTGCGAAAAAGTGCGGTAACTGCAAACCAATCGGCCAGTCCTCCGATTAAACCCGCGCTGCAGCCGCTGGTGATCAGCCCGCCCCAAAACTGTGTTTGAAACGGAAAGGCTGCTGCAAGTCCCAACGCCGTTACTCCCAGTGCGAAGTTTGCTTTTCGATATGTACTGTGGGATTGTCCATGTTTAGCCATCATTTGACCTCTTTTGACCTCTTTGTTGCTTTTATAGACGATACTATACCATATTTTAGTTAAAAATACACATGTCGCAAAACCTATGGTCGTGCAGTAGTCCATAATTATGGGCGCACGGTTAGTCATCGGATAAAAAGCGGAAGACACCTGCCAACAAATAGCAGATGCCTTGCGTGAGACAATATTTTCCGATACCCTTATACTTTACGCTTTAATGCTTAATGCCTTTATGCCTTTATGCGTTTTCTGCCCGTTTTAAAGCGGGTGCGGTTAGTCATCGGATAAATATGCTTCCAACCATAGACATAATGAAGCTGTATAAAAAACACGCCCGGGCTTGCTTTTCCCTGTCTCAGACGAAGTGCTCCTTCGTAGACAGTAATGTTGGGATCATACTTGGTCAATTGTTTCAAGATTTGCTCCCGCATTTCCTGACAGCGCTGATTAGGATTGAGTTGAGGATCGCCATGGGCAGGAAAATACTGACGGGCATTTAGCTTTTCTAAGGTTTCCAGACTCTCTAGCTGGCTTGGCAGGCCGCTTGTGACCTTCCCGTTCTCCTCCCAAATCCCCGGATAGGGCAGCTGGTCGGGCAGAAGCGTATCTCCGGAAAAAAGGATTCCCTTTTTCTCTTCAAAATAAGAAAGATGTCCTTTCGTGTGCCCGGGAGTGGGTATCGCTTTTAGCACATAATTGCCGGCACGGATGGTTTGCAGCGGTTCGATCTGTTCTACGTGATCAGGCCAGGCGGTCATCCGGCGAAGCTTTTCATAGGTCCCCACCATCCCTTCAATAGCGGATTCATCATAGACTCCCCATTCTTCCCTCGCCCATTTGCGGAAAAGCTCAAAGCTTTCACCCGTCGCAAAGGTTTTCCATTCTAAAAAATCCTTTGAGCCGATAAAAATTCGGGTTCCTTGTTCGGCGAGTTGATGGGCAGCGCCCGCGTGATCAACATGCCAGTGCGTTGCAATCACTTGTTCCAGATGCTTAATCCCTAGCTTCTGAAGTGCAGTTTGAATGGTCTGCAAAGCATCAGGGGTGTTTGTTCCCGTGTCCAGCAAGGTTGGGGTTTCTCCTCGAAAAATATAGACATTGATGGACTTTTCGCTTAATGTCAATGGAACTCTCAGCAGATAAATATCAGGGGCAATCTCTCTCATCTCTGTCATCTAATTCTCCCTCCAACACATTTTCTATATATTACATGGGGTAATAATTTGTCATTTTTTAGTGTTTATTGTATATTACTGTTTATCAGGTAGACATAAGGAGGCTTATTTCATGAACAATAATTCAAAGCATAATCCAATTTCTTCTTCCCCGTCATTTTCCTCGTCATTTTCCTTAAAAAGCCCTAAGACTGTTGCTTATCCTTACCGAGTTATATGCGATCATTGCCGGAAAATCATATTCTTTTCCGGTGAAAACGGTGAAGTCTTTTCGGTAACGTGTGACAAGTGTTCCGGTTTGTAATCCGTAATTGAAGTTGAAAGACGACCATTACCAATATGGCCGTCTTTCTTAATGCTCAAGCTAGCGCTTATTGCTATTGCGCCAGATCTTGAGCTTTTGGGCTTCTTGAATCATCTCCTCACGAAAATCCGGGTGGGCAATATTGATAAGCCTTTCGGCACGCTGCCAGGTCGTTTGCCCTTTGAGGTTGACTATTCCATACTCGGTGACTACATATTGAACCATCGGACGAGTATCTGTAACAACTGCGCCTACTGTCAGAAGAGGATTAATTCGTGAATATTTCTTTCCGTCGTGATCTGTAAAGGTTGATTCCATGCAGATAAAACTCCGACCGCCTTTAGAATTATAGGCTGCATCAACAAAGTCAAGCTGACCCCCTGCACCGCTGATCATCTTCGGACCCACGGTTTCTGAACATACCTGGCCGGAAAGATCGATTTCCAGCGCATTATTGATCGAGACAAGGTTATCGTTCATGCTGGCAATCGTACGATCATTGGTATATTCGACCGGATAACCCGCGACTTGGGGGTTATTGTCAATAAAATCATATAATTTTTGGGTTCCCCCCGCAAAAGTATAAACCATCCGCCCGCGATCAATTTGTTTCTTCCGCCCTGTAATCCGTCCGGCTTCAAACATTTCAACATAACTATCCACCAGCATTTCCGTATGAACCCCTAAATCTGTTAAATCTGATTTTGCGATCATATTCCCTAAGGCATTGGGCATTGCTCCGATTCCCAGTTGAATGCAATCCCCATCCCGCAATTCCTTCATAACATATTGAGCAATTTTCTGATCGACTTCAGTTGGTTCAAGAGAAGGAATCTGGGGCATCCCTGTATGCCCTCCCTCTACGATAAAGTCAACTTCGGAGATATGCAGGGTATTGCCATAACCACCATGTGCTATTGGCATATCTTCGTTGACCTCGACGATAATTGTCTTTGCTTTATCGGCCGAGGCCCGGTAATGAGAAATGGTCGGGCCAAGGTTAAAGTTACCATGCTTATCCATTGGGCTCACTTGAACCATCAGGATATCGACCCGGTGGATATTTTCTAAAATATAACGCGAGACTTCTGAATAACGAAGCGGAATATAAAAGGCACGACCCATTTCATAATATTTCCGATCAATCGCGCTGAAGTGTACACAGTCCCAAGTAAAATGTTCACCCAGAGGATCTGCCTTAATTACGGCATGGGGACGCATGGAAACTCCCGCTAGGAGTTGGATATCCTGAAGTTCCGGTGTTCGGCGGGCTAAAGCCGCATCGAGTACGGGCAGGGTGTTTGCAGCATAGGCATAAATAATCCAGTCCCCGCTTCTCACGACGCCCACCGCTTGGTCCGGAGATACGACCTTTTTTCGATATTCCTCAGTCCAGGTTGACATCTCTTCTTCCCCCTCACTCTTCAATCAAAAACCATCCTCTACCCCTTTACCGTTTTCTATTCTCTATTTTTCTCTTATCTTATCTATTTTCTTGTCTCCTCTGATTTACTCTGATTTACTCTTATTTACTCTGATTCTCTCTTGTTTTCTTTTTCCTTCTCTTATATTTCTAATTTACTCTTCCTCTTTTTTTCTCTTTCCTTCACCATTAACGGATAGGATATTTTTCTTTCGCGATCACGGCTTTAGCAAGCTCTTGGCGCAGTTCAATCATATCCGTATTGGGCCGGCGAACGAGTTTGCGCAAGCCTGCAAGGATAGTGCTCAGTGAATCCCCTTTTTCAGCCGCACACAAAACTTCTTTGGCCTGTTGCTCTATAACGTTCATTGCCTCAAAAGCGCCCAGTGTTGCTGCTTTTTCAACAAACTGTTTATGCTCCTCGGAAACATCAAGTTCTTGAACCTTAAGCGCCCGAAGAACTCCGCTCTCCATGGCATAGATTTGAAGAACCATCTCGGCAAGACCTAAGAGAACATATTGGTTATCTTTAAGGTCATTGCCCAAGTTTTGAGCGGCCACTCCCGCAGCCAAAAGGAATGCTTTCTTTGCTTTTTGTGTCATATGCAGAAGTCCTTCAAGACCTTCACCCTCAGAACTTAAACCACCGGAGAGAAGTTCTTTGCTCACGGCTTTGGCGGCTGCCAAGAGGGGCAGTTCACCGGTTAAAGCACGTTTTAAAAGGGTTCCGGGAACAATCAGGCGGTTGATTTCATTGGTTCCTTCAAATAAGCGATTAATCCGGGAATCCCTGTACATTCTTTCAATGGGATACTCGTGAATAAAGCCATACCCGCCATGAATTTGAACGCCTTCATCAACGGCAAGGTCGAGCACTTCTGAGGCAATTACTTTATTTAATGAACACTCAATTGCAAATTCTTCAAGCGCTTTACCGGCCTCTTTACGGCAGTCTCCGGTTAAATCCAGGCCATGGAAACCTTCCTCCATCAGGCCTGCCGTCCGATAGACGACGCTTTCCGCAAGATAGGACTGTGCCGCAACCTCGGCAAGTTTCGTTTGGATCGCACCGAAACCGGTCAGCGGAGTCCCAAATTGCTTACGCTCGCCGGCGTATTTCACCGAGACTTCCAAAGCAAGCTGGGCACTGCCAATCGCCGCCGCTGCGAGCTTAAAGCGTCCGACATTAAGGATATTAAACGCGACGACATGTCCTCTTCCGATTTCCCCTACTACATTTTCCACCGGGACTTTGGCGTCTTCCAGAATCACTTGGCAGGTTGATGATCCTTTAATTCCCATTTTGTTTTCTTCCGGTCCGATCGTAACGCCGGGATAATCACGCTCCACGATGAAGTTCGTCAGTTTACCCTCGACTTTGGCATAGACCAGAAAAACATCGGCAAAGCCTGCATTCGTAATAAACTGTTTAGTTCCATTTAATATATAGTGTGTTCCTTCGGCATTTAAGACCGCCGTAGCTTTTGCCCCTAAGGCATCCGAACCTGAACCCGGCTCTGTCAAACAATATGCTGCAATCTTTTCCCCTGAAGCCAGACCGGGGAGATATTTTGCCTTTTGTTCGGGTGTTCCGAAATAAACAATGGGT
The DNA here is from genome assembly GCF_034927245.1 of Desulfitobacterium sp. GTDB lineage: Bacteria > Bacillota > Desulfitobacteriia > Desulfitobacteriales > Desulfitobacteriaceae > Desulfitobacterium_A. The sequence goes on from NZ_JAYFQK010000025.1 coordinate 65,486, forward strand.
AAGCTTCCTATTCCGGTATGCGCTGCATAGGAGACTGCAAAGGAGGCACCCCTGGGAACTTCTTCCCCGACCACGACGGTCGAGAATTTATCCATGCCTGAGCCGCCAAACTCTTCGGGAACTTCTAAGCCGAGGAGACCTAATTCTCCGGCTTGTTGGAGCAGTCCGCGCATCAACCCGGCTTGTTTCTCTTCAAGCTGCTCAATCTTGGGGGCGATTTCATTTTCGACAAAGTTATGGGCCATTCTCTTTAACTGGAGATGATCCTCGTTTAATTCCTCGGGAACAAAAACTTGATCCGGCGTTACTTCTGTGAGCAGAAAGCCGCCGCCTTTAGATGCTAATTCCATGGTTAACTCCTCCCCAATTCTTTTGATTATAGTAGTTCGTATACTCCGGCCGCCCCCATGCCGCCGCCGATGCACATGGTCACCATGCCGTATTTGACACTACGTCGTTTCATTTCATGAAGCAGTGTTGCGGTGAGTTTTGCTCCGGTACATCCGAGGGGATGACCAAAGGCAATGGCTCCTCCGTTAGGATTGACTTTGGCCGGGTCGATTCCCAGGGTTTTGATGATCGCCAAACCTTGTGCCGCAAAGGCTTCATTGAGCTCGAAAAGACCAATTTGATCGAGTGTCAGGCCGACTTGTTTTAAAACTTTAGGTATTGCTTTGATGGGTCCGATCCCCATCAGTTCGGGTTCAACGCCTGCTACCGCTAACCCGCGCCATACGGCCAGTGGCTTGATGTTGAGTTCATTGACCTTTTGTTCTGACATGAGCAGGGTTGCAGCTGCACCGTCACTCGTTTGGGACGAGTTACCTGCCGTGACCGAGCCGCCGTTTTGGAAAGCCGGTTTAAGCTTGGCCAATGTTGCTAAGGTAGTTTCAGGGCGAATTCCCTCGTCTTTCGAAAACAATTGACCATTTGCCAATGGAACGGGGATGATTTCCTCCTCAAAACGGCCGCTGGTTTGGGCCGCATATGCCTTTTGATGACTGGCGGCAGCGAATTCATCCTGCTGCTCCCGAGTTATTTCGTATTTTTTTGCAACATTTTCTGCGGTAAGTCCCATCGAAAGGTAGACTTCCGGCGCGTATTCCATCATATGGGGATTCGGCGCGGGTTTCATTCCGCCTAACGGGACCATCGACATGCTCTCGGCCCCGCCGCAAAGCATGACATCTGCTTCCCCGAGGCGAATCCGATCTGCACCTAAGGAAATGGCCTGTAAGCCTGAAGAACAAAACCGGTTGATCGTCATCCCGGGAACATCGATTGGTAACCCCGCTCTTAAGGCCATAACCCGGCCCATATTCATGCCTTGCTCTCCTTCCGGGAAGGAGCAGCCGATGATACAATCATCAATCTCCGCAGGATTTAATTGAGGAACACGTTTTATAATATCCTGAATAACATAGGCACCAAGATCATCGGGGCGCACCTGTGCAAGTGATCCTTTAACAGCTTTTCCTATCGCTGTTCGTTTGCTTTCAACAACTAATGCCTCTCTCATTCCTCTTCACCTCCTAATTCCGCAAGGGTTTATTCTTCGCCAGCATATATCTGATTCTATCTTGGGTTTTCATCTCACCCGCCAGGCTTAAGAAACCTTCGCGTTCCAGATCAAGTAAGTATTGCTCGTCTACGATACTTCCGGCCGGTTTATCACCGCCGGTCATTACGTATGCTAACTTTTTCGCAAGATACTCGTCATAAGCCGAGATATAGCGTCCTTCCTTCATCCCGTAAAGGGCAAGCTCCATGGTAGCACGTACTCCTGAGCCGGCTGTTTTGGTCTTTAACGGAAGAAGCGGACGGAAATTACGGGCTAGGTCGATCACGCGTGCTTTGGCATCGAGAAGAATATGATCCGCATTCATACTGTAGCGGTCATGATCACGAAGGAAGCCGAGATTTCTTGCCATTTCCGCACTCGTTGAGACCTGGGCCATCGCCACGGTTTCAAAACGTTTCGCATAGAAATAATCCGGTGCCGCCTGAACCCCCGGCAGAATTCCTTCCATCGCCCGAACGGCCATTTCTTTCGTTCCGCCGCCGCCCGGAAGCAGCCCGACTCCAAGTTCGACAAGTCCCATATAGGTCTCTGCCGAAGCTTGGATTGCATGGGAGTGGAGACAAACCTCAGCTCCGCCGCCTAAGGTCATGCCAAAGGGTGCTGCAACAACGGGTTTTTTCGCATATTTTAAAGCCATTGTTCCTCTTTGGAATTCGCGGACCATCATATCGAGCTCATCCCAATCCTCATCTTCGGCTGCCATCAAAATGAGCATCAAGTTCGCACCGACCGCGAAATTCTTTCCTTGGCTGCCGATCACAAGACCCAGGTAATTCTTTTCCACCTCGGCCAGCGATTTATGAATCATATTCATAATATCTGCGCCAATGGAATTATTCGGGGAATGGAATTCCAGACAAGCGACTCCATCGCCGAGATCGACCAAGCTTGCTCCGGCATTTCCGAGTATTTTCTTGCCCTGTTCGCGGGCTTGTTTTAATGAGAAGGAGTATGGGCTCACCCTTTGGGCACGGTACTCTCCGTCAGCGTAGAATGCAACATTGCCGTCTGAACTTTTCTCATAAAAAGAGGTTTTACCCTCAGCAAGCAGTTTTTCGACGATCGGAGGAAGCGTATCCCCTTCGGCAACAATGCGCTCGGCAGTTGCCTTTACTCCTAGGGCATCCCAAGTTTCAAACGGTCCCATTTCCCAGTTAAAGCCCAGGCGCATGCCTGCATCGACAGCTGTAATATCATCAGCGACCTGTGGGGCAACCTTAGCAGCATAGAGCAATACTGCTTTCAGGACACTCCAAGCAAACTGTGCACCCACATCCTTGCCGCTGACTAAGGTTTTGATCTTATTGGCAAGGGAACCCGCATTTTTTGCCTTATCTAAGGAGGAGAACTTTACATTCTTCTTTGGATTGTATGTCAGTGTCTTCGGATCCAAAACCTCGATTGCTTTTCCTTCGGCCGTTTTTACTTTCTTATAAAAACCTTGCTTTGCTTTGTCTCCAAGCCACCCGTTTTTAAGCATGGACTGGACAAAATCAGGAAGAACGAAAAGTTCTTTTTCCTCAGGTACACCTTCGCCAACGTTTGCTGCCACATGGACGAAAGTATCTAATCCGACCATATCCACTGTTCTGAAGGACGCTGATTTCGGACGTCCCATGATGGGTCCGGTTAAAGCATCAACTTCGTCAATGGTAAGATCAAAGTGCATCATTTCCTGAAGGGTCACGGTCAGACCGTAAACACCAATGCGGTTGGCAATAAAGTTAGGCGTGTCTTTTCCAAAAACCACACCTTTGCCCAAGACCCGCTCCCCAAAATCAGCCATAAAATTCATAACTTCGGGATCGGTATTAGGACCGGGAATAATTTCTAAAAGCTTCATGTAGCGCGGCGGATTGAAGAAGTGTGTTCCTAAGAAAAAGCGCGTAAATTCCGGAGAAAGCCCTTCGGACATAGATTTTAAGGAGATTCCTGAGGTATTTGAACTGACGATTGTTCCCGGACGAATATGCGCCGCAACTTTGGTAAACAAGTCTACTTTAATATCAAGACGCTCCACGACGACTTCAATGACCCAATCCACTTCCTTTAAACGATCAAGGTCATCCGACAAGTTTCCAACCTCAATGCGGTCTGCAAATTCGGGAACAAACAGCGGGGCCGGATTCATTTTTATAAGTTTTGCCTTATTTGAGACTGCGATACGATTTCGCACCTTACGGCTTTCAAGGGTAAGTCCGGCAGCCTCCTCCTCCGGGAGCAAGGCATTGGGAACAATATCTAAGAGCAAACTAGGGATTCCGGCATTGGCTAAATGTGCTGCAATTGTACTACCCATTACCCCTGAACCGATAACGGCTACTTTATTGATTTGCATACTTCTCCTCCTCGTATAATATGATTTGTTCCTAGCTCCACGAGTCCTTTTTAAATGGAACGTGGAGTTTTAATTTAGCCAAGTTATAACTGGAAATTTCTTTGAGCAATAGGGTGCGCGCAGTATAACGCATACCCCAT
>NZ_JAYFQK010000077.1:0-4508 GCF_034927245.1 Desulfitobacterium sp.
ACATCTTCAAATACCCCCAAGAAACCGATTTATCTCAATCGTTCAATCAATTACTTCTTTATGCTTAATAATTCAACATTGAGAGATAAATATCCTTCTTATGACGGTCAGGTTAATGGGGTTTTTGCAGTGAAATCATAAGTTTTTATCGGTTGATAGTATAAGTGCAACCAACGGTTTTCGCTCTCGCTAAGGCTCGGCGAAAGCCGGGTTTTCTTTATGATTGGAGGCTAAGGAATGATAAAAATCATGGGCATCGGTCCCGGGAGCAGGGAGTGGTTACCACCTGCAATTATCGAAATCGTTATGTCCTGCGATGTGTTATTTGGAGGAAATCGTGCGCTTGAACTTTTCCCGGATTTTCAGGGGGATTGCAGTGTTTTGTCCGGAAAATTAAGTACGGCTATTTTGGAAATACGCACGGCGTTAACAGAAAAGAAGCAGGTCGGTGTGTTGGTGTCAGGGGATCCGGGATTTTATAGTTTCCTGCCAATGCTTAAACGGGAGTTTCCGGAAACGGAAATGCGTATTTATCCCGGAATCAGCTCAATGCAGTTTGCCTTTGCACGAGCGGGTTTGCCCTGGCAAGAAGCTGAATTTCAAAGCGTTCATGGCCGGTCGCTGGACACTCTTCCGTTAACATTCCAAAAGCCTTTAGCCGTTCTGACCGGAGGGGAAAACTCTCCCCAGAAGGTTGCCGCCTATTATCAGCAATATGGGCTTAACCTAAAAATCTCCTTGGGAAACCGTTTGAGTTACCCCGATGAAGAATGGATTAACACGGATGTCCAAACACTGGCTCATGAGAAAAATCAATATAACAATGCAATCGTTCTTCTTCATCCGTTTTCCTTTGACGATGAGAGAAAGGAAAACGTGAATATAGAGGGTTTGGGCATTCCAGATGAGGAGTTCATTCGAGGCAAAGTTCCCCTTACAAAAACGGAAGTCAGGGTTCAGGTTCTCGCGGAAGCGAAGATTAGGGAGACCGACAAGATTTTGGATGTAGGAGCAGGGACAGGCAGCCTAAGCATTGAGGCCGCTCGTCTAGCCGGGCGGGGACTGGTTTTTGCGGTCGAGGAAGATCACGAGGCTCAGGAGCTGATTTTATTAAACCAGTCAAAATTCGGCATTCCTAACCTGCGGCTTGTTCGTGGGACAGCCCCCGAGGTTTTTGCGGAAATCCCGCCTGTTGACGTTTGCCTGATTGGGGGAAGTCAGGGCCGGCTCAAAGAAATCTTGGAAAAGGCCCCTTTGCTGCCGGGGGGAAGAGTTGTTTTGACTGCCGTTACTTTAGAGACAGTGGGCGGAGGACTGGAACTATTAAAGCAGCAAGGTTTCGAAGAAATTGATGTGGTTTCAATTCAGGCTGTTCGTTGGAAGGAAATTAAGGATTTTCATATGGCTCAGGCCATGAACCCTGTTTTTATTATCAGTGGGAGAAAAGCGAAGAAGGAGGGAAAAGAATGACCCATCAAGGTAAATTTTATGGATTAGGAGTCGGACCGGGAGACCCTCAGTTGATTACGCTGAAAGCTGTGGCAATACTCAAGCATATTGATATTGTTGCCGTGCCGAAATCGCGGATGGATCGGGACAGTGTAGCCTGGGAGATCGCTAAGGTGCATTGTCCGTCGGATATTCAATTGATGGAATTGGAAATGCCGATGACTTCTGATGAGACAGTTCTTCAAGCGGCTTGGCAAAAGGCGGCTTCGCAAATTTTAGATGCGCTGCATTCCGGTAAATCAGTGGCTTTTTTGACCATAGGTGATCCCTCGTTTTATAGCACTTATACTTACCTTTTAAATCTACTAAAAAGAGAGTTATCTTCTGAGCAAATCGAAACTGTTCCGGGAATTATGGCTATGGCTGCCGCAGCAGCTAAAGTGAATCAGCCGCTGGCTACCGGTGATGAACCGCTTCTTGTTTTACCCGGAATTGAAGGAGTAGATCAATATGCGGAAATCCCCAATCTAGTGGTAATGAAAGTTTCACGCAACTTACCTGAGGTCCTTCAAAATATCAAAGAAAACGGTGGCAAGGCGGTACTAGCAACTCGTGTCGGACAAGCAGGGGAGAAAATTCGCGAGCTGACAGATCAGGAGGAAATGGGAAAAGTGGATTATTTAAGTCTGGTTCTTATCAATCGGCCGGTGAAGTGAATAAAGGAAACGAATCGGATAACAACAGTTGGATTGGAGGAGAGCATGTGGCTGAAAAAAGTAGGGGTCAAGTTATTTTTGTAGGTGCAGGACCGGGAGACCCGGAACTGCTTACACTTAAGGGTAAAAGAATTCTCGAAACTGCGGATCGCGTAATTTATGCGGGTTCACTTGTCAATCCGGAAATTCTCGGCTATTGCCGGGAGGGAATCCCGTTATTTGACAGTGCGGGGCTAACTTTGGAAGACACCCTCCGGCTTATGATTGAAGGCGTTGAAAAAGGGGAAACTGTGGTCAGGCTTCATACGGGGGATCCCAGTGTTTACGGTGCGATTCAGGAGCAGATGGAACCTCTTGAAGCGCGGGGAATTTCTTATTCCGTGATTCCCGGGGTGAGCTCGGTTTTTGCGGCAGCGGCCGCGATTAAAAAGGAATTTACGCTCCCGGAAGTCAGTCAGACCGTCATTTTGACCCGTTTGGCCGGGCGTACTCCCGTACCCGAAAAAGAGAGCTTAGCCGAGCTTTCTAAACATCAGGCAAGTATGGCTATTTTCCTCAGCGTGCAGGACATGAGCCGTGTCGTTCGGGAATTGCTGACAGGCTATGCGCCCGAAACACCTGTAGCGGTTATTTACCGGGCCAGCTGGGAGGACGAACAAATCGTTTCCGGCACACTGGCGACGATCGAAGATAAGGTTAAGCAGACCGGAATCCGAAAGCAGGCTCAAATTCTCGTCGGCGATTTTCTCACTTCACATGAGGGATTGCGTTCTAAACTCTATGACCCGGGATTCAGTCATGAATACCGGAACGGACAGAAGCCATGAAGCTCGAAGAAGGGTTAAGGGGACGAATGGCTGTCATCGTGCTGACGGATCAGGGCTTGGTTCTCGGCCGAAAAATTATTAACAGTTTTCGTGGGCGTGAGATGGGTTTGACAATGGAATTATGGGTTTCTGAATCAGCGAACTCTAAGGCAACCGGAGAGTGCCATACCTTCAAACGACTGGCGGAAATTATGCCGCAGCTGTGGAAGAAATCAGCATTGCTGATTTTTGTGATGGCAGCGGGAATAGTTGTCAGGCAGGTTGCGCCTTTAATCCAAAGCAAAGATCGTGATCCGGCGGTTCTCGTATTGGACCAAAAGGGCCGGTTTGTGATTCCGTTGCTTTCCGGTCATCTGGGCGGAGCCAATGCTTGGGCTAAGGAAGTTGCGGATCAGCTTAAGGCGCAGCCGGTTATTACGACAGCGACGGATGTCGAGGGGTTGACCGCTCCCGATGAATATGCGCGAAGATTAGGCTGGATCGTTAAACCCACAAGTGGCTTAAAAAGAGCTAACCGTTACCTTCTCGCTAACAGGTGCCTTAAGGTATATTCAGAGGTCACATTATCTCCGGATCATCCGTTAAGAAAAGATGAGCATTATATCTTTGTCGGCGAGGAAGAAAAAGAACAGGCTCAGATATGGGTAACCCCTTTTTACAAGACATCTGAGAAATCAGCTCGGGAATCACCGAGCATTGAGAGTAACCTAGACTCCCCTTCGGATTTACCGTGGATCATTTTAGTTCCGAGAGTTTTAAGTATCGGCGTAGGAAGCCGGCGAGGGATTAGCAAAGAAAAGGTTTTGGAGGCTGTGGATGCATCGCTATCCAGTATCGGTGCTTCCAGGCAGAGTGTCTCCGGAATCTTTAGTATTGATCTTAAACAACACGAATCAGGGATGATTGAAGCGGCCCATGAGTTGGGTGTACCTTTTCAGACCTTTTCGGCAGCGGAAATACAGACTTTGGCAGATGAGCGGGAATTGTCCCGTTCCGAGTTTGTAAAAGAAAAGATTGGAGTGGATGGAGTTTGCGAAGCAGCCAGTTTATTGGGGACGAAACACGGAGAGCTGATTCTGCCCAAGCAGAAACAGAGCGGAGTAACCGTCGCGATCAGTATGGAAAGATTTTTGTCGTAGGGATCGGACCGGGCAGCCCCGAACATATGACAGTTCGGGCCCAAAAGGTTTGGGAGGAAGTCGATATTGTCGCCGGCTACCATACCTATATAAATCTTGTCCTTCCTTTTATAGGAGATAAAAAAGTGGTGGCAACAGGTATGCGTCAGGAGATTGACCGCTGCCGTGAGGTTGTGAAATTGGCTCTGGAAGGGCATTCCGTTGCCCTGGTTAGTAGTGGTGATGCCGGAATTTATGGGATGGCAGGAATCCTAATCGAATGCTTGCAAGAGGCGGAGTGTATCGATTTACCGTTAGAGATTATCCCGGGCGTGACAGCGGCTAATGCCGCGGCTTCTCAGTTGGGGGCGCCTTTGATGCACGATTTTGCCGTAATC
>NZ_JAYFQK010000018.1:0-147071 GCF_034927245.1 Desulfitobacterium sp.
TACCTGCTTATTTTTTACGGAATTAAGTGTTGGAGCGTGGGGCAACATAACCTTTCATGGCATGTTTCTTGGGGGAAAATATATTTTTGCGTTCTCCTCAGCTCTTGTCCCACTTGACTTCTAGAACATCGCAATTACCTCAAGAAAACTAGGGCTTGCGCCAAGCTTCTAGCGCAGGCGGAAACCTTAGTTGAACTTCGAGTTTATCAACCGATAAAGTTGGCAGTTTTTAAGAAGTAAAATATTCCAGTGCCTTGGGACATCGGAAAAAATAGCTACAACGCAAAAAGCTCTTTCCATATTCTTATTGATGGGCCAGTAAAATTATGGTAAAATATATTCAGTAGTAATTACCATAATAGGGGTGAAAATAAATGGAATTAGATAATAATAATCATTCGGTATTCTTGATGTATTATCACCTTGTTTTGGTTATAAAATATCGCCGGGAAGTCATTGATGATAAAGTTTCCCATCGGCTAAAAGGGATTTTTGAGTATATATCACCCCATTACAATGTTGCTTTACAGGAATGGAACCCTGATAAAGACCATGTTCATATTCTGTTCAAAGCGCAACCCAATAGCGAATTATCAAAGCTCATCAATGCCTATAAAAGCGCATCCTCACGTCTTATCAAGAAAGAATATCCTCTCATCAAAGAAAACCTTTGGCAAGAATATTTCTGGTCCAGAAGTTTTTGTTTACTCACGACAGGGGACGCGCCGATTGAAATGATCAACCGCTACATTGAAAGCCAAGGTGAGAAGAGATGAATAAGGCCTTCAAATATCGTATATACCCTACGCACGAACAAGAAATTCTGATTAATAAAACCTTTGGCTGTGTCCGATTTGTCTATAACAAAATGCTCGCGAACCGGAAAGAAATCTATGAACAATTCAAGGATGACAAGGAAGCGTTGAAACAACAGAAATATTTATTACCGGCGGACTTCAAGAAAGAATTTGAGTGGCTCAAAGAAGTGGATAGTCTGGCTCTGGCCAATGCTCAACTGAATTTGCAGACCGCTTACAAGAATTTCTTTCGGGATAAATCAGTCGGTTTTCCTCAATTCAAAAACAAGCACCGTGACAAGAAATCCTATACGACCAACAATCAAAAGGGCACCATTCGGCTGATGGACAGCAAAACAATCCGGTTGCCGAAACTAAAAGATGTACGGATTAAACTCCATCGGCAATTACCAAAAGAGGCCGTTATAAAATCGGCAACGATCAGCAAAACCCCTACAGGCCAATACTCTATCTCCGTATTGGTGGAGTACGAAACCGACATAGTGCCAATAACGCCCACAGTAGAAACGGTATTAGGTTTGGATTATTCATCCAAGACATTGTTTGTCGACAGTCAAGCCAACAATGCGGACTATCCCAAATTCTACCGTCAAGCGGAAGCAAAATTGAAGAAAGCCCAGCGCAAATTATCCAAACGTCAGAAAGGGAGCAAAAACCGCGAAAAACAACGTCGGAAAGTAGCAAAATTACATGAGAAAGTAGCGAATCAGCGTAAAGACTTCTTGCATAAACTGTCCAGGCAGATAGCCAATGCCTATACAGCGATTGCAATTGAGGATCTAAATATGCGGAGTATGGCTCAATGCCTCAATCTTGCAAAATCCACAAATGACAATGGTTTTGGTATGCTAAAAACGTTTCTAGCCTACAAACTCGCTGAACAAGGAAAACAGTTAGTCGTTATTGATAAGTGGTTTCCGTCCAGTAAAATGTGCAGGTTCTGCAACAACGAAAATAAAGAACTATCCCTATCCGATAGAACATGGACTTGTACTCATTGTGGAGCGGCATTAGACCGCGACATAAACGCGGCTATCAATATCAAAAATGAAGGCTGTCGCTTGCTTGGCATAGCCTAATCAAACTTAAGAACCGTTGGGCAAACGGGGATAGCTTGGTCATTATACTGGCGTTAGCTGGTACGTCCCAAGAAGCCCCCACTTCTAAGCGTTAGCGTAGGTGTGGGTGGGAGTATGTCACCTACTTTACTTCTAAAAGAAAACTCCTAGAATATACATTGCACTCAATTAACCAGTATTATAAGGAATTTGAATTATAATCAAAGGCTTCATCGGCATTCACATTTTTTGCTTCCTTCTTAATCATGAGCAAGCGAAACATATCATCCAAACTTATAAAAAGACGAGGAATGAATCCTCGTCTTTTTATATAAGTTATTTTCTCTCCATCTCAAATCAAATAATTATAATTCTTCTCAATCATTTGCAGAACTTTCGCGATATGACCGCGAACCACCTCTTCGGCTGGTATGATAATAGAATCGGACAATGCAATTACTTAATGAGTTTTGCGAAAAGTTGCTTTTAACTTCGTTGTATAGAGTGTAAGGACTTTTACAAGGAAAGGGGGGAAACCATGAAGAACAATAACGATTACATACGGCGCTTGAAAAATAAAGAGGAAGATGCTCTGGAATTTATTATGGATAAATACTTCCCTTTAGTGAAGGGGATTGTCAGTCATGTCCTGCTTCCTATTGGGAGTCAGGAGTTGGTGGAGGAATGCATTAGCGATGTTTTCCTTGCCGTTTGGCATCATGCGGAAAAGTTTAAAGGAGATGGGGAAGAGGATTTTCGCAAATGGCTCTGCGCTATCGCTAAATACAAGGCTATTGACTTTTATCGCCGGGAAAGAAAATGTGTTGAAATTCCTTCTTCCGATCGTGAGGGGATAGACCTGTTTCCGTCCCAAGCTTCGGCAGAGGAGCAGGTGCTTTTTAAAGAAAATACAAGGGAAATGAGAAAATTGCTGAACTCCTTTTCTGCAACGGACCGCAACATATTTATAATGAAATTCTTTTGGGATATGCCTTCGGAAGAGATCTCCAGAAAATTAGGATTGACAAAATCCGCTGTCGATAATCGTATTTACAGGAGTAAAAAACAACTGGTAAAAGGTGTTATGAGCTTAGGAGAAGGGGGAAATTAACCGTGAAAGACCTTTATGAATTTTTTAATGAGATAGATATTGACCCGAATGAGTTTGCAGAGGCAGAGGTGGATGAGCTGGAAAAATCAAGAGTCAAAAAAAGGGTAAGAGAAGGGATTGCCGAAACGGGTCATCCGAGCGGACCGAAGAAATGGAGAAAAAGCAAGGCCATGACGGCTGCAGCCGCTGCCATGATTATGGCGGTAGGGATCTCCGGCTTTGGCTTGGCCTTTCCCGCTTATGCCAAGGAAGTTCCGGTCATCGGTGATATTTTCCGCTTTTTAGATGACGGACGTACGGGAGTTTATGATTTATATACAGAAAAGGCCTTGGACATCAATATGGTCAAAGCAGATAATGGCATTGAAGTGACGTTGAATCAAGGCATTTATGATGGAAGAACCTTATCCCTCACCTATACCATAAAAACCGCTAAGGATTTTGGGGAGAGACCCTATTTGGATAGCAGGATTGATGTTGATTCTGCCCAGGGTTCCGCAGGCAGCGAGCATTTAAAACGGGTCAGCCCCGGCGTCTATGTAGGGCAAAGCAACTATACATTTTTTAGTGAGGAGGAAGCCCGGGATGCTATTTCTTTCCGCTGGGGAATTTCCGGGATGACGAATATAGAGGAGGGAGCAACCGAAGAAAATAAGAAAACACCCTGCAAGCTGAGTTTCAGCGTAGCTTTGAATGCTCTGGACTTTACCGAGGTCAGGATTGATGATAATCAGGATCGGGCCCGGGATGTGGCTATTAGCTTAAATCGCCTCTCCCTAACCCCCATCAATACTCTTCTCTACTACTCCGAAATAGTCCCTAATAAACTTACCCATGCTGTGCAGATGGATTGGGAAATCAAGGACGATTTGGGCAATATCTATGAGTATGAAGAGAATGGGGGGCAGGGGAAAATCGGTGATGAAATGACCGGAATGACCGAAATGGAAAGCATCATCACCTTTAAACGCATTGATCCCAGGGCGAAAACCCTGTTGATCACGCCGACCATGAAACTGATTCCTACCCGGGGTGGCGGTGTGACAGTCGATGAAAAAGGCCATGAAACCCAGTTCAGCTACGAAGGGTTGCCAAAGGGGGTCACTGCCGGAGAGTGGAAGATGAAAGAGATTAACATAGACCTCAGTGCCGTGAAATAAATTCAATCACCGGTCCTCAGAAACAAGAGCGCGTGCCTGAGTAGGGCACGCCTTTTTATTTGCACCTGTTTCGTTAATTTCCAAGAATTTTTATATTGTAATCACCTTAACAAGGCTTTAAAATGGAGTAAACTCTGAATAAACAGTTTTTTACAGTTAGCAGGCAGTTTAAAATATAATCGAAAGGGGATGACCTTATGATTGAACTTAAAAAGGTGACTAAGATTTTCAGCCCTCCTGTGAAGGCCGTTGACAATATTGATCTTTCGGTAAGAAATGGGGAGATTTTCGGCTTTTTAGGACCTAATGGTGCCGGTAAGACGACAACGATCAAGATGATTACAGGGATATTAGCCCCCGACAGCGGGAGTGTAATGATCGATGGGGTGGATATTATCAAAGATCCATTGCAAGCCAAAAAACATTTTGGCTTTGTCTCGGATAGTCCCAATAGTTTTCTAAGACTTAAAGGAATAGAGTATCTCAATTTTATTGCGGACATTTACGATGTTTCGTCTCAACAAAGAAAAGAGCGAATAGAGATGTTGAGCAATCGCTTCGAGATAACCCATGTTTTAGGCGACCGCATCCAAAGTTATTCCCATGGTATGCGGCAAAAAATTATGATTATGGGAGTTCTTGTCCATAATCCTTCCGTGTGGATTATGGATGAACCCATGACAGGACTTGATCCCAAGGCCTCCTTTACATTGAAGGAAATGATGCGGGAACATGCCAATAAGCAAAATACAGTTTTCTTTTCTACTCATGTCCTTGAAGTTGCGGAGAAAATATGTGACCGGATAGCTGTCATCAATAAGGGCCAAGTCCTTTTTTGCGGAAAGTTGGAAGAAATGAAAGATCACTTTAAAGACCAAGATGAGTCTTTAGAAAAAATGTTCTTGGAAATGATCGAAGATGAATAAAAAAATAATTGTATTAACAAAAACCTTAATGAGAAATTCCTTTAGCTTTACAACAGACCCGAAGAAAAGGATAAGGCAAGCCATGCTTTTGGCCTTCATGGCGCTCTGCTTTTTGCCGATGGTTGGGGGTCTGATTAAATTTGTAGCAAAAACGTATGATGGGCTTGCTTTAGTAGGAGAACAAGGAGTTTTGCTAAGTCTGGGTATGGCCTTAAGCGCTTTTGTCATTTTTTTCTTCGGACTTTTCTACACCATGAATACCTTCTATTTTTCCGAGGACATTGAAACTTTGCTCCCGTTGCCGGTTAAATCATCCCATATCTTAGGGGCTAAGTTTATTACGGTGACAATCTTTGAGTATTTGACAGAAGCGCTCATAATGCTGCCGCTATTAATTGTGTACGGGATTAAAGGCGGACAGGGTCTTTTATATTATATTTATGGTTCCCTTCTATTTTTAAGCCTGCCTGTGTTGCCGATTGTCTTGGCTTCAGCTGTCGTAATGGTCATCATGCGGTTTACCAATCTTGCGAAGAACAAAGATGCCTTTCGGATAGTCAGTGCCATAGTTGCTATATTTTTTGGGATTGGGGTCAATATTTTCACGCAGAAAATGGTATCGAACCAGGGAATAGGCCAGCTCGGCGACAACTCGCTAGTGACAACGACTTCGGCTATTTTCCCGCCGGCGAAGCTTGGTGCACTTGGCCTCATCAATAATGCGACTCTCGGTGGACTGGGGTATATCTGCCTATTTTTAGCCTTATCTTTGATGGGGTTTTACCTCTTTTTAATCCTGGGCAACCTGCTTTATTATAAAGGGGTTACAGGTGCAACCGTTTCGAAATCACGGCATAAGTCTATCACCGGTCAGGAATTGAGCCGGCAAACTGAACGAAACCCTGTGCTTAAAGCTTACGTGTTAAAGGAATTACGGATTCTCTTCAGAACCCCCTCTTATTTCATCAACGGTATCCTGGTAAATTTCATCTGGCCCGTATTCTTGATCATACCTATGGTCATAAAGCCGAAAGACATGTCCGAACTTGTACAGCTCAAAGCAATGCTGCAAAACCCGACCATTGGCGGGATAGTCATCGGGGTAGGATTCGGTATTATGCTTATGACGGCTTCCATCAATGGTATAGCATCGACATCCATATCCAGAGAAGGAGAGAATATCTTATTTAACAAATATATCCCTGTCAGCTACAGGACACAAATATTGGCAAAAGTAATTACCGGAGTACTTTGGGGGATTGTCGGAATGTTGATAATGTGTGCCGTTGCGGCATTTTTGTTCGATTTTCCGGGGTCTCTAGTGGCTGTGATTAGCGTTGTAAGCCTGCCGGGAATTCTTTTTGCTAATCTGGTTGGCGTTTTCATTGACCTTTTGAACCCAAAACTGCATTGGAGCGATGAACAAAGAGCGGTAAAACAAAACCTTAATCTATTATTTAGCCTTGTTATCTGCGTTTTATTCACCGGTTTAAGCATTTGGATCTTGGTGAAGTTTCATTTCACGATCAATCAGGCCGCAATCAGTTTGATTTCTTTCTACGCTCTTCTGGATATAGTGCTTTATGGGGTTCTAATGAAGAAAGGCAGTGCTCTGTTTAGTAAAATTGAATACTAATCTCCTTATTTACAAATAGCCATTCTTGTCATATACTAGAGCCATAGTACATTACACTACTAACGTACTATGGCTCTAGTATTTTTCCGGAGGTGAAAGCGGAGGTGAATGGCATGATCTTTAATCCTGACAGCATTAAGCCTATCTATGTTCAAATCGCGGATTGGCTTGAAGCGGAAATATTAAGCGGAAACCTTCCGGAAGAGGAACGAATCTACTCTCAGTATCAACTCGCCGAGATGTTTACGATTAATCCGGCCACCGCAGCCAAAGGCCTTAATCTTCTTGCAGAGGAAGGGATTGTTTACAAGAAACGGGGGCTGGGAATGTTTGTATCCCCACAGGCCAAGGAATATATTTTAACCAAACACAAGAATCAAATCCTGGGCAAGCTGATTAGGGAGCTTGTGGAGGAGGCCCAGCGTCTTGGGGTGGGGGAAAGGGAACTCATCCGGATGATCGAAAAAGCCCGTAAAGAAGAACAGGAAGAGGCTCAGGGAGAAGGGGAGGTTAGACAATGAGTTTCATCGAAGTGCACGACCTGAAGAAGACCTATGGAAACATCCAGGCGATCCATGATTTATCCTTTGCCATCGAGGAAAATACCATCACCGGATTGATTGGGAGAAACGGTGCCGGAAAGACCACCCTGTTAAGAATGATCGCCGGTCATCTGAAGCCTACCCAAGGCGAAATAAAAGTGCTCGCACGGGACCCCTTCGATGATCTTGCGGTTGCCGGGAATATGATTTTTGTGGATGACACGATGGTTTTCCCGGATTCCTTAACCTTGGTGAATATCTTAAAGGAAGCCGCGGCCTTTTACCCTTACTGGGATAGCCGGATCGCTGACGGGCTGTTTGATTATTTTCGACTGAATCCCCAACAACGCCATGGAAATTTATCTAAGGGAAGCAAAAGCATCTTTAACGCAATTATCGGCATTGCCTCCCGCTGTCCGCTGACCCTTATGGATGAGCCTACCACGGGGATGGATTCGGCCGTGCGCAAGGATTTTTACCGGGCCTTGCTTAAAGATTATATAGACCACCCCAGAACCGTGATTTTGTCCAGTCATTTATTAGGAGAGCTCGAGGATATTTTGGAGGATATTTTACTCCTTGACCAAGGAACCAAAAGGGCTCATCGTTCCATCCT
This sequence comes from Desulfitobacterium sp., assembly GCF_034927245.1. Taxonomy (GTDB): domain Bacteria; phylum Bacillota; class Desulfitobacteriia; order Desulfitobacteriales; family Desulfitobacteriaceae; genus Desulfitobacterium_A. The sequence goes on from NZ_JAYFQK010000018.1 coordinate 7,868, forward strand.
GGAGATGAAGGAATATGCCCTAGGCTTTAGAGGAAATGCCCAAGTTATCCGCGAGAAGCTTCTTTGCCGCCTTGAGGAAGAAGAGATTCTGTATCAAGAGGAGTTTGCCAAGGGGAGCTTGTACCTGGTGGCCGAGACCGAGCACCTTCCCGAAGGTTACGAAAAGCTGAGACAGCATGAGGTGGAGATTGTCCCGGTAGGTATTGATGATCTGTGTATTTACCTTACGGCTGGGAAAAAGGGAGGGATAGATGATGTCTTTAAACGAGGTTAAGCTTTCATCCGTTCGCTTTAAAGATATTGTCCTGAAACAATATCTCTATAAACTTAAAGGTCATTCCGGGTGGATCCATTCCTTGATCCTTATCCAACTGATAAGTTTGCTGTTCTCCATGAGTCCAATGGGCGGTATGTCCTCAGGAGGAGATTCTTTTCATATCAATATCAACACTTATACAGGGGATGCCTTTTTAGTATTGACTATGATCTGGATGGCTGTGATGACGTCTTTTCTGGGCTCACAAGCTTATCGGAGTATAGATTTTTCTTTGGTGTCGAACCGAATCACCAGCTACGTATCCAATGCAGCGCTTATCCTCACCTTTGCCGTATATGCCGGGATAACGGGAACTCTGATGAGTCTGCTTCAGCGAATGGTCCTGGTTAAATCTCTGGGTGAATCTGAATTTATTTTTGGGGGAGTGCAGATGGCCCCTTGGGATATCCTTCTGAGTATTTTCGTCGCGACCCTCTATCTGCTTCTTCTGGCTTCGGTCACCTATCTGATCCAGATGGTTAGCGCACTGAACAAGGCCGCCGGAATCGCTTTGGGAGTTTTTATCCTTGCCTTTGGGTTTGGATGGATTCGGATTTTTGAATTTAAGGTTGAGAATGTTCTGCTCTTTTACACTGCGGAAAGCTCCTTGGGGCTCTTCGCCTTAAAAGTAATCGGCTCGGTTGTCCTCCTTTTGGGGCTAAGCATGCTTATTTCCGGGAGAATGGAGGTTAAGAGATGAGTATAAGTTTTATTACCTTGTCACTGATTATTTTGATTATGATAATCCTCTTTTCCTTTATAAAAAGAGCGGTGAAACCGAGGCTGAACAGGTTCAATCAATGGAAGAGCAATTTGCTTTTGGCGGGGGGTTATCTGGCGTTGCTGATTCTCCTCATACCCATAACCGGATTATTGGATAAAGGGGAGTCATTTATATCCCCAAATCCAGACAAGGAACTCTTAGCTCTAACTCCCGCGGACTGGTCAAAGGATGGGCAGAAATACCATCTTCCCGCGGATGGGCGCTTCGAGGAACAAACCGGACTATACGAAAATAGCCATCAAACGTTTAAAGCCGAAGCCCCTCAATTAAAAATAACGACTGCAGAAAATCTAGGCAATGGGCAGATTTTCCTGGAACGCAGAGGAAGTGCTGATGGGATCATCGAGGTCGCTACCTATGTGGCACCTTATTATGCCAGCGCCAACGGAGCCATGCCCCTTGATTTCACTAAATTGATTGCCCCTCCGCAGATATCTCTGGAAAAAGGGATTTTGAAGATTGAAAGGCCGATTGAACAAAGCTGGGTGTTTATAAACTTTAACGATAGTTTTACGGTGAGACAATTTAAACCCGAAGCCCAGAGCGCCGGCGGAAGTAGCATGATGATTCAGGGACAGCAGGGGATTCTGGTCCGCATACCCTCTGATCTGGAGATAGTCAGTGATGATAACACCCGGGTCCAATGGGTGAGGTAGGAATAATTAAATCATCCGAAATATAAATCCGGAGATATAGGGTATTAACCAGATAGCCCAAACCCAAAGGCTGAATTGATGAAATTTAGCAATCATCACCTTATCTCTTTTAATCAAGACAAAAGTTGCCCAAATGGCATGAACAAGCATTAAGATTATGGCTAAAGCACCGGTAATTCCATGGAAATATGAAGTCGATGTGATCATTCCCATGGTTTTGGTTATGGCCTCCATAATCAGGGTGCCTGTTGTATCACAGACTAAGCCTAAATAAAAGAACACCAGGTGCCAAACTTTTAGCGTCCCTTGAATCTTTTCAGACCAAACTCCTACAGTGTAAAAAACTAACGCGAGACTGATAAAAATAATGGCATAACTTAACATCTCTTTTTCCTCCGATCTATTTCTTGATCTGTCTATGCATTAGATTTTAATGAACGTCGTTCATATTAGGAGTATATGAACGACGTTTATTAAAAGGCAAAAAAATATATTAAAAATCAAATTTTTAAATGATTATATAATTCATCAAAAGTTATATATTCGTTTCTATTCAGGTAGATCAAATTAGACATGATAAACTGGGCCAGCTTATACGAGGATAGCGAAGAATTAATATGGCCTTTCGTTCTTTCAATATCTATTAATTCACTTAGCTTATTATAAAGAAGATAAAATTTATCCGGGGACTCGTGATCACAACTGATCCTATTGCTCGGTTTTTTAATCGCAGCCATTTCAATGAATATTAAAATGTAACTACTAATAAATTGCCGGAGTGATAGATATATTTTTCTAATCTTTTCTTTGAATGGCTCATCTGTAGTCATCAATTGATCGACTAAGTTGGAAATTTCCCACCAGTCCTCTCTGACAATCTCCATAACAACTTCATCTTTAGTCGGAAAATAATTATAAAAAGTACCTAAGGCAATATTGCATTTTTTCGCGATCTCCCGGACATTGAAATCATTATATCCTTTTTGGGAAAGGAGATTTCGGCTTTCCAGAATAATAGTCTCTTTCAGATTTTCAATAATCTTGGGCATGACTACCTCCAAAGTTTCCTTTATGAACTATGTTCACATTATACTGCATTTCAATTTTAGACGCAAGTCTTTCTGAAGGGCAGCGTTCACAAATCATCCTGTTTCCCTTATAATTAGCGTGTCAATGTTAATGAAAATTATGGCAGTCTAAATGAAAAAATGAGAGGAGCGAACAACAATGAAAGCATGGCAATGTGTAATTTGCGGTTATATTCATCGGGGCGAGAACCCTCCGGAAACGTGTAAAGCCTGCGGCGCAGGAAGCGATCAATTTGTTCCGGTAGAAGTTCCGGATAAGAAACCACGCCAAAAATAAGGAATTCCTCTAAGGCAGGCACTGCTCATTAATAAGAAAAACTCAGGGACTCGAAGTAACGGAGCTCCCTGAGTTTTTAATTTAAGCTTTGTCGGTTTAGGTGTTAAACCGTAAATTTATCGGCGGTACTCGTCAACTCGTTGGCATTGCGGTTTAGTTGAATCATGACATGATTTATTTTTTCCAGCCCCGTAGAAATTCCTGTGGCCGCAGCGACAACCTGCTCAGCACCGGCTGCTCCTTGACTTATGGTCTGATTGATATTATTCATGGCTGATGCAATCGAAACAGCCATTTCATCTAGCGTTACTACTGTACCTGAAATTTGGCGTGCAAGGCCTGTCAATGTGTCGGCATCAATTTGGTATTGATTACCGGTCTCCACAAGATGGTTATAATCAGGTACAACAACGTCATTAATGAATTGTAATGTATTCAAAGCTCCATTTGAGAGGTCCTCATGGGCTTTGATTACTTTCGTCACTAAATCTTCGATCTCTTTAACGGTTTCCGAGGACTGTTCTGCCAATTTACGCACTTCGTCAGCCACGACAGCAAAACCACGTCCGTTTTCTCCGGCCCGAGCTGCCTCTATCGCGGCATTTAAGGAAAGTAGATTGGTCTGGTCCGCAATAGCGGAAATGCCTTGGGTCAACTCCGCTATTTTTTGTACAACTTTTGATTCCTCAATTGCATTTTCGAGGGATTCTTTTTCATTTTTATAGATTCCCGTTGCGTGGATTTGGGCTTGAACTGCCTGACTTTTTAATTTCAACGCCCGTTTTTCGATCGAACTTGCCTCATTGCTGCCATGATTAGCCTGTTCTCCAAGTTCATGAATATAGCGTGTGAGTTCTTCATTTGAAGCAGTAATCTCCTGAGACGCTGCTGCAATTTCTTGAAAGCCTGCTGATACCTGTTCGGTAGACGCTACCATTTCTTCTGAACTGCTCGAAATGTTACTAATTGCGTCAGTACAATTCATAGTTGCAGAAGTCACTTGTTGAGTAACATCTTGGGATTGTTTAATTAAATTTTTCAATTTACCGGAGGCATTACCTAAATGCTGTACGAGTTGTCCGATTTCATCATTGCTAGCTTCGGCTTCAACTGTAAAATCACCCATGGCCAAGGCTTCGGCAATAGCCTGCCCTTTAGCAATTGATTTTTTAACGGAACGAATAATATAGACTGAAAGCAATAGGGTTATCACTAAAGCAAGCCCTAAGATGATCAAAATCGTAGAAATGAGCTTATGTATTTGGACACTAATATTCATTTCTTCAGATTGCAGCTGACTGTTTTGATAAGCAATAAAATCTTCTATTACCTTTAATGTTGATGCATTAACTGCTGAAGCAACATTTACCCCATATTGGTTGGCCGCAGCTGCCCCTTCGGTTTGGTATAATTCAATCATTTTCTTTTGATGGGGAGCAAATTCAGCCATTTTTTCGGCAACTGCATCGAGTTGCTCTTTATCTTCTGCTGATACATTCGCTTGAAGTGACTCCAAATCTTCATTTGCCTTCTGAATCGAACTATTTAACTCATTATAGAATTTTACGTTGCCGGAACTAAAATACCCTCGCTGGGCAGCGGTTTGGTTTGCAAATTGTAAAGCAATATCCTGTGCGGTGCTTTGCGTTACAATATGATATTCGGAGATGTTGCTGGCAATTTTGCCCAGCACGTTGACTTGATAATAAACAACACCGACAATGATTGACATAAGTAAGATAAGAACCGTGTAACTACAAGTTAGCTTTGTTGATAATTTCATCCCTTAACCTCCGAGAATTATTGCGATATTCTAAATAATTAACGACATTCAATGATTATTATATGACAAATATTGTCGAATATAAAGTGCTTTTAGGATATTTTGAAAATGATTCTGCCGTTGAACCCCTAAATCAAAAGCCATTGCTATTGAATGCGTCTAAAAAAAGCAAAATCAGCAGATGTTAAAAATCTGCTGATTTTTTGCTAAAATTTAAGCTATTTTACTTTTCTAATGACTATTCTGTTTCGATCGTTAACTTATTCCCAGTTTCTTCAACGGCTACTACTTGCTCAGTAGTATCAATTTCAGAAGCGTTCTCATCTTTAGGCAACTTTCCCAGACATTCCGAGATCTTTTGATTGATGATACCGATACCAAATAAGATAAAAGAAATACCACCATAGACAGCGATGGGTTCAAATATTCCGGGGAGCAGCTGACTCGGTACTAATTGCTTAATAACTTCATCAGAAGGATAGCCTTGAGCTACATACTGATCAAGAACATTTTTAAATAATAAGACATTATTAACCAGAAAGGCAATCGCAATAAGAGCTATTAAAGTAGCAACACAATATAATACGATTGAACTGATAGGACGTTTAGAATTTTTTTCTTTTTTAAGTTTCATAGTTAAATCCTTTCTTAAAAAATTGCTTACAATCTAAATAAGGTACTCCACCCAATTATGCCCAAGCTTTCTTTTTTTAATTACTGATAACCATGGTTACTCCTTTCCGGCTGGAGGATGACTTTCTACAATCCTATTTTATAGCGGGAATCTGAATAATAGCTGAGGATTATCTGAGAGTTTACTGAACGAAGTAGAGATGCTTCTCGCTAATTGAAGGGGCTTTTTTTAGATAATTGTTAGATAATTGGAAGGAAAATGATAAAATGAAGAGAAAGTTAAATAAAACATACGAATTTTCAGTTTTAAAATATCAGATGCTTGGAAATGTGTTAATAACACTTATTTAACGTCTGATTTCATTTGGTAATTACAGGGCAATAGTTAGTATTTAGATTAAATAGCGGGAGGTATTAAATAATGGAATCCATTTTTTTTGCAGCACTGACGCCGGGTATGGCTCAGATTGCCAAGCAGGCGATGCAAGAACTCCATTTATCTTTCCCGATTCAAGTCGTCAATTTTGATCAAGGATCAGAGGTAATTCGAACTAATCCCCAGGTCGATGTCATGATCAGCAGGGGCCTTATGGTTGATAGGTTACGGGAACTTACCGACAAACCGGTGGTAGGAATAATCATGACGATTGCTGAAGTTTTAGAAGCGGTGCAGCGGCTGACCGCAGACGGTGCATCAAATGTGGGAGTAGTCGCTCATAGTGGATTTATGGGAATGGACAGCTCGGATTATGTTATAGGTGAAACAACGATACATCTGAGACCCTGGAATTCGTCTCAGGACATACCCAAAATACTGGAGCAGTTGAGTCAGCACGGTGTTGATGCAATTACAGGAGACAAAGGCGCTTATACTGCGGCTAGTGAGCGGGGTTATAAAGTGGACCTGCTGGAATCAGGATTATTGGCCGTGAAACGAGCTATCAATGAGGCCTTAAAAATTGCTCAGGCTCAGGAGCGAGAACGAGTAAGGGAAGCAGAGAAAGCGAAGCGCTTTGAGCAGGTGGTATCTGAACTCTATTCAGAGCTAGAACAGTCGGCTGCTTCTGTAGAGGAACTAGCGGCCTCATCAGAAGAACTTGCGGCTTCAAGCCAAGAATCCTCTAATATTGCCCAATCAGCCGCACATGAAGTCAATGGTATCACAGAGATATTGGATGTGATTAGGCGGGTGGCTCAGCAGACTAACTTGCTGGGACTTAACGCCGCCATTGAAGCTGCCCGTGCAGGTGAACAGGGAAGGGGATTCTCAGTTGTAGCAGAGGAAGTACGTAAGCTGGCTGAGGAGAGCAACAAATCGGCTCGGGAAATTAATGAGATGTTAGAAAGATTCCGTGAGTCGGTAATTCAGGTACAGAAAAACGTGGAACAGAGTGATGTAATCACTCAGGAGCAGGCTAAGGCCACACAAGTGCTGGCTCAGAAGTTGGATGGCCTTAGAGCGGTTGGGGAAAAGCTAATAAATATGGCCTAAATGCAATGTCAGCCAGAATGGCTTTGGGGGTAATGCAATGTCGTATACTAACCAACTCTGTGTCACGGGTTTAACTCACTTGTTTAATAAAGATATAGTTGAAGCATGGATGAATGAGGGAAAAGAGTATTATTTTAAAAAGGGTGACTTCATTGAAAACAGCGCTATCAATGAGAGCCATGTCTTCCTTGTAAAAAAGGGAAGCGCTCGTATTTTTCATCTTCATGAAGACGGAAAAGAATGTGTGATTGGTTTAATCCAGCCCGGAGATTTTATTGATTTATTAGATATATTTACGCATAAAAACAATGCCGTCCTATCGAGGGCTTTGACCGATGTGACCGTTGCTGCCGTTTCGAAAAAAGAAATACGGAAAATTGTTGAGGAAACACCGGAGCTTGCGATGGCCTTGCTTGAACATTTTTCTTTTAAAATTCAAGAAATGATCGAGATTTTAGAACAGGTCGGGTATGGAAAGGTCGAAGAAAGACTGATCTATTTATTCAAAAAGCTGGGTAATTTACAGCAAGGGCAAGAGGGGTGGTATCCTTTGCCGACATCGCTGACCCATCAAGATATTGCCGGTATGATTGCTTCGTCTCGGGAAACGGTGACCTTGCTCATCAATAAACTTCTGGGCTTAGGGGTTTTAAAACAAAGTGAAAATAGGCTTTGGATCAACATCCGTAATAAAAATTAAATTAGTGAAAAATACGTAATCTTCCTAACATACGAATGTGAGCAATGCTATTAATATGAAGCTAAAGTTTGATTCGTATTACGAGGAGGAGATCATATGAACAATATTGGATTTGAAAACCTTGAACAAACGGCAAAGGCTATCCAAAAGAATCCGGAATTGGCGATGAAAAATTGGTTTGCCCATGTAACTTGGAAAAATGGAATTCAGAATGAGGCTTCAATTCGGAACTACAGCTTTTTGATGGACGAGCCTGCGCCGCTAGGGGGAACGGATACTGCCCCTAATCCGGTAGAGTATTTAATTGCGGCTGCTGCGAGTTGTTTTGCAATTACGTTTGAAGTTATGGTCAGTCAACAAGGCATCAAAATTGAAAAAGTTGAAGCGGATATCCAAGCCGATTTAAATGCTGCTGTATTTTTAGGCTTACAAGAAGGAAACGGCGGAATTCTAAATCCTGTTATTAAATTAAAAGCAGTAACCTCCGCACCCCAAGAACAAATAAAGGAAATTGCCGAAGCGGCCCTTGCCAAATCACCTGTACTGGCAAGCCTCAACACTCAAGTTGAGTTAATCTGCTGTTAATAAAAAGCTGCAATAGAAGTTAAGCTTCTGTTGCAGCTTTATTTGAACTCAATTAAATAGGAAGGCTTTTATTTCACAAGATGAAATATATTCCAATAAGGGTAAAGGATTGCTATGAAAAAGACAAAGGTTAAAATTGTCTTTGCAGTATTCATCTTGATGAAGTGTCCCATTGAGATTTTGCCAAAACCGAACATTAAGAGATAAGGGGCAACCTCATAAGGGAAAAAGACCATATCGGTGGAGATCACTAATGTCATGACTGTGGCCATCGGGTTTAAGCCAAGATCGACAGCGATCTGAGCAAAAGGCAAAGATAATCCCGCCATCATCGCATAAGGCGTCATGAAAAGATTGCCGATCATACCAAAGAACATCATCACAACCAGGGCCAAAAGCGGAGTTGAATTTTGCAGCATTGGAGTGACCAAACCGGATATCAATTTGCCGAAACCTAAGGCTCCGCCAACGACACCAATTCCGAGACAACTGGCAATAAAGAAAAAGATGCTAAAGTTAATCTTTTTAATCGATGCTTTTGTTCCCACATTCACTTTAGGTAAGAAAAGTACATACGGAAGAAGCATAAAACCATAGGCTGCCGGGAGTTTATGAATTGGGGTAGTGAATAGATAAGCCATCAACATGACCAATACAACCATGGCTTTTTTCTCATTAGTGGAAACGGGGCCTAAGGATTTATATTTATCGCGGAAATACTCTTTTCCGCCTTCGAGCTCAATCGATTTTGTGTTAAATACCTTGGCTAAGATAAAAAGGAATAGGATGAAGAACAGAAGGATAGGTCCGTTATAAATCAACATTTCATACCAGTTAGCGAAAAAACCGGGAACAACTTGACGGATACCTTCTTCAGCTAAGCCCAGATAACCGGGATTATACATAAAGCTGCTGGGGGCACCTTCACCGCCTAACATTGCGGCAAAACAAAGCAATGCGCTTTCTTTCGATAAATCAAGGTTTAGAGCTTTGACAATGCCATATCCGAAGACCATCATGATAATAAATGCCTGACAAAAAGTGACAAAGTTGAGGGCTACACCTGCGAAAAATACGCCAAACATGATTCCTGTGAAATTACCGCCGCATTTATAAATACACCAGTAAGCAATTCTTGGCAGCAAGCCGCATTCTTCCAAAACATTGGCCAGCAGCATGGCGCCAAAGATCATCCATACCGTATTGCTGGTCCAGGATCCAAAAGCTGTTGCGGGGTTAACAATACCGCTGATCATATAAAGTGTAGGCAGCATGATTGCGGGTAAAATTGGATCAAAGAATTCAAAGGCCATGACAATAATAATAAAAGTAGTGATCACGAAGAAGATTTTTAAGGGAGCTGTGTAGAGTTCAGAAGTTGGAATGAGATATACTATAAGTGGGACTAAAAAAGTTATAAGCCATTTGATGAGTGTTTTACTGCTGTGCTGTGATTCCTCCATAAATAATCGTTCCTCCTAAGCGACTTGTATTGGTGCAGCAATACGATTTTGTTAATGGTGCGATAAAGAAAATCGCTTGACAAGTTGAAGTTTAACAGAGGTTATAGATCATAAGATATAACCTGGGTTATATTTCAAAAGATTATGTGAAAGTAATTATTTACATAATCAATTTATAACCGGGGTTATATTGTATAATGGTTTTTTGAAATATAATTTTACTTAGGACATTCTTAATGTACGTAATGAACTAAATGTTATGTAATGAACTAAAAACAAACGATTTGCTTTAGCCGGCTTACAGGGAGGGATACTTATGGAAAAGCAAATGAAAAACTTTATCATGAGCTTAAAGGATTCTCACATATGCTATTTTAAAAAAGGGGATATCATCATTAAGCAGGATGAGAAAGTAGAGTTTGTGTATTATCTTGTCGATGGATTGATTTATCGTACTGTTCTGTCAGAAAAAGGTGATGAAACAATCTATGATACAAAATCTGGAGATAACTATTTGAAATCGTTATTAGGGATTTTATATTTATTTGATACCGGGATTAGCTATACCAATTTCATTGCTAAGACGAATTGTATTTGTTATCAGATCCCTAAAGCAACGATATTAAATTATATTCTGGATAAGCCGAAAATCCTGCGCGAACTTATTGATATCGCCATGAATTTTTATAATTCAACGATTGTCTTGCTTCAGAATAAACAACAAAGGAACGCCGTCAATCGATTGTGCCAATTTTTATTGGAACAGGCCAACGTGGTCAATGGCAAACTAGCCGTTCGCAAGGCATGTACTAACGTTGAAATAAGTAAGTTCTTAGGAATTCATCCGGTTACAGCCGCAAGAATTATTAAATGTTTAATTGACGAGAAAGTCATTATCCGATGTAGAAATGGATTAACGATACTCGACGAAAATAAGCTCAAGGAATATGCTCAAGAAACGCGTACTATGACATATTCGTAATATATTAGCTCGAATGCAAGAGGGCAGGGCTTTATGGGTTAATTTCCATAAAGCCCTACCCTCTTATCTTTGGAATTTAATCTCGAATATTTTGACGGATATAACCGGGGTTATTTTTAGTTTAAATTATTTTAGCTATGCTGAAGTAGAAATTATCTCTGGTCTGCATGTGCAGATGCGGCCGCGATAATTGATGTTTTGAAAGTTGTGAAATCATGTAATCGTGTAATATGGGAGGTATTAGGCATGGCTAAAGTCGTTGTTAAATGGGAAGAAAATATGAATTTTAGGGGATTCGATTCCGACGGACGAGATGTTTTATTGGATGCTGCGGCCATTTATGGCGGGTTGGATAAAGGAATAAGACCGATGCAGCTTATGCTGATTGCTCTTGGAGGCTGCGCCTCAATCGAGATCGGAAATGTTTTAAACAAAATGCGGATCGCCTATGAAGAGTTTAAAGTCGAATTAGAGGGTGAGAGAGCAGAAACAGTACCCCAAGTCTTTACGAGCATCTCGATGAAATTTATTGTCAAGAGTAAGGATTTATCGCAGGAGAAACTGGAAAGAGCGATAAAACTAGGGGAAAGTTATTGCTCCGCCGCCAATATGATCAAAAAAGCCTGTCCTATTGCAGTCAGCTATGACTTAAATGGTATAAGCTACACACTTTAGATAAACGTTTTAGATAAACGATAGATGGAAATATTGCTAAAAGGGTTAAATGGGAGGAGGAAAGAAAGAATGACCAAGCCAATTAAGGAATTAGCGTTCAGAGATGATATCCTCTACTCCGACAAACATACCTGGGCAAAAGTCGAAGGTGATCTTGTGAAAATTGGTATCACTGATTTTGCACAGGATCAACTCGGAGATATCATCTTTGTGGAATTGCCCAATAGCGGAGAAACTTACAGCAAAGACGATACATTTGGTCAAGCTGAATCGGCGAAGAGCGTTTCCAGTCTATACATGCCTTTGAGTGGGACAATTGTAGAGGTTAACACCCTGTTGGAGGATTCACCTCAATCTGTTAATGGGGAGCCCTATGATAAAGGTTGGATGATCGTGGTTAAGTACAGCAACCCTGATGAATTGGCCGAACTCCTATCTAAGGCAGATTATATGAATCAAATAAAATAGACTAAACTAAAATAAAATAAGCTAGACTAAAATAAAATAAGCTAGACTTTTGTGCTTGCAATGATTAGCGCATAAAGGAAATGAGTATTGCCTTTGGAGGGAAAAAAGTGACGTATAAAGCTGTGGTAATTGGCGGCGGACCTGCCGGCTATGTGGCTGCCATTAGAATAGCTCAACTGGGGGGTCAAGTTGCAGTCGTCGAAAAAAACAAATTAGGGGGTACTTGTCTTAACAGAGGATGCATACCCACAAAATCTCTGATCGCTGCGGTCGACAAATTAAAAGCGGTTGAAGATGCTGTTCAATTTGGGATTGAAGTAAGCAAACCGGACATTAACTTTGTTAAGATTCAGGCCAGAAAAGATGAAGTCGTTGCGAAGCTGGTAGAAGGTATTCACTTCTTATTGAATAAAAACAAGGTTAAGCTGTTTACGGGCTCTGCTAAAATCAAAGCTGCAGGTGTGGTTGAAGTCGAAAATAACGGTGAAACGGAAGAACTGTTGACTGAAAACATCATCATTGCTACCGGTTCCAGTCCTGCTTTAATCAAATCTTTAGGTTATAACGGGACGAGTATCATGACCAGTGAAGAGATATTAAGATTGCCCGAGATTCCTAAAAGCCTCCTTGTCATTGGCGGGGGTGTCATTGGCAGTGAGTTTGCCCACATTTATGGGAGCCTGGGAACAGAAATTACGATGCTAGAATTGGCACCCAGCATTTTAAGTATCCAGGATGCAGAGATTGCCCGCCGCATGCAGAGCATCTTTAAAAAGAGAAAGTATAAAATCGTAACCAATGCAGTCATTAAAAAGATCACGGAGATCGAGGGGGGTATCCGGGCCGAATTAGAAAATGGGGATACCATTATAGCTGAGAAGGCCTTGATCTCTATTGGCCGTACGCTCAATACCCAAAATCTGGGACTCGAAGAGATGGGTATAGAAACCGGTTCCAAAGGCGAGATAAAAGTCAATGATCAGATGGAAACCAATATCAAAGGTGTTTATGCGATTGGTGATGTGGTCATGAAGTATCAGTTGGCACATGTCGCTTCAGCCCAGGGTATTGTTACGGCTGAAAATATCATGGGCCGGAAAGCAACCATGGATTATTCGGCCGTACCCAGCTGCGTTTTTACAAGCCCTGAGATAGCGATGGTTGGGTTGACCGAGAAACAGGCTAAAGATAAAGGAATTCCGGTTAAAATCGGTAAGTTTAATTTCATGGCTAACGGCAAGGCCCTGAGCATGGGCGAAGGAGAAGGCTTTATTAAGATTGTGACGAATGCGGAAACGGATGTAATCTTAGGGGTTCACATTATCGGACCCCATGCCTCGGATTTGATTGCCGAAGGTACGCTGGCTGTTAAAAATGGCTTAACCGCCGGCAATATTGCCGCGACGATTCATGCCCATCCCACTCTTGCGGAAGCCATGATGGAGGCTTCAGAAAATGTCCATGGCTTAAGTATACATGGTTAATTTTTACAGACTCGCGTAGGGTTCTTTAGAACATAAGGATGAGTTCCCTTTGTATTATATGAGGAGGTCGGCAGACAGAAAATGGTCAGCCGACCTCCTGTTTTATCCGATAGCTAACTGCCACTAAGTCACTGGACATAGGAAGCTTGCTTGCTTTGCAAGCTTAGCAGACTTGTCCTCTGTGGGGATAGTCAACTAAACTGCAGAAACAAGTGCGATAGTTCCACCGGAACTATCGGGAGTCAAAACTCCGCCTGCAGTTTTCTTTACAATCCATTTTTTATGATTCACTTTAAGAGTATACTAGAAATTAATGAAGAAGGTTGACCATAATCGGAGCGGCAAATATCGTAATGAATCCGGTTAAAATCATGGATACGCTCGATATTGTTCCTGATGTAGTTCCAAATTCAAAAGCCTTCGTTGTCCCTGAAGCATGTGCACTTGTACCGAGAAGGATGCCTCGGGCAATGCAATTATTGATTTTCAGGTGTTTAATAATCGTTGGCCCGATGAGGCTGCCGATGATCCCTGTGATAATGACAAAGACGGCCGTGATTGCCGGGATACCGCCGATGACCTGGGAGATATCCATGGCCATAGGTGTGGTTACCGAATGGGGGATTAGACTTCCAATCATTTCAGAATCTAAATGGAACAAATGGGCGAAGAGTTCTGAAGAGGAAAGAGCGACACCTGTTCCGAATAACACACTAAGAACAATGGGAAGGGCATTTTTCTTAAATAAATCAAAGTATTTATAAAGGGGAACCGCAAGGGCTATTGTTGCCGGCTGCAGGGCGTACGATATGTACTTAGCGCTTGTGTTATAGGATTCATACGGAGTATTGCTCCAGAGTAAAAGGATAATTAAAAAGAGGGGGGTTATAAAAAGAGGGGATAGTAATGCTTTATTATTAGAGGAGCGATAGATCCTTTTTGCGCCCCAATAAATTGCAATTGTGATGATAAAACCGAATACATTAAAGATCATTAAGTGTTTTTCTCCTTTTCTTTATTGCTTTGAATGTTTTGGGCGAATAGTCCGGTAAAGACCATGACCACGACAGAACTGATGACGATCACAGCAATCAAGCTTAAGCCATTCTCAGAAAGCATAGTTTTGTATTGAATTACTCCGACAGCAGAAGGGATTAAGAAAAGCATGATGTTGCTAACGAGCCAATTTGCTCCGGTCTCAATCCATTCCAGACGAATGAGCTTCGTCTCGAGTAGAAAAAATACAACAATAATTCCTAAAACAGTACCGGGTATCCTTAAGTTGAAGTAATCAGCGATTTGATTGGTACACAGTGATATCAGAAATAATATGATAATTTGTGTTATCGCTTTAATAATTTGTGGCATATATTGATCTCTCCTTTAATTAAAGTTTACAGTAATTCTAATATTAGGTAAAATACATATAAGGAATAAGGATGATTCCTTTTGGTTATCCATTGAGAGGAAGGAAGAGAAGATGGATATACGCCATTTAGAATACTTTATGGAGGTCGCGCGCTATTGTAGTTTCACAAAAGCTGCGCAAACCTTGTATATCAGTCAACCCGCCATTAGCAAGGCGATTAAAAGTATCGAGGACGAATTTGGAATTATCTTATTTGATCGCTCAGGGAAGCGGGTTGTATTAACCGATGCCGGGAAAATTCTTTATAAGCAAGCGAAGGGTATCGTGAAGTCCTTTCAAAACATATCGACGGAGATCAATGATCTGATGAATTTAGAAAAAGGCAATATCACCATAGGCCTGCCGCCCATGATCGGATCTAATTTTTTCCCCAAGGTTATCGTTCAATTTCATGAAAAGTATCCAAACGTGGAGATCCACCTGGTTGAAATCGGAGCAAAAAGGGTAGAAACAGAAGTCGGGAATGGAAATCTGGATATGGGGGTTGCTGTTTTACCCACGAATGAGGAGATTTTCCATACCCTGGAGTTTGTAAAGGACAGCTTAAGATTAATAGTGCACCCAACGCACCCCTTGGCAGGAAGGAAAGCGGTGACCTTATCCGAGCTGGCCAATGAAGATTTTGTATATTTTCATGAGGATTTCACACTGCATGACCGAATTTTGGAAGAATGTCTAAAGCTGGGTTTTGAGCCGCGTATCCTATCGAAAAGCTCCCAGTGGGACTTTATTGTTGAGATGGTCGCTTTTAATCTCGGAGTGGCTTTAATGCCGGAGACCATTTGCAGAGAGCTGACTTGTGTTAAAGTCCTGCCCCTTATCGAGCCGGAGATTCCTTGGCACTTAGGGATAATCTGGCGAAAAGACGGCTATCTTTCCTTTGCCGCGCAACAATGGATCAGGACGCTGGAGTCATTTTGGGAAGAAGAAACATTAAAAGCAAAACCAGAGGAGATAATGCCGGATGGAAATTGTGAATAATATTAAAGACACAGCTTTGATTTTCGAGGGCGGTGGAATGCGGGCAAGTTACACAGCAGGCATTTTAAATAATTTACTGGAAAATGAAATATATTTCGATTATGTTGCAGGGATTTCCGCGGGATCCAGCCATTGTGTCAATTATTTATCACGGGATACCGAGCGTGCCAAGCGCTCATTTGTGGATTTAGTATTAGAACCGAATTTTGGCGGATGGAAATTCTTTTTTAAAGGGGAAGGGTTTTTCAATTCCCGGTATATTTACGAAGAGACTTCCTATCCCGATGCCGCACTGCCTTTCGATTACCAAACATTTATAAATAATCCCGCACAATTGCGCATTGGTACGTTTGAGCGGGATAGCGGAGAAATCAAATATTATACGAAAGAAGATATCCATGACATCAAGGACATCATGAAAATTGTCCGTTCTTCGTCATCTATGCCCATCTTCATGCCGCCGACCCATTACGGCGAGCACTACTATATCGATGGGGGGCTAGGCGGGGGAATCGCTCTCGATATTGCCAAAAGGGACAAAATGCAAAAGTTCTTTGTGATTCTCACCCGTGAAAAGGGATACCGAAAACGTCCCTTAAAATTTAAAGGGGCGATTAAAGCCTATTACCGGAAGTATCCCTTAGTTGCAGAAGCCATGATCAACCGATATGTTAAATATAATCAAACGCTTGAGGAGCTTGAACAATTAGAACGTGAAGGGAAGGCCTTCTTGGTCTATCCGGACATCATGCCGGTTTCCAATCGTGAGATCAATTTTAACAAGCTCTCTGAAAGCTACAAACTGGGGTATGCCCAGGGCAGGCGAGATTTACAGCGGTGGAAGGAATTCTTGGCTATAGAATAGAACCGTTTTACTAAGATATTAAAATACATCAAGAAAAATGATTAAATTTAACACTGTTGTTCATAGAATACATTTGTTATCCTATTTATTAATGAAAGGCAAAGAAGAGGAGTAGTAATTATAAACCTGATCTCAGAAAGCTGTTGGACGATGTAAAACAGCAGAGGGAATATAATGAACTCGCCTTGGAGCTTCTGATAAAACAGACGGATTTCCACCGTTAGAGGGAAGGGATATAGACATCATGTCTGTATTCAAAGAGTGCATGATTTGATCATGAAATAGAGTGGTACCACGTAAGAGTAATCTTTCGTCTCTATTTGTGAAGTTTCACAAGTAGGATGAGAGATTTTTTTTATCAAGATTAAAGCATTTTTATTTAGAGGGATGGGGTTAATAATGAGAAATTACGAAAAATATGAGAGAGCTTATTTTATGCCACCTGTTGTAACCTATGATTGGGTAAAGAAAGATCATATTGAAAAGGCGCCGATATGGTGCAGTGTTGACCTTCGGGATGGGAACCAAGCGCTGATTGAGCCGATGAGCATCGACGAAAAATTAGAGTTTTTTCAATTGCTGGTGGAGGTTGGCTTTAAGGAAATCGAAGTCGGTTTTCCGGCGGCCTCAGATACGGAGTATCATTTCATAAGGGCGTTAATCGAAAAAAAGATGATTCCCGATGATGTCACGATTCAAGTGTTGACCCAAGCCAGAGAGCATATTATTAAGAAGACGTTTGAAGCGGTTAAAGGGGCCCCACATGCGGTTATTCACCTCTATAATTCAACCTCTGCAGCCCAGCGTGAGCAGGTATTCAGAAAGAGCAAAGAAGAAGTTAAAAAAATTGCGGTAAAAGGTGCGAAATTATTAAAACGGCTCGCAGATGAAACCCGTGGAAATTTCTCTTTTGAATATAGTCCTGAGAGCTTCCCCGGTACGGAAGTTGACTATGCCCTTGAGGTGTGCAATGCGGTATTGGATATATGGCAGCCGACAAAGGATAACAAGGTCATCATTAATATACCGACAACGGTAGAAAATGCGATGCCACACGTCTTTGCTAGCCAAGTCGAATATATCAGCCAAAATCTTCAAAACCGCGATTCCGTCGTCTTAAGCATCCATCCGCATAATGACAGAGGCTGCGGTGTTTGTGATGCGGAGCTCGGAATTTTAGCGGGAGCCGACAGAATTGAAGGGACATTATTTGGTAACGGTGAAAGAACAGGGAACGTCGATATTATTACGGTTGCCATGAATATGTACTCCCATGGTGTGGATCCGATGCTGGATTTCAGCAATATGCCTGAAATCAGCAAAAAATATGAACGCCTTACGAGGATGAGGGTATACGAAAGACAACCTTATGCCGGAGAACTTGTATTTACCGCTTTTTCCGGTTCCCATCAGGACGCCATCGCCAAAGGAATGAAATGGAGAGAAGAAAGAGAAGCGGCTAAGTGGACCGTTCCTTATCTGCCCATTGACCCTAAAGATGTGGGAAGAGATTATGAATCAGACATCATTCGTATTAACAGCCAATCAGGTAAAGGTGGAGTCAGTTATATTTTAAAACACAATTTCAAACTATCCCTTCCGGAAAAGATGAAGGAGGAAGTGGGGTATTTTATCAAAGGGGTTTCCGATCAAGAGCATAAAGAGCTATCACCTGCCTTGATCTATCAGATATTTGAAGATCAATATGTCAATAATTCTCCGGCCTTTCAAATAAGGGAAGCGCATTTTAGACAGATCGATGGGATCATGGCCGAAATCGTGATTGACCATGCAGGGACGCCTAAAATTGCAACGGCCAACGGCAATGGACGTTTAGATGCTGTCAACAACGCGATTAAAGAGTATTTTGGCGTAAATTATGAAGTGGCGATCTATGAAGAACATGCCTTGGAAAAGGGTTCATCCTCCAAAGCGGCAGCCTATGTCGGCATAAGCTCTGATGACAAACTTTACTGGGGTGTTGGCTTTGATGCAGATATTATCAAAGCCTCAATTGCCGCGCTTACGGTTGCCGTGAATCAGCTTCCCGAAGTTAAAGGGTTATCCGAGGACAAGGATAAGAGAATGTCAGAAATCCTCAATTATGTACAGGCCAATTACCGAACGATTACTTTGGATGATTTAGCCAATAAATTTTACCTGAGCAAACCCTATTTATCTAAATTGATTAAGGAAAAGTCAGGACGGACATTTGGGGACAATGTAAAAAAAATCCGAATGTCAAAGGCTTGTATGCTCTTAAAAAATGGGAACATGACTGTTGAACGGATCGCCGAGGCTGTCGGCTATCAGAATGTAGAGCACTTTAACAGATTATTTAAGGAAAGCTATGGAATGCCGCCTGTCCAGTTCAGAAAGCAAAAGGAAGTAGAAACAGGCTCTGCTAACTAAATTGACATCTATGAAAAAGGAAATTCCCTTCATGCTGTAGAATTTAGAGAGACTATCAAGAAATATATTTTGTTATTAAGAAGGGATTAACGTGAAACTCATATCATGGAATGTTAATGGCATCCGCGCTTGTATAAATAAGGGCTTCCTAGACTTCTTCGAAAAGGAAAATGCCGATATTTTCTGTATCCAGGAAACAAAAATACAGCAAGAACAGATTCCCTTTCAGCTTGAAGGCTATTATCAGTATTGGAATTTTGCACAAAAGAAAGGGTATTCAGGGACAGCCGTTTTTTCGAAAAAAGAGCCGCTCCATGTTTTCTATGGTATCGGAAAAGAGGAACATGATCAGGAAGGAAGGGTCATAACCCTGGAGTTTGCAACGTATTATCTCGTGACGGTTTATACGCCGAATTCCCAGAGGGGACTTGCGCGGCTGGAATACCGCATGAAGTGGGAAGATGACTTTTTGAATTATTTAAAAGAGCTGGAGCGGTCAAAACCCGTAGTCTTTTGCGGCGACTTAAATGTGGCTCACAAAGAAATCGACTTAAAGAATCCCAGTACCAACAAGAACAATGCCGGTTTTTCGCTTGAAGAAAGAGGTAAATTTGATGAAGTAACGAACCATGGTTTTATTGATACTTTTCGTTATTTTTATCCGGATCGGACAGAGGCCTATACCTGGTGGTCCTATATGTTCAATGCCCGAGCGAATAATGCGGGATGGCGAATCGATTATTTCTGTGTTTCCGCAGGACTCAAAAATTCCCTAAAAGACGCCTTCATCTATAAAGAGGTTTTAGGTTCGGATCATTGCCCGATCGGGCTGGAAATAGATGTTGAAGATTAGGTGTGTTTTCATTAAGAAATTATAATCTCTGAAAAATTTGAAGTTCGATCCCTGTAAGTCAGCGATCTCCACCGATAACATTTCAGCATCCCAGCCCACATTTAAGGCTAGGCGATTGTTGGCAATAATGTATGCCTGATTCTAAGCTTTGGTCAGGTGCTCTACAAAGACGCAAGAAACCTCGTGATGCCTTCTCCCTTGGCAGCGAGGATGCGCCCATGACCTGCTATGAAGTTCAAAATCTCGTCCACAATGACTGGGTTGACGAAGCCGAATTCCCGTAACGATGCCCGCAGCTGGGGGATCTGTTCCTTGCTATGGGTTCGGGCATACGACACGAGTTTATCTATATTCACTTTCTCAAATCGTGTTTTTCAATGTCTATTAGTGTTCTCTAATGTTATAATTGTTTATTATAAAGAGCGCTACAACATATAGGAACAATTGGAACGTGGAGGATACTTTATGGGGTATAAAAACATTGATGGCTTGATGCGGCATTTGCGAAACAACGGGATCGCTATAACAGGCAGTACTCAAAAGCGCCAACTGATGAATACAGGCTATTTTCATGGTTACAAAGGATATCGTTTCTTTAAGACATCAAGTCGTCGACTACCATTCGTTTCCTATGAAGAAGTCTATGCTACTATTCAATACGATGCACGGCTAAAGTCCCTTTTTTATGACAAAATGATGCTCATAGAGACTGCGGTAAAGAATATCGCACTTGAGTGCATTTTAAATAAAGCCAAATCCGAAAACATCCAAGATATGTATGATAAAGTGGTTAGCAGCTACAATAACGTGCCAGCAGGAGCTGACGCGGAGACAAAGAAAAAACTTCAACAGAAAAAGCTAAACCTGCAAAGCACCATCCAGTCGTATCTCTCTAGAGCTTATAAAGATAACAATCCAAAAATTACACACTTTTATAACAATATGAGTTATAGCGGGGTCCCAATTTGGGCGTTATTTGAAATAATGACAATGGGAGACTTTGGTTTTTTGCTTTCTAGTCTGACGTATGATACACGCGACACCATCTCCCGTAAAATTGGCCTAAATGTCGCAGGGGACACAAACCGCGAATTGGTATACAAATACATCTACACACTAAAAGATCTCCGCAATGCCATAGCACACAATGCAGTGATTTTTGACACTCGTTTTAGGAATATCGACCCAACGCGAGCAATGAAGCAGTGCCTCATACAAGAGATTGGTTTACCTTATGTAAATTTCAAGACGTTAGGAGATTATCTTATTCTCATGTGTTATTACTTGAAAATCTTGAAAGTGCCCAAGACTGAGATGAGAGCATTTATTCGTGAGTTCGAGCGTATAACGAATGACTATATAAAAGCAGTCAATCCACAGGTTGCCTCCATTGTGATCCATGCCGATTTACCCGTAAGACTAACGGTTTTGAAAAATTATATTTAGACTTGCATTTTTTTCTGGCCAACTGTATAATTTAATTACTAATTGGGGTATGTGTTTGCGGATGCATACTTGAGGGAGTCGGAGTGATCCGGCTTCCTTTTCGTTATGTTAATATATGCTGAATCCGGCCGACTCTTTATCTTTATCTTTTTCGATTAATAGCTCATTGCTTTGAAAGCGGGTTCGGGTACCTTTAGCGCACGTGTATGGAGTTTGTGGAGGTATCGGATATCATAGCCCATCTGCTATTATGTTGATCCCCTTCGCCAATAATCAATTATCAAACATAATTACTCGTTATTACCAATTTAAGATACATTACGCCGTTTAAAAATAATGAAGCCCCTCAAGGATAGTCATAAGACTAACTTTGGGGGGCTTTTTAAGTTGGAATACATTTGAATGCATTTTTAAAATTATGAAGAGACATAATAAGCAGTGTTAACAAGGAGGGTGATTGTATGACGGTGGCTTCTCAAGTGAAACAAACTCTGGCGAGTTTGAAAGGGGCCAGTGGTACGCTGAGAGTGTATAGCACGCAAACGAGAGATGAAGAAGCAAGGGGCATGTTTACAGAGGCACTAGAAGAAACGCAAGCCATTATTGAAGACCTGGAAAATCGTTTGAAGACGCTTGAATTTGAAGAACCCCAATATAAAGGGAACTAAAAGGCGGGTATACAAATGCAGGAATGGGTACTGATACTGTTAAAAACGATCGGATTATTTATTTTAGTGTGGGCTGCCGTAAGGCTATTAGGCAAAAAAAGCTTGACCCAGATCGATACGGTTAATTTTATGTGCTATTTTATCATCGCTGATATTACTTTATTAGCCTCGGTTAATATTGTCCCCTTGTTTTATGCTTTTATTGTTCTGATCACCTGGATTTCGTTACCGATTGCCTTAGATTATCTATCGATCAAAAGTAAAATGCTCCATGACTTGATTAAAGGGAAAGAGTCTGTGCTTGTTAAACACGGCAAGATAATGGAAGAAAATCTCCTGAAGACAAGGATGACAGGAGAGGATCTCTTGGCCCAGCTTCGTTCGAAAAATGTTTTCAACTTGGCAGATGTCGAGTTTGCCGTCATGGAAACAAACGGAGAAATTAATCCTTTTTTAAAATCTCATAAAAAACCAATAACCGCTTACGATCTAAGCATTAAAGTTGCTCCTCAAGCGGAGCCGCAAACAGTAGCCTTGGATGGAAACCTGTTAGAAGAGCCTCTCGCTTCCTTGGGTCTAACTCCGGAGTGGTTAAAGACAGAACTCAATAAAATGGGAGTGGCCCTTGAGAATGTTTTTATTGCCCAAGTTGACTCATCCGGCGATTTATACCTTGACCTCTTTGATGATGTGCCTCAGCTCCCGCCCCCGAAAATTAAAGAAATGCTCTATGCCACCCTCGAAAAATGCCAGGCTGACCTTACGACGTTTTCCTTAGAGACAGAAGACACTGAAGCAAAAACAATGTATTCAAGAAATGCCCAAAAACTTGAAGACCTTCTAAAGCGGTTACGCCCTTACTTATTGCGTTAAGTCATATCTAATTCTTAGAGGTGTTGTTATGTCCAGTAAAAAGAAAAAGAAGCTAACTCCTGCGCAGCAGGAATACCAGAAGTTTGCCCAGGAAAGGGAGCCGAAGCGGCCCATCCTTTTTAACTGTGTTAAGGCGTTTTTTGTAGGAGGGTTTATTTGTATGCTGGGTCAAATCCTCCAAATGTTCTTTGTGACCTATTTCCACTTTTCTCAAGAAGCGGCAGCCAATCCCGCAACAGCGGTTCTTATCATTGTTACGGTTTTACTTACGGGCATAGGCGTTTTTGACCATATTGCCCAATTCGCAGGGGCAGGTACGGTAATTCCGATCACAGGCTTTGCCAATACCATCGCTTCAGCGGCGATCGAGCATCGAAGTGAAGGATATGTTCTCGGAGTCGGCGGAAATATGTTCAAATTGGCCGGACCGGTTATCGTTTATGGCGTATTCTCGTCTTTTGTGGTGGCCCTTGTCATTATAAGTTTAAGAGCATTGGGTGTGATGTAGATGTTAAAAGGTCATCAAACATGGGTTTTTGAATCTAAACCGGCGATTATTGGATCGGCTGCAATCGGAGGTCCTTTTGAGGCGAAAGGGAACTTAGCAGCAGACTTTGATCTCCTTCACGGAGATATTTGGCTGGGGCAGGACAGTTTCGAAAAGGCGGAACAGAAACTCCAGGAACAAGCCTGTGAAACCGCGATTAAGAAGGCCAATATGAAGAAGGAAGATGTGCAGTTTTTGTTCAGCGGGGATTTAATCAACCAGATTCGTCCTAGCAGCTTTTCGGCCCGGACGTTATCTGTTCCCTACTTTGGACTTTATGGCGCGTGTTCGACTTCGATGGAGGGGCTCTCCCTGGCATCCCTGGTTGTTGATAGTCAATTTGCTCAGAATGCCCTTGTTTGTGTTTCCAGTCATAATGCGGCTTCGGAGAAACAGTTCAGGTATCCGACAGAATATGGTTCCCAAAAGCCGCCGACAGCACAGTGGACAGTCACTGGGGCAGGGGCTGCTTTAGTATCATCCAAAGGGGATGGACCGAGAGTGACGGCGGCGACGATAGGGCGGGTTATTGATATGGGGCTCACTGATCCCTTCAATATGGGTTCGGCGATGGCCCCGGCCGCAGTCGATACCATTGAGGCCCATTTCCGGGATTTGGGTCGGGACCCAGGTTACTATGATGTCATCACCACTGGTGATCTTGGACGGGTAGGGCATCGGATTGCGGGCGACTTATTGCAGAAACATGGCCTGGATATCCCGGAAGAGATATTTACCGATTGCGGCGTACTCATCTATAAGCAGGATCAACCGATTGTCATGGCGGGAGGCAGTGGGTGCGGCTGCTGCGCCGTTACAACCTTTGGCCATTTCCTCAATCGGATGCGCAAGGGAGAACTGAGGAGGATTTTGGTTATTGCAACCGGCGCTTTACTGTCTCCTATGAGTTTCCAGCAAAAAGAAAGTATTCCTTGTATCGCTCATGCGGTTAGCATTGAGATCTAAAGGAGAGGTTTTCATGGATAAACTGATTTGGGCGTTTATTATCGGGGGGCTGATCTGTGTCATCGGCCAGTTGCTTTTGGATGGATTAAAACTCACTCCGGCGCATACAACCGTTACCTTGGTTGTGGTAGGCGCGATACTGGGCGGTCTCGGCCTTTATGATCCACTTGTCAAATTTGCAGGTGCAGGAGCGAGTGTGCCGATCAGTAGTTTTGGTAATTCTCTGGTTAAAGGGGCCTTAGATGAATATGCGGCTGTTGGACCGATCGGGGTGCTCACGGGTATTTTTCAGATCACGAGCGGTGGGATATCCTCAGCCATTATTTTTGGCTTCCTTGGAGCGCTTATTTTTAAACCTAAAGGATAAGACTTGGCCGGTGGCGAGTTAACGAGGGGAGGTGAAAATAATGACAGTTGGAACACAAATTCAGCAAGCTATCGCAACGGTGCAAAGCGCAGCGGCTTCGATGAAGACGTTTGCCTTGGAAACTCAGGATCAAGAAGCTAAACAAACCTTTGAACAACTGGCTCAAACGTTTGATTCAGCACTAACGGATTTACAAGGAAGAGAACAGTATATACAAGGCCAAGAACCCCAGTATAAACAACAATAAAGAAGACTTGGTAAGTGGCGAGCGAAGCGAAGACAGTTACCTAGTCGCGCTTATCCTGCCAGACTTAACAGCATGCATCGTAGGATAAAGAAGACTTGGTCGGTAGCGAGCAAAGCGAGGTAGCGTCCTAGTCGCCCTTATCCTGCCGGACTAACCCACATGCATCGTAGGATAAAGAAGACTTGGTCGGTAGCGAGCAAAGCGAGATAGCGTCCTAGTCGCGCTTATCCTGCCGGACTTAGTAGCATGCATCGTAGGATAAAAAACTTACTTCAGGTGGAGTTTTGACTCCATCTGAAGTTTAGACTTTCTATACGAAAGCCCCGCCGAAGGAAGTAGACTCGACTTAGCTTGTGTTACTGTCCCTCTTGAAGTAAACTAAGTTTATCATTTATAATGAGCGATCTTATTTGTAGTAAGGAGAAAGAGGCTTCTAATATGTCTGGAACAGTAATCAAAGTGACGAAAAGTTTTACTTTTGACGCAGCCCATTTTTTACCCAATCATAAAGGCAAGTGTTCTTCCATGCATGGTCATACCTATCGCTTGGAGGTTATGGTAGTCCGTGAGGACGGGAAATTGATTGAGCATGGTTCAGAGGAAGGAATGGTTATTGATTTTTCTGATCTCAAAGCGATTGTTAATGCTGAGGTGATCGAAAAAGTAGACCATAAACTCCTAAACGAAGTATTCTCGTTCAGGACAACGGCGGAGAATATGGCCGCACATTTTTTTAGTGTTCTTACGGATAAATTGCAGCCGTATGGCGTTAAGGTGGAGAAGATCAGATTATTTGAGACCCCGGATTCTTATGTGGAAGTCGAAGACCATGAATGATATAAATATCAAGTATCCATTGATTGAAAGCTTTACAAGTATTCAGGGTGAAGGAATTCATATGGGTAAGGGTGCGACTTTCCTTCGGCTTGCAGGGTGTAATCTGAGGTGTCGCTGGTGCGACACAGAATATTCCTTTGATCCTTCGAAGGCACGCTGGATGAGTGCCCAAGAAATTGTGGATGAAATCGAAATGCCGCACCAACATATCGTGATTACCGGTGGCGAACCGACCTTATATGATCTTGGGCCTTTGGTTCGGGAACTCCATAAGCGGGGCAAATATGTTGCGATTGAAACGAATGGAACCCATCCAATCCCGGCGGAATGGGAAATTGATTGGATTACCGCATCTCCTAAACCTGCCGGCGGGTTTGTTTTAGCATGTCCGGCGGACGAGCTTAAGTATGTCGTGGATGATGATTTCAGCATAGACTGCATTACTGACCGAGAAATGCCGGAGGGACGGATTTTTCTTCAGGTCGAAAGCGGACGGCCTGAATCGGCCCAAAAAGCCTATGATTTAATCCAGCAATATCCGGAGCGCCGCTTAAGACTGGGAATTCAATTACATAAAATTCTTGATATAAAATAACCGGGGTAATATTGGAGGAAATATACCGGAAGGATTTCTGATGAATACATTTGCACTGATTTTAATTGTATTAGTAGCTTCGACTCTGCAAGCTGCGACTGGATTTGGATTTGCAATTATGGCTATTCCTTTTCTGCTTTTATTATTCGAATCCCATGATGCAATTCAGCTTAATATCATACTCTCCCTAATTATTTCACTTCTTATGATTTATAGAGTTCGCCATGAAATTAATATTGAGATGCTCAAACGTCTAACTCTAGGCAGTTTAGTGGGAATTATTCCGGGACTTATACTTTTCATATTATTTGATGTACGGCCTTTAAAAATGTTTGTGAGTATCGTAATTATTGCAATAGCAAGTTTATTAGTCGCTAATATTAAGTTTAAACAAAGCAATATTAAGGAGTTATTTGTTGGAGCTTTTTCCGGTTTTCTTACGACAAGCATAGGTATGCCCGGTCCTCCGCTGATGATCTATTTTGCTGGAGCTAGAGTTGATAAAGCAACTATTCGCGCTACCACGGTAGCTTATTTTGTGGTTGTTTCTTTGGTAAGTCTTGCTCTTCAATTTTCCTTCTATAATACTTCGGTTGTTGTTTGGAGATCAACCTTATGGTCGATCCCCTGTATATTGGTTGGAACTTTATTGGGGCAATGGATATTTACACGAATGAATCAGCGGCTTTTGCAGAAGATAATTTATCTGCTATTATTTTTTACAGGTATATATTTGTTAATTTCAACTCTATTTTCATTTGTGAAACAATAATAGTTGCAAGATAGAAACAAGAGACACTACATTTTTCCCCCGGCCATTAACTTTGCTTGGGGAATTCTTCGTAATATTATTGCGGAAAGAGGCGCAAGCAAAGCCCCGAGACCAAGTACGATGAAGGCCGGTGCCCAAATTTGCATCGTTGACGTATCTACTGAACCATTATAAAATTCGAGAATATGACCAAAGATAATGGGAGCAATAATCGTCATCGAATAGCCGATCATAAATTAAGACCCCCAATAGATAGCGCTTTCATCCTATCGAAGGGGGCCTTTTGTTTAACCAAGTCCGTCCAAACTAATTCGTGGGAAGTTCTCCCTTTAGGGGACGGAAATGTTGAGCGATCTTTTCAAAATGATGATAGAAGAGATCTAATTCACCTAGATATTCCTTTTTCCAAGGCTTATTTCTTCCACAATAGTGGACAACAACAGTATTTTCACGGATCCAATCCATATCAATTTTGGAGTCCCAATTTTTGGGATGGAGATTGTGGAGAATATAGTAGCGTTCATTAAGGTTATAGATTTTCGGATCGACAGCTAGGGTTCGATCGCCATAGACGCCGTTGAGAACATCCTGATCAGGTAAAACCAAACGATTCTTATAGTCTTCAATATAGTCAAAGACTTCGTGAATATCCTGCTGTTTTCGGAGCAATACCAGATTTAGCATCATTACTCCGGAGTTGACATAGGTGCTTTCCTCGGGCATTTTCAGGCGGACCCGATTGATCTTTTCCAAAGGCTCATTGACATGGGATGCCGCTGCAAACAGATTACCCTGAAAATCAATGTTATAGAGGTCCTCTATGGGGTTGATCACGACAAGGTCAGGATCAAGATAGAGGATTCGATCAAGGGCTTTGGGAAGAAAGTGCGCGGCGAAAATCCGGTAATACATTTCTTTGGGATAACGGCTTGTAGTAGGGGCCTCACTCAGCCAATCATCGGCAATTTTAATGTTGATAACAGAACATACGTCAGGATGAATATGATTTTCAATCCATGTGAAGTCTTCCTCGGACATCGTAGTATGGGCAATGTAAACGGTGAACCGGATTCCCGGATTTGAGTGGATTAAGGATGTAAGCATAACAACCAGATGTTTGATGTAATTGGAATTTAAGGTCACAAGTACATTCATAAAAGTTCTCCTTTTATTCATTACTCTTGGAATTATCTTTGGTGGGAGCGGAAAACTCTTGAATTAAGAAATCACATAAATTCTGGGTCGAATAGGGTCTGGCTAAGGTTTTAATTGCATTTTTAATGGTGCGCTGCCGTTGGGGGGAGTCCAGCAGGAGATGGAGAGATTCATCAATCGAAAATGTTTTTGTAGCAAGAAGAGCAGCCCCATTATTCAGGAGAAATTCAACATTGCGATCCTCGACGCCGGGCAGTTGGTCAATCATGATCATCGGCAATCCTTTGGCTAAGGCTTCGGAAGTTGTAATCCCGCCCGGTTTTGATAAAATGCAATCACAAGCATCCATAAGAATATCGACATTATGGATATAGCCATAAACAGTCAATTTTTTGCGGGTGGATTTACCTTTGAGCTTTTTATACAAGCTTTTATTGCTTCCGCAGACGACAAACATCTGCAGGTTTAAATCACAGTGATCAATTTCATCGATATATTTATCAATATTGCCAAAACCCATACCGCCTCCCATAATGAGGACATTCTTGGGATGATCATCCACCCCAAGCAGGGAACAGGCACTTTTTCTGCTTCGTTTAATTGAAAATCGGGTGTCTATGGGGATTCCCAATGGCAAAACCCGCCCCGTTTCTATTCCCCGTTTCTGCAACTGGTGGTTTAATAATTCACTGCCCACGACAATGTATTCAAAGTGCTCGACATCCTCCCAATAGGTTTGAACGGTAAAGTCGGTGATAATTCCCACGGCTGGAGCCGTTACTTTGCCTTTTTCCTTGAGGACATCTACCACTTGAGCGGCATAAACCTGGGTGCAAAGGATCACATCCGGATTATATTCGGCGATAACTTTGTGGAGCTTAGAAGCAAGCATTTGATTTTTAACATGAGCGATTGAGTATTCCGAAGTTGCATCTCTTTTTTGGTTAAGGTCATAAATATCTGAAGCAAAGTCCTTGACAAAGGTCATCGATTTCATGGAAAGATAGTAGCCCTTGGAGATAATATCCTTGAGCAGAGGCTGAATGTTCTCATATAGATCCAAGACAATGTTCTCAACATCATGCTCGGTTAAATAGGAGGACAAGGCCTGCGCAACAGAATTATGACCGTTGCCTAACGGTACCGTAATAATAATAGCTTTCATAAATTCACCTCTAAAAAGTTTCATGACCCGCAAGCGCAGCTTACCGTGCTTCCGCCGCAGGTGGCTGCTGCGGAAGCACGTGTGCTAGCTCTAATATTAGCGAGATAGTATAGCCATAAATTCATTTCCGGTGATGGTCTCTTTTTCCAGCAAATAGCGGGCAAGCTCATGCAGCTTATCGCTATTATCCTTCAGAATGCCAATCGCTTTCTCGTGGGCATGCTTAATAATGGACAGAACCTCATCATCGATTTTGGCTGCTGTATCTGCGGAGCAATTCAGGGAGGTATCTTCACCGAGATAGGGGTTGTTGACCGTTTCTAAAGCCATCATGTCAAAGTTTTTACTCATTCCGAGACGGGTAACCATGGCCCGCGCAAGTTTTGTCGCCTGTTCGATGTCATTGGAGGCTCCCGATGTAAAGGTATTAAATATTAATTCCTCCGCGGCACGTCCCCCGGTAAAGGTCGTGATCTTGTTAAAGGCTTCTTCCTTATTCATCAGGACACGTTCACCTTCTTCGACTTGCATGGTATAGCCCAGTGCCCCTGAGGTTCTGGGGATAATCGTAATTTTATGCACAGGAGCGGAGTCTGTTTGCTTAGCGGCTACAAGCGCATGCCCGATTTCATGATAGGCAATAATTTCTTTTTCCTTCTGGGAAATCACGGCTCCCTTGCGTTGGTATCCGGCGATAACCACTTCAACGGATTCCTCTAAATCACTTTGGCTGACGACTTTTCTGCCGCATTTAACAGCGCGCAGTGCGCCTTCATTGATAATATTGGCTAAATCTGCACCTGAAGCCCCTGAGGTTGATCGAGCGATAGCGTTGTAATCAATAGCGGCTTCCATTTTAACCGACTTGGCATGAACCCTTAAAATCGCTTCCCGGCCCGCTAAATCCGGAAGTTCAACAGGGATGCGGCGGTCGAATCGACCGGGGCGCAGCAGCGCTTTATCGAGCGATTCCGGGCGGTTGGTTGCGGCAAGGATAACAACCCCTTTCTTTCCGTCAAAACCATCCATTTCTGTCAGCAGCTGATTGAGGGTTTGCTCACGTTCATCATTGCCGCCAAAGTTGCCGTTGCCCCGTTTTTTTCCGATCGTATCAATTTCATCAATAAACACGATACACGGCGCCTTTTCATTAGCCTGCTTGAAGAGATCACGAACTTTGGCAGCTCCCATCCCGACAAACATCTCTACAAACTCCGAGCCTGAGATGGAGAAGAAGGGGACCTTTGCTTCTCCGGCTACGGATTTAGCGAGCAGTGTTTTACCTGTTCCCGGAGGACCCACAAGCAGAGCACCTTTTGGCAGATTGGCTCCAATATCGGCATACTTGGCAGGGTTATGCAGAAAATCGACGATCTCCATGAGGGCCTCTTTTGCTTCATCCTGTCCGGCAACGTCGGCAAAGGTTTTTCCGGTCTGGGCTTGGACATAGATTTTGGCTTTACTATTGCCAAAGGACATAGGAGAAAAGCCGCCTCCCATTTTCTTTTGCATTTGCATGGTCAATAATTGCCCAATCCCCAAAAAGAAGAGAATCGGCAAAATCCACGTTAATAGGAAACTCATAATTGGGGAATTCTCTTTAGGGTAAACCTGGGAGAATTTAACCTCTTTATCAAGCAAGCGATTAACAAGATCAGGGTCAGTCACTTTACCTGTCGTGTACTGCTTGTTTGCTCCGGAATCGTCAGTAGCGACGAAATTAATTTTCTGATCCTGAATTTCGACTTCAGTGACAGCCCCTTTATCAACCATAGCTAAAAAAGTACTATAGTCCACATCCGTGATCTGCTGCTTAAAAAGTTGAGGGAACACAAAGGCATTGAGTACAAAGAGAACAAGCAGCATGATGGCGTAGTACACAATTAAAGATTTTTTCGTTCTCATTGGTTTTTTGGGCTTTTTGGGGTTGATCGGGTTATCCATTTTTTTCACTCCGTTATCTGCTTATTTTTCGGGAGAATCGAGGCGATACATTTTTTGAATAAAAGATCTCACTTTTTTCATGCTCTCAAAAACGGAAAACACCTCTTCGTCAGATGTATTTTCCCAAAAAGCACCATATTTCAACTCAAGAGTATCTCCGATTTTTCGAAGGGTGTCCAGCCCCGTTTCCGTAAGAGCAAGCTGAACATAACGTTCATCTTCAGGATTGCGAAGTCGCTTTAAATAGCCTCCTTTTTCTAACTTTTTGCACATTGAGGAAGCATTGCCGCTAGAGAGACCCATGATATTTCCTAAACTGCCTACGGTATGTCCGCACTCTCTTATTTCCATAAGAATCCGTGTCTGCATCAGAGTTAGGCCATGTTCTTCAGCAATGGGGCGGAAATCGCTGACAAAACATTCGGTAATCGTACGTAAAAAATCCCAGAGCTCATTTTCGAAAACTATGCTTTTCATATTCATCCTCCGCAACGTATATCCATAATACATATCCTATATCTAATAATATGTTTACACTATAGATATTATTTGTTACAATTATTTTTGTCAATAGATGATTATTGAAACCGGGGGCGCAAAATGAAGAAACTTTTTAGACTTTTTGCCAGCAGGGCTTTTTTATTCGGAATACCGATCCTGCTTCAAGCGTTTTTTCTGATTTTATATATCTGGAAATTCAGCATTTATTTTGTATATTTCTATACATTCTGTACGGTGCTAAGTGTTATCGCTGTTTTAAAGGTCTTGACAGGGAGGAGCAATCCCGCTTATAAGATAGCCTGGATTATTCCGATCATGCTGTTTCCCATCTTCGGAGGGCTGGTCTACTTATTGCTTGGGCAGAACAAATCAAGCCGGCGTACGAAATTGAAAATGCATGAGATTCAGGAAATCACGACTGATTTACTGGGTCAAAATGAGACGGTTATTGAGGAAATTCAGCTCAAAGATCGAAGTGCGGCAAACCAGTCTCGGTATATCAATAATTATTCCCTTTGCCCGGTCTACAAGAATACAACGTCCGAATATTTATCAACCGGTGAAAAAATGTTTGAACGTTTTCTAATGGAAATCAAAAAAGCGCAGCACTTTATTTTCCTTGAATATTTTATTATTGAAAAAGGGGTTATGTGGGATTTCATTCTGGAGGTTCTCGTTGAAAAAGCGAAGCAAGGCGTTGATGTTCGGGTTATTTATGATGATGTGGGTTGTCTCTTAACCTTACCGTATGGTTATGATAAGCAGCTTGAGAAACTCGGAATTAGATGCTGTGTGTTTAATCCGTTTGTTCCGATCTTATCTTCGCGCTTAAATAACCGCGATCATCGTAAAATTGCAGTGATTGATGGCACTACGGCATTCACCGGGGGGATCAATCTTGCGGATGAATATATTAATGCTTATGAAAAGTATGGACATTGGAAGGACTCGGCCATCATCATTCAGGGTGAAGGTGTTTGGAGTTTCACGGTGATGTTTCTGGCGCTTTGGAATTATATCAGGAAAACAGAGGAGGATTTTAAATCATATCGGATATCGCAGGAAACCGAAACCTTTGCTTCGGATGGATATGTTCAGCCCTTTACGGACAGTCCTTTAGATGATGAGTCGATAGGGGAAATCGTCTATCTTAATCTGATTACTAACGCAAAGCGCTATGTCTATATCAACACACCTTACCTTATTCTTAACTCAGAGATGGCTATGGCTTTGTGTGCGGCTGCCAAACGTAGCGTCGATGTTCGAATTACAACCCCCCATATTCCGGATAAATGGTTTGTTCATGCCGTGACCCGGGCAAATTATGAGATTCTTGCGGAAAGCGGCGTGAAAATCTACGAGTACACGCCAGGGTTTAATCATGCTAAATCCTTTGCTGTGGATGATGAGTTCGGAGTAGTGGGAACGATCAACCTTGATTACCGGAGCCTATATCTGCATTTTGAATGCGGCGTCTGGCTCTATCAGACCAAAAGTATTTTAGAGGTTAAAGATGATTTCCTGCAGACCTTGGAGCAATGCAGTCAAGTTACGCTTAAGGATTGTAAGTCGGTTAAATGGTACAGAAGGTTTGGACGAATCGTTTTAAAGGCTTTTGCACCACTCATGTAATCGGATAGAACCGAAAATTAAGTTTAGTTAGGGCTGTCGCAAAACAGCCCCTTGCCCATTTGAGGCATACCTGAAATAAAATCAGTATATAGATTAATAAAGTTGTTGACAAAACACTTGTTATATTTTACACTAAGTATGTGGTAACACCACATACCACATACCACGTACCACATACCGTTATTCAAAATAGGGTGTGGAGAAAAAAGAAGGAGGAAAAGCCATGAGCAGCCATAAGTTTCTGGTGCACGAAGACGGAGATCATGTTGGCGTAGCCGTAGCGGACATAAAGGCCGGCGAACAAGTCATGGGAATCGCAATCCATTCCGGTAAAGAGTATCATGTCAAAGCAAACCAAGACATTCCATTGGGTCACAAAATTGCTCTAACTGAAGTCAAAGCAGGTGCTTCCCTCATTAAATACGGCGAAAATGTGGGGACAGTAACCCAAGATATAAAGGTTGGGGATTGGGTGCATACGCATAATCTAAAGACTGCGAGGTGGGATTATGGAAACTAAGATTTTAGGCTATCGCCGAGAAAATGGACATATTGGCATTCGTAACTATGTTCTTATTCTTCCTGTAGATGATTTATCGAATGCCGCATGTGAGGCCGTTGCTAAAAATATTGCCGGAACACTTGCATTACCTCATCCTTATGGTCGTATTCAATTCGGAGCCGACCTTGAGTTGCACTTCAAACAAATTATTGGAGCAGGACGTAATCCCAACGTAGCGGCTGTCGTTGTCATCGGGATTGAGCCAAACTGGGCAAAACGCGTAGCCGATGGGATTGCTGAAACCGGAAAACCGGTAAGCTACTACGGTATTGAAGGTCATGGCGATTTAAAAACGATCGAAATGGCATCCCGAAAAGCCAAGGAATATGTACAATATGCGACTTCCCTGGAAAAAGTCGAGTGTGAGCTAAAAGATCTGGTCGTCAGCTTTAAATGCGGCGAATCGGATACGACTTCCGGTCTCGCAGGAAACCCAACGGCAGGTGTAGTCGGTGACCGTCTGGTTGAAATGGGCGGGACGGTTATCTTCGGTGAGACACCAGAGACAACGGGTGCCGAGCACGTTCTGGCTAAACACTTCGCCACTCCTGAACTCGCTCAAAAGTATCTGGCAGTTCATAAAGAGTACATGGATATGATTGAGTCCAAAGGCGCTGACCTTCTTGGATCGCAGCCGACACAAGGGAATATCGCAGGCGGTCTGACGACCATTGAAGAGAAAGCGATGGGCAATATTCAAAAAGCCGGTAAAACTCCGATTATCGGTCTCTTGGATATGGCAGAAGAACCGACGAAACCGGGACGTTATTTCATGAATACATCTGCAGCTGCAGCTGAATGTATAACGCTCATGATGGCAGCGGGGGCAACCCTTCATATCTTTATCACCGGACAAGGCAACATCGTCGGAAACCCGATAGAGCCCGTGATCAAGATGTCAGCAAATCCGAAAACCTGTAAGGAAATGTCTGAGCATATTGACGTGGATATCAGCGGTGTTCTCAGCCGGGAATTAACCCTGGATCAAGCAGCGGATAAAGTGATGGATTGTATCGTGAAAACAGCCCGTGGTCGTTTAACCGATGCGGAAACATTGAATCACAAAGAGTTCGTCTTAAATCGTCTCTATCCCAGTGCTTAGATAGGAGTTTGGGTTTAAACTAAAAAGATGAGTGGGTCAGGGGTGAAAAGAGTGAAAACAATAGAAGTACCTTACGGTCATAGTTTCCAATCGTGTTTAATACCGGACGGGGTTGAATGTGTCTACGGCCGATTAGGCAAGGCGGAGCCAGATGTTGATACCGGCGAACAAATTAATGCGGCTTTAATGGATTTAATAGGAGATATTAACTTAGATAAGCTTAGAGGTGCTCAGTCCGTAGCTATTGCCGTGAGTGACATGACTCGCCCTGTACCCACTCGCCTCATTTTAGAAAAACTGCTCCCTTGGTTAGCTCGGCGGGGAATTTCCGAAAAGCAAATTACAGTTCTTGTGGGTGGTGGCCTGCATCATCCGGCAACTCAAGAAGAGATCAGCTATATACTGGGAGAGAAGCTCCAAAAACGGCTTCGTATCTTGGCGCACGACGCGGATGATAAGGACAGCCTTACTTTTCTGGGTACATCTTCGATGGGAACACCGGTCTATGTCAATAAATATTTTGCCGAAGCAGATTATAAAATCGTGACAGGCATGGTTGATGCTCATCAATTTATGGGCTTTACTGCCGGTGTTAAAGGCGCAGTCATCGGCTTAGGCGGCAGACCTACCATTACCGGAAATCATGCCCGCCTTTTTCAACCCGGTGCGGAACTTGGACATATCGAAGGAAATCCCGCCCGTATGGATCTGGAGGAAATCGGTCGAATTATTGGCGTGGATATGATCGTTAATGTTGTTCTGAATTCAAAGAAAAAAGTGGTTAAAGCAGTTGCCGGACATCCCGTGACAGCGCATCGTGCTGCCGCTGAATTTGCTAAAAAAATCATGGGAGTACCCATGAGTCCGGCTGATCTTGTTATTGCCTCACCGGGAGGCTTCCCTAAGGATATCAATGTATACCAAGCTCAGAAAGCGTTGACTCCCGCTTCACAGCTGGTAAAGCCCGGGGGAACAATTATCCTGGTCGCCCAATGTCCCGAAGGGTCTGGCGAAAAAAGTTTTGAAAAAGAAATGTCCCTCTATAACAGTCCGCAAGACGTTGTTACCGCTTTTAAACAAAAGGAATTTGTCATTGGACCGCATAAAGCGTATCTTTGGACCCGGACATTTTTAAAAGCAGAAGTCGTCTTAATATCCGATGAAATTTCTCCACAATTGGCGAAAACACTTATGGTAAGAGTGTTTAAGAATTTACAAGATGCAGTTGCTGAAATTATCCCTCATTATCCAGCCAATTTAAAAATAAACGTATTACCCAATGCTAACTCAATTATTCCTATCATCAAGGAATAGAAAATACAGTTTGGTAAAACAAAGGAGGAAAAGCCATGAGCAGCCATAAGTTTTTGGTGCACGAAGACGGAGATCACGTTGGCGTAGCCGTAGCCGACATAAAGACCGGCGAACAAGTCATGGGAATCGAAATTCATTCCGGTAAAGAGTATCATGTCAAGGCAAACTACGACATTCCATTGGGTCACAAAATTGCTCTAACGGATATCAAAGCAGGTGCTTCCCTCATTAAATACGGCGAAAATGTGGGGACAGTAACGAAAGATATTAAGGTTGGAGACTGGGTGCATACGCATAATCTAAAGACTGCGAGGTGGGATTATGGAAACTAAGATTTTAGGTTACCGTAGAGAAAACGGACGCATCGGCATTCGTAACTATGTTCTTATTCTTCCTGTAGATGATTTATCCAATGCCGCATGTGAAGCCGTTGCCAAAAATATTGCCGGAACACTGGCACTGCCTCATCCGTATGGTCGTATTCAATTCGGAGCCGACCTTGAATTGCACTTCAAACAAATCATCGGAGCAGGACGTAATCCCAACGTAGCAGCAGTCGTTGTCATCGGAATTGAGCCGAACTGGGCAAAACGCGTAGCCGATGGAATTGCTGAAACCGGTAAACCGGTAAGCTATTTCGGCATTGAAGGTCATGGAGATTTAAAAACGATCGAAATGGCATCCCGAAAAGCCAAAGAATATGTCCAATATGCAACTTCCCTGGAAAAAGTCGAGTGTGAGTTAAAAGACCTGGTCGTCAGCTTTAAATGCGGCGAATCGGATACGACTTCCGGTCTTGCAGGAAACCCAACGGCAGGTGTAGTCGGTGACCGTCTGGTTGAAATGGGTGGGACGGTTATCTTCGGGGAGACCCCTGAGACAACGGGTGCCGAGCACGTTTTGGCTAAACACTTCGCTACGCCTGAACTGGCGCAAAAGTATCTGGCAGTTCATAAAGAGTACATGGATATGATTGAGTCTAAAGGCGCTGACCTTCTTGGATCGCAGCCGACTCAAGGGAATATCGCAGGCGGTTTGACGACCATTGAAGAGAAAGCGATGGGCAATATTCAAAAAGCCGGTAAGACTCCAATTATTGGCCTTCTTGATATGGCAGAAGAACCGACGAAACCGGGACGTTACTTCATGAATACATCTGCAGCAGCAGCGGAATGTATAACGTTGATGATGGCAGCGGGGGCAACCCTTCATGTCTTTATCACCGGACAAGGCAACATCGTCGGAAACCCGATAGAACCCGTGATCAAGATGTCGGCAAACCCGAACACCTGCAAAGAAATGTCTGAACATATTGACGTGGATATTAGCGGCGTTCTCAGCCGGGAATTAACCCTGGATCAAGCAGCGGATAAAGTGATGGATTGTATCGTGAAAACGGCACGTGGTCGATTAACTGATGCAGAAACCTTGAAACATAAAGAGTTCGTCTTAAATCGTCTCTATCCGAGTGCTTAGATTAAAATTAATAAGGGCTTCTTCAGGGAAGCCCTCTTAAATAACCCGGGTAATAACTTAAAACCGTATAAAGTATGTTCATAAAATTTACGAAATAATATATGTCGAAAAATGTAATATTGTCTATTATAATAAAGATGACACCATTAGAAATAATGATCAGAGAAGTGTCATTCTTGAGAAACGGGTATCCAAAAGGAGATTTCGGATTTTATTAGATTCGTTTTATCCATCAAAATATTTTTTCGCTGAAATAGTGGGATTAACGCACTATATATACTTTGGAGTTAGCATGTGAAAAAAATTATATTCATAACGTTTTCCAAGGTCAATAAATTAAGAGGAGCGAAAAAAATGAATAAAAGAAAAAAACTGATAGCCATAATTCTAGGGGTAGCCTTAATCTTCTCGATGACCTTAACCGGATGTAACAAAAGCGGTAAAAACGACACGAGTGGCAAGTTGAATTATCCGACTAAACCTGTAAATATGATCATTGCCTTTACAGCCGGTGGCTCAAGTGATGTTCAAGCAAGAATTATGCAGAAGTACTGGGATAAATATGTTCCCCAACAAAACTGGGTATTCAACTATAAAACAGGTGCAGGCGGAGCGGTAGGATTTGCAGCAATTGCTGATTCAGCTCCGGATGGATACACTATCGGCGGAGTAAATACGCCTCATATGGTGCTTCAACCTCTGGGTCAAGGAGCTCAATTTAAGATCGATGATTTCGAATATATTTGTCAAGTTGTTGATGATCCTCAAGTACTGGCTGTCAATAACAAGAGTAAATTTAAAACATGGCAAGAAGTTATCGATTATGCCAAAGCCAACCCTGGCAAGTTGAAGGTGGGTATTGTCGGTACCTTTACAGGCCATCACTTAA
This sequence comes from Desulfitobacterium sp., assembly GCF_034927245.1. Taxonomy (GTDB): domain Bacteria; phylum Bacillota; class Desulfitobacteriia; order Desulfitobacteriales; family Desulfitobacteriaceae; genus Desulfitobacterium_A. The sequence continues at coordinate 46,852 of NZ_JAYFQK010000018.1, forward strand.
TGTATTTAGATCTGAAAGATAAAACGGGTGTTGAATTAACTCAAGTTGTTTATAAAGGTGCGGCCGACCAAAATGCAGCTCTCTTGGGCGGTGAAATTGATGTGATGATTGGAAATGTTAATGATGTAATGCGCAGTGTGGATCAAATGAAAATCTTAGCTGTAGCTGCTGATGAACGGAGTTCTTTCCTTCCCGATGTACCGACCTTTAAAGAAACCGGACTTGACTTAGTATCCGATATTCGCCGCGGATTTGTTGCACCTAAAGGTACAGATCCCCAAATCATAGCTTATCTGCGTGATGCCTTTAAAAAGATCAACGATGATCCTGATTATATTGCCGATATGAAAAAGGCAGGCCAACCCCAAGCTTATCTGAGCGGTGAAGACTTCGAAAAGTATGTTCATGATCAAGATGCTCATGCGAGACAACTTTTAACTAAATACGGTTTAATGAAGAGCTAATGCTAAGATGAGGAATGGGGGCATTATATTTGCCCCCTAAATATCCAATAGAGGAGGCTTACACTATATGTGGGAGAATATCCTAGCAGGTTTTGTCAATAGTTTAGTGCCCATCAATCTCCTGCTGATGATTCTCGGCCTGGTCGGCGGAATTATTATCGGTGCACTTCCCGGTTTGACGGCCACGATGGGGGTTGCTCTAATGGTTCCAATTACCTTTGCCATGGATCCGATTAGTGGACTGATCATGTTAGGAGCTATTTATTCCGGAGCTATTTACGGAGGATCTAATTCAGCTATTTTAATTAACACACCGGGTACACCTTCTGCTGTGGCGACGACCTTTGACGGGTGGCCTATGACGAAGAAAGGCCTAGCGGATGATGCGTTAAATACTGCACTTATTGCCTCTGCTTTCGGCGGTTTATTTGGAACTTTGGTCCTTCTTTTTCTAGCCGCACCGATGGCTCAATTGTCACTGAAATTCGGAGCTCCGGAGTTTTTCTGGCTCTGTATTTTTGGACTCAGTACAATTGCTTCTATGTCACAGAACAATGTTCTCAAAGGGCTGCTATCGGGTGCCTTTGGACTGCTTATCAGTACGATTGGGCTTGATCCGGTGTTAGGATTACCTCGATTTACCTTTGGGAATTATACGTTTGTTCAAGGTATCGAAGTTATTCCTGCAATGATCGGGCTCTTCTCATTTTCACAAGTGATTTATTTGGTGGGAAGCAAAAATAATTATATTGCAGATTACAAGGCTAAAAAAGGTGTGACCTCCCGAATTTTAAAACAGATGGCTAAGACCTGCAAGGCAAACCTTATGAGGTCTTCCATTATTGGGGCAATCGTCGGAATTTTGCCGGGTGCCGGTGGCGAAATCGCCTCAATTATTTCCTATAATGAAGGGAAAAAGTGGGACCACAATAAAGGTAAATATGGCACAGGAGTTATTGATGGGGTATGTTCGAGTGAAGCTGCGAATAACGCAACCATTGGAGGAAGCTTGATTCCTATGCTGACCCTAGGTATTCCGGGTAGCGCCGTAGCAGCCGTTATCATGGGAGCTTTATTGGCTCAAGGGATTCAGCCAGGCTTTAAGATCTTTAGCAACAATGGTGAATTAGCGTATTCATTTATCGTTTCGATGTTAATTGCCAATATCTTAATGGTGGTCGTTGGATCTATTCTCATCAAGGGGACGGCCAAAATTCTTAATGTTCGTACTTCCTACATTGGTGTGGCTATTGTTGCTTTAGCGATCATTGGCTCTTATGCGATCCGCAATAGCATGTTTGATGTTGCAATCATGGTTTTCTTTGGCTTAGTAGGACATTTTGGCGGCAGGATCGGCATGGATACAGGCGCTGCGGCTTTAGGAATTATCCTGGGACCTATTGTGGAAGACAATCTGAGTAAGTCAATGGCTATTGCCGGGGCGGAGGGATCGATATTTACAGTTTTCTTTACCCATCCGATTTCTTTAATCCTCATTATCTTGACCCTTATCTCTGTCCTATCTCCTCTATTTTTAGGTAAACATAAGAGTGAAAAGGAGGCAAAAGCTAATGACCAGGCGTAAAGCGGATTTAATCGCTGGAATTGTATGCGTTTTGATTGCTTCGATTTTCTGGATACAAGGTTCTAAGCTTGAGCCGGATAGCAATTTGTTTCCAAAAGTATTAGAGATTTGTATGATAGTCGGAGGTTTTGCTTGTATTGGGAAGAGTCTATTATCCAAAAATAAACAAGACGATCTACCGGATGAAGCGGAAAAGCTTGATTGGATTAAAGCTATTGCCATTATTGTAGCCTCGATTATTTATATCTTCGGGATGGTGTATGTCGGTTTTTATGTGACGACATTAGTCTATTTAACGCTGGGTTCATGGTATCTCAATGATGAAGACCGCTCCTCGTTAAAGGCTATAGTTGGATCACTCGTGTTCGGGTTAGGTGTGACAGTGGTACTTTATCTGACGTTCAATGTATTTTTACAAGTTCCGACGCCGAACAGTTTATTGTTATAAATCAAAAGGGTTGGCCCCTTGTTAAGAGGGGTCAATTTTTTCAACTGGCAAACCCAATAATCTAAAAGTTAGAACGATTTAGACATAGATTATTAGGTATGATATAATACCAACGAATTTAATTTTAAGGTCGGTGTTATCATGTTTGAACCAGTTAAAACGTATAGTAACTTATCTGAGGAAATAGTCAATCAGATTATGCAGGAAGTAAGTAATGGTAAGCTTAAGCCAGGCGATAAGTTACCTTCTGAACGCGAAATGTGTAATGTGTTTGCCGTGAGCAGGACAGTAGTTCGGGATGCGTTAAAGACTCTGGCAGGGTTGGGAATTGTTACGATTCGCCATGGTATGGGAGCTTATATAAATGAAGTCGATGTCTCGGAAGATGTATCTCGACTATCGTCATTGCTTCAGATTTCAAAAGGGACGATAGAGGAGCTATTTCAAATTCGAGAGATATTAGAAAGCAAAGCAGCGTTTTGGTGTGCGCAAAATGCCAATGATCAGGATATCATGCAACTGGAGGAAATTATTAGAAGAGGTAAAGAACTTGGGAATGAGAACGAGTCGAAGCTTGCTTTGCTTGACGCTGAGCTTCATCTCAAGATAACTGAAGCTGCAGGGAATAAAGTTTTAAAGAGACTTATGGTTAACCTATTAGATTTAACCGGAGAAGTAAGAGTCAGCGTTTTAAGAATATCGGGACGTCAACGTCTATCCGTTCTAGAGCATGAGACGATTGTTGAAGCGATAAAACAACGCAATCCGGAATTGGCGTATCAAAAGATGGTGGAACACTTAACGAACGTAAGATTGGCAATCCTGAATGGTTCTCAAGCTTCGGAAAAAAAGTGAATAAAAGGATGAGGGATAAAGAATGAGTCCTTGTTTCTCGTTTCAAAAGATTGATCATTTTTGTCAGGCCCTCCTGATCGCGAGTGGTGTTCCAGAGACTGAGGCAAAAATTGTCGCTTCTATTCTGGTTGATACGAGTCTTGAAGGAATTGATACCCATGGAATTAGCCGACTGCCCGTTTATCTTAAGTGTTTGTTGAGTGGTCGGATCAATCCGGCTCCCTCTATTCAGAACACGATTAATGGTGCGGTAGCCAGCGTGGATGGAGATAATGGACTTGGCCAATTAGTAGCCTATCGTGCTATGGAAATTGCCATTGAGCTATCCCAAAAATACGGTATTGGTTTTGTTACAGTTAGAAACAGTAACCATTTCGGGGCGGCTTCTACGTATTGTAAAATGGCGGCAGAAGAGCAAATGATTGGACAGGTGTTTACGAACTCGCCGAGTGGAATCCCTCCCTGGGGAGGGAAAGCACCTTACTTCGGGACCAATCCGATAGCTTACGGATTTCCCAATGGCAATCAGCCTGTTGTTATAGATATGTCTTCCTCAACCGTTGCCCGTGGCAATATCATTTTGGCCGCAAAGGAAGAGAGGGATATTCCCGAAGGATGGGCCATTGATAAAGAGGGAAAACCAACGACAAATGCTAAAGCAGCTTTAGAAGGCGCCGTTCTCCCTATTGGCGGGGCAAAAGGATATGCACTGGCTCTGGCGGTCGAAGTCTTTTCAGGAATCATAAGCGGCTCCGCATATGGAAGTCATGTGGGATGGATTAATGATGATGCGGTCGAGCCTGCAAATATAGGACACAGCTTTTTGACGATTGATATCTCACGTTTTATGCCTATTGAGGAATTCACCCAAAGAATGAAAGATATGATTCGCGAAATTAAAGAAACACCAAAGGCTGATGGAATAAGTGAGATTCGCATTCCGGGTGAGCGGCGTCAGATCATAGCTGAGAAACGCAGAAGAGATGGAATCCCGATTAGCGATGGATTGCTTTCGGAACTTAATAAGTTTGCAAAAAAATTTAAAATTTCCATGCTTTAGGACTTGACATCTTCTTCCTAAAGGCTTAGAATCAATCACATAACACAGGATACTTATATATAACACGATGAAGGGAAGTTCAAGGTCTTTGTTAGTTAGAGAGCTGACGGTGGGTGCAAGTCAGTCTGACAGGCTTATAGATTCCATCCCGGAGTGGCCAATGATGAATTGTGACGGGTTCCGCCCGATAGCGCGGACAAAAGTTGGCCGATACGGCAACATGGGTGGCAACGCGGGAATACCTCTCGTCCCTATAAGGGATGAGGGGTTTATTTTATTTAATTTTACCTTCAGCGTTTCCATACATTTGAAATCGGTTGAAACTTGGGTGGCACCGCGGAAAATTCCCGCCCCAATTAAGGGGTGGGTTTTGTTTATTTTCAAAAAATATATTAACGAAATTCTAAGGAGGAATTCAAAATGAAAAGAGTATACAATTTTTCGGCGGGACCGGCCGTATTACCGGAGGAAGTCCTTAAAGAAGCAGCAGACGAGATGTTAAACTACAATGATACCGGAATGTCTGTGATGGAAATGAGCCATCGCTCCAAAGCCTTTGAACAAATTATTCAAGATGCCGAAAAAGATTTGCGCGATTTGTTGAACATTCCCGATAATTACAAAGTTCTTTTCCTTCAAGGAGGCGGCTCCCAGCAGTTCGCCATGATTCCGATGAACTTAATGAAAAATCGGGTCGCAGATTATATCAAAACAGGACAATGGGCCAAGAAGGCCATCGCCGAAGGAAAGATTTACGGCAAAGTCAATGTCATTGCCTCTTCGGAAGATAAGACCTTTACGTATATCCCTGATCTTAAAAATTTAAAAATCTCTGAGGACGCGGACTATGTTTACATCTGTCACAATAATACCATTTATGGCACAAGATATACCGAACTGCCGGATACGGGAGATAAAATCTTAGTTGCCGATATGTCATCTGATTTCTTGTCCGAACCCTTTGATATCACGAAATACGGTCTCGTCTTCGCAGGTGCTCAGAAGAATGTAGGTCCTGCCGGTGTCGTTATTGTCATTATGCGTGAAGACCTGATTACCGAAGATGTCTTACCTGGAACACCGACGATGTTAAAATATAAAACTCATGCCGATAATGATTCGCTTTATAATACGCCTCCGGCTTACGGCATCTATATTTGCGGCAAGGTTTTCAAGTGGCTGAAGAAACAAGGCGGCCTTGAAGCGATGAAGAAGAGAAATGAAGAAAAGGCAGCTATTCTTTATGATTATCTCGATTCAAGCAAGATGTTCAAAGGAACAGTCGTTAAAAAAGATCGCTCTTTAATGAATGTACCCTTTGTTACCGGATCTGATGAATTAAATGCTAAATTTATTAAAGAAGCAAAAGCTGCCGGCTTTGAAAACTTGAAGGGACACAGAACCGTAGGCGGAATGAGAGCCAGTATCTATAATGCAATGCCTATTGAAGGGGTAAAGGCATTAGTCGAATTGATGAAAAAGTTTGAAGCAGAAAATCAATAAGAGGGGTGTATAGAAATGTTTAAGGTTAAATGTTTAAATAATATTTCTAAAGTAGGTTTAGAGCTGCTTACGGATAATTATGAGCAAATCGAAGCATTTAATGAAGCGGATGCGGTACTTGTCAGAAGCGCAAGCCTTCATGATACAGAGTTTCCTCCTTCGTTGACCACCATTGCGCGGGCCGGGGCAGGGGTCAATAATATTCCTTTGGATAAATGTGCGGAAAAGGGTATTGTGGTTTTCAATACACCCGGAGCGAATGCCAACGCCGTAAAAGAGATTGTTATTGCTTCCTTAATCTTCGCTTCCCGAGATATTATCGGAGGTGTCAATTGGGTGACTTCGGAGAAGGATAATCCCGATATTGCCAAACTCGTTGAAAAGAAGAAATCGCAATTTGCCGGAAATGAAATCAAAGGCAAAAAGCTTGGGGTTATCGGACTGGGAGCAGTCGGTGTCCAAGTTGCCAATGCCTTAAACAAACTTGAAATGCAAGTCTACGGATATGATCCTTTTATTTCTGTCGATGCAGCTTGGAAACTCTCTAAATATATTAAGCATACAAAGTCTCTTGATGAGATCTTTAGGGAATGTGATTATATTACCGTCCATGTGCCTGCAACCGATGAGACCAAGGGTATGTTAAACAAGGATGCCTTTGCGCTCATGAAGGATGGAGTAAAAATCCTCAACTTCTCCCGGGATACTCTGGTGAATGAGGACGACATGCTTGAAGCCTTGAAATCAGGAAAGGTCGGCTGCTATGTTACGGATTTGCCCACTCCCAAGATGGTTGGTGTGGAAGGAGTAGTTGCAGTTCCTCACCTGGGTGCTTCGACAAGTGAAGCGGAAGATAATTGTGCGGTTATGGCTGTTAAAGAGATTATGGATTATCTCGAAAATGGAAACATTAAAAACTCCGTGAACTATCCGGCTTGTGATATGGGAGTATGCATGCAAGCGGGTCGGATTGCCATCAACCATAAAAATAGGCCGAATATGCTGGGTCAATTTACCGCTGCTTTAGCGAATGAAAATATCAACATTTCCGACATGATCAATAAAAGCCGGAAAGAATACGCTTATACCTTGATGGATATTGAAACCCCGACGACCGGACAAATCATTAAAAAACTGGAAGCTATTGACGGCGTTTTAAAAGTAAGAACCATTAAGTAAAACGGGAGGGGTAGTTTTGGCGATTATCAGACCCTTTAATGCGGTAAGACCAAGAGCGAATGTTGCGGATAAAGTGGCGGCACTCCCCTATGATGTTTACAATCGGGAAGAAGCATTAGCCGAAGTCTTAAAGGAACCCTTATCCTTTTTGAAAGTGGATCGCGCGGAAACCCAATTTCCGGAAGACTTTAATCCCTATGATGCTCAAGTCTATGGAAAAGCAAGGGATATTCTTCAGCAGATGAAAGAAGAAGGTATTCTGATTCAAGAAGGGAAAAACTGTTACTATATCTATGAATTAACCATGAATGGGCGTTCCCAGACCGGTCTGGTGGGCTGCACAGCGATTGATGATTATTTGAATAATGTCATTAAAAAGCATGAGAAAACAAGAGAAGATAAAGAAATTGACCGCATCAATCATGTCGATATTTGCAATGCGCAGACAGGACCGATTTTTTTAGCTTATCGTTCTCAGAAAGTTATCAATGATGTTGTGGAAAAAGTGAAGCAGGGAAAACCTTTGTACGATTTTACGGCTCCGGATGGAATTAAACATGCGGTATGGAGAATCGATCAGGAAAAAGATATTGAAACCATCGCGAACGGATTCAAGAATACCCAGAGTATTTATATCGCGGATGGGCATCACAGAGCGGCCTCAGCGGTAAAGGTGGGTCTTAAACGCAGAGACGCCAATCCGGGGTATACCGGGGACGAAGAATTCAATTTCTTTCTGTCCGTTCTTTTCCCGCATGATCAGCTGATGATTTTAGATTATAACCGTGTCGTTAAAGATTTAAACGGATATAGTCCGGATGAATTCCTAAGTGAAGTTGCCAAAGAATTCGTGGTCGAAGAAGTAGGGCCGGAACCGTTTAGACCCCAGGAGAAAGCAACCTTTGGTCTGTATTTAGACGGAGTATGGTATAAGTTAACGGCTAAAGATGAGATCCGTTCACAGGATCCCGTTGAGGGACTCGATGTTTCCTTGCTGCAAAATCATCTCTTAACGACAATCCTTGGGATCAAAGATATCAGAACCGATAAGAGAATTGATTTTGTCGGCGGGATTCGAGGACTTAAAGAACTCGAAAAAAGAGCAAATCAGGATATGAGACTGGCTTTTTCCATGTATCCCACTTCAATTAACGAATTGTTTGATGTCTCAGATGCCGGACGGCTGATGCCGCCTAAGTCGACTTGGTTCGAACCGAAGCTGAGAAGCGGATTGTTCATCCATGAACTGGAATAAAAACTATCGGGTAATAGTTGACTAAAACCAATTAATGTTATAGTATAGGTGCATTAGTTAATTGAATATGAATTCAACTTCTTATCAAGAGTGGTGGAGGGACTGGCCCGATGAAACCCGGCAACCGGTATTTTAGATACAGCGGTGCCAATTCCTGCGATGGAAACATTGATAGATGAGAGAGGAAGTAATGCTTAGAAGAACCCTCTTTCGAATGAAAGAGGGTTTATTTTATACTGTCAGAAGTATAACCTTCGATAGCATACTTTCTTCCAGCATAAGTGCAACCAACGACTTCGCATTTCTGGATGCGTGCTTAAAAGGCACGGCGAAGTCGGGTTTTCTTTATCGATTTCATGTTCTGTTCATTTGAAAGGGGAGTGTTTTATGCCAATTAATATACCCGATGGTTTGCCGGCAATTGAAATTTTGAACCGAGAAAATATTTTCGCGATGAGTGAGGGCCGGGCGACACACCAGGATATCCGCCCGCTGAGCATTGTCATTCTTAATCTTATGCCCAATAAAATCGTGACGGAAACTCAGATCCTGAGGCTTTTGAGTAATTCGCCTTTACAAGTCGATATCACCTTGCTTTATCCGGAAACTCATACGTTTAAGAATACGAACGAAGAATACCTTGTTAAGTTTTATGAAACCTTTGATCAGATTAAAGATCGAAAATTTGACGGTATGATTATCACCGGTGCGCCGATTGAAAAATTGGACTTTGAAGAGGTTGATTTTTGGCCGGAACTTGTTAAAATTATGGACTGGAGCCGGCACAATGTTTATTCAACCCTTTACATCTGCTGGGGAGCGCAAGCCGGACTTTACCATCATTTCGGAGTACCGAAGTATCCTTTGCCGGCGAAGATATTTGGGGTTTTTCCGCATACCTTTAATCAACAAAATGTCAGACTCCTCAGGGGTTTTGATGATGTTTTCTATGTTCCCCATTCCCGACATACGGAAGTCCGGAGGAAAGACATTGAAAAGGTTCCCGAGCTGGAGATTCTATCCGAATCCGAGCAAGCGGGGGTCTATCTTGTCGGGACGAAAGGCGGCCGTCAGATTTTTGTGATGGGACATTCGGAATATGATCCTTTAACCTTGAAAGCGGAGTATGATCGGGATGTTGCCGGAAATCTTCCTATTAATATACCTCAAAATTACTTTCCGAACGATGACCCGCAAAAACCGCCGATCGTGAGATGGCGGGGTCATTCCAATTTGCTTTTTGCCAACTGGCTCAATTATTATGTCTACCAAGAAACCCCCTATAATGTCGATGAAATCGATTAGTAAGTATCAAGTATTAAGTATTAAGTATCAAATATCAAATACCAAAAATAATGAAGGAAAGAAGGAATTTGCATGCAGGAAAACACCCATGACCGAGAGGCGGCTGAAAAGCTTCTCAAAGAATATGTAAAAAGTGAGACTCTTATTAAACACGCGATCACGGTCGAAGCTGTGATGCGTCATTTTGCTTCCTTATTTAATGAAGATGCTGATGAGTGGGGTATCATTGGTTTATTGCATGATATCGATTTTGAAATGTACCCTGACGAGCACTGCCATAAAACGAGGTCAATTCTTGAACCGAGACAATGGCCGGAGTCTTATATACGGGCGATAGAAAGTCATGGCTATAAGCTTTGCAGTGATGTCGAACCGATTACGAATCAAGAAAAGGTCCTTTATACAATTGATGAATTGACAGGGTTGATTTCGGCAACGGCACTGATGCGGCCGAGCAAGAGTCTATTTGATTTAACCGTAAAATCGGTAAAAAAGAAATGGAAGCAAAAGAGCTTTGCCGAAGGTGTGAATCGCGAAGTTATTGAAGAAGGGGCAGCAAATCTCAAGATGGATTTAGACTACGTCATGGAGCAAACGATTGAAGGAATGAAGAAGGTCGCCGCGCAAATAGGACTTGAAGGTAATATTGAAGCGGCAAAATAAGCGTATACCTTTAACTCGGATAAAGTAAATACAAAAGACCAGGGGCTGTTGCAAAACAGCCCCGTTTTTGTACGCCCACAATTATGGACTATTGCAAAACGACCATAGGCTTTGCAACAGTCCCCTTTTTTGCAAATTTGCCGGTTTGAAAATATAATAAAAATGTAGCATATGAATAAAGCCATCTCGGTAATATGGCGATATTCAAGAATATATTACGATATTCAAGAATATATTACGGAGAGGAGCCAAATTATGAGAAGAATAGATCGAGAAATAACGAGTTTCAACGAAATTATGACAGTGATGAAGGCGTGTGAGGTTTGTCATATCGCCTTTTTGGATGATGATTACCCCTATGTGGTTCCGATGAATTTTGGTATGCAGGTGGATGGTCATGATGTTATTTTGTATTTTCACGGTGCAAACATCGGTAAAAAGCATGATCTAATCAAGAAAAATAATAAAGTTGCCTTTGTAATGGAATGTACGCATGGAATAGTTACGAGTAAACAAGTGGGTGCTTGTGAGTGTACAATGGAATTTGAGAGTATAATGGGTACAGGCATCATCGATTATGTCGATGATAATCAAAAGGTTGAAGCACTGCATACATTGCTTGAACACTATAGTGTATGTGAAGGCCCGGAATATCATTTCCACGATGAAATTGTACCCAATACGACCGTATTAAGATTAAAAGTTCACGATTTAAGCGGAAAGAAAAGAAGTGTTTAGCGTTGGATCAATTACCGCATTTCCAGATTGAATTGCTGAATACGTTAGCATCCGGCGGAGGACTTAGGGAATTAGCCCGGCAGATATCAGCAACCTTAGATAGAGATGTATTTATTATCAATTCCACTCACCGTATTCTGGTTTCGACGCTCGCAAATGCGGATGTCAGCGAGGGTAAACTGCTCAAAATAGCAACGACAGGCCCCATCCCGGATCATGTTACAGTATTTCCGGAGGAGCAGCCCATTGAAGTTCTTGTGACTGAGCTGAGGAATTCTGTGAAAAGGTTAGGGTTTCTTTTGATTTGCGAGCCGGGGTCGGCTGATGATGAGCGACTCAAGACCATTGCTCATGAGGCAAGCCTGGCGTGTATCTTGGAGCTCCAAAAACAAGAAGAATTGCTCGAACAGGGACGGCAATATAAAGATGCCTTTCTTTTTGACTTGCTTTACGGCAATATCGAGGACCCTGCGGATATTATCATACGCGGCGGATTTTGGGGTTGGGATTTTAAGCGGCCGCATGTTGTCCTTGTTTTTGAACTGCGGGATTTTGAACAATATTCCGGCGATCCTCATTTAATGGAGATCCTTGATCAGATTGTCCAAACCGTTGTTGAATCATTAAATGAGAAGGCTATTATCCTACAAAAAAATGAACAAGTTATTCTTGTTCTGCCGTTGGAAAAGAAAAGCCGTCATGAAAAAAAAGACTATATCAACATGATTATCCAAAAGGTCAGAGCCCAAAGCAAAGAGCATCTGGAATCACGTGTCATTTGGGTAGGCGTGGGTAAGGAATACTCCAATCCTACAGAGTTATTCCGAAGCTATCAGGAGGCAAAGGTGGCTTCAACCTTAGGAAGCCTGCTCCAAGAACAAAGCCACACTCCTTTTTTTACGGACCTAGGTATAGATAGAATTCTTTATAATCATGACCGTCAAGAATTAGAAGAATTTTATCAGGAGACTCTTGAGCCGCTGGAGGAATATGACAGGCTTCAAAAGAATGAGCTGATGGAAACCTTGGGTAAATATGTTGTTAATCGCTGTGATTTAAAGCAAACGGCGGATGAATTATTCTTACATCCCAATACGCTGCGCTATAGGTTAAAGCGAATTGAGGAAATCTTGGAAATCGATATCAAGGATTTTGACACGATTCTGTCTTTAATTGTTGCTTTTAAAATTCAATATTTGAAGCAGTTATCCATTGCTAACCACAACTAATACTACTGCTATACCATGTTGTTTGAGGAGGGGCTATGATTTATCATAATGTCTGTCCGCGCAATTGTTATGATACATGCGGCATATTATCCCATGTGCAGAACGGACGTTTAGTCAAGGTTGAAGGCGACCCTCATCATGGCTATACCCAAGGTAAGCTCTGTGCTAAAGGATATGCCTACACCGAATATGTGTATAGTCCCCAACGCTTGCGTTATCCGTTAAGACAAGTTCCGAGAGGATCGGGAAATTGGCAGCGTATAAGCTGGGAAGAGGCCCTGCAAGTGATTGCCGATAAAATTATCGAGCTTCACCGGCGGTATGGGTCTTCTTTGGCGTGCGCGTATAATAAGTTTTCGGGAAATCTGGGAATTCTGCATTATGCGACAGAGGGCATGTTTAGGGGCTTCGGCTCTCACACCAAGCTTCATGGTAATTCTTGTTTAGCAGCGGGAAGTGATGCTTTCATCTATAATCACGGGCAGCTTAAGATTAAAGACCCTGAAGACATGGCTGAAGCGAAAAAAATTGTTCTTTGGGGGGTTAATCCTGCACGAACGGCCATTAATCAATGGAAATTTATCAATCAAGCGCGAGATAAAGGAGCCAAGCTCCTGGTCATTGATCCGCTGTATACGGATGCGGCAGTCCAATCGGATGTCTATCTTCAAATCAGACCGGGAACCGATGGGTTGTTAGCGATGGCGGTTCTTACCATTCTTTTAGAAGAGGGACAGCTCAATTCCGAGTATATCCAAAAACATATCTCCGGATGGGAAGCTTTTCAGAGTTATCTTCAGGAAAAGGTGACACTTGAAAAAGCGAGCCAAGTCACGGGGATACCTCTAGAGGGAATTCACGAGCTGGCGGATTATTATAAACAAAAGCCCTGTGCGACTTGGGCAGGCTTTGGCCTCCAACGGTATTCGAATGGGGGCCAAACGATGCGATGTATTGATGCTTTGGTTGCTCTCAGCGGCAACTCCTTAAAGGGGGGCGGCCTTTACTATAACAATACATTAGGCATATTTAAGGAGAACATTATTAATTTCCCAAGGCCCAAGAGTCAAGAACCGATCATCGAACGGGGAATAGATATTAACCGATTTGCCCAAGAGGCCTTAGCTCTATCCGATCCTCCGCTAAAATTCTTATGGATTGCCAGCCGTAATCCCTTGAGTCAAGATCAAGACCGTCAGGACTGGCGTAAACTTTTGCAAGAACTGGAGCTTGTCGTAACGGTCGATTTATTTATGAATGAAACGGCTGCAGAGTCGGATATCGTTTTGCCGGCGGCGAGCCTGTTTGAAGAGTATGATCTAAATCTAAGCTATTGGCATCAATGGATCGCGATTAATCAGAAGGCGATTCTGCCTTTTTATGAAGCCAAGAGTGATTTGGAGATTGCTCGAAGTTTAACGAAGGTGTTGAATCATCTTCATCCCAATTTCTCAAGCTTTCCTGATCAACTTACAGCTTTGGATTGGATTGCCCGCGAATTAACGCCGGAAATCCTTGAAAGGCTGGGGATATCCGATTGGCAGGAACTTTTGAAAGGACCGCGCAAACTAAGGATGACAGATGTGAATGGGTATGAACAAATCTTTCCGACAGGGACAGGAAAGTTTCAACTTTATTCTTTTCAGGCCAAAGAAAACCAACTTCCTGCTTTGGCAAGATTTCTGGAGCAGAGGGAAGCGAAGAATCCGTTATATCCCTTACGCCTTCTTACACCGCAGAGCTTGCTGCGGATTCATTCCCAATATAGAAATGTTTCATGGCTGAACCAGAATCAGCAGGCGGAAGTCGTGGAAATGAATCCCGGGGATGCTAAGCAAAGAAATTTAGGGGAAGGTGAAAATGTATCTGTTTTTAATGAATGGGGAATGTGCCAGCGAAAACTGAGACTGAATAGGCGTGTCCCACAAGGGGTTGTTGTGATTGCCCAAAGCGGCAGAGATTCTATTAATCAATTATTAGCAAGGCAATCCGCAGATATGGGTACTCTATACTCAAGCTCACGGGGGGCGGCCTATTATGATGCATGGGCAGAAGTCGGAAAAAGCATGAATTGAGAGGGGATGAGGGTAGCCATGCTTAAAACGAAAGGCTTTATTTTTAATGTGGAGAGGTGTGTTGGCTGCCATTCGTGTGAAATTGCCTGCAAAAATGAGAATAAAACCGCACCTGGGGTTCAGTGGCGGCGAGTGACCAAAAATCAAGATGGGACATATCTCTCTATTTCCTGTAATCATTGCTCAAGCCCGGAGTGTTTCAGAGTTTGCCCGGAACATGCCTATGTTAAAAGACGGGATGGCGTGGTCCTGATTGATTCCAACCTCTGTTCCGGGTGCAAAACATGCGTTTCGGCCTGTCCTTACAAGGCTCCCCAGTTTGATTATGCTCAGAACAGAACAGGCAAATGCAATTTCTGTATTACTCGTCAAAAAGAAGGGCTGCTTCCCGCTTGTGTCAGTGCCTGCCCGACAGGTGCTCTGCAAATGACGGATCTCAGCCAAAATTTAAAAGAGGGTACGGTAGCCACTGTGGAGGGATTTCCCGATATTCGTCTGACAAAACCCTCCATTCGCTTTTATCCAAGTAAGCCTAAAAAACGATATTGGCTGAAAGACAGCTAAATCGGGAAAATAACACAGCTAATAAAAGCATTTAAAAGGATACTTAATAGACCCAATAGTGTAGCTCTCGCATAGAAGTGAACGATTTGCGTAGGGGCGTGCAGGTTTACGAAGCTTTCATAGCTTAGCGAAGCCAGTGGTTCACCTCAGGTATTGCCCTGGGGTTTGGCGTAGCTGCTATGAAAGCAAGTAAACCAGCCCCGAAGCGCTTAAGTGAACGGATATGCGAGAGCTACAATAACTTAACGCTGATTTTACAAATTAACACGAAGTTATTTGTAGCCTTTTACAAAGATCTTTGTGTAATAATGAACATGAAAGGGAGGTGTTATCATGGACCGAAGAAATGGGTTAAGAGTTCAACCTTTATTGGAAACGCGGGTATTTGTTTACGACATATTAAGAAGAACTTTTTTAAGCGAACCGTCTCAAGAGTTTTTAAATCTTTTTATGGACAATAATTTTACGAAAGAGTTCCCATTTAGTGAGGAAAATGAGGCGATCCGTGAAGGAATTGATCAAATTGCCGTATTTGTTAAAGAACATGATTTAAGAATTAAAGATAATTACGATGCTTTGCATTGGGATTATACGCGCATGTTTATTGGACCGGACAAATTACCCGCTCCGCTTTGGGAATCGGCATACTTGAATAAAGAACGCCTTCTTTTTCAAGAACAAACCCTCAAGGTCAGGCACGCCTATTTAAAATATCAATTCCTGCCGAAAGAGTTTCGCAAGGAAGCGGATGACCATTTAGGGTTGGAATTAGATTTTATGTACCAACTGAGCAGACTTTCCCTGCAGTACTTACATCAGGATCCCAAGAAGCAAAGAGGGGTTCTGGAAGATCAAAAGGCGTTTTTGGAAGAGCATTTATTAAAGTGGGTTCCCGAACTGACTGCAAAAATTTGTGACAGTGCTAAGTTGAGTTTTTATCCGGCGATGGCCAAGATTCTCAGCGGTTATCTGATCTTAGATATTGAGGCACTCAAAGAGCTTTTAGATATTAATTATGAAGTGGTTTAAATTTACTGGAGGTGAATTACCGTGGCAAAACTTATTGAGAAGGCCATAAATTACAAAATGAACAGGAGGTCCTTTATTGGCTTAACGGCCGGTACCGCAGCAGCGATTACCCTTCCGGGCTGTGGACTGACAAAAGTAGATTCAACTACGGCTGCGGCAAATCTTGCGAATAAAGAGGGCGAGTGGATTCCGGCAGCCTGCTGGCACAATTGCGGCGGACGCTGCTTGAACAAAGCCTATGTTGTCGATGGGGTTGTCGTCAGACAGAAAACAGATGATACCCATACCGACTCACCTGATTATCCGCAGCAAAGAGGCTGCCATCGCGGACGTTCCCAAAGACATGATGTCTTCGGGGCTGATCGCCTGAAATATCCCATGAAGCGTAAAAACTGGGCACCCGGCGGCGGTAATAAGGAATTACGGGGCAAAGACGAATGGGTCCGTATTTCATGGGATGAGGCGTTGGATCTTGTAGCCGGAGAATTAAAGCGAATTAAAGAACAATATGGGAATAAATCCATTCTCGGTTCAAACAGACTCCTTAATTTCTACGGCGGGGGCCTTGTGCGATGGGGATCATCTTCCTCAGGGGCCTGGGGAGTCGTTCAAGAATGTATGACAGGGATGTTCTCCTGGAAGTCAAACGATAGATTGGACTGGAGAAATGCGAAACTCATTGTTTTATGGGGATCCAATCCTGCCCGTGCTAACTTAGGAAATCCGACTTACAATCTTATGCAGGCGAAAAAAGCGGGAGCAAAAATTGTCATTGTCGATCCTTTTGTCACGCCATCGGTAAAAACATTAGCGGATGAGTATATTCCTTGCCGACCGGGAACCGATACGGCCCTGCTTCTGGCAATGGCTTATCACATGATTGAAAAGAATCTGCAAGATCAGGATTTTCTGGATCGGTGTACGGTAGGATTTGATAAAGATCATCTACCGGAGGGAGCAGACCCTAAAGAGAATTTCAAAGATTATGTTTTAGGGACTTATGACGGTGTTCCGAAAACTCCGGAATGGGCTTCCGAAATATGCGGAACAGACCCGCAACTGATTAGGGAATTTGCCACCGAAATAGCCACAACTAAACCGATGATTTTTACTTCGTCCTTTGCACCTGCACGTACTTACAGAGGACAGCAATTCTGTCAGGCCTTCCTTACCGTGGGTTGGATGACCGGAAACGTAGGAAAACCGGGTGCCGGAGTCTGGACGATGAACTATGCGGCTAATCAAAGTTATGGGGGTAAAACCCTTGTCAAAGCCGGAGCTACAGGTCTTCCTCCCGCTAAAAATCCATTATTCCCGGATGTAACCTATGGACCCTATGATGGTTACCGATGGGCTAACCCCAAAAATCCGATTGCCAATGGTATGGCCTATTGTGAAACGTATGATGCCATCTTAAACGGTGAATATACCGGAACAAACGGACGAGGGAAAGTTCCTTGCGATATTCGCTTAATTTGGCTGATCCGTGATGGATACGGCTACAATTACCTCAACCAATCCTCGGATATCAATAAAGGAATTGAAGCCTTCCGCAAAGTCGACTTTGTCGTAACCAATGATATTGTTCTTTCAACCATCTCAAAATACGCGGATATTGTTTTACCGGCAACGACGGAATGGGAAAAAGACGGAATGATCTTGCAAGGAAATCCGGAAGCGATCTTTGTTACGCCAAAAGTAGTGGACCCGCTTTTTGAGACCAAAACCGAAGAGTGGATGGATTGTGAACTTGCCAAACGCCTCGGCTTAAATCCCGATGAAATTTATCCGATCAGTAGGAAACAACAATTTTTCAACGGCCTTGCCGGAGCTAAAGTGATCAATGAAGACGGAGTAAACTACGAGACGCTCGTCACGATTACGGATCAAGACATTCAAGAATGGGGCGTTAAGGGTAAACCCCAACAAGGAAAGATTGCGTTGAATGACCTAGTGAAACAAGGGGTTTACCAAGTGTCGAGAACCCCGGGTGACAAACTCGGTATGATTCAAGGCGCCGATTTTGTGAAAGATCCCGGGGCTCATCCGCTCACGACCAAAAGCGGCAAACTCGAAATCTACTGTCAAGCTCTATCCGATAAGATCGCAGCATACGGCCTAACGACGATCCCCCCCATCGCGAAGTATGAACCGCCAATGGATGGCTATGAAGCTACTTTCAAAGATTGGAAAAGTAAAGAGAAGGGTGAATATCCCTTCCAGCTTGTGACGATTCACTATGGAAGACGTTCTCATTCTACCTACGATAACATTCCTCAGCTGAGAGAAGCCTATCCTCAGGACTTCGTGATGAATAAAAGAGACGGGGAAGCTCTCGGCCTTAAAAATGGAGATACCGTTTTAATTGAGAGCGCCTGCGGGAAAGTGATCCGACCCCTTACCCTCACCGAAGCCATGATGCCGGGTGTGGTCGCTCTTGGTGAAGGAGCCTGGGCAGAGTTTGATGAGAACACAGGTGTCGATAAAGCCGGCGCCACCAATACCCTTTGCGCCGCCCGGTTAAGCGGACAAGGAGAAGAACCTTGGAATACAACGATTGTTCGTGTTGGGAAATATAACGGTGAACCGTTAAAGCCGGATGATGAGTGGAAGCAAAGAGTTATATTTTAGGAGGTGATACCTGATGGGACAAAAAGGGTTTTATTATGATTCAGTTGTTTGTACGGGATGTAAGGCATGCCAAATTGCCTGTAAAGATAAAAATGATCTGAAAGTAGGGGAGCTGTTCCGTAAAGTATATGATTTTGAAGGCGGAACGTATCCCGATGTCTGGGGATATTCCCTTTCTTTAGGCTGTAATCACTGCGATCACCCAAAATGTGCTGAAAACTGCCCGACCGGCGCCATTTACAAACGTGAAAAAGATGGCTTGGTCGTTCAGGATCGGAATAAATGTATCGGCTGCAGATTGTGCACCTGGTCTTGTCCTTATGGACGTCCTCAATACCTTAAAGAACAGGGCAAAAGCGGAAAATGCGATGGATGTGCTGACTTGGTCGACCAAGGCTTAAATCCGGTCTGTGTTGATGCCTGTCCGATGAGAGCCATCGAATTTGGGGATATTGAGGAACTGCGCCGAAAATACGGCACGAATGCAGACGCCCAAGGCTTACCAAGCTCAAGCGAAACGAAACCTAATGTGGTATTTAAGACAAAGAAAATCTGATTCTATAATTCTTAAGAAAAGGAGGTAAAAGAAATGTTATTTGCAGAAGAATGGCCTCTCATGACCTTTACTTTATTAAGTCAGTTAGCCATTGGAATATTCATCGTTTTGATGCTGGTCAAAGCCATCATTGGAAGTCAGGATGCTCAGGCTTCGAAAGGCATAAAATTTGGATTCACTGTAGTCGGCCCTGTTACCTTGTTAGCTTTAATCTTTTCTGTATTTCATTTGGGGGATCCCTTGGGAGCCCCACGCTCAATCTTAAATTTAGGTTCCTCCTGGTTAAGCCGCGAAATATTGACCGCGGGCGGCTTCCTTATCCTTTGGTTCGTCTTTTGGTGGTTATCCCGTAAGGGTAAAGAGAGCAGCGCTTTAGGCTGGATTACAGCACTGGTGGGTTTAGCGGCGGTATTCAGTATGGCCAACATCTATAGTTCCTCAGTTCGTCCCGCTTGGGATAATGGTAATACCTATATTGCTTTCTTCGGAGCAACCTTTGCCATGGGGGTACTCGGAGCAAGCAGTGCTATCATTTATGGTATGCAGGGGAGTGCCCTATCCTCGACCTTGACTAAAAGTTTGAAGAACATGGGTTATCTTGGTGCGGCAGCTGTCCTGTTACCCCTCCTCTCTCTTCCCGTATTTATCTCCGGATTAAAAGGCGGAGAGGCTGCAGCCGTTGCTTCCGCCCAAATCTTAACCGGAAGCATGGCTATGTTAGTGATCAGTGCAGTCCTGCTGGTCTTAGGTATAGCACTTCTCCTTCACGCCCTATTTAAAGGGGATCCTAAGGTAAAATCGACCTTTGCCAATTTAATCTATGTTGCCTTGGTTCTCGTCCTCATCGGCGAATTCATGTGCCGTTATCTCTTCTATGCAATCGGAATTTCCCCTATTATCGGATAATTTATTGGAGGTGAATTACCGTGGCAAATCTTATTGAGAAGGCCATAAATTATAAAATGAACAGAAGGTCCTTCCTTGGTTTAACGGCCGGTACTGCGGCAGCAATTACCCTTCCGGGCTGTGGACTGACAAAGGTAGACCCGACTACAGCTGCGGCAAATCTCGCGGATAAGGAAGGCGAGTGGATTCCTGCTGCATGCTGGCATAATTGCGGCGGGCGTTGTTCGAACAAGGCTTATGTTGTGGATGGAGTGGTTGTCCGCCAAAAGACGGATGATACCCATCCCGACTCTCCGGATTATCCGCAGCAGCGGGGCTGCAACCGAGGCCGTTCCCAACGGATGCAAGTGTTTGGCGTTGATCGCCTGAAGTACCCCATGAAGAGGAAGAATTGGGAGCCGGGCGGCGGTAAAAAGGAACTGCGCGGCAAAGATGAATGGGTCCGCATTTCCTGGGATGAAGCTTTGGATATCGTCGCCGGCGAAATCAAACGCATCCGGGATCAATATAGCAATCGCGGGATTTTTGCCTCGGGTGCAGGGGATCTGGGGAGAGTGCTTGCTTTAGCCGGCGGTTATATCGGTTCTTGGGGAACCTCCTCATGGGGGTCCTGGCGCTGGGGTCCCGAAAAATTCGGTATGGCGGAAGGGTTTTATGAGCAAAGCATCAATGACCGGATGGATTTGCGCAACTCACAGTTAATTGTGATTGTAGGCGGAAATTCGGCTTGGAGTGCCCCCGGCAATCCAACTTACCATTACCTGCAGGCTAAAAAAGCGGGTGCCAAATTTGTAGTCATTGATCCTATCTATTCGGATACGGTCGAAGTCTTAGATGCCAAGTGGATACCGATTCATCCGGGAACGGATCATGCGATGTTCTTGGGTATGGCTTATACCTTGCTTCAGGAAGACAACCCCACCACCAATCCTTTGATTGACTGGGATTTCCTGAATAAATATACCGTTGGTTTTGACAAGGATCATATGCCGGCCGGGGCTGATCCCAAAGATAACTTTAAGGACTATGTTTTAGGGGTTAGTGACAATACGCCGAAAACGCCGGAATGGGCGGAGCAAATCTGCGGCGTATCGGCAGCGACCATCCGTGAATTGGCGATTCAGATTGCGAAGACAGAGCGTGTCGCTTTGCTGACAGCTTGGGGAGCGGCACGGATTCAAAACTCGGATTCTTGGCCGCAAATGTTTATGACCTTTGGCGCGATGACGGGAAATATGGGCAAATCGGGATGCATGACAGGCGTAAGCTGTCACTACTCAACGGCAAATGGCGGACCCAGCCTGGTCAAACCGGGGGCAGCGGGATTGCCGCCGATTGCCAACCCAATCAAAGAAACCATTAATGATATTGAAATGTGGAAAGCTATTCTTGAGGGTAAATATACGGCAGGTTATAACCAAGTGAAAGATGTCAACATCCAGATGATCTATCATGGCTATGAAGCTCACCTGCAGACGCGTTCGGCCCAAGCCTTAGGAATTGAGGCGCATCGCAAGGTAGAGTTTGTGCTTTCCGCCAGCCACTTTTTAACCACGAATAGTAAATATGCGGATGTCGTACTCCCAATTATTACGGAATGGGAAAAAGTCGGCGGCTTCGGAACGTTTATCAATCGGGACAGCCTTGTTTATTGGCGTCAAATCACAGAACCCCTTAATGAAGCCAAGAGCGAAATGTGGATTGCCCAAGAAATTGCCAAGCGGCTGGGACTTGATGACTCCAAAATTCTGCCGGTGAGTGAAAAACAGCAGTTTTATAATCAGATTGCCGGCAGCAAGGTTATGGCTGCCGATGGCAAAACGATGGAGCCCCTGGTCACTCTGACTGAGGCGGATATTCAGGAACTTGGCGCAACAGGTAAACCTCAGCAGGGCCGAATTACGTATCAAGAACTTAAACAAAAGGGCGTTTATCAAGTTGAACGTAAACCGGGTGACAACCTCGGGTTTATCGCTTATGAAAACTTTGTCAAAGATCCTGCAGCCAATCCTTTAAAAACGGCAAGCGGCAAACTGGAAATCCATTGTCAAGCTTTGGCTGATTTTGTCAAGAGCAAAGGGTTTACTGAAATTAAGCCGATTCCAACCTATAACCCTGCGGTTGAAGGCTACGAAGCGACCTTTAAAGATTTCAAAGCCCAAGTTAAAGGGGATTACCCTCTCCAAGTCATCAATCCTCATTACCTGAGACGATCTCACAGTATTCTCGATAACAATCCTTGGCTGCGGGAAGCCTGGCCGAACCCTGTATTTTTATCAACAAAAGATGCCGAAGAGCGGGGCATCAAAGAGGGTGAAACCGTACTCATCAAGAGTTCACACGGTCAAACCTTACGTCCCGTTCATGTCACCGAATGTATTGTCCCGGGAGTCGTCGGTCTTCCTCACGGAGCTTGGGTTGAGATGGATGAGAAAAATAAAGTGGATAAAGCGGGATCAGATAATATGCTGACAGGCCCGATCACAACCGGACAAGGCATCGGGGGCTGGAACTCAACCCTCTGTCAAGTCGAGAAATGGACAGGGGAGCCTCTTCAGGAAGATTGCAAATGGCCCCTGCGGATCGTTCTCTAGAAAGGAGTGAATGACATTGGCACAAAAAGGCTTTTATTATGACCAAACGAGATGTATCGGCTGCAAGGTTTGTCAGGTTGCCTGTAAAGATAAAAACAATTTAAAAGTCGGCCCTCGTTATCGCCGAGTTTATGATATGGAAACGGGAAAATTCCCCAATCCCCATCGTGCTCATTTTTCAATCAGCTGTAACCATTGCGACAATCCGAAGTGTGTTGAAAACTGTCCTACCGGTGCACTGCAGAAACGGAAAGAGGACGGCATTGTAACCCATGATCATGACAAATGTATTGGCTGCCGCCTTTGCACATGGTCTTGCCCCTATGGAGCGCCTCAATATAAAGAGGACGAAGGTAAAGTCGGCAAATGTGACGGCTGTGCCGATTTAGTGGCTAAAGGGGAAAACCCGGCATGTGTGGATGCCTGTGTGATGCGTTGTTTAGAATTCGGCGATATTGAAGAGCTTCGCAAGAAACACGGAGTGAATGCCGATGCACCCGGTTTGCCCGGCTCGGAGACAACCCATCCCAACTTGATTATTAATGTGAAGGAACACTAAATTTTTAAGGATTAGGCGTAAGGAGGTAAAGAAAATGATTTTTGCCGAAGAGTGGCCCTTGATGACATTTACGCTCTTAGCGCAGTTGAGTATAGGAACATTTATTATCCTCATGCTTTTGAAAGCGCTCATGGAAAATCATGAGGCTCAAGCATCAAAAGCGCTGAGCTTTGGATTTACAGCGGTAGGCGCTGTCACATTATTAGCTTTGATTTTTTCCCTATTTCACTTAGGCGATCCACTGGGTGCTCCGCGTTCCATTTTAAACCGCGGATCATCTTGGCTGAGTCGTGAGATATTAACGACAGGCGGTTTTCTTGTCCTATGGTTTATCTTTTGGCTGCTGATGCGCAAAGGAAAGGAAAGCACTGCCTTGGGTTGGATTACGGCCTTCGTGGGATTAGCCGCGATTTTCAGCATGGCCAATATCTATAGTTCTTCGGTTCGTCCGGCTTGGGCCAATGCAAATACTTATTATGCCTTTTTTGGTGCAACCTTTGCTATGGGTGCCGTTGGTGCTGTGAGTGTTTTTGCCTTGGGTATGAAAGGCGCTGCCTTTTCCAAGAGCGTGACGAAGACTTTGACAACGGTCAGCTATATTGGAATTGCTTCAGTTGTTTTACCCCTCCTTTATTTTCCCTTCTACCTATCCGGATTGAAGTCAGGCGGAGTCACATCATCAGCATCAGCTCAGATTTTGACGGGTAGTATGGGTTCGGTAATCTTCAGCGCCATCCTTATGCTGCTGGGTGCGGTGCTGCTCGTTTTCCTTCTGAAAAAACAGGAGCAGAAAGGACAGCACTTTGCGATGAATACGATACTCATCGCCCTAGCTCTTGTTGTTATCGGAGAATTTATGAGCCGCTATCTTTTCTATGCCAGTGGAATTTCACCGATTATAGGCGGTTAGTTTCCTTTACCCAAATGATTAGTCTCATCCAAGTTTCCCTTTACGGGGAACTTGGATGAGACTTTTGCTTAGTGGCGCTAAGTCCGGCAGGATAAGGGCGACTAGGCCGCTATCTCGCTTCGCTCGCTACCGGCCAAGTCTTCTTTATCCTTTTTCAAAAAAACTTTATAAAAAGCATTGACTTTTAGAATGATTATAATATAATAGGAAATGTAAACAACGACTTTCGAAATTAAATAAAAGAAAATAACAAAAGTTAAAGGAGAGATTTTTAATGAAAAAGTTTGTATGTGCAGTTTGTGGTTACATTTATGAAGGAAATGAAGCACCGGCCCAATGCCCGCAATGTAAAGCTCCGAAAGAGAAATTTACGGAATTAGTTGAAGGAGAACGGCAATGGGCTGATGAACATAAAATTGGAGTTGCCCAAGGCGTAGATCCCGAAGTACTCGAAGGATTAAAAGCGAATTTCAATGGTGAGTGCACAGAAGTCGGAATGTATCTTGCGATGAGCCGTCAAGCCGATCGTGAAGGTTTCCCGGAAGTTGCCGAAGCTTACAAACGGATTGCTTTTGAAGAAGCAGAACATGCTTCAAAATTTGCAGAACTTTTGGGTGAAGTTGTCTTCCCGGATACCAAAAAGAATCTCCAATTAAGAGTAGAAGCAGAATACGGAGCGACCCAAGGTAAGAAAGATCTTGCGACTTTAGCGAAGAAGCTCAACCTGGATGCCATTCATGACACCGTTCATGAAATGTGCAAAGACGAAGCTCGTCATGGCAAGGCTTTCCAAGGATTGCTCAACCGTTATTTCAAATAAGATTATTGTCTGATATTTGAAAAAATGATGATCTGAGGGTATTGATTCGTTAACTTGGTTTAGTTATACTGAACTCAAAGCGGAGAATAAGAAAATAATAATATAAAAAGTAAAAAAGGAGAGATTTTTAATGAAAAAGTTTGTATGTGCAGTTTGCGGTTACATTTATGAAGGAAATGAACCACCGGCCCAATGCCCACAATGTAAAGCTCCGAGAGAGAAATTTACAGAATTAGTTGAAGGAGCACGGCAATGGGCTGATGAGCATAAAATTGGAGTCGCCCAAGGCGTAGACCCTGAAGTACTCGAAGGATTAAAAGCGAATTTCAATGGTGAGTGCACAGAAGTCGGAATGTATCTTGCGATGAGCCGTCAAGCCGATCGTGAAGGTTTCCCGGAAGTTGCCGAAGCTTACAAACGGATTGCTTATGAAGAAGCAGAACATGCTTCAAAATTCGCAGAACTTTTGGGCGAAGTTGTCTTCCCGGATACCAAAAAGAACCTCCAATTAAGAGTAGAAGCAGAATACGGAGCGACCCAAGGCAAGAAAGATCTTGCGACTTTAGCGAAGAAGCTCAACCTGGATGCCATTCATGACACCGTTCATGAAATGTGCAAAGACGAAGCTCGTCATGGTAAGGCTTTCCAAGGCTTGCTTCAAAGGTACTTCGGATAATACAAAACCCAGAATCATTGAAATATTAAATTAAAAAATAAAAGGGACTGTTGGAAAACAGTTCCTTTTATTATGGGCTTTAGCCTGTTGAGCGCAGCGAAATAAAAAACCACCTGCTATGCGGGTGGGGATCCAAAAGTTATACAAAAAAAAGCACCTTTCCGTTAAAGTAGAGTTGTTCAAGCTACTAAATTAACGGAAAGAAAGGTGCTTTTAATGGCTAACAAAGAAAATAGCTTAGCTCACACAAAATGGATGTGCAAATATCATATCGTGTTTACTCCTAAGTATAGAAGAAAGATAATCTTTAATCAATATCGAGAAAGCATAGGAGAAATATTAAAGCAACTTTGTGGCTATAAAGGAGTGGAGGTTATAGAAGGCCATCTAATGCCGGATCATGTTCATATGTTAGTGAGCATTCCACCCAAAATTAGTGTATCAAGTTTTATGGGCTATTTAAAGGGGAAAAGTGCACTAATGATCTTCGACAAACATGCAAACTTGAAGTATAAGTTCGGGAATCGACATTTTTGGGCAGAGGGCTATTATGTGAGTACGGTTGGATTGAATGAAGCAACAATAAAGAAATATATTGAAGAACAAGAGAGACATGACATAGCTCTCGATAAGTTAAGTGTTAAGGAGTACGAGGACCCTTTTAAGGGTAGCAAGTAATACAAATACCCCTTTAGGGGTGGCAAAGGTGGCAAAGACAAGTAGCTTGAACGTATGTGAAAGCCAGCGTCTTTAGGCGCTGGTCAGTAACAAAGGCTTATAGCCTTATCCCAAACCACCCGTTGGACGGGTGGTGATGATATTATTGTCGTGTATTGAATAAAATTGTAGTATTGTGTATAATTATATAATCAAACATTTGGAAGGAGATATTATATGTTTAAGAAAGGATTAAAAGTGGCTCTGGCATCCCTAGTAATTTTGTCGTTAGGATTAGCGGGATGTGGAAATACGAGCAATACACAGGATACTTCAAAGCAAGCGGCAAATTCCGGGAGTGCTAAAGTCCTGAAGGTAGGAACGGACCCGACATTTGCACCCTTCGAATTTGTGGATGAAAAGAATAACACAACCGGCTTTGATGTTGATTTGATGAAGGCGATTGCTGATGACATGGGATATACGGTTCAATATGAAAATTCCGCTTTTGACGGCTTAGTGACTTCCCTGCAAGCCGGTAACTATGATGCTGTTATTGCCGCGATGACGATAACACCTGAGCGCCTAGAGAGTGTGGATTTTTCTGACAAGTACCTCATGGCAGAGCAATTTATTGCCGTTAAAAAGGGTTCCCCAATTAAAACAACGGCAGATCTTAAAGGGAAAAAGATTGGAGTTCAAAGCGGAACAACAGGTCAAACAGTTGTCGAAGGATTAGGAATTTCCCCCTTGAAATTTGATGCCATTCCGGATGCAATGAATGATTTGCTCAATGGCGGCGTGGACGCGGTTGTTGCAGATTCACCGGTTGTCCTCTACTTCATTAAACAAAACCCTAACTTTAATATCGAATATGTCAAGGGTGATTTCACGAAAGAATACTATGGTATTGCCGTGAAAAAAGGAAACACCGAACTTAAAGATAAGTTCAATGCTTCCCTGAAAAAGCTGCATGATTCCGGAACCTATAATGATATTTACAAAAAGTGGTTTAACGTTGATGCTCCGGCCATTCAGTAATTAAGTTTACCGCGCTGATTAAAAGGCGTTCAGAGTGATCTGGACGCCTTTTGAGCATTGCAAGACAACAGGAGAGTGTGCTTTTATTCCCTTGAATAATAATGTGCAGAAATGTATAATAACGAAAGAATTGTCAGATTTACGAGAGGAGGATTCCGGTGGAAGGTATCCGTTGGGAATTAATGATCCCCAGTTTTGGACCCCTGCTGCAAGGGGCAAAGGTCACTTTAGAACTAACCGCAGGAGCTGTGGGTATAGGTATTATCCTTGGTTTGTTTTTGGCATTGATGAGGTTATCCGGTAAACGGGTTTTTAGGGGAATCGCTATTTCTTATATTGATTTCTTCCGAGGAACGCCGCTTCTTGTCCAAATTATTTTAGCCTATTTTGCGCTTCCGCAAATTTTGAATTTTACACCCCCGGATAATTACAGATATGTTGCGGCTATTTCGGCGATGGGCTTAAATTCGGGAGCTTACATTGCTGAGATCTTCCGGGCAGGAATTCAATCGATTGATCGGGGGCAATCTGAGGCAGCCCGATCATTAGGAATGACTCAGGGCCAAGCGATGTGGTATGTTGTTCTCCCCCAAGCCTTTAAACGAGTTATCCCGCCTTTGGGAAATGAATTTATTGCGCTGCTCAAGGATTCATCTTTGGTCGCCTTTATCGCCTTGGAAGATTTGATGTATTCCGGAAAAATTATTGTGGGACGGACTTTTCAACCCTTCCCGATTTACATTGAAGTCGCTTTAATGTATCTGGCGATGACGCTCGTCCTTTCCCGTGTGGTCAGTTATACCGAAAGGAGGTTCGGGAAGAGTGATATTCGTTAAGAATTTGCATAAATCGTTTGGAAAACTTGAAGTTTTACGCGGGATCGACTGCCATGTCAAAGAAAAAGAAGTGGTCGTGGTTATCGGGCCGAGCGGTTCCGGAAAAAGCACGTTTTTGCGTTGTTTAAATAAGCTGGAAGATCCTACAAACGGCGAAATAGTCATTGATGGTATTCCTTTGAATTCGGAAACGAATGTGAATGCCATAAGGCGTGAAGTCGGGATGGTGTTTCAACGCTTTAACCTTTTTCCTCATATGACCGCTTTACAGAATATTATGCTTGCTCCGGGGATTGTCCGTAAAACGAATAAAAAGGAAGCGGAAAATACTGCAATGGAGCTCTTACAAAAGGTGGGTCTTGTGGAGAAGGCTCAGGAATATCCCGATCGGCTTTCAGGCGGTCAGCAGCAGCGTGTTGCTATTGCCCGAGCTTTAGCGATGAAACCGAAGATTATGCTTTTTGATGAACCCACTTCCGCTCTTGATCCTGAAATGGTGGGAGAAGTTTTGGCGGTTATGAAGAATTTAGCGGGTGAAGGTATGACTATGGTCGTCGTGACTCATGAGATGGGTTTTGCCCGTGAAGTCGGAGATCGTGTCATTTTCATGGATGAGGGGATCATTATGGAGGAAGGAAAACCGGAAGAGGTTTTTAGAAATCCTCAGAATCCGCGAACCCAATCTTTCTTAAGTAAAATTCTTTAAAAGAACGCGCGTTTAAAAAGAACGCTTTTTGGTTATCCTCATGAAGGAAGGCTTTCTGGCATGTGTTTTCTTTTTTGAAAACCTCCAAGCGGCCAAATTCAAGGAGGTAGTTTTTTAGTGTTAGGTAAAGTTAAATGGTTCAGCAAGCAAAAAGGATATGGATTTATTGAGAGTGAAAACGGTCAGGACATTTTTGTTCATTTTTCCTCGATCAAGGGTGATGGATTTCGCACCTTGGAAGAAGGCCAGGGGGTTGAATTTGATATCATCGAGGGGGCGCGCGGAGAGCAAGCCTCAAATGTAAGTATTCAATAAAACCTAGGAAAAAATCGTAACGCAATTTTTAGAAGTCTTTAAAGCTTTTAAAAAGTATAGATTAAGTTTAATCTTTTTCTTTATTTGCAAAGAAAAAAGGGAATTGTAGAGAATTGTATAAGACAATTTACAACGATTCTCTTTTTTTCGTTTGATATAGGAAACTTACTTCAGGTGGAGTCTCAACTCCATCTGAAGTTTAGTTGACTTATCCAGGGACTTAGCGCCACTTATCTCCTGATTAAGAAGAGGGAGTTTTAGTGGCGGTTAGTCATCGGATTAAAAAATCTGGGACTGACATGCAGGATTTTTCAGGGAAATAGGGAATATTATTATCAAGCTGATTAAAAGGGGGTTCAAACTATGAACATCATAATTCGAGGCAAGCATATTGAAGTTACGGATGCCCTGAAAGCATATGTAATTAAACGTGTAGGTAAACTTGAAAAATACTCGAACGAATTTATGGATGTTAAAGTGACATTGGTAGTTGAGGAAGGACGTCATCGGGTGGAAGTCACGGCCCCTATTCATGGCATGATCTTGCGTGGAGAAGAAGAAAGCAACGACATGTATGCATCGATCGATCTCGTCGTAGAAAAACTGGAGCGTCAAATTGATAAATATCGTACCCGGATTAACAAACAGATGCGTTCCAAAGTCTTAAAAGATCACGAGATAGAGCATCCTGTGGATAATGAAGATGAAGACGAAATCGTTCGCCGTAAAAAGTTTACTTTAAAACCGATGTCTGTGGAAGAAGCGATTATGCAGATGAATCTTGTCGGACATAACTTTTTTGTCTTTACCAATTCCGACAACCATGCCGTCAATGTTGTGTATCGCAGGCATAGCGGAGATTATGGATTGCTCGAACCCGAAGAAAAATAATGGACCCAATAACAAGAATATTCTTAGAAAAGAGGCCGCACAAAACGGGCCTCTTTTCCGCTGTTTTTGGCAAGGGATCTGAAAATACTTTTGCAATTTGTTTCGTCAATCCAGGTTGCACCTGATGTTGGGTAATGCTAAAATGAGATGATACGCTGGGACATTTGAAAGGTGGATCGGTTAATGGGGTTATTAAAGAACTTTCTAGATGATAATGCTCGGGAAGTAAAGAAATACCAGAAAAGGGTACGGGCTATCAACGAACTTGAACCGGAGATTCAAGCTTTAAACGATGAGGATTTACGAGGCAAGACGGCGGAGTTTAAACAGAGGCTAGAAAATGGGGAAAGCCTGGATGATCTTTTACCGGAAGCTTTTGCAGTCGTTCGGGAAGCTTCACGCCGGGTTATCGGGCAACGGCATTATGACGTACAGTTGATCGGCGGCATGGTTTTGCATGACGGCCGGATTGCCGAGATGCGTACCGGGGAAGGAAAAACTCTCGTAGCGACCTTACCCTCTTACCTTAATGCTTTAACGGGTAAAGGAGTTCATATCGTTACGGTCAACGATTATTTGGCTCGCCGTGACAGTGAATGGATGGGTCAAATCCATAAATTTTTAGGATTATCCGTTGGTTTGATCGTTCATGGCTTAAATTATGCCGAACGCCGTGAAAGTTATGCTGCCGACATTACTTACGGAACGAATAATGAATTCGGTTTTGATTATTTGCGCGATAATATGGTCACGCGTCCGGACGGTCTGGTCCAGCGCGATCTCCATTATGCAATCGTGGACGAAGTAGACTCCATTTTAATCGATGAAGCCCGTACACCTTTGATTATTTCCGGTGAGGCGGACAAGCCGACCGATTTATATTTTCGGGTTACTCAAATCATTCCGCGCTTAAAGGCTGAGGAAGATTATAACCTGAATGAAAAAGACAAGGTTGTAACCCTTACCGAAAAGGGGATCAGCCGGGTTGAAACGATGCTGGGCGTGGATAACCTGTATGATGATGTTCACACCGAGTTAACTCATCATGTGAATCAAGCGTTAAAAGCCCATACCCTTTTTAAACGTGATCGTGATTATGTTGTTAAAGACGGCCAAGTCATTATTGTTGATGAATTTACGGGACGGCTGATGTTCGGACGTCGTTACAGCGAGGGACTGCACCAGGCTATTGAGGCCAAGGAAGGCGTCAAGATCGAGAGAGAATCACAAACCTTGGCAACGATTACCTTCCAAAATTATTTTAGGATGTTTGAAAAATTAGCGGGGATGACAGGTACGGCCTTAACAGAGGAGCCGGAATTTAAAAAGATTTATAAGCTCGATGTTGTTGAAATTCCTACGAATAAACCCGCTATCCGCCAGGATATACCGGATGTAGTATATCGTACGGAAAAGGGCAAGTATGAGGCTGTCGTTGAAGAAATCGTTAAACGGCATGCCAAAGGACAACCGGTTTTGGTAGGTACGGTTTCCGTTGATAAATCCGAGAGATTGAGTGATTTGCTGGATAGAAAAGGCGTACCTCACCAAGTTTTGAATGCCAAATATCATGAAAAAGAGGCGGAGATTGTAGCCGGTGCCGGACAAAAGGATATGGTTACAATCGCGACAAATATGGCAGGCCGTGGTACGGATATTATCCTGGGTGAAGGAGTAGCCGCCCTGGGTGGTTTGCATATCATAGGTACAGAACGCCATGAATCCCGAAGGATTGATAATCAGCTGCGCGGACGTGCCGGACGTCAGGGAGACCCCGGATCTTCGCAGTTCTTTATCTCACTGGAGGACGATTTGATGCGTCTTTTCGGTGCTGAAAATATTATGGGCGTTATGGATAAACTGGGGATGGATGACAGCGTTCCGATTACTTCAAGAATGATTACGCGTTCGATTGAGACAGCTCAACGCCGTGTTGAAAACCGTAACTTTGAGATTCGGAAAAACGTTTTGGATTATGACGATGTCATGAATCAACAACGGGAAGTGATTTACGGACAGCGCCGCATGGTTCTGATGGGTGAAAATCTCCGTGAAAACATTATGGAGATGATCCGGAAAGAGGTTAATGATACCGTTGCAATGTTCAGCGGAGAAAGCCCCTATCCGGAAGAATGGGAATTAAACAGCTTTTTAGAATACCTCGATACCAACTTCTTACCTAACCATGATATTACTTCTGAGCAAGTAATGAATATGAATAAGGAAGAAGTCATCGAGTTATTGTATGACAAAACCGTAGCTTTATATGAGGCGAGAGAGAAGGCTTTTGGTCCGGAACTGATGCGGGAAATCGAGCGTGCAGTGATGCTCCAAGTTGTGGACAGCAAATGGATGGATCATTTGGATGCGATGGATCAGATGCGCGAAGGAATTGGTCTGCGTGCCTACGGACAAAAGAATCCGCTTGTCGAGTACAAACATGAAGCGTTTGATATGTTCCAGGGTATGATTGATGCGATTCAGGAAGATATTGTTCGTTATATGATGAGGGTTACACCGCAGGTGAGAGAGCAAGTTCCGGAAGAACCTCAACATGTTCACACCAATCGTGATCAAGAGGAGGCTGCACGCCCGGTGCATAATGAAGGCCCCAAAATCGGACGCAATGATCCTTGCCCCTGCGGGAGCGGGAAGAAGTATAAGAATTGCCACGGAGCGAACGAGTAAAAACGGGTGCTCAATTAATAAGGTAAAATAATTATTCTAAATAATTGAGAGAAATAGGTGAAGACTTTTTAGCAAGCCGTTATCAAACTTGGTGAAAACGCAGCATGCATACGCAGGACGAAACACACGATGTGTTTCGCCGCCAACAGAGTCAGGAGACGATTTTGGCGGCGATGACACAGGACGTGTCAAGTGTCGAGTGTGCCATGGACGGCAAAACACGAGACCATCCTGCCTCCCCAGATTAAGCGTTTGAACCTTAGTTTGATAGGCGAGCGCCACTGTCTGAACCTATTCTCGCAATTCTTTTGAAAGGGATGAAATAAGTGTTAGTAGCTGACTGGAAAAGAGAGCTTGAAAGTTTAGAAATGCGCTTGGCAGATTTGAGGGTTTCTCTTTGACGTCGCTTCGCGCAAGGATAAGATCAGTGTTTTAGAGCTTGAGCTTGGTCGTCCGAATTTCTGGGATGATCCTGATTCAGCCCAGAAAGTGATGCAGGAACTTTCATTTCAACAGGGAAAAGTGAAGATGTATGAGGATCTTCAGGCGAAATTTGAAGATTTGAATGCGCTTTATGAATTGGCGATGGAGGAAGAGGATAATTCTCTTGAACCCGAGGTTGAAGCAGAAGTCAAGAAATTGCAAGATACTTTTGCGGGACTGGAACTTGAAATCCTTCTGAGTGATCCCTATGATAGGAACAATGCGATTATCACGTTACATGCGGGTGCCGGCGGAACAGAGGCTCAGGATTGGGTTTCTATGCTCTATCGCATGTATGTCCGCTGGGGAGAACGCCGGGGCTATAAAGTAGAAACGATGGATTTGCTTCCGGGGGATGAGGCCGGAATCAAAAGTGCTACGATTTCGATCGTGGGTGAGAACGCTTACGGCTATGCTAAATCGGAAAAAGGAGTTCATCGCCTTGTGCGGATTTCACCGTTTGATGCCTCAGGCCGCAGGCATACCTCTTTTGCCTCGGTGGACGTCATTCCGGAGGTTGCCGAGGATGATTCGGAGATAAAGATTGACCCGGAAGATTTAAGAGTGGACACCTATCGCTCAAGTGGAGCGGGCGGCCAACACGTTAACAAAACGAGCTCTGCGGTGCGGATTACACACCTGCCCACGGGAATTGTCGTCGCATGCCAGAGTGAGCGTTCACAAATTCAAAACAGAGCTTATGCTATGCGTGTCCTTCAAGCTAAGCTCTTAGAGCTTAAACGCCAGCAGCATGCGGATGAGATTTCCGAAATCCGCGGGGAGCAACAAGAAATTGCTTGGGGCAGCCAAATTCGCTCGTATGTCTTCCATCCCTACAATATGGTCAAAGACCATCGTACCAATGTGGAGACTGCAAATGTCTCTGCGGTTATGGATGGCGAGATTGATGATTTTATTGCGGCTTATCTCCAAACCACAAATAAGGATAAGTAATAGGCGAATCAATTCAATTGCTGTAATATGAACTCATTATTTTAGGGATAATGGGTTCATATTGTACATAAAACAAAGATTGCAACACAAATTAGTAAAGTAATGTTTTAGGGAGGGATTTAAGCATGTCAGTTCTCCAAGTGAAACGAACAGCGAATCAGCTTCGTCAAGATATCATTACAGCGCTTGTACCGGCTAAATCAGGCCATCCCGGGGGGAGTCTGTCTGCAGCGGACATCGTGGCAACGTTATATTTCCATGAGATGCGCATTAAACCCGAAGATCCCCATTGGCCGGAACGCGATCGTTTCGTTCTGTCTAAGGGTCATGCCGCACCTGTTCTTTATGCAGCTTTAGCTGAAAAAGGATTTTTCCCGAAGGAGGAACTCTTGGGCTTAAGACAAACCGGACGGATGCTCCAAGGGCATCCGGATATGAAAAGGGTCCCCGGTGTTGATATGTCGACAGGTTCCTTGGGACAAGGCTTATCCGCCGCCAATGGTATGGCTCTGGCCGGGAAATTAGATAAAAAAGATTATCGGGTGTATGTTTTGATGGGTGACGGCGAGATGGCCGAAGGTCAAATTTGGGAAGCGGCTATGGCCGCGGCTCATTACAAACTCGATAACGTCACAGGTATTTTAGATTATAACGGACTTCAGATCGACGGGTCGACCGATCAGGTCATGTCAACAAGTCCTTTGCCGGATAAATGGAAATCCTTCGGCTGGCATGTGATCGAGGTTGACGGACATGATATCGAAGCGCTAATCGCGGCTTTTGCCGAAGCGAAGGCGACCAAAGGAAAACCTACTCTCTTGCTGGCTAAGACAATCAAAGGTAAAGGGATCTCCTTTATGGAGAACCAGGTTGGCTGGCATGGCAATGCGCCGAGCGCAGAACAAGGAGAACAAGCGCTTGCGGAATTAAGAGAGGAGGCATCACACCTTGGCTAACCAAGCAACACGGGATGCTTATGGTAAGGCTTTAGTTGCCTTAGGAGCTGAAAATCCTGACATTATCGTTTTAGAGGCAGATTTGTCCAAGTCTACGAAAACCGCTGAATTCTCAAAGCATTATCCCGAACGTTTTTTTAACATGGGGATTGCCGAAGCGAATATGATGGGAACAGCCGCCGGATTTGCCACAACCGGAAAGATTCCGTTTGCAAGTACCTTTGCTGTGTTTGCAACAGGCCGGGCTTTCGAGCAAATCCGTAACTCGATTGCTTATCCTAAACTTAATGTTAAAATTGCCGCAACACATGCCGGCATAACGGTTGGCGAAGACGGCGGTTCCCATCAGGCGATCGAAGATGTGGCGATTATGCGCGCTCTGCCGAATATGACGGTTCTCGTTCCCGCCGATGGGGAAGAAACGCGTCAGGCCATTTATGCGGCGGCTAAATATCAGGGCCCTGTTTATATTCGTATGGGTCGTCTTGCTGTTCCTATGCTTTTCGATGAAAATTACACGTTTGAGATTGGCAAGGCTAATGTTATCCGCGAGGGCTCCGATGTAACCTTATTTGCGAATGGTGTTATGGTTTCTGCAGCATTAGAGGCGGCAGAGGAATTGGCCGGACGGGGAATTCAAGCGGCAGTTGTCAATGTCGCTTCTGTCAAACCGCTCGATCAGGAGACGATTGTGCGGATGGCAAAAGCCACGGGTGCTGTCGTTACAGCGGAAGAGCATACGATTATCGGCGGCTTGGGGAGCGCCGTGGCCGAGGTACTGGCGGAAAATGTACCAACGCCTATGGTAAGAGTCGGGATTAAAGATAGTTTTGGTGAATCCGGACGCCCCTATGAATTATTAGAGAAATATGGCTTAACCGCAAGGCATATTGTCGAAGCCGTGGATAAGGTTTTAAAGAAGAAATAAGTCACTGGTAAATATAACCTTTGTCATGTTGTCCCGAATCTGTGAAAATAGAGGAGGGGCTTTTTTTTATCCTAAATCCTAACAGGAAATTCCTACCTCGCGTCGAATTGAAAAAGAGGTTAGAGGAAAAAAGGGAGCTGACACATTAAATGAGGAGGAAAGGGCTATTATGATTCAGTTTACAAATGTTTCGAAGATATACTCGAATGGTGCCAGGGCCCTTGTCGATATTAACCTAAAGATTGAAAACGGCGAATTCATCTTTCTAGTGGGTCCAAGCGGTGCAGGAAAATCGACGCTTATTCGCTTGCTTTATCGTGAGGAAACTCCGACTCGCGGTCAGGTCACTATCGATGGAAAAAATCTTTTGCGGATGAAAGATTCCGATGTCCCGCACCTTCGGAGAAATATTGGCGTGATATTTCAGGATTTCCGATTATTGCCGACTAAAACGGTATTCGAGAACGTGGCCTTTGCTCAAGAGGTTATCGGTGTAGAAAAGAATGAAGTCAAAAAACGGACCCGGGAGGTACTCGATCTTGTGGGATTAGCCACCAAGGAAAAGGTTTTTCCGAATGAACTTTCCGGAGGAGAGCAACAACGGGTTTCCGTTGCCCGGGCGATTGTGAATAGGCCTGCTTTACTCGTAGCGGACGAGCCTACGGGTAACCTTGACCCGGATACGTCATGGGAGATTATGGATTTGCTTTACAACATTAACAAACGGGGCACAACGGTTGTCATGGCAACACATGCCCGGGATATTGTAGATCAAATGCAAAAACGGGTTGTGGCGATCGAAGACGGAAGAATTGTTCGGGACGATCTCCAGGGAGGATATGGATATGTCAATTAACTCCTTGAAGTATATGGTGCAAGTCGTTTTCAAGTCGATACGCCGAAATTTTTGGCTAAGTCTCGCTTCAGTCTTAACGGTAATGGTTGCTCTTGTGATTTTAGGGGCATCTGCTTTCTTCTTCCTTAACGCCAATAACATGGCTAAAGACTTTGAATCTCAAGTTGAAATAGCGGTATTTGCCGACGATAATGTGAGCCGTGACGATATTCAAAAATTGCAAAAGCAGGTTGAAGGATTAAGCGGAGTAGCCTCAGTGGAATTAACTCCAAAAGAAAAGGTTTTAAATGATTTCTCGCAGTCCATGGGATCGAGTAATCTTGTATCTGATTTAGGGGGGACCAATCCTTTTCCAGATAAACTATCGGTGCAAGTCACTGACCCTCAACAGGTTCAGGAGGTTGCCGATCAGATTAAAACGCTGAAGGGCGTAGGAAAAGTCCGCTACGGGCAGGGCGTAGTGGACCAGCTTTTGAACTTTACCCATTGGTTGCGCTGGATTGGTATTGGTATTGTCATCGCCTTTGCGGCGGCATCCTTAGTTTTAATTTCCCTTAATATTAAAATGAATGTTTTCTCACGGCGGCGTGAGATTCAGATTATGAAATTGGTGGGAGCAAGCAATTGGTTTATTCGAGGGCCTTTTCTAATTGAGGGGATGTTTCTTGGGTTCCTCGGAGGACTGCTCGCGATTCTAATCGTTGGTTTTGGTTATCAATGGCTGGCAGGATATATCAGCTCCAGCTTAACGTTTATGCCAATCGTTCAGGATGCCGGCATGATTGCCCAAGTGCTGGCTATGATTATCTTGGCAGGTATGGCAATTGGGGCGATAGGCAGTGTTATTTCACTTCGCAAGTTTCTTAAGGTCTAAAGTTTAACCGACTAGATGTAAAGGGAGGGGAAAAATGTATAGAAAATGGGTAGTATCCCTGATTATATCGGGTACATTACTCGGAAGTACAGTTCTTCCGCTCCAGGCGGGGGAACTCAACGACGCGATGGATCAGCAAAAAGGTTTACAACAAAAACAAAATCAAATTCAAGGCAAGTTAAATGATTTGACTTATTCCGAGGACAAGCTTAAGACGCAAATTCAAACGTTGTCAACGCAAATCACTTCCGCAAAAGCGGAATTAAGCCAAAAACAAGAGTCATATAATCAAGCTCAAAAGAAAGTTGCCGCTTCCGAAAAAGAACTGGAAAAACGCAATCAGGCGCTTGAGGAGCGGCGTGGGGTATTGCAGAAACGAGTCAGGGTTATTTACGAAGAAGGTCAGCTCAGCTATTTGGAGATTCTTTTTCAATCGACTGACTTAAGCGATTTCATTACCCGTCTGGAGTACTTTACCAGGCTGGTGGAAAATGATCAGAAAATACTGGCGGATATTCAAACTGAAAAAGAAAATATAGAACAGAAAACGAAGGAGCTGCAGTCTCAGCGTGATCAGGCGGCAGAGCTTCAAGTACAGGCAGCAAAGGTAAAAAGTGATTTAGACAGCAAGAATCAGCAATATCAAACCGCTCTCAATGATAATAAAAAGGCACAGGATGCATTATCGGAACAGAATAAGCAATTGGCTAAGGACTCTGCGGCGATTGCTGAGAAAATCCGTCAATTAACATCATCCTCATCGGGGAAAGTTTTAGGGACGATAAATACTTATCCTCTACCGGGCTATTATGAAGTAAGCAGCCCTTATGGCTGGCGAATTCACCCCGTAACGGGCGAGAAAAGTCTACATACGGGAACGGACATTCCTGCTCCGGGGGGAACCGCAATTCTTGCCGCAGGTACCGGCAAGGTGATTATGGCAGGCTGGTATGGAGCCTACGGCAACGCGGTTATTATCGATCACGGAGGAGGTTATACTTCCCTTTATGGTCATCAGTCTCGGATTGGAGTCTCCGTAGGAGATCAAGTTAAAGCCGGAGATGTTATTGGTTATGTGGGTACGACAGGCTGGAGCACAGGCAACCATCTGCATTTTGAAGTACGTGTTAACGGAAACCCCACTGATCCGCTGCAATTTTTTCGTTAGTATGAGTGCACTGGGATGAGCATATAATAGCACAGGGTTTGTCTTAATGTTGAGCTGCAAGGCATAGAGATTGAGCGTGGCTGCAGTAGCGGGTAGGAAGGGGCTAGAATGTTGCAAGAGAGAGATTGGAAAGACTTTTTTAAGCGTGTCGGGTTAGTTGTGGGCGTTGTTAGTATAATCTTTACCGTAGTGGTTGGCGGGTTCATGATTGCAAACTGGCAGACTGTGGGGAGGCTGGCCCGTGTAGTCCGACTTGTCCAGGCGGATTATTTAGAAGGAACTTCGGCGCCCCAGCTTATTGAGGGTGCGACACGAGGGATTGTCGATTCCTTGAATGATCCTTATTCAGTGTATATGGACGCCGAGGAAAATACCCAGCTCATGGAACAGATTGAAGGAAAGTTTGGCGGAGTCGGAATTATTATCAGCCTTAAGGATCCTAATAAACTAGTCGTCTTACGCCCGATTAAAAATTCTCCGGCAGCGAAAGCAGGCGTGGAGACGGGTGATGTAATAACAAAGATTGACGATCAAGATGCAACCGCGATTCCTCAGGACAAAGCCGTTGCTTTAATGCGTGGAGATCCGGGAACAAAAGTTTCTTTAACGATCTATCGTGAAAGTACGAAGCAGACGCTGAGTGTCCCCTTAACGCGGGAAGCCATTTCCGTACCTACGGTTGACGGCGAAGCTTTGCCCGGTAATCCCGATATTGCCTATATCGATATCTCCCAATTCTCAACAAATACGGCCAATGAATTAAAAAGTGTTCTTAACTCAATGGATATATCCAAATATAAGGGAATTATTCTCGACCTGCGCTATAATCACGGCGGTGAGTTAGATGCTGCAGTAGGGGTTGCCAGTCGCTTTGTTCAACCGGGTCCCGTTGTTTACATCGTGGATAATCAAGGACATACGGTCACCAAATCGGCAGAAGATAATTTCCTGGGTAAGCCTTTTGTAGTCTTGGTTAATGAAGAAAGCGCATCAGCTTCGGAAATTGTTGCGGGCGCGATTAAAGATCGGGGAACGGGAACCCTAGTCGGGGTAAAGACATTCGGTAAAGGAATTGTCCAAACCATATTCCAGCTTGATGCAGGAACGAGCGTTAAACTGACGACTGCAAAATATTTAACCCCGAATAAAATCGATATTCATAAAAAAGGAATTGAACCGGATGTACAGGTGGAGTTAAAGAAAGGTGAAGATGCGACAATCTCGCCTACGGATAAAAAATTTGACTCCCAGCTGAGTCAAGCTGTGAAGGTTCTACGGGGGCAAATAAAATAGAGAATGCGTCTTTTGCGGAGTATGGATTTAGGCGGTGATAATCCTGAAAGCGTTGAAATGCGTTATGAAGACGAGAACATCTGGCTCACGCAAAAAATGCTTGCAACGCTATACAACGTAGAGGTTCATACTATAAACGAGCATATTTCTAAAATTTATACGGATGGCGAGCTTACACAGGAGGCAACTATTCGGAATTTCCGAATAGTTCAAACCGAAGGTTCGCGTCAGGTAAGCCACGAAGTTAAGCATTATGTCGAAGAAAATTTTAATAAAACCATCCCTGGAATAACACTATGGGCGAGTTAAAAGAGAGAGGCGCTATCCCTTTTGTGGGACAATGCCTCTCCTTTGTTTTTTCCGTACCGTGCCTTTTGGAGGATATCTTTTTTTCGCATAAAAGGGGTGACCCTTCACCTTCCACCCGCATAAACTACGTCGAGCAGAAAAAAAGGGGGGAAGGACATGGTCCAGAAACCGGTTGTACGCCATTTTTTAGCTGAAGGAGTAACAAGCAGGGGTTACATATCACTTTTGCCGGATATGATGACGGAATGGGAACGCACTTATGTCCTTATGGGTGGACCGGGAACAGGAAAATCGACGATGATCAAAATGATCGGCCTTGAACTTCTCGATCGCGGCTATGAAGTTGATTTTATACGCTCAGCACGCGATCCTGATTCGATGGCAGGGTTTAGTATTCGTCGGAATAACCTAGTCATGCTGGACCTTTATGAAATTGCCCCGTTAAAATGGCGCGCTCCCGGGATCATAGAGCGGTTTATCGATTTTACCCCGATGTGCGATTTAGCAAAGCTCGAACATTATCGATCCCGAATTTTAGAGCTTGAAGAAATAGAAAAGCATGCCCAAAAAGAAATAGGGATCTATTTAGCCGAGGAATTCGGTGAGAAAATGCGAGGAAAAATGCCTGCCGTCGCGGAGACAAAGAAACGGCCATGGCTGCCTGATATTTATTCAATATTAAATGATAACGAGGGAAGAGACGGGACATGGGTTAAAGCCCAAAATGCGTTGCAAAAGCTTCAAAAAAGTAAGGTTACACCTTTCTTTCTTCATGGGCTGGATTGTGAAGGATGGCTGAATCTTGCGCCCCATTATTTAACCGATTTTGATCAGATTCATTTGGACGGAAAAGAAACATCGGAAGCCATGGATTGGATTCTCAGCGAGGCTGAGCAATTGGGCCAGATCATCGATATGGTTCTCCATCCTCTTTATCCGGAAGAAATCATCGGGATTGTATTTCCCCAGAGAAATCTTGCGATTTGGCAGGGGAAACCCGATGAATTAAAAGATCAAGGACTTGACCGTCCCTTTAGTGAATCCCTCAAAAAGACCTTAGTTCAGTATCAAAATACAAGGGATCTCTTGAAATCCATATATATGGAGGTCATTGATTTTTCCCAAGTGGACAGGTTAAGGGATGAGCTGCTCAATCAAATATTAAGGGATCTAGAGGATTTGCAGTAATGTCCAAATGTAAAGACTATTTGACATCTGTTCATAACATGATATACTAAAGATGTAAAGAATGTTTTACATTCTTAAAGGAGTGATGTTATGAAAGGTTTTAGAAAAATGGATGAAATGGAAAAATACATTTCATACAAAAGTGTGTTTTGGACTTATGCTTACATGGTTGCTTTTCTGGCGGTTTGGGTGGCGATTGACCTATTTAACAAGGTATCTGCCGGCATACCACTATTCCTGTTTGTAACACAAATGTTGGTTCAGACTTCGATTCGATTTGCTTTAGAAAAACGGATGGATGGAAAAGATGAATAATCGGATTAAGGAATTAAGAAAAGAAAAAAATATGACCCAAGAGGAATTAGCCCAAATATTATGTGTTACACGACAGACCATAAATGCCATAGAAAATAACAAGTATAATCCAACGCTTGAGCTTGCTCTTAAATTAGCAAAATTGTTTTGCGTTCATGTAGAAGAATTATTCATATTGGAAAATTAAATTCATGTAATAGCTACAGTATATAACTCTTACGTGATTGGAAAAGATAATAATTAAATCAGAGTTTACTAAATCAGTCTTTACTTGAATAAACGAGTTAAAACCATACTGATAAGGCTTAAGATAATTGCTCCCCAAAAGGCCGCGGAAAAGCTGAGAATTTGGAATCCGGGCACAAGGAAAGCAGTCAGGGATAACATAAGAGCATTGATGACCAAGGTAAAAATACCGAGGGATAGAATCTGCAGAGGAAAGGTGAAGAATGAGAAGACCGGCCGAATCAAGGTATTGACAATTCCCCAAATCAAAGCGGCGATGATTGCCGTGAAGAAGCCTCCAAGATATAAACCCGGTATAACAGCAGCGGTAACAATTAAGGCTAGAGCATTAACTAATAACCGTGTTAAAAATCCACCCATAAAAACACCCTTTCAATACGCATTTTTCAGGAAATTAGGGGAAAACTAAACAAGGATTCGAGCCTGGAAAGGAGCGTGTCCCATGAAAAGAATTCTCCTAATAGGTATGGTTGTTGCTCTTAGTTTAACCATAACGGGCTGCAGTTTACAAGGCCTATTTGGGAAAAAGGATAAGTCGCAAAGCTCTTCGGGTAATGAGCAAAAGAAGGTCATTGCTGTGGCTTTGGACGAACAGGAGCCCAATAAGGCTCTAATCCTAAGCGGCATAGAGGACATGGCCAAAAAGGAAAATATCGAGCTTAAAGTCATTTCCCAGGGATCTGCGGGAGGGGCCCAAAAAGGCTCTTCGTCTGCGGAGAAAAGCACACAGGGAAGTGATTCCGGCGGAAGTTCGAAGGGCGAAAGCAGTAAGGATTCTTCATCCCAGTTAAAAGGGGCAAAAGTCCTTATTTATCAAGGTGGAAACCCTCAGCTTTTACAGAGCGTTGAGGAAAATCAAATTCAGGTCATTGCTCTAAATGAATTGCCGGAAGGGATTAAACCGGCGGGAATTATCTTGCCTGATCCTCAAGAGACCGGAAAATTGATGGCCGATTCAATTTTGAACAAAGTACCGGAAGGTCAGATTGTCGTGATGCAAGGAGATTCCGGCACAAGTACCTCACAGGTACAACTCGCGGCGATTAAGCAAAGCCTGGGCAAAAATCCTAAGCTGACAGTTCAAGTCCTGGCCAGCCCCGATGGGACAGAAGCGGTAGCCCAGAAGGGGTTGCTTGAGATAATTCAGAAGAACCCGGATAAAGTGAAAGCGGTTATTGCCCAAAATGAAAAATTGGCGTCCCAAGCGGCACAAGTATTAAAAAGCCAACAATTAGAGAAAAAAGTACTCCTGGTCGGAGGACAAGCCAATCAGCAATCTCTGCAGCGGATTGCAAGCGAGACTCAAATTGCCGATATCGATACCTCACCCTATATCCAAGGAGTCAACGCTTTTCAGTGGGCCCAAAAAGTTGCGGCTAAAGAATCATTGAATATCGATGAATCGGTAACAGGGGATCAGGGTGAAGTCCCGGCAAAAATCATCCCAGTCAAATCAGTAATGGCGGATAATTTAGCAGTCGTGCAAAAGAGTTATGCGAAAGCCGCGGAGAAGGCCGCGGCAGCCCCAAGCCAAAATCAGCAAAACCAAGGCGGTCAAAAGGACCAGAAAGACCAGAAGGACCAGAAGAATTCAAGCAATACAGGAAGCGATCAGGATAAAAAGAACAGTTCTCAGGGACAGAGCGGAAGCCAATCCTCAGGCGGACAGGTTCCTGGGGGGGCAACTAAAGTGACGGAGAAGATTCAAACCATTATTACGCGGGAATATCTCGATGATAAGGGGAAGGTTCTGGGTACGGAAAAAAGTTCCAGTGAGCAAAATCGGACCGTTCCTCCCGAAATGTTGAAACAGGAATCTCAGCAGAAAAGCCAGCAGGGTCAAGAGGGCCAGCAGAAAGGTCAACAAGGGCAGCAAGGATCAACAGGATCAGCGAAGTCAGCAAAATAATAAGTCTGATCAGGAACCTCATATCTAAATTGATATGGGGTTCCTTTTAGTGTTATAATCGTATTTAGAATAAATTTAAGGAAAAGGGGATCAGAGATTATGGAGTTTCGTTTGCATGCTCCTTATCAGCCCTCCGGGGATCAGCCGCAAGCGATTGATGCACTGGTCGCCGGAGTATTAGAAGGAAAACGTCATCAAACCTTGCTGGGGGTAACCGGCTCGGGAAAAACGTTTACTATGGCTAATA
The DNA here is from genome assembly GCF_034927245.1 of Desulfitobacterium sp. Classification (GTDB taxonomy): domain Bacteria; phylum Bacillota; class Desulfitobacteriia; order Desulfitobacteriales; family Desulfitobacteriaceae; genus Desulfitobacterium_A. Next base: position 91,316 of record NZ_JAYFQK010000018.1, read on the forward strand.
TTATTGAAAAAGTTCAAAAACCAACGCTTATCTTAGCGCATAATAAAACCTTGGCGGCTCAGCTTTACAGCGAGTTCAAGGAATTTTTTCCGGAGAATGCCGTCGAATATTTTGTCAGTTATTACGACTATTATCAACCGGAAGCGTATGTGCCTTCGAGTGATACCTATATTGAAAAAGATGCGTCGATCAATGATGAGATTGAAAAGCTACGCCACTCGGCTACGGCTTCTTTATTCGAGCGTAAAGATGTTATTGTGGTCTCAAGTGTGTCCTGCATTTACGGTTTAGGTTCTCCGGATGAGTATTATGATTTAGTCTTATCCTTAAGACAAGGACAGGAAATTGACCGCAATGCGATCTTGCGCAAGCTTATCTCAATCCAGTATGATCGTAACGATGTTGCCTTCCAGAGAGGGACCTTCCGCGTACGGGGGGATGTCGTGGAAATTTACCCCGCTTCATCTACAGAACGGGCGGTTCGGGTGGAAATGTTCGGCGATGAAATCGAGCATATTTATGAAGTGAACGTTCTGACAGGCGAGATTCTCGGGGAACGCCGTCACGTTTCGATCTTCCCAAATTCGCACTATGTAACTGATCAGGACAAGTTGGTGCTTGCTTGTGAAAATATTGAGGCGGAACTTGAGGATCGGCTTAAAGTATTAAAGGCCGAAAATAAATTACTGGAAGCGCAGCGACTCGAACAGCGGACACGCTATGACCTTGAAATGCTCCGTGAAATGGGGTTCTGCAACGGAATTGAAAACTACTCCCGCCATATCACCTTCCGCGAACCGGGAGATACACCATTTACCCTGATTCATTATTTCCCGAAGGATTTCTTATTCATGGTTGATGAGTCCCACGTGACACTGCCTCAAGTCCGCGGCATGTACGAAGGAGACCGATCACGCAAAACGACCCTGGTGGACTTTGGTTTCCGCTTGCCGTCAGCATTGGACAACCGTCCGCTTAAGTTTAACGAGTTTGAACATTTGGTTCCTCAGCGGATTTATATTTCTGCGACCCCCGGTCCTTATGAATTGGAGCACTGTCCGGAAATGGTTGAACAGATTATTCGCCCGACAGGTCTGTTGGATCCCGAAATTTTTGTTCGTCCTTCAAAAGGCCAGATTGATGATTTATTGAATGAGATTCAGCTGCGGGTGGATCGGGATGAACGGGTCCTGGTAACGACGCTGACTAAAAAAATGGCGGAAGACCTGACAGATTACATGAAAAATTTGAACCTTGCCGTCAAGTATCTTCATTCTGATATCACAACTCTTGATCGGGTAGAGATTCTTCGTGAGCTGAGGCTTGGGAAAATTGATGTGGTTGTTGGGATTAACCTCCTCCGGGAAGGGCTGGACTTACCGGAAGTGTCCTTAGTGGCCATCCTTGATGCGGATAAGGAAGGATTCCTGCGTGCCGAACGCTCATTGATCCAGACTATTGGACGGGCTGCCCGCAATGTTAACGGGAAGGTTATAATGTATGCCGACCAAATCACGAAGTCAATGAAAATAGCCATTGACGAGACAAACCGCCGCCGGACGATTCAACAAGCCTATAATGAGGAGCACGGAATTATTCCGCAAACCATCCGCAAGAAAATCTATGATGTTCCGGAAGCGACCAAGGTTGCGGAGAAAAAAGCGGCCTACGGCAATAAGCTGCCCCCTGAAGAACTGACAAAGCTTCTTAAAAGCCTGGAACAAGAAATGCGCTTAGTGGCGAAAGATATGGACTTTGAGCGGGCAGCTGAAATTCGGGATGTGATTATTGAACTCAAAGGTGAGGAAAATAAGTATAAGCATTCTGTTCAGGCCCGAGGCAAGAAACGGGAAAGCCGCGGAGCCCAATCGAGCACAGCCGGCAGTAAGAGGGGCAAGTCAAAGGCTGCATCTTTACGACAAAAATAACGCATCTTCGCATCAAGTTACGATTACAGTATGCGAGACTCTTCGCAAGTAGTCATCAGGCTTGGGCATAACTGCTTGCAAAGCAAAATTATTACGAGAGCGAGGAAGATTAATGTTTCATGAACTCCGCAGGCAAGACCGAAAAATGGGGGACAGCGATGTATTGGAACTTCTCCGCAAGGCGGAGTATGGTATCCTATCGACCGTTGATGCCGAAGGTTATCCTTATGGGGTGCCCCTGAGCTACATCTATAACGAAAAAGATCAGGTCCTATATTTTCATTGCGCACGGGAAGGGCACAAGTTAGATAATATCGCTTTTAATAACAAGGCTTCATTCTGCGTAGTCGGCGAAGCGCAAACTTTAGCCGATCGGTTTAGTGTTAAATTTCAAAGCGCTATTGCCGTAGGAGAGGTCTTTGAATCCGCTAAAGAGGAAAAGCAGGAGGCTCTTGTCGTTTTCCTCAAGAAATACTCGGCTGATTTCATGGAAAAGGGTTTAAAGTATTTAGCCGCTGACGAACCCAATTGCCGCGTTCTTAAATTTCAAATTGAACATTTAACTGGAAAGACAAGGGACAGTTAATATTCGAAGGAGGATCTATGGCCCAGGAATTTATCAAGGTACGAGGGGCTCGTGCCCATAACTTAAAAAATATCAGTGTGGATATTCCGCGGGATAAGTTTGTCGTTGTCACCGGATTATCCGGGTCGGGAAAGTCATCTTTGGCCTTTGATACGATATATGCGGAGGGACAGAGAAGGTATGTCGAATCCCTATCCGCTTATGCCCGTCAATTTTTAGGTCAAATGGATAAACCGGATGTCGATTACATCGAGGGACTATCCCCGGCAATTTCGATTGACCAAAAAACAACGAGCAGGAATCCACGCTCGACAGTAGGAACAGTCACTGAGGTTTATGACTATTTGCGGTTGCTCTATGCTCGGGTTGGACACCCCCATTGTCCGCACTGCGGCCGAGAAATCAGTCAGCAAACCGTTCAGCAAATGGTCGATCAGATCATGACTTTTCCCGAACGAACGAAGCTGCAGATTTTAGCCCCCTTAACGAAAGGCAAAAAAGGGGAGCATGTTAAGCTCTTTGAAGAAGCGCGCAAAGCGGGCTATGTCCGAGTTCGCATCGATGGAGAAATCCATGATCTGAGTGAAGAACTAAAACTTGAAAAGAACAAGAAGCACTCGATTGAAGTTGTCATCGACCGCATTGTGATCAAACCGGATAGTGCGGCACGGCTAGCCGATTCCTTAGAAACAGCACTCAAGTTGGGTGAGGGCAATGTCATCGTCAATATCATCGATGGGGAGGAAATCCTTTTCAGTGAGAATTTTGCCTGCCCGGAGTGCGGAATTGCCCTAGAAGAAATTTCCCCGCGCCTTTTTTCCTTTAATAGTCCTTTTGGGGCCTGCCCTGCTTGTACAGGCTTAGGGGCAAATTTAGAAGTTGATGCCGATTTGATCCTGCCGAACCATAAGCTTTCCCTCAATGAGGGAGCGGTTGCGCCATGGGCAAAATCTCAGTCCAATTATTATCCAAATATGCTCCAGGCGGTTTCCAAGGGGCTGGGTTTTACAATGGATACTCCCTTGGAGCAGTTAAATGAGGAACAATGGCAAGGCCTTCTTCATGGAACTGAAAAACCGATTCAATTCCGATATATCGGTATTTTTGATCAGCCTAAAGCTTTCAATGCTCCTTTCGAAGGACTCATTCCCTATTTTGAACGCCGCTATAGAGAATCGTCTTCAGACTATGTCCAGGCCGAAATGGAGAATTACATGACTGAACGGTCTTGTCCGGTTTGCAAGGGAAAACGTCTTAAACCGGAAGCTTTAGCCGTAACCGTAGGGGATGCCGGTATCGATAGCGTGACCAATATGTCGATAACAGAGGCCTTGGAATTCTTTGATCATCTTGAACTCAGTGCAAAGGAACAGATTATTGCTCGCCAAGTGTTAAAGGAAATTCGTGAGCGTTTAGGCTTTCTGATCACTGTGGGTTTAGATTATCTTACCCTCAGCCGAGCGGCAGGAACTCTCTCAGGCGGTGAAGCGCAGCGGATTCGTTTGGCAACGCAAATCGGCGCCGGTTTGACGGGTGTGCTCTATGTCCTGGATGAACCCAGTATCGGACTTCATCAGCGGGATAATGAGCGACTGCTTTCGGCCTTGGAACATTTGCGGGATTTAGGCAATACCCTTATTGTGGTCGAACATGATGAGGATACGATGTATGCCGCGGATCATATCATCGATATCGGACCCGGGGCCGGAGCGCATGGGGGCAATGTTGTCGCCCAGGGCACATTGGAAGAGATCAAAGCAAATCCGGATTCTATTACCGGACAATATCTAAGCGGACGCAAAAAAATTCGGGTTCCCGCAGAGCGCCGCAAGCCGAATGGCAAATGGCTGACCGTCAAAGGAGCTAAAGAAAACAATCTGAAAAACATTACGGTTAAAATTCCTCTCGGAGTATTTACATGTGTGACCGGAGTATCCGGTTCCGGTAAAAGTACGCTTGTCAATGAGATTCTTTATAAAGCGTTGGCTTCGGAGCTGAATGGGGCAAGATTAAGACCCGGCGCTTATAAGAGTATCGAAGGAATGGAATATTTGGATAAGGTCATTGATATTGACCAGTCGCCGATCGGGAGGACTCCACGCTCAAACCCGGCAACCTATACCGGTGTATTTGATTTTATCCGGGAGCTTTTCTCTCAGACTCCGGAGGCGAAGATGCGGGGCTATTCCCGCGGAAGATTCAGCTTTAATGTTAAAGGCGGCCGCTGTGAAGCCTGCCACGGGGATGGAATTATAAAAATTGAGATGCATTTCCTGCCCGATGTCTACGTTCCCTGTGAGGTCTGCCACGGGCTGCGGTATAATCGAGAAACGCTTGAAGTTCGCTATAAGGGAAAAAGTATTGCCGAGGTTCTCGAGATGACGGTAGAGGAAGCAACGGAATTCTTCCAAGTTGTTCCCCGAATTGCGCGTAAGCTGCAAACCCTGCGGGATGTCGGCCTGGGTTATATTCGTCTGGGACAGCCGGCAACGACCCTTTCGGGTGGGGAGGCGCAGCGGATTAAGCTGGCAACCGAACTCAGCCGCCGCGGCACAGGTAAAACCATTTATATCCTTGATGAGCCGACGACAGGGCTGCACATCGACGATGTGAAGCGGCTCTTGGAGGTTCTTCACCGTTTAGTTGACGCCGGAAATACCGTACTCGTTATCGAACACAATCTTGACGTGATCAAAACCGCGGATTACCTGATTGATCTCGGACCGGAAGGGGGAAATCGCGGCGGAGAGGTTTTAATCGCCGGGACCCCGGAAGAGGTAGCCGCAGAGGAAACGTCTTATACAGGGCAGTTTTTAAAACGTTATTTAGGCGGAGAGGCTTGCTCGGAAGTGCAAATAGCCAATAAGTAAACGTGTTAACGAGCAACGGAAGGGGCTGTCGCAAAACAGCCCCTTCCGTCAATTATGCAAAAAAAGGAAAAGCTCTTAAATTGTCGAATCTGATATAATATAACAAGGAGATGATTTTTTGTCCGATACTAAAATCCGCTTAATTGCTATGGATATGGATGACACTTTGCTTAGGGATGATTGGACTATTTCGGAGCGGACAATAGAGGCTATTCGGCAGGCAAGGAAACAAGGGGTTTATGTAACAATTGCCACAGGGAGAATGCCTGCGGCAATGCGGCCGTATGCTCAACAGTTAGAGATAGATGTTCCGGCGATAACCTATAACGGAGCAATGATTCAGGAAACCCTTAGTGAAAAAGTTCTTTACCGAAAAATAATACCGATTGAGACCGCTCGGAATATTATAGATTGGCTTTTACAACATGATATTCATGTTCATGTCTATATTAAAGACCGGGTCTATGCTGAAAAAATGAATGATTGGTCCAGAAAGTATCAACGTGCAACCCGGGTTCCTATTACCATCACGAGTATATCGGAATGCTTGGCGAATGAAAAAGAAGGCGTTGAGAAAATTCTTCTTTTCGGTGAGCAAGGGGTGCTGCAAGAGTGGAATAAAATAATCCTTCAGCGGTATGAGGGACAGGTACGAACGACAGTATCGAAATCTTACTTTTTAGAACTCATTCATCCTACAGTCAATAAGGGAGCTGCTTTATCCGCCTTGGCTGAGCGTCTGGGAGTCAAGCGAGAGGAGGTCTTGGCAGTAGGAGACAGCTTAAATGATATGGAAATGATTCGTTATGCAGGTATTGGTGCGGCGATGGGAAATGCCCGCCAAGAACTGAAAGATGTTGCCGACGTGGTAACGGCGACGAATCAAGAGGACGGGGTAGCTCAAGTCATTGAGAAATATGTTCTTAGTAAGAATTAGAAATGGAATTATTAAAAATAGGATTATTAAATGGAATTATTAGGAGAGGCGTATAAAATGTTGCGGCTAAAACGGATTAAAAAACAAACTAAATTAAATCATTATCCGCTTCTCTTCCTCATGCTTGTTTTAGTGCTCAGTCTTGTGGGTTGCAGCAGAGGGATAACTTCAGCTTACTCTCCTGCCGAGGAGTCGGGACATCAAGATGAGGTCATCAGCCAAGATGATCCCGATCAGGATCAGGAGGAAGAGAAGAAAATAGAGATGGAGAAGGAAACGTCCCCAAGCGATGAGGAAAATCAAACGGCAGACGGGGAAAACGTGCCCGTGCGTGTTACCGAGGGTGAACCTATTGCTGCCGCTTCGCCTGTGCCGGATCCACCAAATACTCCGGTGCGGTCGTTTTATGAATTAGCGGGAAGTCCGCCAATGGCACCCGGGCTGGCGATGCGAACAAGAACATTTAGCAATGAACCCGCGAAGATTGTTTATCTCACATTTGACGACGGGCCATCGGCCAATACGCCCCATATATTAAAGATCTTGAAGGATGAAGGCGTTCAGGCTACGTTTTTCGTGATTGGAACTCAGGTTGAAAAATTCCCCGACTATTTACAGCAGGAATACGCAGAAGGCAATTCAATCGGCAATCATACTTATTCTCATAATTATGCGGATATTTATCGGGGTCCGCAGGATTTCTTAGCCAGTATCAAAAAGAACGAAGATCTTATTTATCGCTTAACAGGTGTCCGGCCTCCGATTATTCGGACGCCCGGCGGCACTCAAGGGCATTTTAATGTAAAATATTATAATGCTGTTGATGCTGCCGGTTACCTCGTCTATGACTGGAATGTCAGCAGCGGGGATGCCGCCGCACCGTTGGTTCCTGCGGATCAATTGCTGCGCAATGTTCAGAGTCAAATTCCGGGCAAGGACCGGGTTATTCTGCTGATGCATGATACACCGGGGAAAACAACGACAGTAGAAGCCCTGCCGAGTATCATTCACTATCTGAAACAAGAAGGCTTCTCGTTTGGTGTATTAAAATCAGATATAGCTCCCATACTCTTTCGCGGGGGGTTTACAAGTTAGTTGGCATAAGAATTGCAATGTACGGGTCTAACGGCTATACTGGATAGAGAAGGGGGTCGATTCTTTGCGTATCCTTTTAGCCTCTTTGAACTCAAAATATGTGCATACAAATTTGGCTCTGCGCTATTTGCGGGACACGGTTCGACCTGAATTTCCGGAAACAGAAATCCGTGAATTTACGATCAATGATCGTGTCGAGAAAATTGCGGGAGAAATATATGAAGCCAGGGCGGAGGTCATTGGCTTTTCCTGTTATATTTGGAATCTTACTGAAACTTTGGCGGTTATCCGACAACTGCGCTCCGTTTGCCCCGATACCCGGTTTATCCTGGGCGGACCGGAGGTTTCATATGATGCGGGGGCCTTTCTGAAGGAACATCCGGAAGTTGACGGGGTTGTTTATGGGGAAGGTGAAGTTACTTTTTTAGAACTCCTTCGCAGGTGGCGTGACAAGCTGCAACCGGATTCGGTCTTAGGCCTAGCCTGGCGTGAACGGACTGCGGAGGGTTTGACGATCCGGCTCAATCCCCCGAGGCCGTTACTTCCGTTAGATGAAAATACGATTCCCTATCAAGAAAAAGAGGATTTTCAAGGGCGTCTCGTTTATGTGGAAACGACTCGCGGGTGCCCGTTTAATTGCCGGTATTGTCTATCCTCGACTATCTCGGGGGTACGCTATCTCGATCCGGAAACGTTGCGGACGATCTTAAGGCGTCTTTTGGAATATGGCGCACGTACGATTAAATTTGTGGACCGAACCTTTAATGTGCGCAAGGAGCATGCTTTTCGAATCCTCGATATTGTGAGGGAGGAGGCTGCTAAGTATCCTCCTGAAGAGGGAATTCGAGTGCATTGCGAAATTGCCGGGGAACTTTTAGACGAGGAGTGGGTCAATTATCTTAAACAATATCCTCCGGGGCTGGTGCAGTTTGAAGTCGGGGTTCAATCCACATATCGCCCGACGCTTCAAATCATTGAGCGCACACAGCACTTTGACCGCTGGTCAAAATATATCCGCGAACTGCAGCGGTTAGGCACGGTACCGCTTCACCTTGATCTCATTGCAGGCTTGCCGGAGGAGGATTGGAGCCATTTTCGCCAGTCCTTTAATGATGTTTATCAGGTTCAACCGGATATGCTGCAGCTCGGTTTTCTTAAGGTGTTAAAAGGATCGGGCTTGCGGGAAAAGAGCCATGAATACGGATTGGTCTTTTCCCCGGATCCCCCCTATACCATTTTGCAGACCCGTTCAATGAGCCATGAAGAGCTCCTTAAACTCCATCGTTTGGAAGATGTACTGGACCGCTATTATAATTCCGGAAAGTTTCGGGAGATTCTCAAAAAGGCTGTGCCGCTCTTCCCGACTCCATTTGACTTTTATCATGAAATGGCGGAATACTGGCATCGTCAAGGATGGTTTAGACAAAGCTGGTCAGGCAAGGCTCTCTTTAATAAGTTATGGGAGTTCCTCGAAGCGATTCTCCTTAAAATCGAGCAAGGAATTCATAAGCTGACCGAGCAAGGGCTTCGATCCGAAGAAAGTTCTTTTCTGCGGGAAATCCTGAGAGAACGATTGCGATTTGACTATTTTCGCTGGGAACGACCTTCCGTAGTTCCGGACTTTTTACAGAGCCCTGAAAGACAACTTCCCGAAGATTATTCGGCGCGTAAGATCCGCATTCAAGGGGATGAACGTTGGCAAAACCGGATTCCTCAGCGCAAGCAGATGGATCGGCGTCAATGGGCGCGCGCCACGGCTGTAGAATATTTTTCCCAAGAACAATGGGTTTTATTTTTATACCAAAAGGGACGGAGTGAAGCATACCCCATCGCTGCCCCGGAGCAAGGGCAATGAGCAAATAACGAAGGAGAGTATCGATGAAAAAGAGGCCGTTTTCGCCGATGAGATTTGGACTGACTCTCGTAATGATCATCTTAGCGCTTGGATTTATGACCGGCTGCAATCGAGGTCCCAAGCAGGGCCTTCCCGGCGGTGATGCTCCTGCGGTGATCGAGATTTGGCATACACTGCAAGGCTCTGAAGCGGACAGTTTTAATCAACAACTTCAAAGCATTATGGATCAACATCCCGAAGTATTGCTTAGGGCCAAAGCAGTACCTGAGGAGCAGCTGGCAGAGTTAACCCATCAAGCACAGGCCGGGGGCGAAGGACCGGATATTATCATCGCGTCACAGAAGACGCTGACGAAACTTTACGCCCAAGGGGCATTGGGCCCCGTAGCCGCGGAGAGTGATGCTTTTACGGGACTGGCAACTCCCTATCAGTATGGTGATAAAGTTTATGCCCAGCCGTGGCTGACGGATGTACCCCTTTTATATTATCGCAGTGATCTCGCGCTGCCGCCGGCAAGTTTAACGCAGTGGATCGAGACCAAAGGTGCGATGGTCATTCCTTCGCTGGACACTGAACTTCTGAGTACATGGTGGACCGGGCAAGGAGGCAATCTTCTTAAGGGGCAAAGCCCCAGCCTCGATGATCCTGCCAATTTGATCTTTGCTCAACAACTCCTTTACTGGCGGGATAATAGGCTGCTGCAGATCGATTCAAATGCGCAGGCGCTGTTTGCAAGTAACAAGGCCGTTTATATGATTGCCCCGGCAAGTCAAGCTTTGGCTCAGGCCAACATTTCCTGGGGAAGTATTCCACTGTCAAATCTTTTGGGCGGCCAAGGACAAGGCCTGGCCGGCTCAACACTCGGAATTGCGAATTCTTCGATTAAAACAACAAAAGCGCTCGAACCGTTAATCAAAACAGTCGAAGAAGCGCTTCTCAGCCCCGAGATTGAGCGGAATTTTGCTCAAGCCGGAACACGCTTCCCGGCAAGTGTGGCCTATTATCAAACCGCAGAGGGTCAAAAAGGGGTTGCTCCTCAGGTGGCTGAAAGTTTGAATAAGCTTTGGCCTCTAACGGGAGATGCTTTGGAGTGGAAACTCCTGCCTTTGCAAGATGTCGCTTGGCAGAATATCTGGGGTGGAACGGCGCCGCAAGATGCCTTAGCCCAGGCTCAAGCGGAGGCCCTTAAAGTCATTTCCGGGAAGTAGCCGGGAATGAGGAAGCTGATCTAAAATATCTTGAAAAGACTTTAGGAGGTGATGGGATGGAACCAAAATCCACAAAACTACTGGTGATCACGGGTTTATCCGGGGCAGGCAAGACTCAGGTTTTACAGTGCCTTGAGGATCATGGCTATTTTTGTATCGATAACTTGCCCCCTGCTTTCATCGTAAAATTTGTTGAGCTTTGTGCTCAGTCTCAGGGAAAAGTATGTCGGGCAGCTATTGTGTGTGACTTGAGGGGCGGGGAATTTTTCGCTTCTTTAACCGAAGCTCTTAAAGATTTGGAGAGGGAAGGCTTCCTTTATGAGATCCTATTTCTTGAAGCCTCGGATGAAGTTCTGGTGCGGCGGTACAAGGAATCCCGGCGTCGGCATCCTCAATCGCCTCAAGGACGGATTTTAGACGGAATTACCGAGGAACGAAAACTTCTGTCCGAACTGAAAGGGAAAGCCCATAAAATCATTGATACCTCGAATCTTCTTTCACAACAGTTAAGGCAGCAGATTGCCGAACTTTACGGCGAAGGACAAGAACAAGCACAGCTTGCAATTTCCGTCATTTCGTTCGGGTTTAAATATGGGGTGCCACTCGATGCGGATTTGTTAATTGATGTTCGTTTTTTACCAAACCCCTATTATGTGGAAGAGCTTCGGCCGCTGACGGGAGAACATCCCTTGGTAAAATCTTATGTATTTAATAACCCTGTGGCTCAGGAATTTATGAATCGCTATCTTCACCTGCTTGAATTTATCCTTCCTTATTACGTTAAAGAAGGGAAAAGTCATCTGGTGATTGGGGTCGGTTGTACGGGTGGGCAACATCGCTCAGTTGCAATTGCGGAAAGAATAGGAGTCTTTTTGAGCGAGCAGCATTATACCATGAGTGTTAAGCACCGAGATGCCGCACGTAATCGAAAAGGAGAGAAAACCGGATGAAAAAGAAAGCAGGCGATTTTGAATCCAATGCCTTCAAGTGGCTCTATCCTAATCTCGGTGTAAAACGTTGGTTTCTTTTAGCTGTCGCTGGGATCTTCTTATTTACAGCGGGTTTATCTGTGATGAATTATGGAGTGGCTTTGGGGTATTTGGAAGTGCAGTTCAGGGAAATGGTTTACCATTTAACGGGAAGTGCGCCACAAACCGCTGTGCCGACAGGAATCTTTATTTCGTTACTGGGAATTGCGGCAATTGTTATTGGTTTTAAACGCCTGTTAAACTCAATTATTTCTGTTCTTCTGCCGGAAGATGAGGGCAAGGTTGTAGACGTCATGTATACTCGCCAGCATCTGCGGCGCGGTCCCAAAATTGTGGTTATTGGCGGGGGAACAGGGCTCTCTTCCCTTTTAAGGGGCCTCAAGGAATATACGTGTAATTTAACGGCGATCGTCACAGTGGCTGATGATGGCGGAAGCTCCGGTAAACTGCGCAACGAAATGGGAATTTTACCGCCGGGGGATATTCGGAACTGTCTCGTTGCTTTGGCAGACAAAGAAAACATCATGGAAGATCTTTTTTCCTATCGATTCAATACCGGAACGTTAAACGGACATAGCCTGGGAAACCTGCTCATTGCCGGTTTAGCTGATACGTTTGGTGATTTTCAAAAGGGGGTAGAATCGGTAAGCAAGGTTTTTGCTCTCAGAGGGAGCGTTTATCCTTCGACACTGGAACAGGTGGTGCTAAGTGCGGAGCTTGCGGACGGAACGATAATTAAAGGTGAAACCGCCGTGCGCAATGCGGACGGGCGGATTAAGAGAGTCTCTATCGAACCCTCTAACTGTCATCCTATGCCTGAGGCATTAAAGGCGCTCGAAGAGGCGGACTTAATTGTTTTAGGACCGGGGAGCCTTTATACAAGTGTGCTTCCCAATTTATTAGTGGAAGGGATTCGGGAAAAGATAAAAGAAGCTTCGGCACCGTGTGTTTACGTTTGTAATATTATGACCGAGCCGGGGGAGACCGATGACTATACGGTGGCTGATCATCTTCAGGCCATTGTTGACCATTGCGGGGCTGACTTCGTTGATGTAGTTCTTGCCAATAATAAAGAGATTCCTCAAGAACTCTTAGAACGTTATGCACAGCAAGGCTCTTTCCCGGTTATCGGTGAGGCTCGGAGTGCGGAATGGCTTGGGGTAAAATACGTCGAACGGGATTTGCTCCAGGCGGATGACATAATCCGCCATGACTCTGAGCGTCTGGCCAAAGAGCTGATCAGACTGCTTTTTCGGATGAAACCGGTGGGAGAACGGATTGCCTTAGTCGATGCATACCTTTTGCATCAGAAGTTAAGGGAAGACGCTTAGAAAGGACTGAGGGCAGTGTCTTTTAGTGCGATGACAAAAGAGGAACTGGCACGAATCACAGTGCCTAAGGTGTGCTGTAATTTAGCGGAACTTGCGGCCTTGGTCCGGATGGACGGAACGCTGCAGATCTCTAACCAGGTTTATGCTTTAAATGTCGTGACGGAAAGCGCTCCGGTTGCCCGTAAAGTTTACCGTTTAGCGAAAACGGTTTTGAATTTGCCTGTGGATATTGTGGTTCGCCGGAAGCTTCGATTGAAGAAAAATAATTCTTATCTCGTAAAAATCTATCCCAAAGATCAATCTGATCTTCAGAAACTCGGCATTTTAGATGCGAACGGGGAAATTCAACCCGGAATTTCGGATGATCTGATTAAACATAAGTGTGATCAAAAGGCTTACCTGAGAGGAGCCTTCTTGGCCGGAGGCTCGATCAATAACCCGGAAGGGACATATCATCTTGAGATCATCACCAATGACGAGAATCATGCGGCAGGGTTATGCAAACTTTTAAACCGCTTTCACCTTGGAGCTAAAGTGAGCAGACGTAAAAACTGGCATGTCGTATATATTAAAGAAAGCGAGCATATCGTGGAGTTTTTGGGCTTTATCGGGGCTCATCATGCGCTGCTGGAATTTGAAAATGTCCGTGTGTTTAAGGATATGCGGAATCAAGTGAATCGCTTGGTGAATTGTGAAACGGCCAACCTCAATAAGACCGTAGATGCTTCTGTCCGCCAGGTGGAAAATATCAATACCATTATGAATACGATTGGTTTAAAGGCGTTATCAGAGCCGTTGAGAGAAATCGCCGAACTTCGATTGGAATTTCCGGATGCAAGCCTCAAAGAACTGGGGGAAATGTTACATCCTAAGGTTGGAAAATCCGGAGTGAATCATCGGATGAGAAAGATAGATGAACTCGCTGAGAAGATCCAGGACCAGAACGGGTCAAAGAAAATTTACGGGGAGGATATGAAGTAGCGTGCGGATGGGTTATGATCTTCGACTGGAACAAACTCAAAAGTTAATAATGACACCCGAACTGCGCCAGGCCATCACGATTTTGCAGTTCTCAGCACTTGAGCTCTCAAGTTTTGTTGATGAACAGCTGCAGGAGAATCCTTTGCTGGAAGTTGTGGATGGGAATGCCGCAAACGCAAATGATGCAAATGATGCTAAAGAGAAAGAAACGGATCCCGTAAAGTCAGAAGAATCGACTGAGCCTGAGACTACCTGGGATATGGACTGGGAGGAATACTTTCAGAGACAGGAAGATCGAGTAACCCGGGAATATGAGCCGGATGATCCGGACAAGAAGCGATTCGAACCATTTGTTGCCGCCGCACCCACTTTGCAGGAGCATTTGCTTGAGCAGCTTCATGTTCAGAAACTTTCGATTCCGGTCGAGCAGGTTGAATATATCATCGGCAACCTGGATGATAACGGATACCTTGAGATTCCCTTGGAAGAGATCGCCCGGGATGAGGGTATCTCTGAATTGAGTGCTCAAAAAGCACTGTCAGTCGTTCAAATGCTGGATCCATTGGGAGTGGGAGCACGCACTCTGGAAGAATGTTTACGCCTTCAGCTGCCCTTGATTCCTGACGCTCCCAGCCAAATGCCGGAATTTCTCAAGCATTTGGAGGATTTAGCAACCGGACGTCTGCAAAAGATTGCCGCAAAAATGAAAATTACAATTACCGAGGTTCAGACCCTTGCCGATTGGGTGCGTAAGCTTGATCCTAAACCCGGCCTGCGTTTTTCGGGAATGAGTGACGTTCGTTATATTGTGCCTGATGTTGTGGTAGAGGACATTGACGGCGAATTTATAATCTTGGTCAACGATATTACTGTGCCCAGGCTGGGCATCAATCAGGCCTATCGCAGCGCTTTAAGCCAGGATAAGGAGAATGATACGCGAAAGTTCGTCGAACAAAAGCTTAATGCCGCGGCTTGGTTAATCCGCAGTATTGAACAACGGCGGACAACGCTCTATAAAGTGGCCAATGCCCTTGTTAATCGCCAAGAGGGTTTTTTACGCAAGGGAATCCGTTACTTGCATCCTTTGACATTGAAGGATATCGCCGATGAAATCGGGGTTCATGAATCTACGGTAAGCCGCGCCACAGCGAATAAATATATCCAAACTCCGCGGGGAATTTACGAGTTTAAATTCTTTTTCGCATCGGGAATTAAGAATGAGCCGGGTGTGACGACAGAAGGGATTAAGCAGGCCTTAAAAGACTTAATTGCCGGTGAGAATCCCAAAGCACCATACTCCGATCAGAAACTTTCGGAGCTGCTTAAGGCTAAAGAGATGGAAATCTCCCGTCGTACGGTTGCGAAATATCGGGATGAATTAGGAATTCCTTCAACAGCATTGCGCAAACGATATTAAAGAGAAGGGGTGAGTAAGATAGCCATTATACGAACGACCGGATATGACCGGGTACTCTTAGAGATTCGTACAAGAATACTGGCCCTTGCCGAAGCGGTTCGTGAAGTCTTACTCAAGGCCTTAGCAACCTTGGAAAAGCCGGAGCAGCAGGAAGATTGGCGAGCCCTGGATCAGGGGATTGATCAAGAGAGGGATCGGCTCTTGGAACAAATCGTGAATATTATGAGCCTTCAACAGCTCAGAAAACTGGAATTGCGCTGGATGTTGGGGCATCAACGGATGGTGCAGGAGTTAGAGCGAATCGCAGATTATGCCTGTGATGTTGCGGAATTGAGCCGACTGTGCCCTGAGGGGAATTGGGCCGAGGAAATCCTGCAGATGGCTGATTATTTACTGAAGATGTACGATTATGTTTTAGCCATACTCAAGAATGAACAAGAGATCATTAAGGATATCAATACTGAAGATGATTCGGTTGATCGGTGCTATGCTCAACTTAAGGAGAGGCTATTAGGCGATGACCGGAGTCAAAGCTTAAGCGGTGAGCTTGGTCTGGCTTTGGTGTTGGCTCGAACGATGGAGCGGCTCGGCGACCATATCGTCAATGTGGGTGAAATGCAGGTTTATATCAAGACGGGTCAGAGACGCCTTGGCGGATAGGGGTGAGAACGATCGCGGCCTTAAGTACAATATTTGCGTTTTTAGGCGGTCTGGGTTTATTTTTGTATGGTGTACATATGACTTCGGAAGCACTCCAAAAGTTTTCCGCAAAGCGTTTGAAACAGATCCTGCAGTCGCTCACGAAGAAAAAGGTGTATGCCGTTCTTTCGGGAATAATTATGACGATCGCGTTTCAAAGCAGTGCCGCAACCACGGTTTTGGTGGTCGAGTTTGTTAATGCCGGCCTGATCAACTTGGGCCAGGCTTTGGGTGTTGTTCTTGGCTCAGCCTTGGGTACATCGATCATTATTCAATTGATCGCGTTCAAGTTTCTGGTTATTGCGTTAGGTGCGATATTTGCGGGGTTTACACTCTATATTTTGGGGAAAAAGCAATGGAAGCATTTAGGCCAGTCCCTCATTGGATTTGGCCTAATTTTCGTGGGGATTGCCTATATGTCAGATGCTGCCGCACCTTTGAGGAATATCCCCGCAGTTAATTCTTTTTTAGAGCATTTAGGTTCCGCACCCTTTATGGCCATCCTTGTCGGGCTTGTCCTGACGGCGGCTCTGCAAAGCAGTACGGCAGTTTTTGCCATCATGATGTCGATGGCGAGTCAGCAGCTGATCGATCTTTCAGCAATTATTCCTCTCGTTTTGGGATCTCATATCGGGGGAACGGTGACGACTCTGCTCTCAAGCTTAACGGCGGAAAGGATGGATGCCAAACGCACCGCAATTGCCAATACAGGCTATAAGGTGGTGGCAACGCTGCTCCTTTTTCCCTTTATGGAACAGTTCCAGACTCTGGTACAGTGGTCCACTTCAGATTTAACGAGGCAGGTTGCCAATGCTCATCTCTTCTCGGCCCTGTTCATGGTCATTATCTTTTTTCCCTTTAACAACTGGCTCGCTAAGGGGTTGAAGGTTCTGATTCCGGATCGTGCAGGTTCGAAGGCGCCGTTTAAGTTCCGGTTTATTGAGGAGGCGGCAAAGGAAGTTCCGGCTATTGCCTTGAAGCAGGCTTGGGAAGAGACTTATGCTTTAGCTTCTTTAATCGAAGAACAAATGCTTCAAAAGATCGCCAAGGTTTTTGCCGAAGATCAGACTTCGGCTTTTGAAGAAGTCATGGCTACGGAGGAACAGGTCGATTGGTATTATCGCCATATCATGCGCTTTCTCTCGAGGCTGTCCCAGAAAGGATTAACAGAGGAGCAAGAAGAGGAAAGCATCAATATGCAGTTTATTCTTAAGGAATTGGAGCGGATCGGCGATACCTTTGTAGGGATGGTTCAATTCTTGGAGAAAATGGAAGGGCAGAATTTGAAACTCACCAGAGCTGAATGGGATAGCTTAGAAGAACTTTATGATAATGTCGCCGCTCATTACACGGCGATGGGCCAATCCCTGCGTACGGGAGATATGCAAAGCGCCGAGGAGATTATTCAGGAGCGTCCGGAAGTGATTCGCCTTCAGCGTTCCCTGCAGTTTGAGACACTGGCGCAAGCCGGGACTTCTCAAGCGGAGCTAAGTGGTGGATCTGATGAAGAGAAGCTGCGCTATGCGGTTCTGGATATGCTTGATCGAATTTACAGCATTGAAGATAATATTGTGAACATTTCGCAGGTTGTGTTAGGAATCGTTTGACCCACGCGAAAAGCAGCGATGACTTTCCTTTTTGAGAGCAGGAATCTATTGCTTAAAGGAGAATATTTAAGGGTTGTTGGATTTAGTGTGTAGGAAATCCAATCTGAGGAATAATAAATACCGTTCGGTAAGAAAGCAGGAGAAAGGAAGGAGAGTAATTATGAATAAAAAAAGCATTAAAGATATTCAAGTCAAAGGGAAACGTGTCCTTGTGCGCGTAGACTTCAACGTACCCATCGATGATCAGCAAAAGATTACCAACGATACCCGTATTCGTGCGGCTATACCGACCCTCCGTTATCTTCTGGAAGAAGGGGCGAAACTTATTCTCGTTTCTCATTTTGGCCGTCCTAAAGGACAAGTGAACCCTAAATATTCCTTAGTACCTGTTGCTGTACGTTTAAGTGAGCTCCTGGGACAAAACGTTCCCTTGGCCAAGGATTGTATCGGACCCGAGGTGATGGCCCAGGTTACAGCCTTAAAAGAGGGGCAGGCCCTTCTTTTGGAAAATGTTCGCTTCCATCCTGAAGAGGAAAAGAATGATCCTGAATTTGCCAAGCAATTGGCTTCTTTAGCGGAGATCTATGTCAATGACGCTTTTGGAACAGCCCATCGCGCGCATGCTTCGACTGAAGGCGTGGCCCATTATCTTCCTGCCGTAGCCGGACTTCTTATGCAGAAGGAAATAGAAGTTATGGGCAAAGCCTTGGAGAACCCGGCCCGCCCGTTCGCAGCCATTATCGGGGGAGCGAAGGTTAGTGATAAAATCGGCGTGATCGAGAACTTATTAAAGAAAGTCAATTTTTTGATTATCGGCGGAGGAATGGCCAATACCTTCCTCAAGGCTCAAGGATATGGCGTCGGCAAATCTCTGGTCGAAGAGGATAAACTGTCTCTGGCCTCTGAACTGCTGGCTAAGGCCAAAGTCTTAGGCGTAGAAATCGTTCTCCCGCAGGATGTTGTTGTGGCGAAAGAATTTAAAGCAGAGGCTGAGCACCGAGTTGTTGCGGCAGATCAAATCGCTGAAGATGAAATGGCTTTAGATATAGGACCCGCAAGTGCCGAAGCCTTTGCGAAACAGATCATCCCTGCCCAGACGATTGTTTGGAATGGACCCATGGGTGTATTCGAGATGGAAGCTTTTGCTAAAGGCACAGAGAAGGTTGCCCAAGCGGTTGCAGCGTGCTCGGGAACCACGATTGTCGGCGGCGGTGATTCCGTAGCGGCTGTTGAGAAGATGGGGGTTGCCGAACAGTTAACGCATATCTCGACCGGGGGCGGCGCTTCTTTAGAGTTCTTGGAGGGAAAAGTTCTTCCCGGAGTGGCAGCTTTAAACGATAAGTAATTTTTCAGTAAAAGGAGATTAATTATGTCGAAAAGGCATCCAATTATTGCGGGCAACTGGAAGATGAATAAAAATGTTCGTGAAGCACAAGAATATGCCGAAAAACTTCTAGGGCGAGTGGGTGAGGTCACCGATGTCGATGTTGTTGTCTGTGCACCTTTTACGGCTTTAGGTGTGTTAAAAGATGACCTTGAAGAAAGCGTAATCCACATTGGTGCACAGGATTTATTTTGGGAGGCCTCAGGGGCATATACAGGCGAAATATCGGCGGAAATGCTTGTTGATATTGCGTGTACCTATGTTATCGTCGGGCATTCCGAGCGTCGCGAGATTATGCATGAGACCGATGAGGAGATTGCTAAAAAGGTTAAAGCTGCTCTGAAAGCCGGACTCACGCCAATCCTATGTGTCGGCGAAAATCTGGATCAACGTGAGGAAGGACGGGCGTTGGCTATCGTTCGGGGACAAGTTGAAAAAAATTTAATGGAATTGCCGCCGAAAGAGCTGAAACGGGTTGTCATTGCCTATGAACCGCTTTGGGCTATCGGAACAGGCAAAACATCATCCAGTGAGGATGCCCAGATTATGTGTGCGGCCATTCGTTCAACCTTAGCGGGAATCGCCGGTGCGGTTGCCGATGAAGTCAATATTCTCTACGGCGGGAGCGTCAAAGCGGACAATATTGCCGAATTGATGGCTCAGCCGGATATTGACGGCGCCCTGGTGGGTGGAGCAAGCCTTGATGCCGATGACTTTGCCCGGTTGATCGAAAATGCGCGAGCCTCTCTTCAGGGGTAAAGGAAACTTACTTCAGGTGGCGGTTAATCATCGGATAACATGTGGTTATTATGAAAGCGGGGTGAAGGTGTTGACAGGAGAACGGGCAAGAAAACCGCTTCTTTTAATGATTCTTGACGGATGGGGTTACAGCCCCGAGACTAAGGGAAACGCCATTGCCCAGGCTCATAAGCCGAATTATGATCATCTGCTGAGGACTTACCCCCATACCTTATTAAAGGCCTCGGGGGAGGCTGTAGGTTTGCCGGAAGGACAGATGGGAAATTCGGAAGTGGGTCATTTGAATATCGGAGCCGGCCGTGTCGTCTATCAGGAATTGACGCGGATTTTTAAAGCGATCAAGACCGGAGAGTTTGCGAAGAACCCTGTTTTAGCAGAGGCCATGGAGCGGGTGAGCCATGGGCAAGGGGCCTTGCATTTAATGGGCTTGGTATCGGATGGGGGAGTTCATTCTCATCTGGAGCACCTTTTTGCCCTGCTGGAGATGGCTAAAGCGAAGGGTGTCCAAAAAGTATATGTCCACGCCGCTTTAGATGGCCGAGATGTTTTACCCCAGAGTGCCAAGATCTATCTGAATCAGTTGCATGAAAAGTTCGAAGAACTGGGAGTCGGTCAGGTTGCTTCGGTATCCGGCCGGTATTATCTTATGGATCGCGATCAGCGCTGGGATCGGGTCGAAAAAGCGTATCAGGCACTTGTTCAAGGAGAAGGCTTGAAAGCGCCCAATGCTATTGCGGCGGTTGAACAATCCTATGACCGCCGGGTCAACGATGAATTTGTCGTGCCCACGGTGATTATTGATGGGAAGGGTCAGCCCCTGGGTAAGATTCAGGAGGGTGACAGTGTTATTTTCTTTAACTTCCGCTCCGATCGGGCGCGCCAAATCTCCCACGCTTTTGTGGATGAGGATTTTACGGGTTTTGAACGCAAAGTACATCCTAAAGTTCATTATGTTTGTCTTACCGAATATGATGTGACCCTTCAGGCTCCGGTTGCTTTCCCTCCGCAGAACTTGGAGAATACGCTTGGAGAAGTGCTTGCACAGCAGCACAAGAAGCAGCTCCGAATCGCGGAAACGGAGAAATATGCTCATGTGACCTTCTTCTTTAACGGCGGGGTAGAGGAACCCTGCCCGGGAGAAGATCGCTGTTTGATTCCTTCACCGAAGGTCGCTACCTATAATCTGAAACCGGAAATGAGCGCGTATGAGGTAACCGAAGAGCTTTTAAAGCGCATCCAAAGCGATGTCTATGATGTCATCATTTTAAACTTTGCGAATACGGATATGGTGGGTCATACCGGCGAATTTGAGGCCGCGATTAAAGCCATTGAAGCGGTTGATCGATGTATCGGCAAGGTCGTTCCCGCGGTTCAGGAAAAGGGCGGGACAATCTTGATTACGGCGGATCATGGCAATGCCGAGGCCAAAATTGACCTTGCGACAGGCAGACCTCTAACCGCTCATACGATTAATCCGGTTCCCTTGATCTTAGTTGATGAGCGGCTTAAAGATCGTCAATTGCGTAAGGGCGGAGCTCTTTGCGACGTGGCTCCGACGATTCTTGAGCTTTTAAACATTCCTCAGCCTTCGGATATGAAGGGGTTAAGTCTGGTTGAGGTTTGAAAATAATTCATACTTAGGAGGTATTTAATCATGTCAATTATCAGTGATGTCTATGCCCGTGAAATTTTGGATTCACGCGGCAATCCAACGGTTGAGGTCGAAGTAACCCTAGAAGATGGTGCAATGGGTCGTGCCGCAGTTCCCTCCGGAGCTTCGACAGGAGCTTTTGAAGCGATTGAATTGCGTGACGGTGATAAAACCCGTTATTTTGGCAAAGGCGTTTTAAATGCGGTTGAAAATGTTAATGCTGAGATCGCCCCTGAAATTGAGGGCTTAGATGCTTTTGATCAACCCGGTTTGGATCGGGTTCTTATTGACCTTGACGGAACAGACAATAAAGGAAAATTCGGAGCCAATGCCATTCTCGGTGTTTCCTTAGCCAATGCCAAGGCTGCCGCAGATTGCATAGGGATGCCCCTTTATCAATATCTCGGCGGTGTCAATGCGAAAGAGCTGCCCGTTCCGATGATGAACATCTTAAACGGCGGTAAACACGCGGACAATAATGTGGACATCCAGGAATTCATGATCATGCCGGTTGGCGCAAAGAGCTTCCGGGAAGCTTTGCGGATGGGGACGGAAGTCTATCACAGCCTTAAGGCGGTATTAAAGGAGAAATCCTTAGCGACAGCGATTGGCGATGAAGGCGGTTTTGCTCCGAGTCTTGAATCCAACTCCGATGCCTTGCTCTGTATTGTCGATGCGATTCAACGGGCAGGCTATGTTCCCGGTGAAGATGTCGCCTTAGCTTTGGATGTCGCTGCTACAGAGTTATATAAAGACGGGGTCTATCATCTTGCCGGGGAAGGCTTGACTAAAACCGCAGATGAAATGATTGAATACTATGAAGGATTAGTTGAAAAATATCCGATTGTTTCGATTGAGGACGGACTTGCCGAAGAAGACTGGGAGGGCTGGCGGAAACTCACAGAACGCTTAGGCGGGAAAATCCAACTGGTGGGTGATGACTTGTTTGTTACGAATCCGAAGCGTCTGGCCAAAGGGATCAAGGAAAAATGCGCTAACTCAATTCTGATTAAACTTAACCAGATCGGAACCTTGACTGAAACTCTGGATGCTATTGAAATGGCGAAACGCGCAGGCTATACCGCCGTTATTTCCCATCGCTCGGGAGAGACCGAGGATGTCACGATGGCTCATATTGCCGTTGCCGTTAATGCCGGCCAAATTAAGACAGGGGCACCTGCCCGCACCGAACGCGTGGCTAAATATAACGAGTTGCTGCGGATTGAGGAAGAACTGGGTGAATCAGCGATTTACAGAGGAAAAGAAAGTCTGGCAAGATAACTTATTTTGGAGTAATTTGAATATTAACCGGGGACTTGGATGGTGTTGCAGCGTCTAAGTCCTTGCCTTTTTTTCTTTTTATATGCTAAAATAGGATACTAGTAACTGTAAAAGATTTGAGCAGAGGGTACACTTTTTTGAGGAGGTGAATGGCGTTATGTTGGTCTTTCTTACGGTAATACTTTTGATTAGTTCAATAGGCTTGATTGCGACTGTACTTTTACAATCCGGCACTGGGGCTGGCCTTGGGGCAATCGGAGGTGCAGGAGAGGCTTTCTTTGGGAAAAAGAAAGGGATGGATGAACTGTTCGAGAAATTGAGCATTATTTCGGCTGCACTTTTTTTATTGAGCTCTTTAGGAGTAACCTGGATTATGCGATAAGTTCCGGGGCTCCTTTTTCTTTTTTTTTGTACTAGCGAAAAGTATAAGTTTTTGAAATTATAAATTATAAGCTTAAATTAATCATTTGCTCTAACTCTACATAATTATTGTGATAAAGGAATACAGATTAGACGTCTAGGATTAGGGAAACTCAATAAATGCTCACAGTGGGACGGGATTTAAGTTTATCCATTAAAACTTAGGAGGTTTATTGTCATGGATTTTGCTTCAATGCCGATTATAGCCGTTTTGACGGGTATAATTGGTCTTATCTTTGCATTTTATTTTGCTTCTAGTGTGTTAAAAGCCAGTCCGGGAAATGCCCGGATGCAAGAAATTTCCCAAGCCATTCAAGAGGGGGCTATGGCTTACCTCAATCGTCAATATCGTACACTTATTCCTTTCGTCATTATTATCTTTTTCCTCTTGTTTTTCTTAAAAGGGGCAACAGGATGGCAAACCGCTGTTTCTTTCCTGTGTGGTGCCATACTTTCGGCTGTGGCCGGTTATATTGGAATGAACATTACGACTCGAGCCAATGCGCGGACGACTGAAGCGGCCCGAACAAGCCTGAACAAGGCGTTGGGGGTATCGTTTCAGGCAGGTGCGGTTATGGGATTATCCGTTGTGGGCTTAGGCATCATTGGAGTCAGTGCTCTTTACCTTGTGTTTAGGGATGCGGAAATTATTAACTCCTTTGCGTTTGGCGCAAGTGCGATTGCCCTCTTCGCCCGTGTCGGCGGAGGAATTTATACGAAAGCAGCCGATGTCGGTGCAGACCTTGTGGGTAAAGTTGAAGTCGGAATTCCCGAAGATGATCCGCGTAATCCGGCCGTTATTGCCGATAACGTAGGTGACAATGTCGGTGACACTGCAGGTATGGGTGCTGACCTGTTTGAATCCTATGCTGCTTCCACAATCGCAGCTATGTTGGTCGGCGGAAGTGTCTTTGCTTCAGTTGATCAGGGATTACCCGGCATAATGTTTCCCTTGATGATTGGGGCTATCGGAATTATTTCGGCGATTATCGCAAGCTTTTTTGTACGTACGGGTGAGAATGCCAATCCCCAGACGGCTTTAAATAAAGGACTATGGGGTACGAACGCTCTGACCGCTCTTGCGTCTTTCGGACTTGTTCACTGGATGCTGCCGGACGCTTTAAAAGTTAATGGTACATTGACCATTACTCCGAATCGTGTATTTGTTGCGATCATTGCCGGGCTGGTCGTCAACGTGCTGATCGGTCTGTTAACCGAGTACTATACCTCAAACCAAAAGAAACCTGCGCAAGCGATTGCTAAGGCTTCAGAAACGGGAGCAGCGACGAATATCATTTCCGGACTGGCAACAGGTATGAAGAGTACAGCTCTTCCGGTAATCGTTATCTGCGTTGCCATCTATGTCTCTTTCCAAGCCTCGGGTGTCTTTGGAATCGCAGTTGCCGCGATGGCCATGCTTTCGACCGCGGGTATGGTTGTAGCCATCGATTCCTTCGGACCGGTTGCGGATAATGCCGGTGGTATTGCGGAAATGGCTGAACTTGATCCCAGTATTCGTAAAACAACAGACCAACTCGATTCCGTTGGAAATACGACAGCTGCTGTTGCTAAAGGATTTGCCATTGGCTCCGCAGCTTTGACGGCTCTCGCCCTGTTCAGCGCTTTCTCAGAGTTAGCCCATTTAGAGAGCATCAACATTCTTGTCCCGACGACAATCATCGGTCTGTTTATCGGAGCAGCCGTGCCTTTCCTTTTCTCCGCATTTGCTATGGAAGCGGTTGGAAAAGCTGCTTTTGAAATGATCGGAGAGGTTCGCCGTCAATTCCGCGAAATCCCGGGTTTGATGGAAGGTAAAGCGAAACCTGATTATCGTGCTTGTGTCGATATCTCTACCAAAGCAGCAATTCGGGAAATGGTTATTCCCGGACTGCTTGCCGTAGGAACTCCGTTATTAGTCGGTTTCGGCCTCGGTAAAGATGCCATGGGCGGAATGCTTGCCGGCGGTACGGTTGCCGGTTTATTGATGGCTATATTCATGGCCAATGCCGGCGGTGCCTGGGATAATGCGAAGAAATACATTGAAGCCGGAAACCTCGGCGGTAAAGGAACCCCGACCCACGCAGCAGCAGTTATCGGGGATACGGTCGGTGATCCCTTTAAAGATACTGCCGGTCCTTCCTTAAATGCTTTGATCAAGGTTATGGGGACCATTTCTTTGATTATTGCTCCGTTGCTAAGATAGGTGTAAGCTGGGATTCAGCAGGGAACTAACTAGGGTTTTATTCAAGGGGCTGTTGCAAAACAGCCCCTTTTTCGGTGGTGCGCCACGCATGGCGATTAACTAGGTGGTGAAAGACCACTGTGGGGGCTGGTAGTTGCCAACCACTAGCCAAGAGCAAGGGTGTCCACCGTAATAGTTTTTAAATTTTCAATTGTCCAAACCATCGAATTCTCCATCTCAGAAATTCAGACCGTATTATTAGTCTGGTTTTCCATTATAAACCATATCATAGTATAATCAAAAATAGTAAGTTATTAAAAACGCATGACATGGCATACACGAGGAGGCGAGAATTTGATTATTGATGCATTAGTAACTGCGATTATTAATTTAATGTTGTTTGCTATTATGGTTGCATTTGCAAAATATTTTCAATCAATTAGAAATATGAATTATACTCCGCCAGCTTGGATAAGCGTAAAAAAAGACGGCATTAAATTATTTTCCATGGGAATTATTTCAGCGTTATTATACAAATTCGTAGTAGGCTTAATAGGAATTTTAAATGGAACGATGATATTGACTATAAATCAATCAGGTATAACAGATACATTAATACTTACTCTTGCTAGTAGTTTTGGTTTTCTGGGAGTTGCTTTATTTGAAGAAGGCTTATTCAGGGGATATATGATGCAAGTAATATTTAGAAAAATCCACAAATTACTGGCAATCGTTATCCAAGCGATGGCATTTGGATTAATACACTATACTAATTATGACCAGCCCCATGCTTGGGTAAAGATTTTAGATGTTATTTTAATAGGATTAATATTTGGGATTATTGTAGTAAAAACAAAATCACTAATGTTTGTCATAGGAACTCATTTAATGTTCGATGTTGCTGGACAAATATTATTTGTAGATAATTTACATGAATTCGATAGAGCTGTTTATTTTCAAAGTATTAATAACTTTACACCAAATACGATAGGAAGTTTGTTCTATATTGAATTTATAGATTTGTTTTTGCTATCTATCATAGCAATATTATTAGGATTTTTATTTCGAAAGGATATTTTTTGTAAAACAAATTATTAGCTTCGTTTTTTATAAAAAATATCAGTTGTGGTTCAACATAAATCCGAGGAAACCCAAGTCGGCGTACCCCAGGGCGGACCGTTAAGTCCAATTCTTAGCAACATTATGTTAAATGAACTGGATAAGGAACTAGAGCGAAGGGGCCATCGTTTTGTCCGTTATGCGGACGATATGATGAACTAGGAGAAGTGCTGAGCCTGCACTGGCCAATGTTCTCCCCTTTATAGAGCAGAGACTTTTTCGCAAAGTGAACCGGGAGAAAACGAGAGTTGACGATGTAGGTAATGTTAAATTCTTGGGCTTTGCGTTTTACCAAAGGAAAGGTGAGGCAGAGTCAGAATTTATCCGAAATCGGTAGTAAGATGAGGAACAAAATTAGAAAGCTTACCTCATGAAGCGACGGAATGGGGAATGAAGAAAGGGCGATAAAGCTCAGATGCTATATCGTGGGGTGGATAAACTACTTCAAGATAGCAGACATAAGGACGTTGCTAACACAGACCGACGAATGGATGAGAAGGCGTATCCGCATGATCTAATGGAAACAATGGAAACGAGTGAGAACAAAGTTTCAAATGCTTAAATCGCTCGGAATCAGTGAACAGAAAGCATAGGAATACGCAAATACGCAAATACAAGAAAGAGCTACTGGAGAACATCAAATAGCCCAATCCTAGCCAAATTCCTAACATATGATGTTTTAAAGGGATTTGGACAGTAAAACTTAGCTTCGACAGTCAAATAGATTTTTAGGCACATAGAAAAACTGAGATTAATCAAGGAAATGATGGCATTAGGTTCAGAATATTTTAGAAATAGGGGAAACTTAGTATTGCTGTTTTATTAACTCTATATCAAAATGGAAATAGAATGATAAAGAACAAGAAACATCCTAAAGTTTTTTAAAATGGTATTCTAATAAATTGAATATTGTCGAAACTGAAGATAGTGGTGCTAATTGGAAAGTTATCATGCAAAAATAATGGGGTAATGCTTGGTGCAAGCCAAGCATTCCTTTATCCTCTTTTGTACTTATGGGATTAGCAGGGAGAAGTCGCGGATAGACTATGAACAGCGCCGAAGTGCAAGACAGGTCGGTACTGAAAAAACGGCGAAAACGAGATAAATTTAATGTAAGTAGATGTGCTCGCTGGTCTATCTGCTTATCAAATAAATCATACCGCAGAGCTCTACAAGATTATACTTTCATTCATTTTTGCCTTGAGCACAGCGAAAGGAATGATATTTTATGAGAAAAATTTATTTAATCCTAATTCTAATTCTAACGTTCTTAAGCCTATCACTTTCAGGATGTAGCCTAAATCATTCAGCAAATCAATTGACGCAATCAGTACAGCCTATAAAAAAACTATCCTATATTAAAATGGTTGATGAAAATTCCGGCTGGGCTCTAAGCAACACATTGGTTTTGAAAACCAATAATGGGGGAATAGACTGGATAAAAGTAACTCCTGCCGTTTTTTCAGATAACAGTGATATATCCGGCTTTTTTCTGAGCGAAAAAATCGGATGGATAGCAGTCCATGTACCAGATGCTTCATATATCAGAATTTATGGTACACAAAACGGTGGTATAGATTGGTATGAATCAAAAATTCAAGCACAAAGCTCTAATTCAAAAATGTATTTTATAGATAAGGAGCAAGGATGGCTAGTTACTATAGGAAATGCTGCAGCAGGATATGATCCTGTGAGCATATTTAAAACTGGTGATGGCGGTATCACATGGACACATTCTTCTGATGTAAATACTAATGGACCTAAGAATGGTATATATTTTAAAGATAACTCTAATGGATGGTTAACAGGACAACAACCTAGTGGAAGAACTATTTATTATATTACAAAAGATAGCGGGCAATCTTGGAACCCACGATATTTTAAAGTGAATCAAGTAAATGAAGACTATTTTGCTACTACTTTTCCGCCTATCTTTTCGGATAAAAGCATAGGTTTTTTGCCGGTAAGTTACGATAGCCAAAATTTTCATACTATAGTCTATACCTCATTAGATGGAGGGGAAACGTGGTTAGAGACAACACCCGTTAATATTCATGTAAATAGTTTTTCTATTTTTTCAAATACTTGCTGGATATCTGACGGAAAAGAACTTTACAGAAGTGATGATTTAGGAAAAACATGGTCGAAGTTGAATGACGCAATTTCTTCAGATAATATCCTAGATTTAAACTTTGTGAATAGCCAGACTGGATGGGCTGTTGGTCAAGAAGGATTATATAAGACAACTGATAGCGGATTAAATTGGAGTAAAGTTGAAATTAAATTAAAATAAATATATAGAGAGTAGGGAGACATAAAAATATCATTAACCAAACGAAGGATTGGAATAATCGGCTGTATTAGGTCTACTAGTAACTAAGGCATACATAACCCCACAGTCTGAAGGTGCCGGGGCAGGACTAGGAGTTGCATTACCAGGAGAGGGTGGAACATTGATGTTATAGCATTGTTCTACATAATCTAAATATTCTACAAGACAGGTCGGTACTGAAAAAGCAGTGAAGCTGTGGTATACTTAAATACTGAGTGAGAGGAGGGTTATTGTGGCATCTGAAGGAATTAAGGTCATCTCTGATAATCGCAAAGCGTATCATGATTATTTCATTGAGGATAAGATTGAGGCCGGGATCATTTTGACAGGAACAGAAATCAAATCGATTCGCAATGGCCGGGTGAATCTGAAAGACAGCTATGCAGGATTTGAGAACGGAGAAGTATGGCTTTATCAGATGCACATCAGCCCTTATGAACAAGGTAATCGCTTCAATCACGATCCATTACGGAAGCGGAAGCTTCTTTTGAACCGTTCCGAGATTGTTAAGCTTGTCGGTAAGATTCAGCTTCAGGGATTGACGTTGATACCCCTTAAAATTTATTTGCGAAGAGGCTTAGCCAAGGTCGAGCTTGGGATTTGTAAGGGCAAGAAAAGCTACGATAAGCGCCAAGATATTGCGGAACGTGATGCTAAACGTGAAATCGAGCGTCATCTGCGCGACCGCCAAAAGGGATATTAAAAAAAGAATGGCTTAGTTATGTCGAATAACTAAGCCATTATGATTGCTTTTTGGGGCCACTGTCTAAATTGTTAAAATATAAAACATATCCCTTCCCTCTTAGCGACAGCAGAGAGTTGGGTTTCTTCGGGTTATCCTCCAGTCTTTGGCGAAGACGGTTAATACAGACATAAAGATCGTTTCTGCTAACAAAGGAATCGGTTCCCCAAGCATAGTTTATAAGCTCTTTATCTGTAACCGGTTGTCCCATATGTTGTGCTAGGTAATAGAGAATCCGAAATTGAATTCTTGAAAGCGCAATCGGCAAATTATTTTTGACAAGGATTTCTCTTTCCGCATCCAGGTAGCAATTCCTTCCGAGTGGAATATTTTCTCTTCTATTCATTTTTTACGGAACTATCGCCCTTATTAACTGGGCCGGCATCTGAATAATACGTTCTTCTTCTGAGTATTTTTGACAGACGCTCTCGCCAAGTTGTTGAAGATTTTCCATTATTTCTTGACGAGCTCTCCAGGGAAGATCCGCCAACTCTTCTTGGAAAAGACCAACCCCATGGATAAAATGTTTTATGACTTTTTCAGGATCATGAAATAGCATTGGATAGGGTGGTTTAAAACTCTCAATTTTAATAAATCCAGTCTTTTGAAAATCTTCTATATATTTTTCCATGGTAAAGAGATAGCTTTTAGGTTGTCCTCTTTTTTTATTGGCTATTCTAAAGATTGGCGCAAACCATTCATTAAAAAAGGGAATCGTTCGAAAATCAAAAGCCAAGGGATGAACCGATCCGACAACTCCTCCAGAACGTGTTACCCTTCGCATTTCTTGAAGGGCCTTTTGGCGATCCGTGAATTGTAAAAAAGCAACACCTATAACGGCATCGAAGGTCCCATCTTCAAAGGGTAAGGTTTCAGCTTTTCCGGCTCGATATTCAACCCAGTATTTATCCTTAGCTTGAGGTTTTGCTTTTGCCCGGTTCATCATCCCGGCAGAAGGGTCAACACATACCAACTTACCAGTAGGGCCTATGAGCTCGGCTAGTCCGGCCTCAAAGGTAAGCGGCCCGCTGCCACTGCCAAGTTCAAGGACTTTCATCCCGGGTCTTATGCCTGTAACATCAATCAATTGCTTGCGCAGCGTCATAGCCTCCGGCCATATTTCTTCAGCGAGTTGCTCGTACTCATCAAATAAGTCAAATTGGGATATATGAAGCATCTGTACCCGCTGCGAAAAATAACCCGATGTCTCTAATGCTTCTTTAAGATTGGCAAGGAAATCCTTTCCTCTTGGGGTTAATTCAATATAGCGTTTATTATTTTGAATGGTAATTTTCATTGTATCGTAGAGAACACCCATCATAAGGTCATCATTCAAACTATAATCAACCCATGGTCGATGCCAACTGCCCAGAAGGAACTCACGCTCCGGAATGCTCCCGTAATAGTCAATGGCATTTAGGTTATCATAAGCCGTTAAAAGACGGTATGTATAAACTAAATTGCCGAAACCATATAACTGACAATAAGCTTCCACCTTTTCAATAGCCTCCAGGGCTATTTTTTCATTTATAAAGATGTAAGAAACCTTAACAAAATGCAAGGTTAGCGACATTATTCGCCAAAGGATTTAGGGTTCTGATGATGAACTTACAATAAAGCGGGAGTATTCTCAAAATTAAACGCCTTGTCGTTTAATAAAATTGCCTCCAGACCATCTTACCTGTAAATAGGATGATTTAATCTTTTATTCCACCATTTATTCCGAATACCCTTACTTTTCTACTACTTAAGAAAATGGAGGTTATTATGCGAAATACCAAAAAGATTAAATATATTTTATTAGTCTTGGTCTCGTTAGGGTTTATCATATTTCTGGTTACTTGGCAATCCAATAAAGCCCAAATAGCCAGCCCCACCTTTCCTCCATATAGTAAAAAGGACTCGAAGGAATCAGAAAAAGTTATACGGGATGCATTTTTTTATGAAAATGAACATGATCTTGAAAAATTAAGAGGATTATATTCTTCTAGGCATGCTAACTCGGATTTTAGATTATTTAATTTATCCAATATCAAATTATTGGAGATAGAATTACCGGAACAGAAGGATTATCCGGCGCTTAATCCCAAATTGAATATAGAAAGAAAAAATATGATTAGGTATAAGGTTAAATACTACGTTGAATTCAAGGATCAAACGATAGAGCCTATGGATAATGGAGAATACGAAATATACTATTTCTTAATCAAAGAAAATAATAGGGGAGATTGGAAAATTGAGAGCACTGGGGTATAGGGATAATGTGCATAAAACGTTCTTTTCGATGGAATAAAGTAAGGACAAGCTAATAAAAATAGAATATAATAAGATCATAACATCGTAAAATCCGATTTTCAGAAATATAAGGGAGCTGCATTAACTATGCAAACTACTGAACGTAGGGTTTCTAAATCGCACATAAGGAACCGTATCAAAAAAGTGGTGATCCGTAATCGTAATCAGATCACTCTTCCGAGAGAATATATCGATTATGTCAAAGTATCCGAGGGCGAAGAACTAGAGTATCAAATTACCGATGATGGAACATTGATTTTCAAACCCGTTGTTACTATTCCGAGAGATCAAGCTTGGTTTTGGACGGAAAAATGGCAAGCTGAAGAAAAAGAGGTCGACGAGGAAATCAGGAATGGAGAAATTAATGAACCTCGAAGCTTGGAGGATTTTATAGATGCCCTTAAGAAACTTTAATAGTTCTAAGCGCTTCGATCGTAACTTTAAAAAGCTGGCTCAAGAAATTAAAGATGCATTTTATAAGCAATTACAACGATTCAAATCCAGTCATCCGGATCTTCATCCTTCTTTAAGGATAAAAGGAGTCCAGGGTACAAAAGGTGTTTACGAGATGACCGTAACGATGGGAATACGGGCAACTTTCGAATACATCGAGGATGGAGTATTATTCAGGAACATTGGCGACGATCACAATGACGTAATTAAAAATGCCTAACACAAAAAATGGGAAGTTAATTCCATCTCATTTAGCGACACTGGGACATATAATAAAGTAAACAAGCCCTCTTTTCTTATCTATCTCACAATAAAGGAGGTTGCCCTATGTTGCTACTTTTGCTTATAATTACTGCCATTATCCTGTACCTGATATTTCATCTCAAAGTTGAGAAGGTCTGACCAAGGATGACAAAGGAATAGTAAGATTCCATTACGTTTAAGCAATAAAAAACACTTGAAAAAAAGGGCAGACGATTTATGTAAGATCGCCTGTCCTTTAGTGTTTTAAAACCTTATGCCTGGCTTCCGCTTTTATTCTTAAGCGGCCTGGACTCGTTTTCCTTCTTTTAGTCCCTTAAGATCAGGATCGAGCAAGATCTGATCACCCTCCTGAATTCCCTGTTCAATGATTGTTTCATTGTTATTTTCTAAACCTTTGACCACAGGTTGCACGCTGGCTTTTCCATCTCGGATCACCCAAAGGGCCTGCCCGTCTTTGAAGGGAAAAAGGGCACTTTTGGGAACAACGAGTCGATTATCTTCCTGATGGGTTACAAATTGCACATCCATACTGCTGCCAAGAACGACCGGAGTATTGCTTTCCAGCAGGATCATGACCTTGACGCGGTTTTCCTTGAGCCCAAGCGGGGAAATGCGTTCAACGGCCGAGGGATCAACCGATTCCACCTTCCCGGTTAGAGAAAGGTTACCTGCACTTGTTTCCTGGATAACTTTAACCGGGCTTCCCGCTTTAACATCCAAAGCATCACTGGCAAGGATGTAGCTTTCAAGATGATATCCTTGATCGGGGGCAATGGAGAGGAGAAGTTGACCGGAGGAAGCGACCATTCCGGTTTTAAATGTAAGATCTTTAACGATACCGTCTTGGGGGGCAACAACCTTTGATTTTTGAATTTTGTCTTCAAGCTGACGGATTTGAGTGTTAAGGGCTTCCCTTTGGCCCGAGAAATAGAGCCCTGTTCCGGAAGCGGGTTCTCCTTGTTCATAGAGAAGCTGAAGGGCAAGCTTTTGTTGTTCAAGATAGTTCTTTGCTTTTTCCGTTTGGTGCTGAGCCTCTTCGTAAGCAGAGAGGGAGATTGCACCTGCTTCATAGAGGGATTTGCTTCGCTCAAGGGCTTTTTCTTGAGTGAGAAGATCCTGCTCGGCAAGGCTAATCAGCAAATTTTGCTGCTGGATTAGGGCGGGTTGAGGCGGATGAGAAGCTTGTTGAAGCTGTCCCTCTAAACTTGTGAGCTGGGCTTTGAGGACATCAACCTGGCTTTGTAAATCCTGAGTCTCCAGTTCGATTAACACCTGTCCCTTTGTCACGGCATCACCGTTTTGGACGTGGATCGCCGCAATTTTTCCATCGACGGAATTATAGAGGGATGATTCATTGATGGCCTGAACCTGAGCTTCTTCGGTAAATCCTCGTGAGAATTCAGAAGGGTGTACGGTTACAACGTTTCCTTTAAGGGGTATAGCGGATGAGATGAGGACACCGGCAATACAAATGAGGGCAATTCCCCCAATAATAAAGACTTTTTTCTTCGGAGTCCGTTTGAGCTTGGATAGGAGTTTAAGCGGAAATCGTTTAGACGAAGATTGTAAAGGGGCAGGGCGTTCGAATGACATCAGGATCCCTCCTAAAATAATTTGAGTCGGTGAAGGTTGCGATAGTTCCACCGGAACTATCGGGAGTCAAAACTCCACCCAGAGAAAGTTGCCTTTATTCCTTTGTAGCCAGGATTTCGACAAAGGGCAGCGTTTTAATCCTCCGGTAAGTACGGGCCTGGGCGACCCATACGGAAAAGAGAGTTCCGGCTGCAGCGCCGATGAGGGCTGAAAGGGGAAGCTCGGCAGGTATGGAATATAAATCAGTGCTTAAACCTTGGGCTATTCCGGAGAGAAGCCCGTAAGAAAGCGGAATCCCCAGGATAATCCCGCAAACCGTCAAGGTCCATTGTTCCGAGGTAATCACGCGCAGCACTTCTTTGGGAGTCAGGCCCAGAACCCTTAAAGAGGCGAGTTCCCGCTGTCGTTCGGAGAGTGAAATAATACTTGAATTATAGATCAGGGCAAAACCTGCAATCCCTGCAAGAACGGCCAGAAAATAAACGGTGAAGCTGTAAGACCCCATCATTTTCTCGATTTTGTCCTTGCTTTCTTGACTGTCTTCAATTGAGCTGACGAGGTTTGCATCCTGAAATTTATCCTTGAAGGTGCTGATTTCCTCGGGATTCATTTTAATTAACATCGAAGTGCTGATTTCACCCTGCTGAAGAAAGTCTTGCAGCGCCTGAATGTCCATAAAGGCATTAAGACCGACGTACTGAGGGACAATGCCTTGAACGACTAAGGTCTGCTTATTGACATCAGTACTGATCCGTTCTCGGCTCAGCGGGCTTTCAACGGTGAGGGAATCCCCGACCTTAACCTGGAGCAGCTTGGCTAAACGGTCGGAAACCAGAATGCCGTTGGGGGGGACTTTCACGTTTTGGTCTTTTTTATCCAAGATGTTATACAGTGTTGAATCCTGTGTTAATCCCATAATGGGCACTTCTTTTTTATACCATTGATGTTTCAGGGTTGCGGGAACCTCCAATACAGGTTCTACCTTAGAAACCCCCGGTTCATGGGCAAGGGAATAGACCGTGGCTTTTGTACCAACAGGGCGGGTCAAGGAAAGTTTCACATCATAGGTTTGAACACTGTCAAACTGAAATGTTGTGAGTTTATCCATCATGTTCTGCATTGACCAGGAAACGCTCATTAAGCTAAAGACGACAGCCATACCCAGGACTGTAATCAAACTTCTCGCCGGAACTCGGAAAATGTTGCGAATACCCATTTGAGCTTGAGCGGAAAGTTTCCGCCATAGAGAAGTGAACTGCTCAATCTTTGTTTTGCGGGTTGAAACGGGGGCAGCCGGCCGCATGGCTTCAGACGGATCTAAACGGAGAATATTAAGACTGCCTTTGATTCCGCTGAGAAGACTAAAAGCAAGGGAGAGCGCAATGCCCAGGAATAAATATTTTAGAGAAAAGGTACTTCTAAGGCCGGGAAGCGCGAAATATTCCTGATAAAGTGTTGTCAGCGGAAAAGAGAGCGCGATTCCTAATATTCCCCCCAGGAGTCCGCCCAAGCTTCCAATGAAGAGGGGATACGAAAGATAGTGCCGGATGATTTCCCGGTTGGTAAAGCCCAGCGCCTTGAGCATCCCGATGATGCCCCTTTGCTGCTCGATCAGGCGCAGCAGCATCGTATAGAGAATGATTGCCGCTACACCGAGGAATACGATGGGCAAAGTTTGGGCTGTTCCTTTGAGGGAAGTTAATTCATTGCTTAAGATCGCATGGCTGGTTTGATCTTTGCGCGGAATGATGTTTTTGACGCCATAACGCTTAAGGGTTGTTTGCAAGGTATCCTTAACCGCAGCAAAATCAGTGCCGGGTTTAAGTGTAAAAACGAGATTATTGACTTGGTTGGCTTCCTTAACGAGGGCATTAAGCGTGTTTTTGGGGATATAGCCAATCCCAAACGTTTGGGGATCGGGATAAAGATCTTGGGGGCTTTTAAGGGCATAAATAAATTCCGGACTTTGGGCGGATCCTACAATCGTGAAGCTGATCCGTTTCCCCTCAAGGATTAAGGTCAGTTTATCGCCGAGGGAAAGATGGTTGGCTTTATAAAATTTAGGATCAACGAGGATCTCTGCGGCACCGTCAAGGGGTAAGCGGCCATCTTCGATTTGCAGCTGATTCAGCGTTGAATCAGCGGGCGAGTTTAAGGAAACAAGGCGTAAAGAGCGGTTGGAAGAACTATTTTTATCATAAAGATTGACATCCTTAACGATACGCCCCTCGATTTGATCAATACCGGGAAGGTTAGCCAGCGCCTGAACCTTGTTTTCGGGATACCCTGTTAACTGAATAAAGCCGTCCGCAAAATGAGTGCTTTGGTAGAAATCCTGCTGGGCGCGCTCTAAATTTTCATAGACGATTGACATGGAAGTATAGGCCAAAAGGCCGATGGCAATAACAATGATGCAAGCCACATAAACGCCTTTATTGTCCTTGATTTCCCTTATCACTTTTTTATGTAGAACTACCATGTGAGTTCCTCCGGTGCTAATGGATGCTCATTAACGGTAATATGATCAATGATCCCATCTTTAAGAAAAAGAACTCGATCCGCCATTTTAGCAATCTCACTATTATGAGTAATGATCAAAATCGTCATGTGATAGTTTTGATTTAATTGCTTAAGTGCCATTAAAACCTGGATTCCGGTTTGAATATCGAGAGCTCCGGTGGGTTCATCACAGAGAAGCAAAGCGGGATTTTTGACGATGGCACGGGCTATGGCGATGCGCTGCTGCTGGCCTCCTGAGAGCTGTGAAGGAAAATGGTCTTTTAGGTCCTCTAGGCCAACATCGGTGAGGACCTTTTCAACTTCAAGGGGATGTTCGGCGATGTCTGCGGCTAATTTGACATTTTCATAGGCGGTTAGATTTGGCATGAGATTATAATGCTGAAAGATAAACCCCACTTCTTTTCGCCGGTAAAGGGTAAGTTCAGCATCGCTTGCTTTATGAAGGGGCTGACCTTGGTAATGAAGTTCACCTTCGGTGGCTTGAGTCATTCCTCCCAGAATGTTTAATAGAGTTGTTTTACCGGAACCGCTTTGGCCCAGGATGATAATGAACTCTCCTTCAAGGATCTGAAAATCAATGCCTTTAAGCACTTCTGTCTCGACAGTTCCCGTTTTAAAAATTTTTCGGATTGCTTTGCCTTCGAGCAGGGTCGTCATCGTGTTCACCTCCCAAGGGGGATTTATTGGCTAAACCGTGGGCTAAGAGATCAAGCATCTGATCCAAGTGCTTGAGAGACTGAGGATCTTTTAACAGGGATATTTCATCGATTGAAGGGTTAGCTGCTATCGTTTGAAGCTGAAAAATATAGTATTCACTAAGGGAAGCACTCCAGATCCCCAGAAAATGGCCGGCCAAAAGCGGATCAATCTGCGGGTTAATCTGGCCCAGCTCAATTCCCTTTTGAACCATTCGTGTATAAATATCCTGAGCTTTTAGGAGTTGTTCCCCCATGACCTCATCTTTAAGGGCCTTATTCGGTTCCTTGAGAAAATTATTGCCGATGGCCAGAAGCTCAGGATTTTCTTCTGCGAAGCGAAGACCGGCTATACAGAGATCGCGAAGGGTCTGAAAGAAGTCGAAGCCCTTGCCTTCAAATTGAGGGACATGTTCTTTGAGATATGAAATCTTTCGTTCGCCCGTAAGATCAATAATAAATTTATATAAGTCTTTGAGATCATTAAAGTATTGATAAAAACTGCCGCGGGGAATCCCCGCCATTTTAATGATATGCGCAACACTTGCGTGATCAAAGCAAAGGGTTGCAAATTCTTTAAGTGCGGCGTTGATAATCCGTGTTCTTTTTTCTTCGGGCAAATTGAAGAAGGTCTGAGTCGGCAAAGCAACCATCCTTTCCGGTTAAAGGATAATCAGGATATGACAGTAATGTCACTTAATACTATAAATATATGACGAAGGTGTCATAAGATCAAGATATATTTCAGCGAAAGTTATCCGATGACTAACCGCCACTAAGATTCCCGCTTCCTAAGTGGGAGATAAGTGGCGCTAAGTCCCTGGACATAGGAAGCTTGTTTGCTTTGCAAGCTTAGCTGACTTGTCCTCTGCGGGGATAAGTCAGCTAACTTCAAAAACAAGTGCGATAGTTCCACCGGAACTATCGGGAGTCAAAACTCTGCATGAGGTAAGTTTCCTTTATCTTTCGTTAACGGCGATGTTAACTTGAGGAGTTAACAGTACCGTTAACTTAATGAAAAGTTAACACAAGAAAAGCCTATAATTCAACATTTTATGTTGGCATGCTTTTTGCACTATTATAGTTCGTCATTATTTGATAACTGTTATTCGTGATAATTTTAATTAGAACTATTTTAGTATGAAATAGCAGTGATCAGATATTAGAAGAAAATAAGGAGGAAAGGGATAGGAGGAAAGAGATTTCAACGTGTTCCAATAGGTCTTATTTATTTAACTTAATCTTTGGATCGTACCTAAAGTTAATAAGGGGGAGTAAGTTATGACAGATTACATTAATTTTGTGAAAGCTCAATTAAAGGATTGGAAAGTTGCCGTTTTAACACTTGTTTTAACCGTTGCCAGAATTCTTTTTGGATATGCTTGGATTACAGCTGGATTTGAAAAAGCTACAACATGGCTTTCTGATGGGAAACTCAATTCAATCGGATTAGTTAAAGGAATGGTTAATAATCTAGCTGCTGCCGGTCACCCAGATCCGCTCGGTATCACCCATTGGTATGGCTGGGTTGCTAATGTTCTCTTTGTGAATACGATGCCTGCACTTACTGACGTAATGGTTGTTATTTTTGAAATCGGATGTGGTTTATTCTTCCTTCTAGGCTTTAAAGTGTTCTGGGCTGGTCTAGTCGCTTTATTCATGAATCTCCAATTCATGGCAGCCGGTTCCTATAATAACTTTGGTTATATTTGGACTGACTTGGCCTTAGCTAAATTTGCTAAATATGCTGAACTTATTGGGGTTAGCGGATATCTTGCTTCTAAAAAGAATAATGGTTTAGCAACAGGCGCTCAACAAGCTGCAAAATAATTTTATCCGATGACTTCTAGAGAATATTGGCCGGTAGTTATAATATAACTGCTGGTCTTTATTCTTTATATGATAAAAAATAAAGTTGTTGTGACTGGAATTCTTATCAAAAAAACCTAAAGAAATCAAGTGAAACTAAGATGTGCCTCTATGAAATAATAGAAAAAATGGTATACTATGATTGTAATAAATTTCGGGGGTGTTTTAGACTCGCTCGGGGAAGCGGTGGCAGAAGTTGCGCGTCGAGATCCCACCTGGCCTCGTTAAACGGTGGACCTTAATAGTTAACAACGATAATTACGCTCTAGCTGCTTAATTGCCGCTAGCATCCTGCCTTCTGCGCCTACGATGAAGGGTCAGGGTGTCAAAACAGTAGGACTGCTCTGATGACAATTCTCGGAGTCATTAGCTAAGATTATCGAGATAGCCTTGGACGGATCCTGTCTTCTGGAGACTAAGAGGCGAATTTTAAAGAGAAGACTACACGCGTAGAAGCTTTTGTGGCAGCTCTTCGATACAGGGGTGCAAGTCCCCTCACCTCCACCAAAATGAATGACGGTTGATGTTTTGAAACATTCTTTTTGGAATGTCTGAATGACATCTTATTTGACCTAACTTTCCAAGTTAAAAGTAACATGTTAACTCTTGTTTTAGAGATAACATGTTTTTTTATTAATAGACAGGATTTAAATCATGGGTATGATAGTCAAAGACCACCATATCTTTTTTATATTGCCGTGGGGAACATATGTTTGATATAATTTTATGTAAGAAAAAGGATATATACTAATCGAAAATTTGATCAGCTACTTTCTTCGATACCCATTTATAGTTTATTATCCTGGCGAAAAGGAAGTGACCAAATGACCCTGGATAAAAAGTGGAAAGGTACAATTTATGCCGATGGTCAAGAAATAGCAGTCTTTTCTAGTGGAGATAATAATGATTACATTTCCCTTACAGATATTGCACGATTTAAAAGTGATGAGCCGAACGATGTGATTCGGAACTGGATGCGCGGGAAAGATACTTTAGAATTTCTTGGATTTTGGGAACAACTAAACAACTCAGATTTTAAACCCGTCGAATTCGAGGGGTTTAAAATGCAGGCCGGTTCTAACGCTTTTACTATGTCCCCACGAAAATGGATCAGCGGGACGAATGCCATTGGAATCATTTCACGTTCTGGTCGTTATGGTGGTACTTTTGCTCACAGAGATATCGCTTTTGAATTTGCTTCATGGATTTCAGCAGAGTTCAAGTTATATATCATCAAAGATTATCAACGACTTAAGTTAGATGAAAATAGTCGTCTTTCATTGGATTGGAATCTTAATCGTATCCTTGCGAAAATCAATTATCGTATTCATACGGATGCTATTAAGGAGAAATTGATCCCGGCGGATATTTCACCTCAGCAGAAAAGCATTACCTATGCAAATGAAGCGGACGTATTGAATGTGGCTTTATTCGGTCAAACGGCGAAAGAATGGCGAACAGCCAATCCTGACACAAAAGGGAATATTCGGGATGAAGCTTCACTTCAACAGCTCATTATACTAGCGAATCTCGAAAGTTTAAATGCGGAATTCATTCGTCAAGATATACCGCAAAATGAGAGACTTTTACGTCTGAATATAAGTGCACAGCAGATGATGAGGTCACTTTTGCAAAGCGCAAGTATGAAAAAGCTGAATGCCTTAGGTACAGCCAAATTTCCGAAAGAGAATTAAATTATTAACAATATTTGTAAAGGAGGGGATAATTCAGAAAATAATACATAATAATTTTGGGGAAATCAGAAGATAAAAAGGTCCTATAGGAGTTAACTCATGTAGTCCATGGATGTAACATATTTGAACTGTGGGCAAGGTTATGATTCCTAAATGTACTCCTGGCAAATATATGGTTCGTATAGCGAGGAAAATCTTATTAAAGACTTGGCTGTAGAAGGTGTTTTTGGCAACTTTATAGTTGATGGCAGACTTATGGGTATTGTCACACTTTTCAGCGTTTTGGGGAAAATCAAGCATCGTTTAGGCGGTGCTTTTTTCGCTTTTTGCATCCCCATCGTTAAATTATGCACTCCTCTCGGGGACGAACCTGACCTTTCGTTAAAAAGTATAGGAATCGTTAAAAGGTTTGAGAAATCGTTAAAAGGTATAAAATGGGGATATTAAAATGTACCCATAAAATAGATAGCAAAAGGGTGTAGAGTCCCGACTTGCGGATAGGTGATGCGGATAGGTGATAAGGTTCATATCGATTCAGGTCAGGGAAAAAATATAAATGTTTAAAATACACTTGATCCTAACGTAACGTCAGGATATAGAATACAATTGCCGGCAAAATTATTTCGTACGAAATGAGGGGATGATTATCCAGAAAAAACTTTGGAAAGTGGGAGAATTGGCTAAACAAACCGGAATTACTGTTCGGACACTTCACCATTATGATCAGATTGGTTTGCTTTCTCCTTCGCAACATTCAGATACCGGTCATAGGCTTTATAACGAAGCAGATATTGCCAGACTTCAACAAATCATGTCACTTAAACAACTGGGTTTTGCTTTAGAAAATATTAAAAAATTAATGGCAAACCCGAACTTTAATCCGGTTAAAGTCATCGAGATGCATTTGGAAAGTCTAAAGGAGCACATTCAGTTACAAGAAGAGATGTATAGCCGGTTGGAAGGAATATGTAACCTGCTCCAGACTCGACAAGACGTTAATGTCGAGCAGTTTATAAAATTAATTGAGGTGATCAACATGGATGTCAACACTTATTTCACGAAGGGGCAATTAGAAAAACTCAACAAACAAGCTGAGCTACTTGGTCAAGAAAAGATAAAGGAAGTTCAAGACGAATGGCCTGTTTTAATTGCCAAGGTGCGTGCGGAATTAGAAAAAGGCACACCGTCTGGGAGTCCTGTGGTTGTGGAATTGGCCAAACGTTGGCAGGAGTTGGTCGGTATGTTTACGGGTGGTGACCAGGGGATAACCCGAGAAG
Source organism: Desulfitobacterium sp. (assembly GCF_034927245.1). GTDB lineage: Bacteria > Bacillota > Desulfitobacteriia > Desulfitobacteriales > Desulfitobacteriaceae > Desulfitobacterium_A. Next base: position 133,349 of record NZ_JAYFQK010000018.1, read on the forward strand.
CGGAACAATTATACAAAGAAAATCCTGATATGGCGATGCAATTTGGGATAGACAAAGAACTTTGGAAATATATCAGTAGGGCTATGAAATCTTAAAGGAAAGATGCCAGGATGTTATTACGTTCTGGCATCTTTGTTAATCAGTACTTTATTTGTCATCGTAGGAAGGAATTAATTGATATTTATGGAATTGAGTGAACAACAATATTGTTAGCCTTTCCGGCCACTTCATAGATAGAAATCACCCGCCGGGTGCGGTGGATGGCGTGAGGTGGGAACAGTCCTTGAAAAAGGTCCTGTTCAGTGAGATGATAAAAACAACGGCCGTAATGCTTGACCCTTTAAAATACTTTATAATAAGTCCAAAATAATTATCTTAAATAAGCCGGCATTAGTGCGGTACATTGGATAATTTAATGCGTATTGCAATGTATCCTGAGTTCCCGGAATGTGAAAGCTGAGGATGAACAAAATGAATCTGCGTAACTTCGAAAACTTTATGGATAAAAAAATCTTGGCGAGAGGCTTAGACTACTATGAAAATGAATGCGTTTCCTCCATTGAAGAAAGAAACGCTAACGAATATGAAGCTGAGGTTGAGGGTACAGATCTCTACATTGTGAAAGTCGAACTTGATGATCAGGGCAATATCATCCATACAGAATGTGACTGTCCCTATGACCTGTGTGAATATTGTAAGCACCAAGTAGCCGTTTTTATGGTATTGCGGGATATGTTAAATAAGTCAGTAGATGGAAAAGAAATCGAAGCTAAAGGGCCTGATGCAAGTGTGAAGATAAATAAGATTCCTGTGATGAAAAAGGTCAAGAGTACAGATATCAAGAAAATACTATCCGAGCGAACCAAGGGTGAACTCGTAGAGTTTCTTTATAATCTTGCTATGGAATATGAAGAAATCAAGCAACGGATCGAATTAAACTTTGACAGCGAAAATGATGCGAAAGAACTCCAGCGATGTATGAAGCTGATTCAAACATATATTAACAAAAATGCTGATCGGTCGGGCTTTATTTCTTATAGTGATGTGTATGACGCCGTAAAAGGTGCCGAAATGGTTTTGGAAAAAGCGCGGCATGCTTTTGATCAGGATAAAATAATGCATTCTCTTGATCTTATTTTATGTGTTGTACATGAAATGGTGGATCTGCTCCAGTACTGTGATGACTCTGACGGTATCGTTGGTGGTGTCATTGATGAAAGTTTCCAACAGGTTGACGAACTTTTAGAGACTGAAGATTTAGGCTCGCATGGGAAAGAACGAATTTTCGAAAAGCTGATTGAAGAAGCATCCAATCCCCGGTACGAGGGGTGGTCTGATTGGCGCCTTGATTGGCTCGATAAGTGTTCCCGGCTTGTTGACAGTCAAAAACTGCGAAATAAGCTCGAAGCTTGCTTGCTAGAGCTAACGGAAAGAGAGAAAGGAAGTTCTTGGAGCACGGATTATTTCAAGGAAAGGGTCAATTTAATCCGGTACCATTTAATTGAACGCTGCGATGGCCGGGAAAAGGCTGTGGAGTTTATCGAACAGAACCTGGATTTCTCAGAGTTTAGGGCCATGGCCATTGAACAGGCCATGAAGGAGAAGGATTATACGCGCGTGATTCAGCTTGCTCTTGAGGGGGAAGCACATGATAAAAATAGGTGGGGTTTGGTCAAACAGTGGAAGGAAAGCCGATATAAGGCCTGCAGTTTTTCGGGAAAACTTAACGATCAGCGCAGCATTGCGATGGACTTGATCTTGGATGGAGATTTTGCCTATTATCAGGAGCTTAAGAGTACGTATGACCCAAAGGAATGGCCTGCGATTTATCCTAAAATTATTGTTCTGTTGGAGAATCAGAAAAAAACGCATCAGTATGTATATACTCGGATTTTGATTGAGGAAGGTGAAAAGCAAAAACTGCTTGAACATGTTCAAGGAAGTCCATCCTTAGTGGAGAGTTTTTACAAGTATCTTCTTCCCGACTTCAAGGAAGAGGTCTATGCAATATTTAGGCGTTATATAGAAGAGGCCGCTGCCAAGGCTAATTCCCGCAAAGATTATCAAAGGGTTTGCCAGATTATCCGTTCTTTGAAAAAAGCCGGTGGGAGTGAACACGCCAGACAATCTAAACTGAGGTTGATGGAAAAGTATCCAAGAAGACCGGCCTTTAGAGATGAGTTGACCAAGATTAAACTTTAGAACGAAGAGAATTGAAGGAGGACAAGATGAAAAACAAAATAAGCGGTAATAAAGATGAATTTACATCGGTTCATCTTCATTTGGAACTGAAAGATGAGTTCCTGACGGAATATCAGAGAAGAATGCTTAAAAGATATGGGGAATCTTCGACGGGTGAGGCTATATGCAGGGATATTCTTATACCATCCGATATGCCGCTTCATAACCTGCACTATGCAATCCAAAAACTCTATGGCTGGCAAAATTCACATTTGCGCCGTTTCCTTCTACCGGAAGAAGTTTATCAAAAACTGACCGGCGGTACTGTTAAAGGATGGGCGAATTTAGTGGGGACCTTATTTCAGCCGCCGTCCGAATCAGAGGAAGATATTTTCTGGGATGATGATTATGAAAAAGGCAGTGCAAATGCATGGCTTAAGAAGAAATATGTCGGACCGTATTTTTACGGCGGGGAGTTGGAGCATCCGAAAATTGCGCAAAAAGATGTGCAGCAGCTCATGGATGAATTTAAGATGATTGATGTCAAAGAGCCATTTCAAGATTTCATGGCCCGAGCTGAACAGGATGGAGACAGGGAAATCAAAACTTTGCGCCAAGCCCCTTTGATTGAGTTGACTCTTGAAGAAATGAATTCGTCTTTTATCATTGAAGGTGGAACAGAAAGTTTGTTGGAACGACTGGAAGTCAGCAAAGTTTTAGCAGACAAAGATGAAGAGCTTGATGAAAAAAGACTGTTTCCCGTAACAAAGGAACTGATTTATAATTATGATTTCGGTGATAATTGGACGATTATCATAACCAAGGAACGGGATTGCGGGGATTTGCTGAAAAGTGGGTTGGTTTCCCATGAAGAGATTGACGATGCGAATGAAATTGTACTGAATGAGCATAGACCGGTTTGCATTCATAAAGACGGTGTTTCTTTGCTTGATGATGTAGGCGGACTAAGCGGATTTGCCGATTTTTTAGGGTCTGTTTATGAAAGTGACGACAAAGAAGAAAGAAATGAACTTCGTGCTTGGGCCAAGAGCCTTGGCTGGAGTGAAAAAAAGACGGCTAATAAAAGGATATTATAGAGGTCTCCACGTTTCATTCCACCCATAGATTTTGAAGGTGAATGTCGGATGGATTCGTGTTAAAAAATTTGTTGCAAAATTTATGATACGAGGGGGTAAAGAGAGATAAAGAGGCTTGTCATTTTGAACGAGGTGGCTTGCCAGGTCTTCCTTGGAATTAAACTCATACGAATCCAATATTGTTACTTGCTAATCCATAAGATCAAGGTAATGACGCTAAGTATTAAAGCGAGAGTACTGATGGTCAGGGTGACTTTTTCAATTGATTTCATGGCCGTCACTCCTTTGATTTTTATGATGGGGATAGTAGAAAACTTTTAATTTTGTCGCCATTTTACAGCATGTTGTCTAACAAGAAGCAAGAATTCATGCAATGCTGGGGATAACCATTTCTTTCTGTGAAACGCAATCTGGGTGGCTAGACGTTCTTGTCTGTCATCCCATGCCAGTAGAACGAGTTTACCTTCACGCACCTCATTTTGCACGGTGATAAGCGGGAGAAGTGAAAGACCCAGTCCTGACATAACACAGTTTTTAATGGCTTCAATGCTCCAAAACTCAAGGTCAGGATTGAGAAAGATTCCGTGGCTGTTAAGATGGTGTTCAAACAATGCACGGTAGGTACATCCCTGCTCGGTTTGAAGTATAGTTTCGTCTTTTAAATTGGCAGGTTCTACATGCTCACAATGGACAAGCGGATGGTCCGGTGGTGCAATGAGAGCCATTTTTTCGTGTACGAGGGTTTCAATGTGCAGATCCCGGTCTTCCGTCTCCGGTTGTAGCAGAAAAGCAAGATCCAATTCTCCTGAGCGGATAAGGTCACGTAATTCCCAACATACACCGGGCTTTAAAATAATATTGACTTCCGGATAACGGCTTTTATATTCACGGATAATATCCGGTAAGCGAAAGGCAGCCAGCGATTCCGGAGCGCCAATCGTCAGTGTACCTGCAAGAGCAGTGTCCGACCGGATCGCCTCTTTAGCCAAGGTATGCATTTTATTAATTTCTTGGGCGTACGGGATAAGTCGCCGTCCGGCATCGGTGAGGACAATTGTTCTGCCTAACCTGTCAAATAAAGGTGTTTCAAGTTCTGCTTCGAGTGCTTGGATCTGAGCGGTTACGCTTGACTGGGCGTATCCCAACTTATTAGCGGCGCGGGTAAAACTACCCGTTTCGACCACAACAAGAAATGTAAACAAATTACGCAATTCCAATTCCCAATCTCCCTTTTATCATCGATTTTTACGATGTATATCATCGGAATCTTCCGTTTTCCTGATAATATCATTATCTGATACTATTAGAGAAAGCTCAAGTGAGACGGGAGAGAAAATGATGAGTAATGAAAGTAGACTTAACGGTACTATCGGATTGCCGCAGGCGATAGCTCTATATATCGGAGCCGTATTAGGATCGGGAGTTCTAATCGTTCCCGGGTTGGCAGCAGAGATAGCCGGCCCGGCTTCTTTGCTGGCGTGGGGACTTATGACTTTGCTGATATTGCCACTAGCATTGTCTATGGGGCTGCTCTCGTCTAAGTTTCCGAACGCTGGAGGGGTTTCCTATTTTGTAACAAGGGCATTTGGACCGGAAGCTGGATCGCTTGTTGGCTGGTTTTTCCTCATGTCTGTACCGATTGGTGCTCCTGTGGCTGCCTTGACGGGTGCCGGCTATATGTCAGCAGCTATGGGCTGGGGTGATGGTATGCGAGTAACCCTGGCAGCCGTAATGCTCGCGGTTGGACTATTAATTAACTTTGTCGGCATGAAAGTAGCTGGTCAGGTGCAAATTGCTGTTGTCCTGGCAATCGTTGTTATGTTGATGGTAGTCATTATAGGGGCCGTACCTAATATTGAGTATGTGAATTTTAAGCCTTTCATGCCCCATGGCTGGTTGAGTGTAGGACAGGCTGCTTCTATTTTGTTCTGGTGTTATATCGGGTGGGAGGCGGTCTCCCATTTATCCGAAGAATTCTTAGATCCGCAACGTGCAGCGGTCAAAGGAGTAACTATTGCTGCTGTCATTGTTGGGTTACTGTATTTTCTAACGGCATTTGCCACTGTTGGGACACATAATTACAATACAACAGGATCGGATGTTTCGCTCGTATTGGTTATAAGTAAGCTTTTTGGGCAATGGGGGGCTTTAGCTGCCGGATTAACAGGTGTGTTCATATGTACTGCGACTATTATCGCTTATGAGGGTGCAGCTTCCCGTCTTGCGTATGCCTTAGCCCGAGAGGGGAAGGCTCCACGTTGGATGAGTGTTTTGTCAAAACGATTTGGCACGCCAATCGGTGGAATTGCCTTTCTTGCCCTATGCTTTGTGGTTGTTCTTTATATATATGCCAGTGGAACAATTTCCCTAACAACCCTTATTCAAATACCAAATGCAACCTTTATTCTTACATATCTTGGCGGCTGTGCAGCCGGAATCCGGCTGTTAAAAGGAAGTTTTTGGGGAGTACGCATAAGCTGGCTTTCCTTCCTTTCAACAGCGGTTGTATTTCCATTCGTTGGCTGGGCAATTTTCTACCCATTGGTCATTATGGCCGGTTTTTGGATAGCAAGACAATTAAGAAATAAAAACAGTTTGCCATATAAGTTCCGCTGCTAGATTTATATAAAGTTTTCCCCTTGCTCAGACCTGACGGCTTATGGCGTACAGCCGGGATACCCGATGGATTTGGAGTTGGAGGAAAACGATATGAATCATGCATAAGCCGGCGTGAATAAAAAGTCCAGTATTATACTGGACTTTTCGGGTTTTTAGGGCAAATTAAGCATCGTTTATTAAGGTAGGGGTTGAGTGCCGGAGATCCTAAGAAAAATAATTCCGGTCGGTGTTGAGTTAACTTTGACTGGCAATTTTCTAAAGCATAGTGGTTAGGTTAAATTCGAATAAGAAGCAGCGTCTAAAATAGAGCTCAGTAATCCGGAAAAGCGGATATCTAGGTCATTATTACGAAGCGAAAGAAAATGCTGAGTTCCCTCGATACGAACGTTAATTATGCCCGATTCACGCAGTACTTTTAGATGATGAGATAGTGTCGATTTTGGAACTGAGAGCGCGAGTGAACCACAAGACAGGTCACTATTTTTTGCTAATTTAACGACGATATCTAAACGAGTTGGATCACTCAGTGCGTAAAGAACCGATGTTAAATTAATATCATTAATGTTTGGATGAATTGGTTTTTTCAAATGATTCACCACCGAATAAAATATTATTGTTGCCATTATATCACAAAGCATAGTATAATTCTATTGTTCTAACGTTGTAGAACAATAGAAGGAGGAGATGTAACCGTGACCACTCTTGACCAGTATTTTCAGTTGTCTGACTCGGCGGGGGCAGATGAGATTATTTTTGAAAAACTAATTAACTTATTTTCCGAACAAGCTGTACTAAAACCGGCTGGTGCAAAAGAAATAAAGGGTAAAGAAGCAATAAGAAAATTCTTTAAAGAGTTCTTTAGGAGAAATGAAGAGTTACATCATGTTTGGCAAACACAGCCATCTGGGCAAAAACTCGAAACAACTTGGGCGGTTTCCGGTCGAAGGATTGATGGTGAGATTTTTTGTCTAAAAGGAATAGATATTGCTGAATTGGATGAAATGAACAAAATTAGAACTTTAGAGGTCCAATTCAAAATTCAATAGAATCGAGGGGCATGAATAATGAAAATACTCAAAACTCTAATAAGGGTAACCGTTAATGATTTAGACTCAGCTTTATCATTTTACGAAAATCTTCTGGGTATAAAAGCCCAGTCGCGGTTTGGTTACCCTGAAATGAAATTGGAATTGGCAACCGTAGGAGATATATTATTAATCGCCGGTTCGAAAGAGGTCCTAAAACCTTTTCAAGATACAAACGGAACTTTTCTCGTTGATTCTGTCGAGGAATTTAAAAATTATCTTGAGCAACAGGGAGGAAAAATTATCGGTAGGATTAAGGATGTCCCGACAGGTCGGAATATGATAGTTAAACACCCTGACGGAGCCGTAATTGAGTATGTTGAACATTTCAAGCAGGTATAGCTTAGGTAGGAAAGCATTTGACAAAAGCTATAATTGATTGTAGTATGTTATCAATACAATTTAAAATTTCGTAAATACGATGATTGAGAAGAGTAAATTCTGTAACATGGAAAAGAGAGCTTATCATGGGTGGAAGATAAGATGTGTGAAAGAATTAAAAATCACTCATGAGTAGCAAGCTGAATGATACTTATTGTGTAGGCAACACCGGCTGCAACCGTTATATTGCCGCATATTGAATAGGATTTCCTTGAGATATGTTGAGAGGTTACTTCTGGTAACAAATAGGGTGGTAACGCAGAGTTATAGACTTTGTCTCTAATGATTGAGATAAAGTCTATTTTATTTCTGGAATGATTTTTGGAATAAATAAAGGGAGGGGTTCAAGATGAGTGCTTATAGTGTCTTTTTACCAAACTACAGTATCGGGGATGACGTATACAAAGAAATTCCTAAAATTTGCGAACCTTATGGTAGGAAAGCAGTTGTTATTGGCGGTAAAACAGCCATGGCGAAAGCCCGGGAAGCCCTTTTAGAAGGGATTAAAGGATCAAAGATTGAGATCGTCGATTTTATATGGTTTGGCGGCGACGCTTCGTATAAGAATGTCGAGATGCTTAAGAAAAATCTAATCGTGGCTAACGCTGATATGGTATTTGCCGTAGGGGGCGGAAGAAGTCTCGACACAAGTAAAACGATGTGTGATCAGATAGGAAAGCCTATTTTCACTTTTCCCACGATTGCTTCCAATTGCGCGCCCGTTACAGCGGTAGCCGTTATTTATGATGATAATCATGTTTTCCAAGAATTATATTTCCCGAAAAAGCCGGCTGCCCATAGCTTCATTAATACGAAGATAATCGCCGAAGCCCCCAGTCATTTTATCTGGGCCGGCATCGGAGATGCTTTATCCAAAGAATATGAATGTACATTTTCCTCAAGAGGGGATCAACTGGACCATACGAATCTTTTAGGGGTTGAAATAAGCCGCCGCTGTGCAGAACCTCTTCTAAAGTATGGCCGGAAAGCGTATGAGGATGCTGAAGCTCATCGCGTGACTTTTGACTTGGAACAAGTTATTCTTACGATCATGATTACAACCGGTCTTGTGTCTGTATTGGTTGCCAATGATTATAACAGTTGCCTGGCTCATTCCGTTTATTATGGTTGTACGACCTTAGAAAAAATTGAAAAGAATCACCTGCATGGTGAAGTGGTTTCTTATGGAGTTCTCGTTCTGTTGACGTGTGACAAGCAATTTGAAGAACGTGACAGGGTCTATCGTTTCAATAAGAGCATAGGACTTCCCACCTGTTTAGCCGATATTGAAGTGGATGAAAAAGATCTGGATAGAGTTCTGGATAAAGCGATGGAAACAGGCGATATCAAGCATGTTCCGTATCAAATAACAAGAGAAATGATTTATAACGCCATCATGGATGTAGAAAAACTAAAACAATCGTAAGAATGTAAGAATCGTAAGAATCTACACACACCCATAAACTACCCTTCTACGTTGTTTGGACTGAACGTTAGGAGGGGTTTTCCCACTCCCTTCCATATTAAATGATTGGCTTAATGAGATGATGTAGATTATAATAGAGCCAATGGGTAAACTAAAACTCAATATAACCGTGAATAGGTTCCCCTGAAGGGGAAAGAGGGAAGCCGGTGGAATTCCGGCGCGGTCCCGCCACTGTAATTTGGAATGGTATTTTGCCAAAGGCCACTGTCTACGGATGGGAAGGCGCAAAATACTTTGCCATAAGCCAGGAGACCTACCTATTCATAAGAAACGTACGACCCTTCGAGGACAAGGATTAAGCGTCTCGTTGCAGCCATCCGCTGCAATTCTGCATTCGCCAAAAACTCTTCCAGCCATGGGGTCGGAAGAGTTTTTATATTTTGATCTCAGGGTAACTGAGATTATCGAAAGGGAGATTCATGATGTCCAAAAATTCCCCACTATGCAGAAAACACGCCCTTGCTTTATGGCCACTGATCACAGTACTCATTTTATCTTTACTGGCAGGGTGTGGAACAACTCCGGCCAATCCACCGGCAACCGCTAATAACGCTCAAGACTCAAGTGCGGCTGTGCAAACAACCTATCCCCTTAAAGTTACGGATGATTTCCAACATGAGGTTTCAATTCCCGCTCAACCGAAACGCATCGTCTCCCTCGTACCGGCTGTAACAGAAACGCTATATGCTCTAGGTATAGGGGACAGTGTCGTAGGGGTAACAAAATTTGATGACTATCCCCAAGAAGCGCAGCAAAAAGCCGAGTATGTATTTGACGATAGTCTCAAACCGAATACGGAGCAAATTTTGAAGTTAAATCCTGATCTCATTATTCTGGGCATGCAGGATGAGAAAACGGTTACCGCGATTCAGAATTTGAAAATACCTGTCGTCCAATTTAACCCTCAGACGCTTAGTTCTACTTATGATACACTATTAAAAATTGGGCAGATTACGAATAAACAAAATGAAACCCAAAAGATGGTTAGCGCGATGCAACAGAAAGAAAAAGATATCGAACAAAAAGTAGCGGGAATAAAGGATAGCGATCGTCCCAAAGTCTGGGTTGAAGTCGATCCCAATCTCTTTACAGCGGGTGAGGGCACTTTCCTGAACGAGCTCATTACCAAAGCGGGTGGCAAAAATATCGCCGGCGATGTTCAGGACTGGGCACAATATAGCGCTGAACAGGTCATTGCCAAAAATCCGCAAGTTATTTTCAATACTTATTCCTACTATATCCCTAATGTTAAAGAAACGATCCTAGCTCGTCCCACTTGGCAAAACATCGATGCCGTTAAAAATAAACGGGTGGTCGATTTGGATAGTGATATGGTGACACGACCCGGCCCACGTATTGTTGACGGTATGGAATCCATAGCTAAAGCCCTATATCCGGATTTATCCGATGACTAACCGCCACTAAGTCCTTGGACATAGGAAGCTTGCTTGCTCTGCAAGCTTAGCTGACTTGTCCTCTGCGGGGATAAGTCAACTAAACTTCGGAAACAAGTGCGATAGTTCCACCGGAACTATCGGGAGTCAAAACTCCACCCGAAGTAAGTTTCCTTTATCCCAGTAAGTTCACAGAAGAGAGGAGAAGAGCCATATGGAATCACGACCCCGATCCCGGTCCAAAATGAATCCCCCCATAATCCTTCTCTTGCTCTTCTTTCTTCTTTTTTCCATTCTTTTGAGCGTGATGATTGGGTCTGTACGCCTTCCGTTCGATCTAACCGGAAAAATTCTGCTCAGCCATCTCCCTTTTTTTCATATCGAACCGGCCTGGACCCAGGCCCAGGAGACCATTGTTTGGCAATTGCGTTTACCCCGCGTTTGTTTAGCCCTGCTCGTGGGGGCGATGCTCTCTTCGGCTGGCGTATCTTTTCAAGGCATTTTACGTAATCCTTTAGCAGACCCTTATATTCTTGGCATCTCTGTGGGAGCCGCTTTTGGCGCCGCTGCCTCGATCTTGTTTTTCAGTCATACTGCCTATATGGGTCACTTTTTAAGTCGATTCAGCCTTCCGCTTTTTTCCTTCCTTGGAGGGCTTTTATCTTTAGCTTTCGTCCTTACGCTCGCCAAACATGAAGGTCAACATGACCGTGAGACCTTAATTCTGGCCGGCGTCGTCGTCCAGTCGTTGATTGGCGCCTTTCTTTCCTTTATGATTGCCGTTTCCGGTCAACAGATGCAGGAAATCGTATTCTGGATGATGGGCAGTTTGGCCAATCGGAGTTGGTCGGATGTAGCCCTCCTTGTTCCGTATTTCATCATTGGGATCCTTTACCTTCTTCTTCAGGCGCGTGACCTCAATATCATATCTTTGGGAGAAAGAGCAGCTATGCATCTTGGGATGAATGTAGAAAAGAAAAAGGTTGGCATCCTCGTGATGGGGTCGCTGCTTACTTCAGCAGCGGTATCTGTCGTCGGTATTATCGGGTTCGTCGGTTTGATCGTTCCCCATCTGGTACGCCTTGTGGTTGGCCCTGATCATCGCGTCCTGCTCCCTGTCTCCACCTTAGTCGGTGCTATTTTTCTCCTTTGGTCTGACACCCTTGCCCGAACGTTACTTGCCTCCCGGGAGATTCCCATTGGCGTGATTACAGCTTTTGTTGGCGCTCCGTTCTTTGCCTATTTGCTGAAGCGCGGTTTAAGGAGGGGTTAAAATGAGCGAATTCTCAATCTGGAAAGTCTGCCATCACTTCGGAGATTTTCCGGTTCTCCAAGATATTTCCTTTGAAATCGAGAAAGGAGATATCTTTGGGATCATTGGTCCGAATGGCAGCGGGAAATCAACGCTCATTCGCGCGATGAGTGGTTTATTCACCCCCCAGTCCGGGGAAATCCTTCTTCAAGGCCGCTCCCTTTCTCAGTTTAGCAAGAAAGAATTAGCCCGCTGTATTGCCGTACTCGAGCAAGAAGGCCCAACTCCACTCCCCTTCACAGTAGAACAAATCGTCGCCATGGGGCGTTATCCCTGGCTAAGACCATTAGCCGGCTTAGGCGAGCATGATCACCAAATGATCGAGAATGTTTTGAAGACGCTGAAGCTCTGGGAGATGCGTCATCAAAAAGTGAATATCCTTAGCGGCGGACAACGTCAACTTGTTTCTCTTGCTCGAGCGATGGTTCAGGAACCTCAAATTTTAATTTTAGATGAGCCTACAACGTATCTCGATATTGGGCATCAAATCCTTGTCATGGAACATGTCCGCCATTATCATTTAGAAAATAATCTTACTATTATAATGGTTTTGCATGATCTTAATTTGGCGGGGCAGTACTGTCAGAAACTCCTCCTTTTAGATCAGGGAAAAGTAAAAACATGGGGCACAAGAGAGGACGTCTTAGAAGAACATACCCTAGCCCAGGTTTATAAAACGGATCTTATCAAGATAAAACACCCCACTCTCGGTGTTCCCCAATTTCTCTTAACGAGCCGTTGAAAATCCAAACCTAACGACGAAAAATAGCCATCTTGGAACTTGGGGGTAATAATTATGTTTGTTGGTAAGACTTTAACCAACATCCGTCTTCTTAGTGGATATACTAGAAAACAGCTTGCGGATATGCTCCAACTTACCGAACAGGCAATATGGCAATATGAAAATGGGTATTTGGCCCCTAAGTTAGAAGTTGTCAATGAACTTAAAAGAATCTTTGGTGTTAAAAGCAAATATTTTTATACAGATGATATATTGTCTCAACAAAGCCCGGAAGAAATTAATCAGAACTTTATCGCCTATAGAGCAACAACCCTAAATAGTATTCAAAAAACGCAATACGAGGCTAAGCACCTTGAATTCATTAATGCTTTTTTAAAAGTAATCGAACAGAACTTGTCTTTTCCCAAAAACCATATCTACGACCTACGAGAAAAAGTGATTGGGATCATTAGCGATGATAGTTACGAAAGACGAGAAAAAATTATTCATGCCGCAAACTATGCAAGAGAGTATCTCGGCCTAAGTAATATTGGAAATAGTAATCTGTTATTTGTACTTGAAAAGAAAGGTACCTTTATTTTTGAAAAAGCAATTGGGGAAAAAATTGATGCCTATAGTGTATGGTCAGAGAGCGGGAGACCTTATATCATACTGGGAAACATTAAAAAATCCGCCGTTAGGCGAAATTTTGATCTTGCCCACGAATTGGGACATTTATTACTACATTATAAAGTGGAGTTTTCTTCTTTGGATAAAAAATCCTATCGCGAATATGAAAATGAGGCTAATCTATTCGCTGCATTTTTCTTACTCCCTGAAAAGGCTTTTAAAGCCGACTTCCTTAGCCTGACAAAAACGTCAAATCCCGATTCTTATGTAGAAATGAAGAAAAAGTGGTTTGTCTCTATACAGGCCCTTGCTCGTCATGCATCTTCATTAGACCTTTTGAGTTATCAACAATATCGCTATTTCAATATGATGATAAACAAAAAGGGCTACAGAATCATCGAACCTCTTGACACCGAATTAAAGGTTGCCAGACCCGGGAAAGTAAAAAGTATACTCCAACTTTTATTCGAAAATAGACGCATTACATTAAATTCTTTACTCAATACTTTCTCGGTCGATAAAGAATTCTTGTCAAAATTATTGGGAATTGAGGATGCTTTTTTTGATATGCATATGGTAAATGGTACCAGGAAATTTAATGTAACGGATTTAACCTCGTGCGGCAAGAAGTCTCCCTCCTCTTTAGGTGGGGGATGAATTGCCGCCTTTCTTTTCCGAGGTAATTGCGATGTTCTAGAAGTCAAGTGGGACAAGAGCTGAGGAGAACGCAAAAATATATTTTCCCCCAAGAAACATGCCATGAAAGGTTATGTTGCCCCACGCTCCAACACTTAATTCCGTAAAAAATAAGCAGGTA